>NZ_JADB01000004.1 GCF_000518165.1 Bartonella elizabethae F9251 = ATCC 49927
AAGGAAAGCTGTCCATAGGTTCCTATAAGGCCGAAACGTGTTGTGGTATTATGTCCTTCCAGTGTTGCGAAGTTCACTCCTCCTTGTAGAGCGGCATAGCGAAGATCAGCACCGCTATAACCATATTGGCGTGGCGCGCTTTCAGAGGAGAAGGTTCCTGTGCTTCCATAGGTGTGTAAGAAAAAGCCATTCTGTTTTTCTTGTCCTTTATCTATGATCGCTGTTCTGATATTGGCCAACAATGCGTTTTGTTCAGCCATATCAGTCAATCCACTATAGAAGAGAGCATTTGGCATGACCAAATAGCTTGCCATTTGTGCTACAGGTGCATGTACATTTGCTTCAGGATGAGAACCGGACTCTGGATTAGAGCCAGATCCCTCTGGGTTAGAGCCGGCCTCTGGATTAGAATTAAGAAACTCCGGTTGTAGACGAAAATCCCAGAATTTTTCATTTTTTTCATCAAAGAGATTTTGTTTTATATCCGCTTTGCCTTGGCTTGAGTTTGGTCCATAGACGCGCAGCATATATTTATCTGGTGAACCATTTATTGTGGTATAGCCATGGGCTAATTTAAAAGAGCTTTCTTCAGCTGTTCCAGAAACTTGGATAAGAGAAAGTCCCCGTATATTTTTCTCAACATCAGAAGGTTTTTGTTGAGTGGTATTTCCTTTTAAATTAACAAAAATGTTTGTTGTTCCCGAAACATCCCCATTGATCAAAAGCCGATCGGTTTTTTGGTCAGCGATTGGTTTACCATCACTCCACCAAGTATTGAAAGAAATCTGTGTATTACCTGTTGCATTATAGACGGCTTTGGTCTCTGGTTTTCCAGAGCCTATATGCAATGTGTGGTAATGATCTTCTGTTGGTTCTTTAAAAATGAGAGAGCTGTTTTCGAGATCTAGCACAGAAATATCAGAACGTGACCTTTGAGCGATATCAAGTAAATTGCCCTCAGCATCTTTTTCTTGTGTACTGTTTTTTAAGAACCATTGTGTCCCGTTTTTCAGGACAAAGCGTACATTTCTCTCTTGTGCAATGTTTGCTCTGCCTTCTAAGGTGGAATGATCTGCATTTAATGTGAAACTGCCGATGGGTATTTCCTTAACTTCTTTATCATTCCAGACATTTTTATCTTTCCGAGAAGTTTTATTCCAAAAGATACCATCATCTAATAATATATCGGCATATATTTCTGAATCTTTGAAATTGAGCGTACCGATTGATAGAGCAGGACTATTTTCAATGTTTTTTTCAACAACAGCTCCAACAAAAATTCCTGTACCATTATCAACGTGAAAAATTGCATGGTTTAAATTGATTTCATTGTTACGATATTCTTGTGGATCCATTGGGTCAAGTGGATCATTATCAGAAAAATTTGCAAACTGTAAGCCTGAAACTTCTGCTGTTGCAGAAACATTTGTGAGATCCATATGTCCGCCATTTACTACGGCTAATGCATTTTTTTTTGCTTTTATCTCATTTTTAGTACCACTAGCCGTTTTGATCGTAGCATCTTCATCTGCAGCAAGACCAATATCAGTATCTTGAATGATTGTGTTACCATTTAATTCAATTTTGCTCTCAGGCTCCCAAATGTTTATACCAACGGTTGTTTCTTCGCTCTCACCACCGATTATTGTTAAATCACCACTGACAATTTTGCCTCCACCGTCTGCATAAAGACCTTCATCAAAGTTGCGAATGATTGTTTTGCCTGTTAATTTAATCTCACTTTCAGAGCCTTCTGAAGATACACCAGAGTGTGCAAAGTAGTCCCCCAAATTAATTGATTTTTCTCCGATGACTGTTAAATCTTCGCTAGAGATTTTGCTACCATTAATTGCTCTAAGACCATTTAAAGTATTGTTAATCGTTGTATGCCCGTGCAATTCAATTATGCTCTTCTCGCCATATGCAAAGGCGCCGGTTCCTGTACCATTTGTTGTAAGAGTAACATCCGTGGCATCGATACTCCCTTTGTTTTTTGCATGCAATGCAGAAGAATGTTCATTCTTCGTTGTTGCACTTCCTCCTATCATTATAATTTTTGAATCCGGACCGTCTGCATAGACACCATTTTTACCATATGATGTGACTGCAGCATTGTTTAAAGTAATGGAACTTCCTTGCTTTGCATATATGCTATCGTTTGTGCTCTCGAATGATCCTCCAGTGACTGTTATTTGAGAGTGATCATCTCCGACTATGGCATTAACTGCTTGAGAGACAGTGACATTTTTTAAAGTGACTGTACTGTTTTCTGTTATTATTCCATTTCCGAGTGGCGCATCGTTTTTACCACTCAATATGATCACATTTTCCAATTTGTTTTCTTGGCTGTTACTGTTTAAGAAGTGAAGGCCAGTGTCAGAAACTGTAATGATTCCCCCAGTCATTTGAAGTATCGCGTCATCTTTTATTTCAAGACCCAAACGGATATCAGAATCCGTTCCTTTAACGGTCGTTTTATCTCCCGTTAATTTAATTGCACTGCCTTTGCCTTCAGTGCTTATAACGTAGACATTTGTGTGTGAGCTTGAGTTTGTGTCTTTATTTCCGATCACCTTCAAATCAGTTCCGATGATTTGACCGCCTTTTAGAGCATGAAGAGTCTCATAAGTGGCACCTTTGATCTCTTTTTTTTCTCCAGAAACTTCAAGAGATTCAGCATGAACATTGAATTGGATATTAAACAGCACAATAGCGGCTGTCGCCATAGATGACAGAAGGGATTTTTTATACACGAATACTCTCCTTTTGAAGCCCCCAATATTATTCCCCACACTCTTCAAAAGAAGAAAAGAAATAGATATTGCTTTTCGTTAATTAGACATAACTTTGGTAATTTATTTTGTTTTCTCTGTCAAAGTTAAAGTTGAATTTATCGTTAAATACGCAATATATGGGTTTAATTTATAATTTATTTTTCAGTATATTTAAAAAATAAGTTTTTATTTTTAAGCGGGGACAATCTCCTCCTCCAGACAATTTATTAACATGAGTGTTCACATTGAGAGTTTAGTCTCGAGCCACGCACCCAATATGGCATGATAGAAGCACGATATTTTGATCGCGCAAAAGGGCAACAGCACGTTGTTACGCATCGCACAGGGTATACTGGGCCCATTCGCCGTCTGCGGACGTGTTATCCTTGTGAGCAAGAAGCACAAGCTGCGGCTGCTTCTGAGTCGGATAGGCTTTGTCGAACCATGGGCAGTGGTTCTTTAAGCCTTGAGGGGCACCCTGAAATCATGGCAGGTCAACTGCTTCTCCTGCAAGGGTTTCGAGACGAAATCAATGGCACGTGGCATGCTGCAACCGTGACCTATTGCTATGAAAAGTAAAGCGGATACATCACAGAAATAACCTTTGAAGCACCAGATAAGGGAAAAGAGGTATGAGAAAATTAAACGTATAAGAAACAGAAAATCAAAGGTGCAACCTGCTCCTTTGATCGGTCGTGATGTTTCTTGAGATTAAAGTGCAAGGTTTGCACTTTGGGTGGGAGAGAGCAATTGGGACAAGTTGTCCCTATTCCTTAAAGGAGCAATAGGGTAATGTTTACCCAATTCCTCAAACAAGTAATAGTGCAAACATTGCACAATTGCATTAATGGTACGCAATACGGTCAAGTTGACTAAATTTCTCCAAGCTTCTTTTGTTTTTTAATAATACCTCAGAAAACCGAAAAACTGTCACGCAGTTTATGCTAAAGAAAAGATACCATTTTATGCATGCTTCTTCTTAAATAATACGATTCTTTTAATGCGATTCTTGCTCATGACGGATCATCAGAAATTGAGACCTTTAAGAGAAGAAAAATAAAGACTTATTAAAGAGGCTTTAAATGATCTCTGAAAGGTCTTTGAAGACCCTTTGAGAATCCTTTAAAAATCATGTGAAAAAAAATAAATTTATACAAAACCAGCTGGCAAGCTACAACTATAAAAACTACTGTGAAAAAAATGGTAGCGGAGGAGGGATTTGAACCCCCGACACAAGGATTATGATTCCTCTGCTCTAACCTACTGAGCTACTCCGCCAAAATAAAATTATAAGTGCAAATAATTACATCTTCTGCGGATATAAGAGGTAGAATAGGGAGATGTCAAGCATCGTTTTTAAGCTTTTCTCTTGTCATTCTATTTTATCCTCGATATGTAAAAGTATAATTTTATAGATAAAGTAAGGTAAGGCATAAAAATGGTGCCACGTGTAGCGGTTTTAGGTTGCGGTCATTGGGGTGAAAACCATATACGGACACTCCACTCTCTTGGGGCTTTAGCAGCAGTTTCTGATATTAATGCTGATCGTGCTGCCAGTTTTGCAGCGATGTATGGTGTAGAGGTTGTTCCACCAGATGATCTTTTCACTCATCAAAATATTGATGCGCTCGTATTAGCGCTGCCGCCACAATTTCATACGCAAAATGTGCTGCGTGCTGTTAAAAATGGCAAAGATGTTTTGGTGGAAAAACCAATAGCATTGAGTGTTGCTGATGCTAAACGCCAAGTTCAGGAGGCTGAGGACTATGCGCGGGTTTTTATGGTGGGCCATATTTTACGTTTCCATCCGGCTTTTGAAAAAATGTGTGAATTGGTGAAAAACGGGGAATTGGGGGAGGTGCGATATATTTACTCTCATCGATTAGGCTTTGGAAAATTTCACACACACAGTGATGCTTTATGGGATCTTGCCCCTCATGATCTCTCAATGATTTTAGCGTTGACAGGATGTGAGCCTTCCGAAATTCGCGGTGAGGGGGCTGCTGTCGTTGATCAGATTTCTGATTTTTCTCATGTTCATATGACTTTTCCAAATGGTGTACGTAGTCATCTTTTTGCTTCACGTTTGAGCCCTTATCGTGAGAGGCGTTTAACTGTTGTTGGGACAAAGGCTATGCTCGTTTTTGATGATATGGAACCGTGGAGTCGTAAATTGGCAATGCACCATTTTGCCGTTTGGAAAGAGAAGCAAGAGTGGGCTTTTAGCATGGATGAGCTGAGTTACATTGATGTTTGTGAAGATTTGCCCCTTACTTGCGAATTACGGCATTTTCTTTATTGTATTCAAACGCGTCAATTACCTCGTACAAATGGTGATGATGCTATTGCGGTTTTACGGATTTTAACAGCTGCTGGTGTCAATTATGATAAATAAAAAGAGATAAGTAGTGCTTTTGTATTCTTGTGATGATCAATGGAGTTAATATGCAATTCATCGACCTTGGGGCGCAGCGGGCGCGTATTGAAGATAAAATTAATTCTGCAATTGCGCATGTGGTTGCGAGTGGTCAGTATATTTTGGGGCCAAAAGTAACAGAGTTTGAAGAAAAATTGGCTGAGTATCTTGGCGTTAAACATGTCATTGCATGTGCTAATGGAACAGATGCTTTGAAGATGCCTCTTATGGCTAAAAATATCGGTCCAGGGGATGCTGTGTTTTGTCCTAGCTTTACTTTTTCGGCGACGGCTGAAGTTGTTGCTTTGGTGGGAGCTGAGCCTGTTTTTGTGGATGTTTTACCTGATACATTTAATATTGATGTTGAAAAACTTTCTCACGCTATCGAAATGGTTAAAAAAGAGGGAAGGCTAAAGCCAAAGGCTATTATTGCTGTTGATTTATTTGGGCTTCCTGCTGACTATGTGCAAATTGCTCAAGTGGCTGCAAAGGAAAATCTGTTTGTCATTGAAGATGCTGCTCAATCTATGGGGGGAAGAAGCGGTAAGACGATGTGCGGTGCTTTTGGTGATGTGGCGGCCACAAGTTTTTATCCTGCAAAACCATTAGGGTGTTATGGCGATGGAGGCGCTATGATGACTAATGATGATGATTTGGCAGAACTTTTACGCTCTATTTTGTTTCATGGGAAAGGTGAAACACAATATGATAATGTACGGATTGGTATGAATTCACGTCTTGATAGTATTCAGGCTGCAATTTTACTCGAAAAGTTTGTAATTTTTGAAGATGAAATGGAAAAGCGTGTAGAAATTGCTCAACGCTATTCCAATGGGTTAAGAGATACTGTTACTGTTCCAGAAATAGGAGAAAATATTCGTTCTGCTTATGCACAATATACAATTAAGGTAAGAGAGCGTGATAAATTAAAAGATTTTTTACAAAAAAATTCTATCCCTACCATGATTTATTATAAAACTCCTTTACACAAACAGCTAGCTTATAAACGCTTTCCTTATGTAGAAGATTCCCTTTCTGTTTCAGAGTCTTTAGGAGAGTGTGTGTTAAGTTTACCAATGCATCCTTACTTGGCGCAAGCGGATCAGGATATAATTATCCAAAAAATAAGAGATTTTTATCACGCTTGAGAGCATGCTTTTATCTTTAAAACTTATGGTAAAAGCTTTATGTATGGGTGGTCCATCTTAGAAGGTATTTTTTGTTAGAATGTATGATGAATATTTTTTAAGTGTTATTTGCCTTTACGATTCATGAAATGCTGTCCTTTAAAGTGGTGATATGAAAAGCAAATCGAATTGCTAGATAAGGAGATGAATTTTTTCAAATCGGTGTAGGGTAAGAAATTTTTTCTTTAGTTTAGCGAGAAAGTCACGTTTAATAAAAGGCACTTGGATTATGAGAGCTACAATGAACCTTTATCGATTTTATTCTTCATTGAAGGTGTTTTAAGAGATAACTTATTGAACGGGGCTTTTAGAGGAGAGATAAGTTATTTTTTTACGAATACGTGATGCGAGGTCATTTTTACTTTTTGATTTTTGAATCAGTGTGTTTATGGGTGATGTTTTCCCCTCTTGTAGCGCTATTTGAGCTGCTAATGTTGCTGCAAGGTCTTTTGTTTCTTCACGGAATTCTTCTAGCAGCTGGTGGTTAGCCGTTATATCAAGCTTATGAGTTTGGATTTTTTGTAAATGTTGCTGATAATGTGCAATTTTTTCACGCATCATTTTGCTTTCCTGTGAAGGTGTTTGTGTTGACAATATTTTGTTTGATGGCGATCGATTCTTTGGGAGAAGTGTTTTGTGCGGGGAGGTATAGCCGATAAAGTTGTTCTATGACTTGACTCAGATGGATTTTTTGATGGGCATATTTTTTTTGCAAAGATTCATACTTTTGTTGGTTCTTTGCTAATTCTACAGCATGTTGTGCACAGATAAAATCGTGGTTTGCTTGTATTTCCGTGAGTGATAATGGAAGTTGTGCACAAACATCTTTATGCGCAAAATGAACGGCTTTACGCCAAATAAGAGGGGATAAAAGAACGAATAGCCAAGAAGTGGTGGCAACCCCAAGAATAAAAAAAAGAAACGATTGAATAAGCATAATACCCCCTTTCAAATAAGAAGACGTTTAAAACGGATTCCATGTCGGTTTCGGTGTTAATTTTAAATATCCTATGTTGATACCAAGACGTGCACCGATTCCTGTCCGTATTGGGATTAACAAGGTATCATGGTATTTGAGCACATGAAAACCAACCCCTGCAATTAAATAGGCCGAACCTGAAATACCACCATAGCGTCCCCATAAATTATTTATGCTCTTAAGATTGTAAACCAAGATCATGAGACGAGAACCTTGGCCACCAAAATCCCAGCCTACTGAAGGACCTTGCCAAAAAACTTTATGCTGACCATAACTTTTGGTAAAAACTTTTCCTTCGCCATAGGTTAATCCAGCAAAAAAGGCACCAGAAGCTTCTTCTCCTAAAATATAGGCATTGGGATAGCCATATTGTGAAAAAATATTTTGAATTGCGATTGCTAAACCACTGGTTGTTTTCCCAAAAAAAATATGACCAGAATCAATTATTTCTTGAAGTGAATAATGAGGCTCGTTTTGCTCTATTGGTTTTAGTTGAGCATGTGTAGTGTTTATGGTGACGAATAAAAGGAAGATTAAAGATATAATATTTTTGTACCAGTATTTTAGCAGAGAGAGAGCCATAGAGTTTTCTCCTTTTATTAGTGACAAACAAAAAGATAATATTAGGATTCTCATTCTATTCAAATAAAAAATAAGATGTAAGGTTATTTAAATTCTTGAATTTATTTCTGAAAACTTTTTAGCATGATTGTTAATTTTTTCTCTTATGCATCAGATGTTAAGAGTTTTTCTTTAAAATAAAGTTTGTTTTTTTGAATCTAGGAGTTTTCAATCGTTATGACGTTCGCTATTTCTTTGAAGCCTATGGATCTTGCTGCTTTGCTTTGTAGTCGACTTTGCCATGATTTAATTTCACCTGTGGGGGCTATTCAAAATGCAATGGAGCTTTATGACGATGGAGGTGCTGAAGAAGAGGCTTTGCAATTGGTGCGTTTATCCGTTGCGAGTGCTTCTGCACGTCTACAATTTGCGCGATTGGCTTTTGGTTTTGCTGGTGCAAGTGGAGGAAAAATAGAGACACGTGCCGCAGAGCAGGTTGCTCAACAATATATGCTGCAAGAAAAAGCAACTTTAAAATGGCAGGCTCCCTCTCTTTTATTACAAAAAGATGAAGTTAAACTTCTGCTGAATTTGTTATTGATTGCAAATGCAACAGTTTCTCGTGGCGGTGAAATTGTTGTTATGATTGAGCAAGAGGAAAATAAACGTTCTTTTCGATTTGAGATTGTGGGTGAAATTCTTCGTATTCCTCCACATTTTCTTGCGTTATATCATGGAAAAGCTCAAGAAGAGCTTATTGATGCACATGTCATCCAATTTTATTACACAATGTTACTTGCTGAAGTGACAGAGATGAAAATAAATATTGATGAAAGGGATCATTGTATTGTTTTAGAAAGTGTGAAAAAGCTTTGAATAAGAGAGAAGCGCTTAAGCCGTATTGGGGAAAAAGAAACTTCGGTCAAACTTACGAGCGATAAAATTATATTTGCGAATAGAGTGTGGTTATTTCTTAAGCTTTAAGCGCTTTCTATATGAGATTTTTTGTGTGCGAGTTTTTTACTTGTGACAGAGAAAAATCTCGGGAAAAATCTCGGCCCGCTACACCCCGAGATTTTACAATGTGTATTTTCACTGCTTAAGCGGTTTTTCGTACGTTCTCTTCAACTGGATCACGCAAGACATAACCACGTCCCCAAACGGTATCAATATAATTTGCATTAGAAGAGACTGCTTCCAATTTTTTCCGTAGTTTACAGATAAAAACATCAATAATTTTTAGTTCTGGTTCATCCATTCCACCGTAGAGATGATTGAGAAACATTTCTTTGGTAAGTGTTGTGCCTTTGCGCAAAGAAAGAAGCTCTAGCATTTGGTACTCTTTACCGGTTAAATGAACAGGACGCCCTGCAACTTCGACGGTTTTTGCGTCAAGGTTAACGGTGAGATCACCGGTAACAATAACTGATTGTGCATGTCCTTTAGAACGACGAACAACGGCATGAATACGCGCAATGAGTTCATCCTTATGAAAAGGTTTTGTCATATAATCGTCTGCCCCAGAGCCAAAACCACGAACCTTATCCTCAATGGCATTCATACCGGAAAGGATAAGGACAGGTGTTTTTATTTTTGCCAATCTTAGAGTTCGTAAGACATCGTACCCTGACATATCGGGTAAATTCAGATCAAGCAAAATGATATCATAATCATAGAGTTTTCCTAAATCGATACCTTCTTCACCCAGATCAGTGATATAAACATTAAAATTGGCTGACTTTAGCATCAACTCAATGCTTTGAGTAACCGCTCTATCATCTTCAATTAATAATACGCGCATTTTAGATCCCTCACTTCGCTCCTTTACGAATCACAAGGAGCATTTCTATTTTATAAACAGTTGGTAAAACCACTGTTGATAAAAACAATTCATGAAATTAAACACTTAGCAATAAAGCGTTTATAAATATTTCAGTAGTACGCGTAACAATCACTACCAAATTCCCCACTATCCATGATAGTGGTTAACAAAATATTGTTATTTTTAAAAGAGGCTACAAAATTATTTTGAAAAAATTGCGTACTTTTTAACATAATAAGAAATGAAGGGCTTTTCCTATAAACTTTAATCTAAAAAAAATCTTTTAAAAAAAGTTTTATAAATTACTTTTTTACAATTTCAGTGTTTATTTACGGAGCTTTAAACCTCTTCATTTTATAGTGGGAGGGAAAAGTGAAGAAATAGTTATGGCTCTTTAAAGAAGGTTGTGTTTGCAGATGCTTTAAGGAAGGGCGGAGTTATGGTCTTATTAATAGACTGTTTTTTTCGACTAGACATATAACTAAAACGATATGAATTGAGTATGAATGCGCGTTTTGAGTTAGCACAATCAAGGAGTAGTGAGTATGAAGCCACGGGAAAATATGGTGCGATTGAGGATGTTTCAAGTGCGTGGAAAGCGCCGTGAAATTGCACAGCTTGAAATGATGATCGCAGAATTTGAACGAATGGTGTTAGAATTGGAAACACAGATTTCTCATGAAGAACGTAAATCTGGAAACAATGATGTTCACCATTTTGCTTATTCTGCTTTTGCACGTGCTGCTCGGCAAAGACGTGATAATTTGCTCAATTCCATTCGTGATTTACAGCTTCAAAAAACAAATGCTGAAATTGCTCTTCATGAAGCGCATACAGAGCTACAATATGCACAGCTTTTGGAAGCACGAGAAAAAAAGACTGTCGCGGATGATGTGGATGATGAAGATACTTTGATTCAATCTAATTCAATGGTTGGCTAATTCAATGAATGAGTAATCAAAACAATTCTTAAAAAAGCAATTTGTCAGATTTATCTACTGAAAATAATATAAAAACAGCCAAACTTTTATTAAGTTTGGCTGTTTTTATAAAGTGCTTTATGTTATCAAATCATGATCAATGGCAACTTAATGCCTGTAATCTTGAATCTTGGTCGTTCGTAATCCCGCTAAGCCGTGTTCATCGATCAAACTTTGCCATGAAAGAAATTCTTCCACAGTCAAAGTATAGCGTTGACACGCTTCGTCAAGGCTTAACAATCCGCCTCTGACAGCCGCCACAACTTCAGCTTTGCGACGAATCACCCAGCGCCGTGTTGTTTGTGGCGGTAGGTCGGCAATTGTCAGTGGACTTCCATCTGGCCCAATAACATATTTCATTTGTGTTTTTATCAAATTGGTCATTCGTATCCTCTACCTTTCGTCAAGGACTTGATTCGTTTATAGAGTATGAAATTTAAAAAAGAGCTAAACGCGCTGAAAGAAAAAATTAATAAAGTGATTGAGCGGGTAATAAAGAAGCTTAAGCAAACTGTGTAGAAGCGCCTCTTGCAATATTTTGCTAGATTGAAAAAAAGAGAAAAAAATTTTCCTCAATGATTTTTCTAACTGATTTCCCCCAAATGATTACTATTATGCCTTATTTCTATCACTCTTTTTTATTTACAGCTGCTTTTAAGAAAATGATGCTATGGTTGTAGAAAGGATAAAAAAACAATATAAGGGCAATCAATAGCATAAAAGTGGCAAAAGCATAAAAGAAGAAGCGCATATCAGAATGTTAACATATGGCTATCCATTAATAGAGTACTAAATAGAGAATGAATACATGTTTTTGAACAGTCTTGATTTACCAGGACAACCTAAGGATTCTCGCATTGTTGTTGCAATGTCGGGGGGGGTTGATTCATCGGTTGTTGCAGGTCTTCTAAAAAAGGAAGGATATAATGTCATTGGCATTACATTGCAGCTTTATGATCATGGGGCTGCAACGCATCGGGTAGGGGCGTGTTGTGCGGGACAAGATATTGAAGATGCGCGTCGTGTTGCAGAAACGTTAGGAATACCGCATTATGTTCTTGATTATGAGAAACGCTTTCGCGAAGCTGTTATTGATCCTTTTGCAGAAAGCTATGCTCATGGAGAGACTCCAGTTCCATGTATTGCATGCAATCAGACAGTTAAGTTTGCTGATTTGTTAGCAACAGCTCGTGAATTGGGAGCCGATGCTTTGGCAACTGGACATTATATTCGTTCGCGTTCTCATGGGGCACATCGAGCACTCTTTCGTCCTCTTGATAATGATCGTGATCAAAGTTATTTTCTTTTTGCAACAACACAAGAACAGATTGATTATTTGCGTTTTCCCCTTGGAGATCTTCCAAAAGCGCGCGTTCGCGAAATGGCTGCAGAAATGGGCTTTGTGGTTGCCAATAAGCATGATAGTCAGGATATTTGTTTTGTTCCACAGGGAAAATATTCAGATGTTATCGCAAAGCTGCGTCCAGAAGCTGCTAATCCTGGTTTTATTGTCCATATTGATGGAAAGATTTTAGGCAAACACTCGGGGATTGTTAATTATACTGTTGGTCAACGTCGTGGTATTGGGGTGTCAACGGGGGAAGCGCTTTATGTGGTTTATCTCGATGTGGAAAATGCCCGTGTTATTGTTGGTCCGCGTGAAATGTTAGAAACACATAAGCTTTTTTTACGGGATGTGAATTGGCTTGGTGATGAGTCGTTGGATAATTTTCCTTCTCAAGGTATTGAAGTGGCGGTAAAGGTCCGTTCAACGCGTCCGCCTCATCTTGCGCGCTTGCATTATAAAGAAGGTGTTTTTTCCGTTGATTTGTTGGAATGTGAAAACGGTGTGGCACCAGGGCAAGCTTGCGTTCTTTATGATGGAAATGGTCATGAGGCGCGTATTCTTGGGGGAGGATTTGTAACGCATTCAGAGCGTGCGGCTGACATTGAAATGATGTTGAAACGTGTGTTGTGCAATCTTGAAACAAAAGATTCTGTTTCCTCTGAACTTAAGACAACAGCTTCATAAAAAGATAATAAATTGATTGATAATGATAATTTTATCCTTCAATTTGAATGAAAGGCTTGTGTAAATCTTTCTCAGTCAATTTTTTTATGGTTGAATCCATTCAATCCGTGTCTTTTGCCCTTTACAAGGGGGGTGCTGGACAAGTGGGCTTGTGGTGGGGAAGTTGATAAAAAGAAATGTAAAAATGTCTTTGATGGATGCTCTCAAATGCTAGGGGATAGCGACTTGTGGGGTTGGTAAAGAACACACATCATCGAATATTTGTTACAACTTAAAATCTTACCATCTTGAATGGTCAAAGTCGGTAAAATGGGCGAGAGCAATCCCTGAGGCTGTGGCAACATTGAGGCTATCAAAGCCATCAGTCATGGGAATCCGTAAGGCTTGTGATTGTTGTAGTATATGAGGTGGTAAGCCATCACCTTCTGTTCCAAAAATAAGGGCTATTCTTTTAGTTTTGTTTGCTTGCTTGAGCGTGTGTGAGGCAGAGGGAGAGAGTGCATAAAGATGAAAATTTTCATCGTTTAGAGCAGCTATAAT
This sequence comes from Bartonella elizabethae F9251 = ATCC 49927, assembly GCF_000518165.1. Classification (GTDB taxonomy): domain Bacteria; phylum Pseudomonadota; class Alphaproteobacteria; order Rhizobiales; family Rhizobiaceae; genus Bartonella; species Bartonella elizabethae. The sequence goes on from NZ_JADB01000004.1 coordinate 13,292, forward strand.
GTCATTTATATGAGCGTTTTGCGTATAGGGTACTTTTAGGGCAGCACCAGCAGAAACTCTGATTGATTTGCGATAAAGCGGATCGCAAGAGGTTTTATCGACAATAATGCCGTGACTGGCAAAGGCTGCCGCATTACGAAAAATTGATCCCATATTATCATGATTCGAGATACCACATAAAACCAGAATCAAAGCTTTTTCTGGTAGGTTGTGTAAAAAACTTTGTAATGATGGGAGCGTTTTGCGTTTACCGATACCCAGAATACCACGATGAACATGAAAACCGGTGATACCATCCATGACTTTTTGTGAAACGCAATAAATGGGACATTGAGGTTGTGTTTTTTCTAAAAGCGGTAGAAGTCCAGGGAGGCGTTTTGCTAAGATAAGCAGCGAGAGAGGAGAAAATTCTTTCGAATGCAATAATGCGGACAATGTTATTTTACCTTCAGCAATAAATTGCTGTTGTCGTCCAACAAGATCTTTTTCACGGATATTATGATAGTCTTTTAGGCGTGGGTCATTGGTTTCGTCAATTGTTGTAATATTTAAATGCATGCGAGATTCTTAATGCTTTTTTCTTTCAATTTCCAGTTGTTAGAATTTGCTTTATTTTTAAAAAAAGAGATAAAAAATATTATTTTAAAACTTATGGTAGAATTTTTGTTGACAATATATACAGATTAGTGTATCGTAAAAATACTGATGCGGGATAATAAGTTTTGTTTTCGTATCGGGTGCAGTGTCTTGGGTCCCCGCTATTTCCCAAGTTCTGTATGCCCTTAGTTATAAGGGAAAAGAATCTGGGTCCCCAATGCCCAGATTCTTTTTGGGAGCCGTGAATCTTTTTCTTTTTTCTTTTTCTAAGTCTTTTAGCAGTCCTATTTTAAAATTTCCTTAAGCTGTAGGGGGATAGGGGAGTGCTCAGTCATTTTTTCTAAGATACAGAAATGTTTATAGGTGGCGTCATCATGCATATCATAAAATGTGAAAAAAAATGCGTGATCATGACACATTTGAGCAAAAGAAGTTTTTTCGTTCATAAAACGTGAGATGGTTTTAAGTTGTTCAGAAGATGATTCATGAAGGGAATTTGTTTATTTCCTCTTGGGAAAAGCTGTTTGTTTATGCCTTGTTTTCTTTATCCTTTATTGCTGATGCTCGTGTAACTGGGGGGCTTTTGCGATAACAAGGGTGCGTTGAGGCATTTAGCGTATGGTAGCTTCTGTAATATTGAGAAAATATTGGTGATATGTCAAAAATATCGTTATAGGGTTTAAAATATTATTCCTTATTTTCTGAAGAAAAGGACGCGTTTCATGAATGTGAAAATCAATATACAAAGCTTAACTTTATACTCCATTTTTATTGCGTGTATTGTTTTTGCTTTGAAATATTGGGCATATCACATCACAGGGTCGGTTGCACTTTATTCTGATGCATTGGAATCAATCGTCAATATCCTTGCCTCATTAGCGGCATGGTGGGCTGTTAAAGTGAGTTTGAAGCCAGCGGATCATGATCATCCTTTTGGGCATCATAAAGCGGAATATTTTTCCGCGATTCTTGAAGGAATCCTCATTATTATTGCGGCAATTGTTATTTTAAGAGAAGCGTGGATAGCACTTGCCACCGTTAAATTGTTACAGAAACCTGGAATATGGCTTGTTATTCATCTTGTTGCAACTGTTATAAATTGCATGTGGGGAATGGTTCTGCTTTGGCAGGGAAAACATCATCGCTCACCGGCTCTTAAAGCTGATGGGGTACATTTTATAACGGATGTTTTTACTTCGCTTGCAATTTTAATTGGTTTGATTGCTGGTTTTGTAGGGGGATGGGGTGTTTTAGATCCTATTTTAGCGATAATCGTTGCTGTTAATATTCTTTTACAGGGCTGGAAGGTGATTAGGAATGCTGTTCAAGGATTAATGGATGTTGGCGTTGAATTGAATGAAACCATGCGGATTCGGGAGCTGATTTCTGCCAATGCAGATGGAGCACTTGAAATCCATGATTTACGCACGCGTGTTGCTGGTAGAGTTACTTTTATAGAGTTTCATTTGGTTGTACCAGCTGTCATGCAGGTCGGAGAAGCCCATAAAATTTGTGATAAAATTGAAAGTGTTCTTCAAAAAGAATTTGATAATGTGCGCATTTCTATTCATGTCGAACCTGAAGATGAGGCAAAACTCCCTCCCGGTACAACAATGATCCCTTTTATATAAAAGTTATCATTTATATAAAATACTTTATGAGATCACAATCATGACATATCTCGCTTCATTTATTCTTTCCCCAAAATATTTTTTTCTTATTGCTGTGATGTTATTAAAGAGCCCTTAAAACAATGATTCCTGGTGTTTTTGCAACATAATCCATAAAAGGGGAATCAACGACTTTTTCATTTGCTTTTCGTGAAGAGGCATTTCGTAACATTGGGCCTTTATCCGTCATGATAAAGAACCCCACATGTGTCACATCCAATCCTGCAATTTTTGTATAAATGCCAATGAAATCACCTGATTTTAAACGGCTTATAACCTCTTCATTAATAAAGTTACTTGGAATATACGTTATTGTGCGTTTTACAACAGGAAGTCCAGGAAGATAGTTTCTATCATCAGCTTTTTTATTGAGATATTTTTCTATACTCACCGCATGAGGACTTATTTCAGCGGTAATATCAGCGGCGAGTTTATATTCTCTATAAGCCCAGTCTGTAAAAAAATGTTTTCGATTTAAAAAATGGACTTTACCCTTAATGTAACGCGTTCTTATGACGTTATTAATGAATTCTTTTGGGGATGTTGATTTGCGCAATGCTTCAACATAATCTAGATACGTGAAGCAATCTAAGCCTCTAAAATCAATAATGAGTTTTTCTGGTATCTTTTCTGAGCCCTGTAACATATTTGCTTTGTAAGGTGTCCCTAAAAAAGCTTTAGAAAAAAAATCAATCAGGGCTCCCTTTTCGGGATCATTTATTTCTGAACGTTTTTTGAGAAGAGCATTTAATTTATTTAAAGTATAGGGATCTAGCTCTATGTTGGTTGTTTGTTGAGTGTCTCTTTTTTTTTCTAAAATACCCTTTTGTGAATCAGAGTTTTGAACATCACATCCTGTCACGAATATTAAAGTGAGAATTAACAGGGATATTTTTCGCATTTTATACACTATTTTAAAATTCACAGCTCATGGAGAACTTTCACTAAAAGGGGTATTGCCTCATGCTTATTCGTTAGACCATTATTGGATTTAATAATAGCATATAATCATTGATGGCTTCAATAAATATGATCCGTTTTTACAGTGTTAAGCTATTCTGATGATGCTTCTTTAAGGTTATCGTATATTCTGAGGATGAGAAAAATTTTTAAGAGCTTATCTTTTGTAATGTTTTAATGATTATAGGCTCTCTGATCTATTCAATAAAATTACGATTTTTGAGAGGTGTGGTATGAGTGGGGGGAATAATGATTGATAAAGTCAATTATAATTTCTTGAAAACTATATAATGTCTCTAAAATTATTAGGATCTTCTATCTCTTCGGAGATCTTATTAATGATTTTCTCTCATGAATATTTGTTCGTTTAATTTTAAAAAAATATAATTCATACTTCGATAATTATATACCAAGTAAAAAATAATTTTATATTTTTATCTTGACTCTTTTTAAAATTTTTACTTTGTTATTATTTTGCATGTGAAATTTATACGGTATAGAGTACTTAAAAAAGAAGAGGGTAAAAGAAAGCGGGGGTGTAACTGTGCGTGTAAAATGAGTAACTGAGTGTAAAATAGTATGTATGTTATGCAAGATCACAGGCTCAATCCGAAATTTGTTCGACGTGGGCTCATTTTAGTGTTTATCACTTTATTGTTAGATATTCTTGGCATTGCAATTATTTGTCCCGTTTTGCCTGAATATTTTTCTCAGTTAACTGGAAAAGATGTCAGCACATCTTTTGTAGAAAGAGGAAAATTACTTGCAGCTTATTCAGTGATGCAGTTTTTGTTTGCTCCTGTTATTGGCAATCTTTCTGATCGTTATGGTCGTCGTCCTGTTTTACTTGTTTCTATTATCTGTTTTGCTCTTGATAATCTGATATGTGCTATAGCATGGTGCTATTCTATGTTATTTATCGGGCGTCTTTTATCAGGAATAAGTGGTGCTAGTTTTGCAACGTGTACAGCTTATCTTGCTGATATATCCGATGAAAAAAACCGTACACGCAATTTTGGTCTATTAGGGGTTGCCTCTGCATTAGGGTTTATTTTGGGGTCATTTATTGGTGGTTTTTTAGGTCAGTTTGGTCCGCGTATTCCGTTTTATTTTGCTGCTGGTTTTTCACTCATTAATTTTATTTTTGCTTGGATTATGCTTCCTGAGACTCTTTCTTTATGGAATCGGCGCTTTTTTGATATTAAGCGGGCAAATCCTTTAGGTGCTTTTTGGCAATTGAAGCAATATCCGATGGTTCTTTGGGTATTGTTAGTCTTTTTTCTTTATTGGTTTGCGGAATCTGTATGGCTAAGCATTTGGGCGTTCATTGCAAAAGAACGCTATGAGTGGAGTTCGTTTTCCATAGGAATATCCTATAGCGTTTTTGGGATAGGACAATTTATTGTTGTCGCTCTTATTTTGCCTTATTTTTCTAAACGATGGAGCGATTGGCGTATTACGATAGTGGGGCTTTTGTTTGCATCCATTGCTATGCTAGGCTATACCTTCGCAACAAAGGGGTGGATGGTTTATATGGTCTGTGTATGTACAATGCTTGAATATCTTGTTCATGCACCTATTCGTGCTATTGCTTCAGCACAGGTGCCGACAAATGTACAAGGAGAACTACAAGGAGCCATGACATCTGTTGTTTCATTGAGTTTAATATTTGGTTCTGTTTTTTATGTGTTTCTCTTTGAATGTTTTACAGATAAAAATGCACTGTTTTATTTTTCTGGTGCTCCCTTTGTTGGGGGCTTTTTGCTTCTTATCGTTGCAACGGTCATTTTTACTTTGCGCGTACGTTAATTTGTTGAAGGGGGTTAGTAAAAATATTTTGCGAGAGAATGCTCAAAAAATTACATTTAATAAGCAAAAATTTTTTGTGATATTTGTTTTGTAAAGTATTGGATAAATACCGATCTATCTTTCTCATTCACTGCAAATAATTTTCTGTTTTGTGATATGGTTGTGTATCGTAAAGCTTATGTTTTTTGCTTATTTCCATTTAGTGTTCAGGGAGAGCAGCCTGTTGAAAAACCGCATCAGTGTTGTACAAACAATTTCAGTTTTTTATACTCAAATGGAAAGTAAAATGCTGCATATATTTATTTGCATCTTATTTTAAGATATTTTTTTATAATTCATAATGAGATCAGAAAAATGCTGAAAGAGGTAGTGACTATCTTGTGGTCCCGGAGAAGCTTCGGGGTGATATTGAACAGAAAAAACGGGCTTTCCAATGATTCGAATACCACAGTTTGAACCGTCAAAGAGAGAGATATGTGTTTCTTGAACATGTTTTGGTAAAGAGGTTGCATCGACAGCAAAGCCATGATTCATCGATACAATTTCAACTTTTCCACTGTTAAGGTCTTTAACGGGATGGTTTGCACCATGATGTCCTTGGTGCATTTTTATGGTTTTTGCGCCAACTGTCAGAGCGAGAAGTTGATGACCAAGACATATTCCAAAAATTGGTAAATGATGATCAATCAATGTTTTGATCGTTGGAATGGCATATTGAGCTGTAGCCGCCGGATCTCCTGGACCATTAGAAAGAAAAACACCATCAGGATTCATTGCCAGAATTTCTTTTGCACTGGTGTGGGCGGGCACAACAGTAATGCGTGCTTTTTGTGTTGCCATAAGGCGAAGAATATTGCGTTTAATACCATAGTCAATGGCAACGATATGAAGATTGTGCACATTATTTGTGCCATATCCTTTATTCCAACGCCATGGTTCTTCATCCCATTGCATTGACGATTGAGATGTCACTTCTTTCGTAAGATCAAGATTGACGAGACCATGCCATTTTTGTGCACGTTTTTTTAAAGAAGGAATATCAAAATTTCCATCAGGATCATGCACAATGACAGCATTTTGCGCACCTTTTTCACGAATAAGAATTGTGAGTGCGCGTGTATCAATACCACAAAGAGCAATAATTTTATGGGCTTTAAGCCATTGATGAAGGTTTTCATTGGCACGATAGTTTGAAGGATGTGTAATATCTGCCTTGAAAATAGCGCCAACAGCACCGTGGTCGTTGAGAGGCGTGAGAGCTTCGATATCTTCACTATTTGCCCCTACATTTCCTATATGAGGAAATGTAAAATTAACAATTTGTTGTGTGTATGATGGGTCTGTAAGGATTTCTTCATAGCCTGTGATGGCGGTGTTAAAACATACTTCAGCTTCAGCAATACCTGTCGCACCTGCTCCTTTACCTTCAATGACAGTTCCATCAGCAAGAACTAAGAGGGCTGTAGGTTTGCTAACACTCCAAGAGCTGCTCGATGAAATTGTTTGTATCATAGTGTGTATCCACAATTTATTTTCTGAAAGGTATAATGATTAACTTTACACAAAAATTATACCGCTAACAGATGCTGTGTCTATTATTCTAGTCATGTTTTGCTTAAAGCAGAGAGTATAAGGGCATTCCATGAAGAGGTAAAGTCTTGTTTTTATCTTTTCTAAGATCGAGTTCTCGATTATTTTTTTATCCTCCATTGCAAGATGGATAAAGATTGGTTAAAAAGCATTTTCCGTTTGAACAAAATTGGATAAATTTATGTTGCGTGACCAGATTGATGGGGCTCTTAAGGCTGCTTTGAAAGCGCAAGATAGTGCGCGTCTTGCTACACTTCGTTTAATGAATGCTGCGGTTAGAGATCGTGATATTCTTTATTATGATGAAGGGAAGCTAGAAGTTGATGATCAGCAGATACAGTCTGTTTTTACGAAAATGCTTCAACAGCGTGAAGCGTTAATGCGTGTCTATAAAGAGTCTGGTTGCTTGGAGTTAGCAGAGAAAGAACAAGCCGAAATAGAAGTTATTCGTGAATTTCTTCCTTATCAGCTTAAAGAGATGGAAGTAGAACAGGTTATTTGTGAGGCTTTGGCACAAACGAAAGCTAAAAAATTACGTGATATCGGTAAGGTGATGACGTGGCTTAAGGAACGCTACGCAGGGCAAATGAATTTTTCTAAAGTGTGCAATAGTCTTCGTAAAAAATTGCAATAGATCTTATCATTTCAAAGAAATTAGAAGATATTTTTTATTGTGTGAGGCTTTTGTTAGGTTAGTAAAATATTGGTTCATAATCTTTATCTTATGCATAAAGCTTTTATCAAAAAATACTCCTTTGAAATGAACAAATCTGTTTTGGAGGCTTATGGAGCGATAAAATATTTTTTTCTATTTTATATTTTGCTGTTCTTCAAAGTTATTAAATTATGAAACAAACAAAAAGATTATAGAGATTTTTACTTTTAAACAGATTGATTGTCTTCAATTAAAGTTAAAAAAATAGGATGATGAGAAAAAGCTAACTTATCCAAATTTTAAAATTTTGGGAGGCGTTTATTGTTGTCTTTTTTGATGATTTAGAGCGTTTTTTTGATGAAAGAGTTGCTGTTATTTTCCAAGAGTGGTGATTATTTGGCAAGAAGTTTAAATGCAGATGGTTTTGAATTTTTTTTTGCTCTGATACCCCTTTTAAGCTATGCAAAATCCATACATTATGCAGAATAAAATGAATATCCTCTATTTATGGGTATACAGGGGTGAATCGGTTAAAAACAGTTCAGTGAGCAACAATGGCTTACCCGTTAGCCGCAAACGGGAACGGCGTGCCCATAGCGTGCCTTGTTGTCCAATATGAATGTAATCGCGGGTTAGTTTGTCACTGTTAAATAAATAGTGTCCTAAGGGGGTCGTTCCTAAATGCATCAAGGCTTGATTGTGGTGGAGGGTTTCTTGTGGAATGACAGTGCGTCCGAGGAGCCAAGGTTTATTATCGCCCATTAAGATGACTTCGCGTAGCCAATAACGCGCATTTTTGGGGAGATGTTCTGCTTCTTCCTTTAATTTATCGCGTGTAATAAAACATTCGCGTTGTTGTTGAACTTGAAAACAGGTGCAATATTTTTTTAATCGAAGCGTCATTGAGCCCGATTCCATGAGCCAGTCCCGAATGTTTTCTGGTATGGGAGGATTTTGATCAAAGAACCACTTCAGAGGTGGTAAGATGGAATCTTCAAGATCAGACATCGTTTTACTCCACATCTAAAATTCTATTCCATATGTTATGCTGAGTGCGCTGAAGAGATGGCTTTATGTCGTACAGGCGTATGAAAGCAGCAAGATTTTAACAGAAAAATATCAAAGGGAACACCGAAAGAAAAGATCTTTAAAAGAAGATATGTGGAAAATAGGTTATAGAGTTTTTTGATAACACGAGGGAAATGGGTAGATATTTCGTGTTTTAGCATTCGTTTGTAACGCTGAGGAAAAAGAGAGGAAGAATTCATCTATATAAGACAATATAAAGAGGAAATTTTAAAAGGAGAAAAACCCTTAATATAGTTTTAAAAGTCGGATACACAGAGCTTTTGAATTAAGGTGGAAAGGTGAGCGTATTTTTTATAATACAGGGAGCATTAATTCGATAGATTTTAAGTATAAGTATTAATATGTTTTCATTGTTATAAATTAATGTAAAAGAATATATCATCATTTAAATTTTTATATTCAATACCTTGGATTCCTTTAATTGATCAATAATAAAAATATGGAAAAGAAAAAAGGAGGATATCAACTTTATAGCGTTTATTTTTTTATTATTTTGCGCTTACTTCCTATCTTTATCGTTTGAGAATACAAAAGGGCTCTTCGGTTTTTTTTAGTAAAAATGGTCTTGTTGCTGAAGTGTATAGACATTAGGTATTACGTGGTAGGATCTTTAATCATCATCATGATTGGTTTTAGTCGCCTTTATAGATTGCGATGACACTGCGATGAGCTGGATTTGTGTGTTTGCCTACAAAAACACGGTACAAAATAAGTTCGTCTTTCATTAAAATAATGCTTACACCCTTCCTGATATGCCTAGGCTTATATAGATATTGAAGAAGGATGCGTTATAAAGTTTTTTACTGTTTTTCGTTAAGATATATGATGGTGTATGCTAGAAATTTGAGCTTAAGCACCTCACCATCATACCCCAAACAGGTATCAATGTATTACGCAGAAATATTCTAAAATATTTCAATTATTTTATTGAACACCCAAAGGTGATGGAATAAATAAAAGCCTTATGATCGAATTTTTCGTCCTATCCATATAAGAATACAGGCTCCTATAAAACCTGAAATAAGATAACCGAGCCAACCACCAAAACTTACGCCTAAAAGACTAAAAAGGAAACTCGCTAAGGCAGCGCCAATAATCCCTAAGATAATATTTAACAATATTCCGGTCTGGCTTTTCATAATATACTGTGCAGCCCAACCTGCAACCGCGCCGATAATGATAGCTGCAATCCAACCGATGTTTGCATTTTCCATGATACTCTCCTTTGCCTGCATTTAGATTGTAACTAGAGTAAACTTTGTAAAGATCAAGGTTTATTCCCTTTTTACCCAGTGGAAAGGATATTTTTGTTAGAGATTTTACTTATTAATTTCCTGTATATTAAAATAATACTGATATTTATATCAGTATAATATCTAATTATTATAAATATATATAAAAAATTTTAATTTATAAAGAAATAATTTAATTTAAAATATGATTTAAAAATAAAATATTTGTAAAAATATTTTAAGAATAAATAAAGTGTATTTATCATTTTTTTAAACTATTGTTTTATAAAAATTTTTGAAAAATAATTCACATTAAAATAATAAGATAAATGAATATTTAAAGATTTGGCACTTGCCAATTGATATCAACATTGTTTGAAATGAAATTAAAACTGTTTTGTTAATGCGTTATAAAATGCTGTATAAATTCAATCTCTACAAATATTGATATAAATGTTTATGGACATAAACGTTGCAATTAGGAGGTATTTTGCATTCCTTATTAGATATTTCTTTACTTTGCTACTCCTGTGAAGTGGTCGCTTTTTTACGAGGTGAATTTAGGCTGGAACGATCATACTTTTTGCCATCTCCTTATAGAGACCTCTCCCAAACCCTATTTTATGATTTTTATGATAATGTCTGTGAAGAGGGAAAAATTCATTAAGCATCCCCATCTTTGGGCTTCATAAAAGAGCAAGCGATAGCATTACACACTTACTTCGAATGTTGCGAGAGTTCTTGGTTTTTAAGACAGTTCATAAGAGGTGTTTTAAGTCTTTTTTTGTATCATCTTATTCCATACGGAATTATCCACATTTTAATGTGTAAGTGAATGGTTTTGATTGATTTAACAAGGAATGGCTTTGGAATGAGAGAATCTTACAATATCTTGGGGGCTCCTTCAATATAAATGAGTAAATTATCATTATAAATCAATCTATTGCTTTATATGAAATACAGTTTTTGCTTTAAGAAGGCGAGACATTCTTTGTTCAAGAGCTTTATTCTACATGGGGTATGGGGCAAACCGCTTAAGTGCAAGCAAATAATTTTGGGAAATTCATTATGAATAGATTAAAAATGAGAGAAATTTACACGATTGAAGAGAGTGCATTTAAAACGTCTAAAATATTTATTAAATCAATATGTTAAGCAAGATATTTAAAAGTTCAAAATTGAGTAATCGATAGGATGCGTTTCTTGTTTGGAAAGTTTAAGATTTTTCTGTTTGTTCTTCAGCAGGGTTGCGTAGGCGTGAACTTTGAAGAAGACCTTGTTCTTCTAAGATAGGGTAGATCATTGAGGTCAACAGAGAGTTAATTTGTTTGAGGTCGCGGACAGTATCAAGATGAAGACTGGACGATTCTACATTTTTGAGATCTCCCTCACGCAAGCGTTTAAAATGTTTTAAACTCATCTCTTTTTCTAAGTTTCGTAGTTGATCTTTTTTTTGCACCAATAGATGGGCCGTGTGGGTGTCACGGGAGACGAGAACATTAAATGCGATATGCGCGTTGGCCAGTACAATGGCATGGAAACGAAGGAGATCATCCCAGCCTTCGTTGCTGAACTTTAGATTTTTTTGTTGTTTCTTTTTAACCAGCATCAGCATATTGTGAATAATGATATCGCCTGCTTGGTCTAATTTTATACAGGCACCTAGAAGCTCTTGTGTTTTAAGAGCTTCTTCATCCGATAATTTTTGTCCCGCTAATCGTGCAAGATAAAGTTTGATGGCGATATGTTTTTTGTCCAATATGGTGTTTAGTTGATTGAGTTCAGCAATAATATGGAGATCTGGCTCTTCATAAAGTCCCATGATTTTTTCTAGCATAATGTCGACAAGATCACAAATATGAATAACTTCACGCATGACATTGGAGAGCGCTAGAGCTGGGCGTTCAAGAACGCTATCATCAAGAGCTGTTTGATCCGATAAATTGAGCGTTTTATTGGTTTGCGTTTTTTTTGTACTCATATGAACGATTTGAGTGGTCAATTTTAAAACCCATTTTGAAAGCGGTATTCCAGCGAGGAGAATGAAAATATTAAAAATGATATGGGCGTTGATAACTTGAGTAGGAGCGTCATTGCCAAGCCATGTGATGGGTGGTTGAAAAGACAAAAATAAGATCAGCACAAGGATTGAACCGGCTCCACGCATGAGTAAATTGCCTAAGGGAACAAGACGGGTATTGGGAGAAGCGTTGCGTGTTAAAAGCGGTGCTATAAGAGAAGAGCCAAAGTTGACACCAAGAACCATGATAACGCAAAGTTGTGTATGGATAAGGTCGTAGTTTGCAAAATTAACCAGCAAAATGATTCCTGCAATGGATGAATGTAAGAGATAGGTTAAAGCCGCAGCCAACAAAAAAGTTGAAACAGGATCGGTGGAAAGGTAACGAATGATGCTCGGCAAAATTTCGCTATCCCGCAAAGGTTCTGTCGCTGTACTGATCATTTGTAAAGACAAAATCAAAAGACCAATACCGATGACAATACGTCCTATTTGGCGCCACTCACGTTTTTGTGTTGTCATGAAGATACAAGTACCAATTAAAAGGCAAAGGGGTACAACAAGTGTGAGATCGTAGGTGAGAATTTTAACAACGAGTGCTGATCCTAACTCTCCTCCACGTACAGCCATAAGTCCTGCTACTCCAGAGACAAAACCAGATTCAACAAAAGAACCAACGAGGAGCGTTATGGCTGTAGAGCTCTGTAAGATCATCGCTGTAAAAAGTCCAAAACTTACAGCAAACAATGGTTTCGAGATGACGTGGCGCAGGTTATATTTAAGCCTGTCACCATAGGCGCGCTCAATTCCTGTGCGCACCATGCGTGTGGCCCAGAGAAGTAAAGAAACAGCGCCAGCAAGATGGAGGAGTACCAATGAGCCATTCATGATACTTTTTCTTTCTCTTTTGTTTATGAATAGGGTTAACACAAAATTGATAACTTGAAGTTTATTGTTTTTACTTTGCTTTTGCTTTTAATACTTGATTAAAATCAGAACCGCTAGGATTTTGAAAAACCTTTAAACCAAAAAAGGGAAGAATGGAATAAAGGTGGTCAAAAATATCTCCTTGAATTTGTTCGTAGTCTAGCCAAACGGTGGTGTTCGTAAAGCAATAGATTTCCAAGGGTAAACCATTTTCTGTAGGGGGTAATTGTCGGGCCATAAAGGTCATATTGGGGTTGATGTTGAGATGCTGTTGTAGATAAGCAAAAACATAAGCGCGAAAAGTTCCAATGTTGGTTAAACGGCGCGTATTGGCGACAACATCGTGATTTTTATCTAATTGTGCATTCCATTGATCGATTTCTGCTATTTTTTGCGTGAAATAATTTTCTAATAAATTAAATCGGGAAAGATATTTTTGTTCTTCTTCTGTGAGAAAATGGATACTGGATTGATCAATACAAAGAGAGCGTTTGATGCGTCTGCCCCCTGATTCTTGCATTCCACGCCAATTTTTAAAAGGGTCGGTTACAAGTTTGCGGATCGGTACTGAGGTGATGGTGTTGTCAAAATTTTGAACTTTAACAGTATGAAGGGCAATTTCAATTACATCACCATCAGCACCAAGATTGGGAATTTCAATCCAATCACCAACACGAACCATATCCGTGGATGAAATTTGAATACCGGCAACAAGAGAAAGAAGTGTATCTTGAAAAATTAACATGAGAACTGCGGCCATTGCACCAAGACCGGAGAAAAGAATAAGAGGGGAACGGTCAATTAAGGTGGCGACCATTAAAACGGCTGCAATAGCAAAAAGTGCAATTTTAGCAATTTGAATATACCCTTTTATTGGTTTTAATCGTGCTGTTGGTCGTTGTTCGTAAAGGATATTAATGATATTGAGACAGGCAGAAATTGTTAGAACAACAAAAAAGATAATGAAGGCGTTGGCAACATTATTGATGACAGTGCTAAATGCATCGGGCAATGTTGGTATAAAATTAACACCGACTGAAAGAATAAAAGCTGAAATGATATTGGCTAGGTATTGAATAGCATTTTGAATATCGGTTGTTGTATTCTTGGGGAGGAGAGAAGAAAGTTTTTTTGCTCCGTGGATGAGTAATTTTCGTCCTATAAAGTTGATTAAAAGGGCAAATATAGTAAGAATAACAAGCCAAGAAGTAGCTTCTAACCACGGATATTGAACAATAAATTCGATCACTTTTTTACTCTCCATTTCTAAAATTATAGGCAGTTGAGAGATTAAAATTTTACAACTGCTTAAGAGGAAGTCTTGGAATTATGCTCTAAAGTCGTTAAATATGCAAAAAAGAATTTTTAAACTCTGTGAGAGATAATGCGTTTCCCGCCTGATTTTCTTAATGAACTACGCAGCAGACTTCCAATTTCAACAGTGATTGGTCAACGGGTAGACTTTGATCCTCGAAAAAGTAAGCCTTCACGGGGAGATTTTTGGGGTTGTTGTCCATTTCATGGTGAAAAGACGCCCAGTTTTCATTGTGATGATCATAAAGGGCGTTATTATTGTTTTGGTTGTGGGGTAAGCGGTGATATTTTTACCTTCCTGTGCGAGCTTGATGGATTGCATTTTTCAGAGAGTGTTGAGCGTTTGGCTGATTTTGCAGGAATGAAACTCCCTGTTTTGGATCCACAAAGTCATCAACGTCAAATGGAAAAAGCTGACCTTTATGACGTAATGAAAATTGCGACAGATTTTTTTCAGTATCATTTACGCGATAAAGGAGGTGCGCAGGCACGTCGTTATCTGGAGGAACGTGGTGTTACGCAAAAGCTTATAGAGCGTTTTAAAATTGGTTTTGCACCGGTAAGGCGTACAGCTTTGAAAGACGCTTTAAGGGCGCGGGGTATCTCAATAAAGCAAATGGAAGAATGTGGACTTCTCACAGCGCATGAGGAGAGGGCGGATTCTTATGACCGATTTAGAAATCGCATTATGTTTCCTATCGAAGATTTGCGCGGTCGTGTGGTGGCCTTTGGAGGGCGTGCGTTAGAGAAAGAGACACGTGCAAAATATCTTAACAGCCCTGAAACAGTGCTCTTTCATAAAGGCAATATACTTTACAATGCAGCATCTGCTCGCAAAAATAGTCGTTTTGTTGGCGATGAAAAAATTCATTCACTTCTGGTTGTCGAGGGGTATATGGATGTCATTGCATTGACTAAGGCCGGTTTTGAAGGAGTTGTGGCGCCCTTAGGGACAGCATTAACGGAAGCGCAAATTGAGCTGTTATGGCAGATGGGCAAGGAGCCTATTTTGTGCTTTGATGGTGATGATGCTGGTGTAAAGGCTGCTTTTCGCGTTGCTGATCGGGTATTGCCTCTTTTAAAGGTGGGGGTTTGTGTTCACTTTGTTTTATTGCCACAAGGAAAAGATCCTGATGAAATTGTTGGTGCTGGTGGTGCGCCCCTTTTTTCTTCTTTTTTGCAAAAAGCCATCCCTTTGATTGAGCTTTTATGGTGGCGGGCTACCTATGGAAGGCGTTTTGAAACGCCAGAGACACGTGCGGCGCTTGAAAAACAACTCAAACAACAAATTTTTACGATTAAGGATGAAGATGTCCGTCGTTATTATTTGCAAGATATAAAACAACGCCTTTTTGAGTTTTTTCGTCCCTCTTTTTCAAAAAAGAAGGGGGGAGGACGCTATGAACAGATTTCATCTAATAGGGTCTTTAAAGATCAATCCTTTTCTCTGTTAGAAAATTCTGAAATAGTGCGCAATTCTTCGCAGGCTATTCCTTTACGTGAAGCTGTGATTTTACTTACTTTAGCTTACTATCCTGAGTTATGGCATGAAAATTTTGAAATTCTCTCTGAGTTAGAATTAAAAAATACACAATTGATATATTTTCACCAAACGATGTTGGAAATTCTCGGGGATCAGTCGCTTCATGATAAAGAAACGATGGTTGCGTTCTTAGAAAAAAGAGGGCAAAAAGCTTTATTAGAGCGTATGAAACATCTTGTGCAGAATATTGGTATGCGTATTATTTTTTCTGGAGCTCCTATAGAAGATGCACGTGCTATATTAAAACAAGCTGTCTACTTGCATCTTCAGGAACACCACCTACATAAGAGGTTACAGGATATTGAAGAGCAACTTGTAGAAAATCCTAAGAGTGAGGTTTTTGATCTGCTTCGGGAGATAAAAAGTGAACTGGAGCAGATGCAGGCAACAGAAGCGTTAATTGAAGGGTTTGGAAGTTGGTTGGATGAAAAAATAGACGGGAACATACAAGATACGATAAAATGATTCGCTTTTTTAATGCGAATCAGTCACTTAAACTTTAGATGAGGAAGTGTATGTGGAGTGATATTTTCATAAAGATAACAGTTAATTCATAAAGATGATAATGAAATTTTAGAATGAATTTTAGGAAAAGCGGGAAATTGGTTCTTACGATAGGGTGCAGAGATTATCTCAGAAGGGCTGAGAGGTGTCGGGGAAACTTCTGGAGTTTTCCCGCGTTTTTGTCTGGATGGCAAGTTTATCTAGATATTAAGGCGTATACAAAATGTATTCTTTCCAATAGTAATCTCTTAAAAGGAAGTATATATGAGAAACTGTTGGTCAATTTAAGTGAGAACAAAAAAAGCTGGTCACATGAAGACTATGGTTACATGGAAGCTATGAAGTGATCGAGTGGAGTTTATGGTATGGCAACAAAGGTTAAACAGAAAGATAATGCGGAAGTAACAAGCCAAGCGAGTTTGGATGGTCCTCTTCTTGATTTTTCTGATGATGCCATCAAGAAAATGATTAAACTTGCCAAAAAAAATGGTTACGTAACGATGGATGAACTCAATGCCGTTCTTCCTTCCGATGAGGTTACATCCGAACAAATTGAAGATATCTTGGCGATGTTTTCTGAGATGGGGGTTAATGTTGTCGATGATGAGGATGAAGTTGAGTCTGAAAATTATGAAGATGAAGTTACGGTAGAGGGAGGGGACTTAGTAGAGGCCTCTAGCCACGCACTTGCAACGACAACAAATAAGCGCGAAGTAACAGATCGTACAGATGATCCGGTGCGTATGTATTTACGTGAAATGGGAGCTGTTGAACTTCTTTCACGGGAGGGTGAAATTGCCATTGCCAAGCGTATTGAAGCAGGGCGTGAGACAATGATTGCCGGACTTTGTGAGAGTCCTTTGACTTTTCAGGCCCTCATTATCTGGCGTGATGAGTTAAAAGAACAGCGCATTCTTCTTCGTGAAATTATTGATCTTGAAACGACTTATGCTGGTTCAGAAGCAAAGCAGGCTCCTGTTATTGAGCGAAGTGAAGTTGATAAAATAAAAGAAGAAAAGATGTCTTCTGCTATACGTAATATGGGGGAAAATGTAGGAGAAAGAAGCATTGAAGAAGATGATGAAGAAGACGATGATGATGTTAACTTATCTCTTGCAGCAATGGAAAATGAGCTTTGTCCTCAAGTTATGGAAACATTGGATTTTATTGCTCAGACCTATGTAAAATTACGCAAATTACAAGATCAGCATGTTGAAAGTAGTTTGGCAGAACGTAAAGAAGGGGCTCTTACAGCTTCTCAAAAGAAAAAATATATTCAACTAAAGGGTGAGTTGATTCAAGCTGTGAAATCTCTCTCTTTGAACCAAAATCGTATCGAAGCTTTGGTTGAACAGCTTTATGACATCAATAAGAGACTTATTCATAATGAAGGTAAGCTAAAACGAATCGCTAACACCTATGGTATTGGCCATGAAGATTTTTTAAGAGAATACCAAGGGCGTGAATTGGATGCAGATTGGATGAATTATATTGCCACTTTGCCTACACCGGGTTGGAAAGAATTTTCATTGCGTGAGGCAAAAGAAATTCAAAAACTACGGAGTGAAATACAAAATCTTGCGCAAGAAACGGCTATTTCTATTGGTGAATTTCGCCGGATTGTTATGCAGGTGCAGAAAGGTGAACGCGAATCAACCATTGCAAAAAAAGAGATGGTCGAATCTAATTTACGTCTTGTCATTTCAATTGC
Organism: Bartonella elizabethae F9251 = ATCC 49927; assembly: GCF_000518165.1. Taxonomy (GTDB): domain Bacteria; phylum Pseudomonadota; class Alphaproteobacteria; order Rhizobiales; family Rhizobiaceae; genus Bartonella; species Bartonella elizabethae. The sequence goes on from NZ_JADB01000004.1 coordinate 30,913, forward strand.
AAAAAAATATACGAATCGTGGTTTGCAGTTTCTTGACCTTATTCAAGAGGGCAATATCGGTTTGATGAAGGCTGTGGATAAGTTTGAATATCGGCGTGGCTATAAGTTTTCAACTTATGCAACATGGTGGATTCGTCAGGCTATTACGCGTTCGATTGCGGATCAGGCACGTACTATTCGTATCCCTGTTCATATGATTGAAACAATTAATAAAATCGTTCGTACCTCACGTCAGATTCTTCATGAAATTGGACGAGAGCCAACACCAGAAGAATTATCGAGTAAGCTTTCTATGCCGTTAGAAAAAGTGCGAAAGGTTCTTAAAATTGCAAAAGAACCTATTTCGCTGGAGACACCTGTTGGTGATGAAGATGATTCCCATTTAGGTGATTTTATTGAGGATAGGAATGCATTACTCCCTATTGATGCTGCTATCCAAGCGAACTTACGCGATACGACAACACGCGTTCTTGCTTCATTAACACCACGGGAAGAACGTGTTTTGCGGATGCGTTTTGGGATAGGAATGAATACAGATCACACTTTGGAAGAGGTGGGACAACAGTTCTCAGTGACAAGAGAACGTATTCGTCAGATTGAAGCAAAGGCACTTCGTAAATTGAAGCATCCTAGCCGCTCAAGAAAACTACGCAGTTTTCTTGATTCTTAAATAAAGAAATTGATGCATTTTAATTATTCCCCTTTTTTTTCATAGAGGGGAAGGTTTGTTACTGTGCACTTGGGTACTTTTTTGAGAAAAATATGGGAAGATTTCGAATAATCTAGAAGTTTACGGTCTTTGACGTTTTTCGTAGCGAGACTTTGTGCTTCTCTGTCTCAAAAGAACAACAGATATAGGGTAAAGAGTGGTTATGGAACAGAGAGGTGAGGGAGGCTCTTTTAAGAAATGAACGATAAAATATTCTTTTTCCTAGAGCGGTTTGTTTTTAAAAGATGAAATATTTCAAGAATAAACTATAGTGCAGTATCCTGTCTTTTTGAGAAAAAAGGTGTATTCTTTGAAAAATTATTCTACTATTTTAGGGATCGTGTTTTGTTCTTTCTCAATTGACGAAGGAATTTTTCAATAGGTTATGTTCATTTATATAGGCTATTTTTTCAATACTCCCTTTTTCTTCAGATCAATTTTAAGAAAATTGTATGAAGTACGCATTGAGTTGAAGCTTTTTAAGAGACAGAAATCGATGAAATTATAGAAATTAAATTTTTAATTTTTTATCGATTGTCTTTATTAAAAAAGGTGTGCTTAAGTTTATGAGTGGAGAACTTCCTTTTTGGAAAGTAAAAAAATTAGAAGAACTTTCTTTCTCTGAGTGGGAAAGCCTTTGTGATGGCTGTGGACATTGTTGTCTCCACAAAGTGGAGGATGATGATACGGGTGATCTGTATGCAACCAGTATTGCTTGTCGCCTTTTAGATGAAGAAACTTGCCAGTGTCGAGACTATGTTCATCGTAAATCAATTGTACCAGATTGTATATCGTTAGACATTACAACAGTTAAAACGGCGCGTTGGCTTCCAGAAAGTTGTGCTTATAAATTAATTTATGAAGGAAAAGATCTTCCATGGTGGCATCCATTGGTATCAGGAGATTGTCAGACGGTGCATAAAGCACACGTTTCTGCACGTGGATCCATAGAGATCTACGAAGATGAATTATCATCTGAAGAAGATTATCTTACTCATATTACTGGTCTTCTCTGTGAAGGCCAGTAATATGAGCGTTTTATATAATGCCTAGTGATTTAATCGATCGCAAAGACGACAGTGACACTCACATTATAATTTAATTCACCCCCTGCAAAATTTGTATCTGCGTAGCTTGCATCTGCTGCTCTACTCATGAGACGTGGCGTTGGACGGTAGTAATCATCTTTTTCATTGATCTCAATAATTTTTCCTAATTTTAAATCAGCTGCTTGTGCTATTGTTTGTGCTTTTTCAATGGCCTCAGTAATGGCTTTTTTACGTGCTTCTTGATAAAATGGCTTCGTATCTGCATTGGTAAAAGTAATGCCATTCACTGAATTAATTCCCAGTGCCATCGCCTGATCAAAGATTTTACCAGCATTGCTAAGATCACGAATACGTACAGTTAAAGAATTTGAAACTTGATAGAGTTTTTCATTATTCTTTTTTTCGTGGGATGACTGGTAAATAGATAAACCTGATGTTTGCAAATCATTTGCTTGGATGCCATTATTTTTAAAAGCTTTTATAATCTCATTGATTGATTGATTATTGGACGCTAATGCTTTTTGAGCTGTTTTGTCATGGGTAACAACGGCGAGATTAATAATTGCCATATCCGGTGTAGCTTGACTTTCTCCGATTGCAGTCACTGTAATTGTTGCATCTCTTTTACTTTCTTCAGCATAAGCATGGACAACAGCCAGTGAAGTGGTTAAGAGTGTGAATGTTAATATAGCTATTTTAACCAAAGAACTTTTCAGTGGTTGAATTTTTTTTTCTATCATATCTATTCCTTTACATTTATTATGACGACTCTCTCATTTTTGAGAGTTCTTGTAAAGAAATTAGGGCATTAGAAAAAAAACCAATAGAAAAGAGAAAAAGATGGGTTATAATCTCGGTCAGCTCTTGTATCATAGAGCATTTTAGTTTAGAGAGAGACCACCTATATGGGGCCTGTAGCTCAATTGGTTAGAGCCAGCGGCTCATAACCGCTTGGTTGGGGGTTCGAGTCCCTCCGGGCCCACCAATAGGAAGTTGTCCAAGAGAAAAATGAATAGTTGAGTAAAGATTTGAGGATTTTGCATCCTTCGTTCTTTTGATTTATTTCTCTGTTTGTTCTAAATTATTTTATCATTTTTTGTTGCGATGTTTTTCTATCAATCATTTTAATATATAAAGTGGTGATATAGTTTTCAGGCTCATTAAAAAAGTACCTTCATTTGCAAGATTAGTGCATCTAGAATAGTTTAATATGTGTTGCTGTTTGCATTCTTATTTTTACCATTGTGCATTTTCTGCTTTATGCTCAAATTACATTTTTATGTCATTCAATTGAAGTCACGAGGTCTTTTTTGATTTTACGCTCATAAGGTATTGGCTGTATTTCCTAAACTTTACCTTTTTTATTGCTAGTTTTTTTTGTTTTGATTGTAAAAAGAGTCTTTTCTTTTTTACAAAATGACTGGCAAGGGAGGTGATATTCTTTTTGGAAAAATACATTACTTCTTCAAAGAACATAATTTTTTATTGATGTGAGAGAACTTCTTCCTTGTTGTAAATCTACATACAATTTACCTATGGAGATCATGGGTGATGATTCATTTTATTTTTTTCACATCACCATTTTTATTCATGATAGAGAATCAGTATTTACACAGTGTTTTTGAGGGGGGTTGCCTTGTCAATGTATTACAGGGCTTTAGGGGACGCGGCTGTTTATAAGGGCTTATTCCCACACCATTCTTATCTTCTTACTTTGCAATATTGTTAAAAAATATAGATAGTGCTAGGTAGAATAAAATTTTGATAGATTTTTCTTTTGAAATAAGCTTTTTCGTGTTCTTTTATAAAGAGTTCAGGGATATTTTCACATTAATTTGTTATTGGTTCGAATCAAAAGATTTGCGTAACATTATTCGCGTTGTTGATAGATCATACCAATTTTCATAAGAAGGTCTGGATCGAGCGATGCTTTCTTTTTCACCATGGTACATAACTCATAGAATTTTATCTGATTTTATAAAATAAGTTTGTGCACAATTGCTTCCATACTGCCTATTGCAAATATTTTTTTCTAAGGTATGAGATATGTTTAAACGCTTTAGCGTTATATTGTTTGACAATACGGAGTGTGACTATGAAGAATGATGAAAAATTTGAGGCGGCTTTATCGGATATTATTGTGAAATGGGAGTCTTTATCGACGTCTCAAAAGCAGGCGATATTGGATAGAGTGGAAAATTCTACAACTGCTTCTCATTCAACAGAACATTTAAAGCTTCAATCTTCTTTTTATCTCCCGACGAAATCAAAGCTATAAGTTTTAAGTCTTCATCAGAGATGTTGAAGCCAGTTATAACATATATGGCACTAGCATTTCCGAGTGTATTTAGAATCGCCATAAGTTTATCGACTGAAGGTCTTTTTCCTCCTTTTATCATTTGTTGGACATAGTTTTGTCCACAGCCTGCTGCTCTGCTTATTTCGATCATCGTCCGTCCGTCACTTTTTATTAATTCAATTAAGCGTTGGAACCAATCTTTTTCAGTCTTTGTCATTTTTAGACCTTTACACATTTACGCTATAGCGTTAATATTGCATCGCGAATCCAGAATACATGATACAAGGAGCGTGAAAATATCCATGTGTAGCTCTTCGCTAATGAAGCATATAGAGTTGTTTTTAACTAATAACAAAATGTCCCCATACACTTTTAGATTCGAATCAATAAAAATGGTTCCTTAGTTCCACGGTTGTGAAGAAATCAGCGCGTATACCAGAAACGGTGATACGCATGCGTGTGTTCATAAGATTTCGCTGTGATAGTATACGTAGCAGCATTATAAATCAAGATATACCCCGACATCAGCATTTGTAAAAAATTCTGTGTTAAGCCGGTATGTGAGCATATAATGAAGCTTTACAGCCTTAAGAGACAAGATTGTGATTGGAGAAAAAAACATAAATTCATAGGTTTTAAACGCTTATTTCTCTTTTATTGTAATAAATTAGGTCACTATCAGAGGTATGTCGTATGTGTGCGTTAAAAAACTTTGGAAATATCAAAAAAATGATTTTGGTGTTTTTATAGAACATAAAAATAATTTTGAGCACGAAGGTCGTCGTTTTCTAGAATGTGATACATGTGACCAATGCTCCTATGAGGTTGAATGTTCTTTTGATGATGCGATGCTTTATAATAAAGTCTGTTTACGATGATATTTTTTATTTATGACAATGCGCTATAGGGTCATCTAGGGGCCAAGAATTTGCATGTTTATGAGAGAGGAGAGCTTTATTGTCATTTGAGTATGAGTGGAGAGGCATATGTTTATACGAATGTAGTGATTTTAGCCAAATTTTGAATGCTCAATAGAGTGAAGTTTTTAGGGATATTGGTGATTATAGAAAGGCTTGTGTTTATAAGAATGCTTTGGTTTGTGGTGATGTAAAGATTTGTGGGAAGATAGAAGATTACAGAAAAGCTGTGTTTTGTGACACCGAAGATTTTTGTAGTAATGAAAAAATTCCACATGACGAAAAAAGAAGATAGGAATGTTTCAAGAAGGACGTGTATGATTTTATCACGTTGTTCGTTTTGTTGGAAGTTCTTTATTTTTTATATTTTGGATCAATAAATATGTCGCGAATAATCGGTGAGAGCGTGTGGATTTAGCCGCTTTCAGAGTATTTTGCGTTATTTATCAATGTTTTCATGGAGAGAATACGAATGCCGAGTGTGATTATGCGCACTTGGAGAATGTAGTTTATTGCCTTCTTTTTTGATGGAGGATGAAACAAAACAAATTGCTTAAGATGATCACTTGAGCGGCTACGAGAGGAGATCAAAATGAGTTTAAACGAAATTTTATTGGGAGTAATGATTATTTTTTTGTTGTTCAGCGGGGTTATATTTCGGTTTTCTTTATATTATCGTCGTCAAATTAAAGCTCTAAAAGAGGAATCCAGAAGGATAAAGCATGAGTTTTTAAAGGATTCTATGAAGATGACTGAAGAACGAGATAGAGTTTTCAGAGAGCAAAATATGGTGATTAAAAGGCGCGATCAAGCAATTGAAAAACTGAAAAAACAAATTAAGCAATATGAAGAAAACGAAAAAAAATATCAAAAAGTGCTTAAATCTGAAGATGATAAAGGGTGATTGTATTCATATTTTGCATCGAATTTATTGCATTAAAGGCTTTGGAGATGTGTTGGAAAGATTGGAAATAATGAGAAAGAGATAGTCTTTTATGAAGTCCATGACGGTGCTTGTGAAAAGGTTGTCTTGGAAGAGAATATTCAAGTTTACTCTGATCTATAATTTATTTTCTCTTCATAGGCATTTGTTCTATGAAGAGGCACAAGGCTTGAGGGATTTTCTTCTTGATAAATGCTACCAAAATCCAATTATCTTTGAATATAAACATATACCTTACAAAAATGTAATTGTTATGCACACCTGTTAAAAACAATGCAAAAAATTCTTTTCATTGAGAAAAAATCAATCACCTTTTATTGATTACAAAAATGTAATCCAAAATCTCATTATACAAATTAAACTCTTAATCTTAATGGTAGAGAACGCTAAGATTGTAGTTCTTTAATAAGAGCCTTATGGGTAATTTCTTTGATTTGCTCAATATTTATTAAGATATCTTGTTTTGTTGGATATCCTTTACTCGAAAAAGCAATTTTTTGGGCATCTCCTGAGATTAAACGCCAGTACCATTGATTGTGAACTCCTTGAAACACCTCAAAATACATGTTTCTCACCTCATAAAATAGCTGATAATTTTCAGGATAAATACTCAACTAACCCATTTACGAATACTAATGTATGTCTCTATAGGAAGTCGTCAATATATTCCCCTTAAATTTTCTGACCTAAAAAATAATTTCTATGAGAGCTATTATTCTTTTAACAAGAAAAAATTTCTTGTCAATAAGATGTGAATGAGAATTTTATACTATAAAATCATTTTTTTTAATTTAATGACACTATAGGTCTATTTACAATACAAATATTTTTCTTTTACAGAAGTAAATTTTATAAAGCACACAAACCTTCACCCGCATGGAGAGAGGCATTTTTCCTCTTCCCATGCGGGTGGCTCTTAATCATTTCTTGTTTTTTCTTTTGAAATAAACGCCTATTGATTAGCGATAACTTCTTTTTGCGACACGCTTCGAATGAGTAAATCAATGAATAAGCTAAGGGTATAAGAATTAGCCATTTTGGCTTTCATATCAATCAGTGATGTTGCAGTTTTAGGGTTAAGGCCATTTGATAAACCTTGTCTTGACAAATATTGCTGCAATTTTTCATAAGAGCTGTCGATTTTTTCTTGATTGAGTTTTTCATTACGGTCACTATTGGCAAGTGTTTCTTCTAGTCCCTCAATTTTTTTTATAAAATAATTCCAGTCAAAATCACCTTTTGTATATTCGGCATCAAACATTTTTCCTTGTCCGGTTAAAAGCCAATTAATGTTGACACCATATAATGTGCGGTATGTTTGTAAGACACTAAGATTGGGTTCTCTTTCTCCACGCTCATAAAAAGCAATGGAATTTTTTGTCATGCTAAAACTTTTAGCTAAAGTTTCACGTGATGGATCGCCTAAAGCAAGACGTACATAACGTAAACGTTTTCCAAATATGGTTTTTGATTCAGTTTCAGGACGTGCCACGAATTATCTCCCTCAGTAAATCATCATGGTATAAATTATTAAAAAATAAAAGCACACTATGTATTAATATTCTATGACATAATGTCAATATTTATCATTTTAATTTTTCTTTATTTTTTTATTTTAATGGATAAAAAACAATCTCTCAACTCTATTGTATTGATGATTAATATTCATTTCAAAACAAAATTCTCTGTTTACTGCATTTGTCTCTTGCTTTTTTTGAGAAAATTTTCATGTAACTTTACCATATATATTCTATACACCTCTGCATTAGGAGATGCAACTTTAAAGAAATACAAGCTTTTGATTTGCACTATGTGTGTGCTGTGGGTGAATTAGAAAATAAACTTTAAGGAATGATCATGGCCCTACTACGCTATTTTGGGTTTGCTTTTTTTTTCACGATTATTGGTGTCTTTTTAGGAGGGGTTATTGGTTGGTTTGAAACGGGAAGCATGACTGGCTTTCTTAAATATTTTTTTATTTGCTGTGTTTTAGGGGTTTTGGAAATTTCTTTATCTTTTGATAATTCTATTATCAATGCACGTGTTCTTGGTAGAATGAATCCTTTATGGCGTCGCCGTTTTCTTATATGGGGGATTTTGATCGCTGTATTTGGGATGCGGATTGTTTTTCCGTTGTTGGTGGTTGTCGTGGCTGTTGGGATTAGTCCAATTGCGGCAGTTCAATTAGCAATAGGGGAACCACATCGATATGCCGAAGTCTTAACCGATGCGCATATGGGAATTGCCGCTTTTGGAGGAACTTTCCTTATGATGGTTGGCTTAAAATATTTTTTTGATTCTGAAAAAGAGGTCCATTGGTTGAATGCTATAGAGAGACCTGCTCAAAAATTTGGGGCGCTCGTGGGGATTGATATTGCAATTGTTTTGATTTTGATCTTATTCGTATCAGGGCGGATTGATGCGGAAGATAAAGTCACTTTTTTATTAGCAGCCCTTTACGGGCTTTTGACTTTTATCGCTGTTGAAGCTGTTGGTCATCTTTTGGATGCTCCTAAGAAGACTTTGACGACAGTGACGCAAGGGGGGCTAGGGGCGTTCCTTTATTTAGAAGTGCTTGATGCGAGTTTTTCTTTTGATGGTGTGGTTGGTGCTTTTGCTTTTTCACACAACCTTTTTATTATCGCAATTGGTCTTGGGATCGGTGCATTTTATGTTCGTTCTATGACAATTATGTTGGTCGAATCAGGGACATTGTTGCATTATCGTTATTTGGAGCATGGTGCTTTTTATGCAATTTTAGTTCTTGCCATGATTATGTATCTGCAAACGATTATATCGGTTCCTGAAGTTTTAACAGGACTTGTGGGAGTCTGTATTATTGGAATGGCATTATATTCTTCGATTCGTTTTAAGCGTCGTCAATTGGATAAACATGTTGCGTCTTAAGTCATTAAAACTTCATGCTTTTGTTTATCAAATATTCTTAATATGAGAGATCTTTCATGCAAAATAAAATGCCATTGTCTTTTTTATTGGCGTCCTTATTTTAAAGTTCAATCGATGGCATGATTCTTCTCGCGAAGGGAATACTGTAAAATTTCTTTGAGTGCTTTGACTTAAATACGAGGTGCAAATCGGCATTATATTTTTTACACGCTTTTAGAACGACGAAAGCTCTTGTCTTTAACGATGCATAAGAAGCATTTGTTGCTTTCTTGAATGATTTTTATTTCCATATTGATTCTATTTGTAACGTGTAGGAGAATAGTTCATTTATTATGAATAGGTTCGATATAAGAGAATTTTATTCTATTTTAGTCTCTCACTTAGAATATGCATAAAATAATTTATTTCTTATTAATCAATATCTTATAATAGATTGCGAGAATACAAGATTTTATGAGACCATTAACAGTTCGACACCAGCTTCGTTCATTGTTTTAAGCATCGTGTTTAGAGATTCATTTACATCAATACCAGCACAGGCATTTAATGAAACACTGACTTTAAAACCACATTGTATGGCGTGAAGAGCAGAAAATCCAACACAAAAGTCTGTTGCTAAGCCGCACATAACAAGCTTGGTAAAACCATGTTCTTTGAGATAAACTTGTAAACCTGTTGGTGTTTTTTGATCATTTTCAAGAAAGGCAGAATAGCTATCCATATTTTGATTATAGCCTTTTCTAAGGATAAGTTGTGCCTTTTCCACTCTGAGAGATGGATGAAACTCTGCTCCTTGGGTTCCTTGTATGCAATGATCAGGCCAAAGTATTTGCGGACCATAGTCAAGATTAATGGTATCATAGGGCTTCTTTTCAGGATAGCAGGAAGCAAAGCTACAATGATTTTTGGGGTGCCAGTCTTGGGTTAAGATAACGTGGTCAAAATGATTGATGAGATTATTGACGGCGGGTAAAATGGCGTCACCTTGTGGTACTGCGAGTGCTCCACCGGGTAAGAAGTCATTTTGAACATCAATGACGAGTAAGGCTTTTTTTTCCATAAATATATTCCTATAGAAGATGAGCTTTTATCGTATTTTTAAAAAGCTATACTTCGTCTTGAAGTTTTGAAATGATTTGCTGAATATTGATGTTATTTTTATAATTATCAAGCCAAAAGAGGGGGATAGATAACTTTTTACAATTCATTTTATAGTTTTTTACGAAGTGTAACCACGTCCCAATAGGAAGTGCACTGTCGTTATTTGTTGCGACATGTTGACGCAAAGCTTTCATGATCATTGGGCTTGGGACGTCAGATCCCATAAGGCGGCGGTCGTTTTGTAAACGTAATTTAAGCCACATCAAGGCAAGGGGTGAAGTCCATTGTTTCCCGTAACAAAAAATCGATGAAAAAAGGGAAGGGTTTTTTACTGCGTAATATAAAGCCCATAAAGCAAAAAAAGAAGGTGCATAGAGAATTGCTTTTCTTTCTGGTCTTATATTACACTGATAGGTTGGTTTAATACGGTAAAAATGTACTGTTATCTCTGGTATGGAAAAGAGGGGCAATGTTTGATAACATGTTTCAGGGACCGCTAAAAAGATTTGCTTTTTGCTTCTTAAGGGGATGTTTTTTTGCATTTAGAACCATACTGGGGCTTGTGAGATGAGAAAAAATGTACCAATATTAAAGTGAAAAGCTTTTGAGATGATGTAAGCTCTATTTACTGTGCAGTTTCAAGAAGCAAAAGCAGTTTTTCAAAATCCTAATCTTTAATATCACACAATATAAAAAGAAATTTATATAAAGAGAAATTTATGGCACGTCAATTTATCTACCATATGGCTGGGCTCAACAAATCTTACGGCAATAAAAAAGTTTTAGAAAATATCCATTTGTCTTTTTATCCAGATGCAAAGATCGGTATTTTAGGGCCAAATGGTGCAGGTAAATCGACTATTTTACGGATTATGGCTGGGCTCGATAAGGAATATACGGGAGAAGCATGGCTTTCTGAAGGAGCACGTTGTGGCTATCTACCACAAGAACCTGTGCTTGATGCGAGCAAAGATGTGCTTGGCAATGTGATGGAAGGTGTTGCAGATAAACAGGCCATTCTTGAGCGTTATAACGAATTGATGATGAATTATAGTGAGGAAACGGCTGATGAAAGTGCAAAGCTTCAGGATATTATTGATAGTCAGAATCTTTGGGATTTAGAAAGTCAGGTAGAAATGGCAATGGCTGCTCTTGGTTGTCCACAAGCTAAAGGGGATGTGACAAAACTTTCGGGCGGTGAAAAGCGGCGTGTGGCGCTTTGCAAATTGCTTTTGTCAAAACCTGATTTGTTGCTTTTGGATGAACCAACAAACCATTTAGATGCTGAAACGACAGCTTGGCTTGAAAGGCATCTGCGTGAATATCCTGGCGCCGTGCTTTTGATAACCCATGATCGTTATTTTCTCGACAATGTCACGGGATGGATTTTAGAGTTAGATCGCGGTAAAGGTATCCCTTATGAGGGAAACTATTCTGCTTATTTGGGGGCTAAAGCCAAACGTTTGGCTCAAGAAGGTCGTGAAGAGGCTGCACGTCAACGTGCTTTATCACGTGAGAAAGAATGGATTGCTTCTAGTCCAAAAGGGCGACAAGCAAAGTCAAAGGCGCGGATTAAAGCTTATGATGAGTTGGTTCAGGCAGCACGTGAGCGCCGTCCTGGAGAGGCGCAAATCATCATTCCTATTGGAGAAAGATTAGGACAGGTTGTCATTGAAGTTGATCATCTCTCTAAAGCTTATGGCGAACGTGTGTTGATTGATTCTCTCTCTTTTAAACTTCCTGCTGGGGGTATTGTCGGCGTTATTGGGCCCAATGGTATGGGAAAGTCGACCTTGTTTAAAATGTTGACAGGACAAGAACAGCCCGATTCAGGTCAAATACGTATTGGTGAAACGGTGCACATGAGTTATGTGGACCAGAGTCGCGATTCCTTGGCGGGCGATAAAACTGTTTGGGAGGAGATTTCTGGGGGAAATGATATTATTAAGTTAGGCAAATATGAGATGAATAGTCGCGCTTATTGTGGGGCTTTTAATTTCAAGGGGGCCGATCAACAGCAGAAAGTGGCAAATTTATCAGGAGGGCAGCGCAATCGCGTCCATTTGGCAAAGCTTTTAAAAGAGGGGGGAAATGTGCTTCTTCTGGATGAACCGACAAATGATCTTGATACTGAAACGTTAGGTGCATTGGAAGATGCATTAGAAAACTTCGCTGGTTGTGCTGTGATCATATCACACGATCGCATGTTTCTTGATCGATTAGCAACGCATATTTTAGCCTTTGAAGGTAATGGTCATGTGGAATGGTTTGAAGGTAATTTTGCTGAATATGAAGCTGATAAAGTTCGCCGTCTTGGGGCTGAATCTCTTAACCCTAAGCACGCAAATTATAAGCCTCTTACACGTTAGAATTCTTTAATTGAGAGATCGTGTATTTTATGTTTATGTTATTCATCAATAACGTCGTGTGTATTGTGTGGAAGTTTTTATTCATTGGAAAGAGGAGAGGCTCTTTATGAGCCTATGACGTCAATAAAGCTATTTTACTTATGATATAGAACTGTCCTTTCTTGTGAAATTGCTATGAAAGGGAGAAATCTTTTTATGGAAAGTGTATTGTGCTCTGGTCGTTGAGCATTAGCCTCTTTGTGTAAAAAGCTACAAGCTGAAACCATCTTATTATTTATTCTCTTCCAATGTTGGATAATTTTTATTTTGAGATAGCTATAAGAGGCATTTCACTCATTGTCTATGTTTTCTGTTCATAGGCAGCTACTTCTGGGATGCAAGAGAATAGTTTAATTGATTCACCATGAATGGATTTGAAATGAGAAAAGATTACGATACTTTAACCTTTTATTTAAGGTAAAAATGGTGAATCATTCTTATAAATCAATTTATTATAATAAATCAATTTATTATAATTATTTGTGGGCAATGGGGTAAGATCTCTTCGTCTTTATACGGTAGCCTATTTTTTATCATAGTATGATAAAATGGTGGGAATGAAATAAATGAGAATATGCGCATTATGCTTGACTTTTTTTCCTATAAACAAATGTTTATAGGAGAGTTTAAGAGGGGTAATTATGAAAAAAAGTGCAAGTTTAGATGCAATGATTGTGCTGCTGAAAGTGGTAACAGAAGTGAGCCATTTACGTGTTCTTAGGCTTTTGCATCATGAAGATTTAACAATCCCTGATTTTATTTTTATCCTTGATCAGTCACAAGCGTGTATATCACGATATTTATGTGTATTGTACGAAGCACAATTGATTGAGCGTTATCAGAAGGGAGGCTGTCTTTATTTTAAGCTTTGTCATGACTTTTGGGGTAAAGACATTGTGAAGGGTATTCTTTCGGCTTTGCCACAGCACGATGTGTTGTTAGCGCATGATTTAGAACGTTTGAAGGATGTCAAAAAGCAGCGTCAAAAAACAAAAAAGCAGCATTTTTTACAAAATACGTTGCAATGGGATGTCTTACGATCATTCTATATGGCAGATCATGGTGTCGAAAAAGCTTTACTTAAAATCGTAGGTGATAAGCCATTTCAAACGATGCTGAATATTGGAATAGGTGGAGATTCTGTCTTAAAATTGTTTTCTGGTCTTTATACGCATGCGATTGAAATCGTGCTTGATCGTGATGTTTTGTATTTGCCGGTTGGAGATACAACTTTTGATTTAGTCATCCTTCATTGGGTTTTACATTTTCTTGAAAACCCTGAAGGGGCTCTTCATAAGATATCAGATGTGTTGCGTCCTCATGGGCGTTTATTGATTGTAGATTTTTGTTATCATGAAGTTCAGTCTTCACATTCTGATCAAGCGCCTATGCATTTTGGATTTTCAGCTTCACAAATAGAACAATGGCTTAAAAATGCGGGATTTGTTTTAGAGCAAACGATTTGTCTTACTCCTATACAAAGTAAAAACAGTGAGTCGTGTGTGGTGACACTTTGGCTTGCTCGTGATCCGCGTTTATTGGTTGATGATATTCAAGATAAACAAATCGATTTTGCATAAATCGCTTTTGTTAATGTACTGTATTCTCAGATTTCTCTAAATAACATATAGGGATGTGTTGGCTATTGTAGGGTAGTTTATCGTTATTGGGAATGATTATAGGGTATGATTCGAAATAAATACCTTCAGAGGGTTCATTTGTTTCATAAGCTATTTCAATTCTTTATTGATGCTAGCAGTCAAGAGATTTGACAATATTTTTAAAGTGTCATTTTCAGAAATTTTCATGAAGATAGATAAGACTTTTTCCCTTTAATTTATTGTTTTTTATTGAAATAATTCATCTGTTCTTTTGAGCAGGTGTTTCTGCTTTTATTGTATAAGGCTTAAAGACGACGTTTTTCTTTTGTGGTGATCGCTGCTGGGCAAGTGATTCTGCTGATTCTATTTTTTATAGGGCGAATATATACAGATTACTTATTTTTTAATGATGATCATCAGAGCTGTAAAAGAAATTATTATAAAAAACTATAATGGCTGTCGATTCTGATTGATGTTTCTTGGAATAAAATTGCTTCAAATTGGGTCATTTTGAATTTTTTTTGCCTAAATTTCACCATTTTTAAACAATTTATAATTCTTTTGTGTTTTTTTGCGTAGGAGATGATAAGAATTTCTTGTTGTTTAAAGCATTTTATTCCATAGCAAGAATATTGCATCGGCTATCTTAGTGGTTGATGCGAGAGGACGATCGGGGAACCTCCTCCCCCCCCCCCGCGTGGATCCCCTAGATTGTCTGGCCTGACTGAGGATTTCCTCAGTCAGGTTTTTTTGTAAATTATTTTTAGGGTTTTGTAAGGTGTTCTCAAGAGCCTTAAAAGGCGTGGCATTTACTGTTGTGTAGTTTGTCGTACTAGGGGGATAAGAGTTTATTGAGTGGTTAGTGTTATCGAATTCATTTTCAATGATGAGAGTTTTTCTTTATTGAAAAATCGTTGAATGTTATAAAGGGAATCTGTGTTTGATTCTGTAATCTTTAGGTAAGAGATAATGGGATTTTTCTCCAGTCGTATTGCTTTAATTTTATTTATGTTTCTTATTTTGGGCATTAGCGTTTTTGCATCTCGCAGTGTTGTTGTTCAAAAGTTTTTTTCCAGTTACACCTCTTCTTCTCAACAGGTTGAGGTAACAGAGGAGTGGTTGCTAGAGAGATGGTCGATGGCTTTCCCAGATATTATTGTGCATCTTTCTAAGATGAGTCCTCAACAGCAAGAACAGTTTATTGAGCAAGTGCGTCGCGATGCGATTTCATTTGCTGCTGGAAATGGTCAGAGTCGTGAGAAGGCGCATAAGTTTGGTGAAACTGTTGCTATGGCTCTCTCAAAAGCAATGTCTCGTCCAGCCATTGCGAATGCTTATTTTTAAAGTCGCGCTTTTGGATTTTATTTTAAGGGGCAGAGCTTTTTGTAAAGTTTTGCAAGGCGCGAGAGAAATAATTAATTTGTAAGATAATTAGAAAAATTATCTTATTTGGAAGGTAATCAATCAAAATAAAAATAGGGTTGCGATCATTATAAGAGTGGTCGCAAGTTTGTCGGTGACGCTTCAGATGAATTCCCATTATCGATGGCTAAAATAACAAAAGGAATAAAAACAGCTCAAATCAAGGCAGTATTTTCATAAAGGGTGAGAATAATCTGAGAGCGTTCATTTGTAGAAAAGAAAAGGCATGAATTGCTGTAACAAAACACGTTAAGCACAATTTTATATGCCCGTTATTTCTTGTTTGATAGGAAGATCGAAAATTCTCAAAAGGCTTGAGTTACCTTTTTCTTGCAGATTTTAGGTGTTGATTTACTTGTATAGTTTCTGGAGATGAGGCGTAAGGCTGGTAAGATGTTAATCTAGGATCAGGCAAAAAATATTTGGATGAGGATGAGAGATCCATTTTCCTTCAAAAGGCTTTGAGGGGATTGCATTTTCGAGAATTAAAAAACAGACAAAAATAATCGTTAAGCTTTGTTGTAGGAATAAAAAAGATATTATTTTATAACGTTCATTTATCATTTTACATGTGAAGTAAGGATCTCGCATATTGCGAAATTCTCTTTTTTTCAATCTGTTAAAGCAATCAAAAGCAGTTTTTGCACAACACAAAGCGACGAGCTTTTGTGGATAAAAGCTCTTTTTAGAAAGGAGTAAAAAGCTTTTTTGAGTCATCTCAAATATCAAAGGCTATTGT
This sequence comes from Bartonella elizabethae F9251 = ATCC 49927, assembly GCF_000518165.1. Taxonomy (GTDB): domain Bacteria; phylum Pseudomonadota; class Alphaproteobacteria; order Rhizobiales; family Rhizobiaceae; genus Bartonella; species Bartonella elizabethae. The sequence continues at coordinate 47,008 of NZ_JADB01000004.1, forward strand.
AATATTTTGAATGCGTAAAGAGTGTGAATATTTTATATATCTATGAGCTTTTTATGCACAATGATAGGTTTTTTGATTGTCTTTGGTTGATGGTTTATAGGGTATAAAAAGTATTGTGGGCATTTATTGGCGAGTGGGAAGCATTAATAATGGTTTTTATTTTTTGTAAAATTTTTTTCAATATCGGGGATCTTTGGTAAAGATTGTCTTGTCTCTGCATTACTTTGTAGAATTGATCTTAATAAAGAATTTAATCATCATTTGTAAAAAATATTATGTATCTTTATTGCTATTTTGTACTATAGAAATTGAGTGATACAGCAGAAATAATAGAGATATATAGAGTATATCATTTTATTGAATATACTATAAGATCAAATATATTCTCTTTATTTTTTTTATTTTATGATATAGGACAATCTATAATTTGTGCATAAAGAGATTTTCTTTTGATAGAGAATTTTATCTTGAAATTGTCTTAGTATTTCCTTTTTCAAGCCGTTCTTTTGCTTTCTTTTTTTGTACAATGCGCTTGCAAACTATTGGCGAATAGAATTTGAGAATGTTGTGAAGAGAAAGAAAATGCAATTTTTAAAAAACTTGTTAAATACAGCGTGTGCTGTATTTTTTATATTCGATATAAACTGGACTCATAGTGCCTTAAATATTGCAGAATCAAAAGAGGGCTCAGTGATTGTTGCTTCTAAGACACCTGCACGTCCTTATGAGTTTCTTATTCAGAAACTTGCAACGAAGCATAATGTTCCCGTTAATTTAGCCCATGCTGTTGTAAAAGTTGAAAGTAATTATAAGGCAAGCATAAAAGGGGCCGCGGGCGAAATAGGTTTGATGCAAATAAAACCCTCTACGGCACGAGGGTTGGGCTTTAGTGGTTCTGTAAAAGATTTGTACGATCCTGCGACCAATCTTGAATATGGTATGCGTTATTTGGCACGGGCCTATAAACTCAGTGGGGGAAGTACGTGTGGTACAATTCTTAAGTATAATGCAGGACATGCTGCAAAAAAAATGAATTCCATTTCGGCGAAATATTGCGCAAAAGTGAAAATGTATTTGGCTTCATTAAAATAACAACAAAGTAATAACGTTTTTTAAAAGGGATTGGCTATAAAATATTTTCAGATGCTATTTTCACAGAGCAGAAAATGTTTTATAAGTTAATACGTCAGTCGGCTGGGCAGCCGCGCTTGTCCAATGCTGAAAAGCGGCAGGTGAGGAAAGTCCGGGCTCCATGGAAAGACGGTGCCGGGTAACACCCGGCGGGGGTGACCCTAGGGAAAGTGCCACAGAAAGCAAACCGCCTATTTTTATAGGTAAGGGTGAAAGGGTGGAGTAAGAGCCCACCGCGCATTCAGTAATGAATGTGGCAAGGTAAACCCCACCGGGAGCAAGACCAAATAGAAATGACGTGCAAGATTTAATTTGCAGCCGATTTCCGGGCGAGTCATTCGGGTAGGTTGCACGAGGCGGATGGTAACATCCGTCCTAGATGAATGGTTGCCATGTAAAGTATAAGCTTTACACTACAGAACCCGGCTTATAGGCCGACTGATATTTTATGGATAATACGCGATATTTTGTATGTTCAATGACATATGATCTTTTATGGAGTTTGCGTTTTAAATGAACACTTGAATGAAAGAGTGTTTTAAAAAACTATAACATTTCTTTAAGTATAATACGTTAGGATGTGTCTTGGAATATCTTTAACTTTTTTCTTTCATGGTGATGTATATGAAAGTTGAGGGTTCGTTATTCTGGTATCGGTTGCCATGAGGGCGCTGTTGATTTGAAATAGCATAACTTCAAGACGGATTATTTTGACAAAACAGGATCAAAGAGCTGAACGCCATATTCCAGTGTTGTTGCAGCCAGTTTTGGCTGGGCTTATGCCATTGGTTGGAGCAAAAGTGATTGATGGCACCTTTGGTGCTGGTGGTTATACGCGCGCCTTGTTAAAGGCAGGGGCACAAGTGATTGCTCTTGATCGTGATCCTCATGCCATTGCTGCGGGACAATCCCTTGTTGATGAATTTTTTCCACGGCTTCGTTTGGTCCATATGGAATTTTCACAGCTCGATCGTGTTGTTGAAGAGAAGGTGGATGCGGTTATTTTGGATATTGGTGTCTCTTCAATGCAGCTTGACGAAGCAGAAAGAGGCTTTTCTTTTCAAAAAGATGGTCCCTTAGATATGCGAATGGCTCAGACGGGTTTTACAGCCAGTGATGTTGTCAATCATTTAAAAGCAAAGGATTTAGCGCGTATTTTTAAGATATTAGGAGAAGAGCGTTATGCAGGGCGAATTGCACGAATGATTGAAAAGCGTCGTGCTGTTCAGCCTTTTTTGCGTACAGGTGATTTAGCTTATGCTATCGAAGCGTTGGTAGGGCGCAAGCCAGGAGATCGCATTCATCCTGCAACACGTGTATTTCAAGCTCTTCGTATCTATGTTAATGATGAAATCGGTGAATTAGCGCGTGGTTTATTTGCTGCTGAACGCATTTTAAAAGCTGGAGGCCGTTTGGGGGTTGTCAGTTTTCATTCTCTTGAAGATCGTATGGTTAAAAGATTTTTTGTCTCTCGTTCTGGAGAAGGTATGAGATCACGCCATTTACCTGAAATAAAGCATTCGCCAGCAACATTTTTCCCTTTGTTTAAAGGAGGAATAACGGCCAATAAAGAGGAGTTACAGAAAAATCCTCGTTCACGTTCTGCAAGATTGCGTATGGGGGTGAGAACTGACGCAGAGGCTCTTGGGGAAGATATGAAATTATTTGGTTTAGCAGAAATTGCCAGTTTTGAAGGTGGCAAGAAATGACAGTTTTCCGTACATTTGATATGATTTTAGTGATGATTATGATTTGTATGGCAGGCCTTACTTATAAAGTAAAATATGATGTTCAAAAACGTATGAGTGAGGTTCGTCATCTTGAGCATGAAATTGCTGCAGCAAAAAATACGGTGAGTTTGCTTCATGCTGAGTGGGCTGTCATGATAAGGCCTTCACGCATGCAAAAACTTGCGAAACGTTATCAAAAACAACTTGGGTTAGAGGTTATACAGCCGCATCAAATCGTGGAGCTTAAAGATATTCCGGTACGAGAACACGATCCAATTGAAGAAATAATTAAACAAAATATCTTGGAAGATCATCAGGATATTTTGGCAAATAATCGGGCTTCTCAAGTCAATCGCGTTGTTCAAAAAGGCGCACAGCAATGAAATCGTCCTTTTTATTCTCAAAGAAAAAAAAGTGCTTAAAGGATTCGTTGAATCATCATCATGTTTCTGTTCGTCGTTCGTACTCTAGTCGTCCACGGTTACTTTTTTCGTTGTTCTGCTTTTTAATTTTATATGGCATCATGGGAGCTTGCCTTATTTCTTACGGGCTGGAAGGTGGACAGATTGAAGAAGCAAAGGGACCAAGCATTCTGCAATTGACGGCACGACCTGATATTGTTGATCGTAATGGTCGTTTATTAGCAACAGATATTAAAACCTATTCACTTTTTGCTGAGCCACGGCGTATTATTGATGTGGATGAAACAATTGAATTGCTTTCAACAGTTTTGCCTGATCTCAATTGGCAGGAAACTTATAAGCGTTTAAAAAGAAAAACCGGTTTTTCTTGGATACAGCGTGGGTTAACACCCATGCAGAAAACGCAAATTATGGCTCTTGGTATTCCAGGAATTGGTTTTCGGACTGAAATTCGTCGTTTTTATCCCGATGGACCTATAACTTCCCATATTCTCGGCATGGTCAATGTGGATAATCAGGGCATTGCAGGTATGGAAAAATATATTGATGATACGGGGTTGAGTGCTCTGCGTGCTGCTGGTCTTGCCGTGGAAGAATCATTAAAACAAGTTCAGCTTTCGATTGATGTGCGACTTCAGGCAATTGTTCATGATGAACTTATTCAGGCTATGAAGCGTTATAAGGCGATTGCTGCAGGCGCTGTTATTTTAAATATACACACGGGGGAAATTTTGGCTTTGGCATCACTCCCAGATTTTGATCCTGGAAACCCTATTGAAGCTTTAAAAAGTGATCGTCTTAATCGGATGACAGCTGGAACCTTTGAAATGGGATCGATCATTAAAAGTTTTACGACTGCTATGGCTCTTGATTCCGATATTTTTCATTTAAACAGTGTTATTGATGCTTCAAGGCCCATAAAAGCAAGTAGTGGCTATACGATTCATGATTTTCACGGAAAAAATCGTCCCTTAACGTTATGGGAGGTTTTTATTTATTCTTCCAACATTGGTTCTGCTAAAGAGGCATTAGCGATAGGGATTGATAAACATCGCAGTTTTTTGCAAAAACTTGGGCTTTTGGATCGTCTTACAACAGAATTGCCTGAAGTTGCCCATCCTATTGTGCCTCATCATTGGAAGGATATTCATTCTATGACAATTTCTTTTGGGCATGGTATGGCAACAACACCCTTACAAACAGCCGTTGGGGCTGCTGCTTTAATGAATGGTGGTTGGTTGATTGAGCCGACATTTTTAAAACGGACAAAAAAACAAACTTTGCATCATGCAAAACAGGTTTTGAAGGCCAAAACAAGTCAAAATATGCGTTACCTTTATAAATTAAATAGTGATATTGGGTCTGGACGTAATGCAAAAGTAGAAGGCTATCGAGTGGGCGGAAAAACCGGAACAGCTGAGAAAGTTGAAAATGGAAAATATTCTAAAACAAAAAATTTCAATAGTTTTCTGGCTGCTTTTCCGATTGATGATCCTGCTTATGTTGTTTTAACAATTATTGATGAACCTAAGCCAGAAGAGGGAAAAAATTCCGCAACAGCAGGGATGAATGCTGGACCAATGCTTGCAAATATTGTTCGTCGTTCAGCCAGTTTTCTTGGTGTAAAGCCGGATTTTAAAAAAGAATATGAGCCTTTTTTAGGTAAAAAGAACCATTCAAGTTTTGTTAAACAGCGGTAAAATGAATATAAAGGTGCGTCGTTATGTTGTTTGGAACAGTTTTTACAGAATGTCTTGAAGATCAGAAGCTTTCTTCAATGGAAATAACAGGAATCAGTGCAGATTCTCGACAAGTTTTGCCGGGCTATGTTTTTGTTGCTGTTCAAGGAAAACAAGGGGATGGAAGAGACTATATCAATGATGCGATAAAGCGGGGAGCATGCGCAATCGTTACGGATTGTGAGGCTGTACTTGAGGATTTAGCTGTTCCTTTTTTACGTGTTTTGAATGTTCGACATAGTCTTGCGTTGGCCGCTGCACGTTTTTACGGTTCTCAGCCTAAAACGGTTGTTGCTGTAACGGGGACAAGTGGTAAAACATCTGTTGTCTCTTTTCTTCGGCAAATTTGGTCTCATGTTGGATTGTGTGCTGCCAGTATAGGAACAGTTGGTGTTGTTTCACCTCACCGGAATGATTATGGTTCTCTTACAACACCTGATCCGGTTGTCTTGCATCGTCTTCTTTGTGAAATTTCTCATGAAGGTGTAACCCATGCAGCTCTTGAAGCTTCTTCACATGGGCTTGATCAAGGACGCCTTGATGGAGTCCGTTTAACGGCTGGTGCCTTTACCAATTTAGGGCGAGATCACATGGATTATCACAAATGCGTAGAGGATTATTTGCGGGCTAAAATGAGGTTGTTTGATACACTTTTGCCTGTATCTGCTCCTGCTTTGATTTTTGCTGATGACGTTTATTCACAAAAAGTTATTGATGCTGTTACACAAGCGCGCCGCCGTGTCTTGACAATTGGACGTAAGGGACAATTTATCACAATTAATCGCGTTGAACATCAACGCTCAAAACAGTGTATCGAATGTCGTGTGGAAAATAAGATTTATACATTTGACTTGCCTTTAGCTGGAAATTTTCAGGTAACCAATGCACTTGTGGCGGCAGGGCTGGCCCTTGCAACGGGACTTTCTCCTGATAAGGTTTTTTCTGCACTTGAAACTTTGCAGGGGGCTCCTGGTCGGTTGGAGTTTGTTGGAAAGACAGAAAATAATGCGCCTGTTTATATTGATTATGCGCATAAACCAGAAGCTTTGGAGCAGGTTTTGCTTTCTGTTCGTCCCTTTACGCAAGGACGTTTGGTTGTTGTTTTTGGTTGTGGAGGAGATCGAGATCAAGGAAAAAGAGCTTTGATGGGAAAAATTGCAGCGGATAAAGCGGATATTGTTATTGTAACGGATGATAATCCGCGTACAGAAATACCAGAAAAAATACGCAAGGATATTTTACAGGCGGTCCCAACAGCCACAGAGATAGCAGATCGTGGTGAAGCTATTTTTTATGCGGTAGGGCTTTTGAAAGCTGGTGATACACTCATCATTGCTGGAAAAGGTCATGAAGATGGCCAAATTATAGGGCAGACAACGTATCCTTTTTCAGATCGTCTGAAAGCGATAGAAGCTCTAGAGGACCGGAGGAAATGACAGCTTTATGGGATAAACAAGCACTTGTTGCGGCTATTGATGGTATTGTAATGGGAAACGTGCCAGAAACTTTTCCTGGTGTTTCCATTGATAGCCGTACTCTTGCAGAAGGCGATATTTTTTTCTGCATCAAGGGGCATCATCTTGATGGACATGATTTTGCTGCGCAGGCTTATGCACGAGGTGCAGGCGTTCTTATTGTTGCAGAACACCGTTTGAAGGATATGGAAAAGATATCGGCTCCATTGATTGTTGTTCCTGATGTTTTGCAAGCCCTAGAAAAACTTGGGAAAGCTGCACGCAAACGTTCAAGAGCTAAAATTATCGCGATAACAGGATCGGTGGGAAAAACAACAACAAAAGAAGCTTTAAAACAAGTCCTTGCAACGGCTGGGGAGGTTCATGCCAATCTCGCTTCTTTCAATAATTGCTGGGGGGTTCCGCTTACTTTAGCGCGGATGCCGATGGAGAGTGATTATGGTATCTTTGAAATTGGCATGAATCATAAAGATGAAATTCGCCCTCTGGTTAAACTGGTTTGTCCGCATGTTGCTCTCATTACGCATATTAGTGCAGGACATATGGGTTTTTTCAAAGATCTTGAAGAAATAGCAGAGGCAAAAGCTGAAATTTTTGAAGGGTTGGATGAAGAGGGCATTGCCATTTTAAATGCAGATAGTAATTTTTTTTCTTATCTCGTTCAAAAAGCAAAGCAATGTGGTGTGAAAAAGATCTTAAGCTTTGGTGAGGCTGAAAATGCTGATTATCAAGCGCGGGATATACGTCTTTTAACCGATTGTTCTTCTATGATGGTGCGCATTGGGGGACAGAATAGGCAGGTCAAAGTTGGTGCTCCTGGACGCCATATTGTGCAAAATAGTTTAGCTGTTCTTGCTGCTTGTGATGCCATTGGTGTTGATTTAGACCCTATTGTGCTTTCTTTGAGCCATTTTTCTTCTCAAAAAGGGCGTGGTGTTCGTTATCGGTTGTCTTTATCGAATGGAGGTGAATTTTATCTCATTGATGAAAGCTATAATGCTAATCCCGCATCTATGCGTGCGGCTCTTGAGCTTCTTGCGACAGGACCCGTTGGGGAAGGGGGACGGCGAATTGCTGTTTTAGGGGATATGCTAGAGTTAGGGGGGTATAGTGAAAAGCTTCATCGTGATTTAAGGGAGCCAATACGTCTTTCTGGTGCTAATCCCGTTTTTTTATTTGGTGAGGCGATGAAATCTTTAGTCAGTGATTTATCTGCTGATGTTGAGGTTTATTATGCTGAAAATATTGAGAAAATTTTACCGCTTCTTTTGGAAGAAATTTCTCCTGGGGATCTCTTGATGATTAAATCATCCAATAGCCTTTGTTCATCAAATATTGTGACGGCATTGCTTGAGCGCTATAAAGCGGTTTCTTCATAGTTTTAAGAGGTTTTTTGTCCCATGATGCTGTTTTTTTCTTCGTTGAGTGATTGGCTTCCAGGTGTGAATGTTTTTCGCTACATTACTTTTCGCACGATAGCAGCGATGCTGACTTCGGGACTCATTGTTTTTTTGTTTGGACCTAGCATCATTGCTTCTCTTAAGTTGCGGCAGGGCAAAGGGCAACCAATTCGTGCCGATGGTCCTCAAACACATTTTAAAAAGGCTGGAACACCTACAATGGGTGGATTGATGATTTTAACCGGCATTGTTGTATCGGCATTTTTGTGGTGTAATTTATCGAATATTTATTTTTGGGTGTCGCTCTTGGTTATGCTTTCTTTTGGAGCCATTGGATTTTATGATGATTATCTTAAGGTTACAAAACAAACAGACAAAGGATTTTCTGGGAAAGCACGCCTAAGCTTGGAGTTTGTTGTTGCAGCAATTGCTGCTTTTATCATCTTACAAATTGGCTCAACTGGATTCGCTTTGCCTTTTTTGAAAGATTATCTTATTGATTTAGGTTGGTTTTTCATTCCTTTTTCTGCTTTTGTTATTGTCGCCACGGGCAATGCCGTTAATTTGACGGATGGTCTTGACGGTCTTGCGATTGTTCCTGTGATGGTTGCGGCTTTATCTTTTGCTCTGATTGCTTATCTTTGTGGTAATATGAATTTTGCTGATTATCTCCAAATACACTATGTATCGGGAACAGGTGAACTGGCCGTTTTATTGGGTGCTGTTGTAGGGGCAGGGCTTGGATTTTTATGGTTTAATGCACCACCTGCTGCTATTTTTATGGGAGATACTGGCTCATTGGCTCTTGGAGGTCTACTGGGGACTGTTGCGGTTGCTACGAAGCATGAAATTGTTTTGGCTCTTATTGGTGGGCTGTTTGTTGTGGAAGCTTTTTCAGTTGTTATTCAGGTTGGTTATTTCAAATTGACAAGAAAACGTGTGTTTCTTATGGCACCAATCCATCATCATTTTGAGAAAAAAGGCTGGACTGAAAGCCAAGTGGTGATACGCTTCTGGATTATTTCAATTGTTCTTGCTCTCATTGGTCTTTCAACACTTAAATTGCGGTGAGATTTTGATTTCTGTTGCGTGTTATAAGGCGAAAAAAGTTGCTCTCTTTGGATTAGGGAAGTCTGGATTAGCAACGGCACAAGCGTTGATGCGTGGCGGTGCAGAAGTGGTAGCATGGGATGATCATCCTGCGAGCGTGCAAGAAGCTTTTCAGCAAAATATTCCAACAAGAGATCTTCACGGTGAAGATTGGTCAGAATTTGTGGCATTGATTCTCGCACCTGGCGTTCCTTTAAATTATCCTAAACCCCATTGGGTTGTTGAAAAAGCTCGTCAAGCAAATATAGAAATTATTGGCGATATTGAATTATTTGTTCGTGCGCGCCATCATTTTTTACAGCGTTATGATTTTTGTGATGAGGATGTTCCTTTCATTGCGATTACGGGGACGAATGGAAAGTCGACAACAACGGCTTTGCTTGCGCATTTGTTGGAAAAAATGGGTTATGATGTGCAAATGGGGGGAAATATTGGACAGGCGATATTAACGCTTAAGCCCTTTGTTAAACAACGTATCTATGTCATTGAATGTTCATCGTTTCAAATTGATCTTACGCCCTCTCTTCAGCCAACCATTGGGCTTTTATTAAATTTGACACCTGATCATATTGATCGTCATGGGAGTTTTGCGCATTATGTGCAAACCAAAAGACATCTAGTTGCTCAGGCTTCTCAGGCTTTCATTTCCGTTGATGATGCAGCTTGTGAGATGTTGTATCAACAATTGCTTCACGAAGGGCATCCAATTAAGGCCATTTCCAAGGATCATTTTGTTGAAAATGGTTTTTATGCAGAGGGGAGCAAGCTCTTTTCTGTCCGTCAAGGACAGCGACATATGCTTGCAGATCTTGCTTCTATGTCTGCTTTGCGCGGAGGTCATAATGCACAAAATGCTCTTATGGCCTTGGCAACGTTGCAAGCTTTAAAAATAACCGATCCCTCTATAAGCAAGCATTTAGCAAGCTATAAAGGACTGCCTCATCGTATGCAGCAAGTTCGTAAAATGGGGGCGGTTTTATTTATCAATGATAGCAAGGCGACGAATGCAGATGCAACAGCGCCGGCACTTCGCGCCTTTAATGATATTTTTTGGATTGTTGGGGGGCAGGCAAAAAAGGGGGGAATTGAGTCTCTTAGAGAATTTTTTCCTAAAATTCGTAAAGCCTATTTGATTGGGAGTGCAGCGGAAGAATTTGCGCGCATGATTGGTTCTTCTCTTCCCTTTTCTATGAGCTTAACTTTAGAAAATGCTGTGCGTGAAGCCACCATTGACGCAATGCATTGCAAGGCAAAGGAGGTGGTGGTTCTTTTGTCACCTGCTTGTGCAAGTTATGACCAATTTAAAAATTATGAGGTGCGGGGAGAAGCATTTATCTCTTTGGTGATGCAATTACAATAAAAAGAAGCATTATTTATAAAAAATATTTTTGCGTTAAGACTCCAGAATCTTTTTTTGTGTAATTTAGTTTTTAAAGTGTTTGTTGGACAGGTTGGGGAACCTTATCACTTTGAGATAATTTATAAAACGGATAAGGTGGCTATAAATGATTACGCGTGCAGATAGAGACCCAATTGCGAATTGGTGGTGGACAATTGATCGCTCTATCTTTGCGGCTTGTTTAATTTTAATGGGGATTGGCATTATGCTGTCTTTTGCTGCTAGCCCCACTATTGCAAAAAAAATCGGAATTGCTGATAGTTTTTATTTTGTTCGCTGGCATATCATTTTTAGCATTTCAGCATTTTTTACAATGGTTACCATTTCTTTTTTTTCGCTTCCTAATATTCGTCGTTTATGTGCTCTTTTGCTTATTGTAACGCTTGCTCTTATGGTTGCAACCCTATTTTGGGGTCCTGAATTAAAGGGAGCACGGCGGTGGATTTTGCTCTTTGGTTTTTCTGTACAAGCTTCAGAGTTTATGAAGCCAGCTTTTGTGGTGATGTCCGCTTGGCTTTTTTCAGAACAGATACGCAGGAGGGGAATTCCAGGTTACATGTTAGCAACTCTCCTTTATGCCATTTGTTGTGTTCTTCTGGTTTTACAGCCTGATATTGGACAAACAATTTTAATAAGTGCAACATGGGGGGGGCTGTTTTTTATTGCTGGTGTGCCTCTTACGGTTATTTTTTTCTTTCTCATTTTTGGCGTTGTAGGAATTATTCTTGCTTATCTTTTTTTGCCTCATGTGCGCGATCGTATCAATGGTTTTTTGACAGGGGAAGGAGATACCTTTCAAGTGGATGTAGGACGTGAGGCTATTTTAAATGGTGGTTGGTTTGGGCAAGGTCCCGGAGAGGGAACAGTAAAACGGATCATTCCTGATAGCCATACAGATTTTGTATTTTCTGTTGCTGCGGAAGAATATGGTATTATTCTTTGTTTGTTAATTATGATGCTTTTTGGCTTTATCGTTATGCGTTCATTATATATAGCTATGAATACGCGTGATTCCTTCATCCGTCTTGGTATTACGGGTATAGCCATGATGATAGGCTTTCAATCAGCTATTAATATGGCTGTCAATCTTCACTTAATCCCTCCCAAAGGCATGACATTGCCGTTTATTTCTTATGGTGGTTCATCAATGGTGGCAATTGCGTTTTCAATGGGAATTTTACTCAGTTTAACACGTCGTTGGCCAGAAGCACGCCTTTCAGCTTTTTCTTCTTCTGTCTTGGATAGCTCTTTATGAATGATAAAAAAGTTATTGTTTTGGTGGCGGGGGGTACAGGTGGACATCTTTTTCCTGCTGAAGCACTTGCTGTTGAATTAAGGCGACGTGGATATGATGTTCATTTAATAACAGATGAAAGAGCGCGATCTTTTGTACGGAGCTTTGATAAAGAACATATACATATCGTTTCATCGGCTACATTTACAAGACGTCATCCTTTTGCTTTGATAAAAACGTTTTGGTCTTTGCTTAAAGGTATGGGGCAATCGTTGGGGCTGTTTTATAAATTACGTCCTGTTCTGGTTGGTGGTTTTGGGGGGTATCCGAGTTTTCCTCCTCTTTTTATTGCGGCCTTAATGCGGCGTGTAACATTTATTCATGAGCAAAATGCCGTTATGGGGCGTGCCAACCGGATGTTGGCAATTTTTGTGCGTGCAATCGCTGGTGGTTTGTTGTCCCCACATGGTCCTTATGCTCATAAAACGCTTTTGACGGGGAATCCAGTGCGTGAGGCTGTGTTGAAGGCGGCTGAAGTTTCCTATCAGCCTTCTACAGGTGATGAGCCATTTTATTTTTTGATTTTTGGGGGTAGCCAAGGGGCGTCTTTTTTTTCACATATTGTTCCAGAAGCGATTGCTTTGCTTGATGATCAGAACCGTAAACGCTTAAAGATTGTACAGCAAATTCGTGGTGAAGCTGGAGAGTTGATTAAAATCTATCGTGATATGGGTGTACAAGCTGAGGTTGCTCCTTTCTTTGATGATATGGCTGAACGTATGGCGCATGCCCATTTTATTTTGTCGCGTGCTGGTGCTTCATCGGTTTGTGAGATAGCGGTGATTGGTAGACCTGCTTTGCTTGTTCCTTATCCTCATGCTTTGGATCATGATCAGTCTGCCAATGCTGCCCTTCTTGCACGTGTGGGTGGTGCGGAAATTATATTAGAAAAAGATTTAAATGCGCAAAAACTTGCGGCTCTTCTAACGCAAGCTTGTTGTGCACCCCATTTATTGGAAAAACAAGCGCTTGCTGCAAAAAAAGTTGGGCAACCTCGTGCAACGTGTTGTCTTGCTGATATGGCTGAAGCCTTAATTGCAGGGCGATTGTTGTCAGATATAAAAGAGGAGCTTTTTGATGAAAATGCCACTTGATATAGGCGTTATCCATTTTATTGGAATCGGGGGGATCGGTATGAGTGGAATTGCGGAGGTTTTTTATAATCTTGGTTATAAAGTTCAAGGGTCTGATCAAGTTGAGAGTGCCAATGTTGAACGTTTGAAGAGAAAAGGAATTAACGTTCATATCGGTCATTGTGCTGAAAATTTAGGAAATGCTGAGGTTGTTGTTTTTTCTACTGCCGTTAAAAAAACAAATCCTGAGTATATTGCTGCAAAGGAAAGACATTTGCCGCTTGTCAGACGTGCAGAAATGCTTGCCGAGCTGATGCGGTTTAGGCGTGCAATTGCAGTAGGTGGTACACATGGTAAAACAACGACCACATCAATGGTCGCAGCGCTTCTTGATGCTGGTCGTTTTGATCCGGTGGTGATTAATGGCGGTATTATTAATGCCTATGGTACGAATTCTCGGACAGGAGAGGGCGATTGGATGATTGTTGAAGCCGATGAAAGTGATGGCACATTTTTAAAGCTGCCTGCTGATATTGCTGTTGTTACCAATATTGATGCTGAGCATTTGGATCATTATGGAAGTTTTGATGCTGTCCGCGCAGCTTTTCGGCAATTCGTAGAAAATGTTCCTTTTTATGGTTTTGCTGTTTTGTGTCTTGATCATCCAGAGGTTCAGTCATTGGCGGGCCGTATTGATGATCGTTGGGTGATTACTTATGGTGCAAATCCACAAGCGGATGTTCGTTTTCTTAATCTTTCGATGGATGGTCAAAAAACGTATTTTGATGTTCTTATTCGTTCACGCAAGACAGGAAGAAAGATTGAGTTGAAAAATTTGCTCCTGCCCATGGCAGGAGAACATAATGTTGCTAATGCAACAGCGGCAATAGCCATTGCGCATGAACTTGGCATTTCAAATGAATTGATAAAGAAGGGCTTAGCGGAATTTGGGGGCGTAAAACGACGTTTTACCCGAACAGGAAGTTGGCGTGGTATTGAAATATTTGATGATTATGGACATCACCCTGTTGAAATAAAGGCTGTTTTGCGCGCCGCACGTGAGAGTGCAAAAGGGCGTGTCATTGCCATTGCACAACCGCATCGTTATTCACGTTTGCATCATTTATTTGATGAGTTTGCTACTTGTTTTAATGATGCCGATACAGTGTTGATTACCCCCGTATATGCGGCTGGTGAAGAGCCTATCCTAGGCTTTGGTTCGCAAGAATTGGTAGAGCATATTAAAATGGCTGGTCATCGTGATGTGCGTTTGATACACGGTCTGGAAGATGTTGTGTCTCTTGTATCAAAATTTGCGCAGCCAGAGGATTATGTTGTTTTTCTTGGTGCGGGCAATATCACACAATGGGCTTGTGCGTTGCCTCATCAGTTGTCGGGACTTGGTGGTCATGATAAATTTTCAGAACATTGATGGTGAGGCGCTATTGGCGCAATTGCAACCGCTGTTGGGTAATGTCAGAGGCAAGCTTACGCCGAATGTTGAGATGCGTAAGGTGACATGGTTTCGCACTGGTGGGTTGGCAGAGCTTTTTTATCAGCCTGTTGATGAGGAAGATTTGGCTCTCTTTCTTCAAAATTTACCTGAAACTGTTCCTATAACAATTGTTGGGATCGGTTCTAATCTTCTGGTGCGTGATGGGGGCGTTCCTGGGGTCGTGATTCGTCTTTCACCTAAAAATTTTGGGCAAGTGCAGCAAGTTTCTTCAAAAGGTTTTTTAGTTGGTGCTGGTACGGCGGATAAACATTTAGCTGCTGCTGCTTTAAAGGCAGAAATCGCAGGTTTTCATTTTTATCATGGTATTCCTGGTGGCCTTGGAGGGGCTCTCAAAATGAATGCGGGTGCAAATGGTGTTGAAACAGCTGCGCGTGTTGTTGAGGTCTATGCGCTGGATCGTAAAGGACAACGTCATATCTTAAATTTGAAAGATATGCATTATTCTTATCGTCATTGTGATATTCCTAAAGATTTTATTTTTACGGCTGCTTTATTGGAAGGCGAACCCGGTCATAAAGATGCTATTCGTGCTGCTATGGATGAAGTTGCCCTCCACAGAGAAACTGTACAACCTATTCGCGAGAAGACAGGAGGATCAACTTTCAAAAACCCTGAGAATACATCTGCGTGGCGCGTTATTGATGAAGCAGGGTGTCGAGGTTTACGGATTGGTGGTGCTCAAATGAGTGAAATGCACTGTAATTTTATGATTAATACAGGCCAAGCAACAGGCTATGATCTTGAAGCATTGGGAGAAACAGTGCGTGCGCGTGTTTTTGCACATTCAGCTCACCTTTTACAATGGGAAATAGAGCGTATTGGTCAATTTGAGCGGGGGCGAAGTGTTCCTCCTTTTGATCCATTTCATTGATTTATTGTTCACTAAAAAAGTGCAAATAAAAAATTGAGTCATTTCAAAGAGATAATAAAAAAATTCTATTAAGAATCAATAAATTAACAAAGAATCTCTTGCATCAGGCTTTTGAGTCTGATTCATTATGCAAAATGCTAGGTTATTGATTCGCAAGGATAAACTTTGTTTTTCCTGTATGTGGTACTGGTGTCTTCTATATAGGCTACATATAGTATGCGAAAGAGGGTGATTGATTATGAAAGATAAACATATAGCTGTGTTAATGGGAGGTTTTTCTTCTGAACGGTCTGTAAGTTTATCTTCAGGGGCAGCTTGTGCTGATGTTCTTGAGATGCAAGGGTACCGTGTGAGCCGTGTGGATGTTGACGCTCATATTGCTTCTGTTCTTGAACAGTTGCAGCCTGATATTGCCTTCAATGCATTGCATGGTCCATTTGGTGAAGATGGTCGGATTCAGGGGATTCTTGAATATTTAAAAATCCCTTATACCCATTCTGGTGTGATGGCATCCGCTTTGGCAATGGATAAGGGACGTGCAAAAATTATTGTTGAAAGTGTGGGGGTTTGTGTTGCTCCTTCTCGTATTATGAACCGCTTTGCTGTTGGGAAAACGCATCCCATGGAGCCTCCTTATGTTATTAAACCTGTGTGTGAAGGATCAAGCTTTGGTGTTGTCATTGTTCAAGAAAATGAAGCAGCACCACCCCATAATATTGGGGGATCTGAGTGGGGATATGCCGATGAGGTGATGGTTGAGAAATATATTCCTGGTCGTGAATTGACTTGTGCTGTTTTAGGCAATGAAGTGCTGGATGTGTGTGAAATTCTCCCCAACCAACATTTTCCATTCTACGATTATGAGTCAAAATATAAGACGGGTGGTTCTCTTCACATTTGTCCTGCACAACTTTCACTAAATATTTACCAAAGTGTGCAAAGAATGTCTTTAGCAGCCCATCAGGCGATAGGGTGTCGAGGTGTTAGCCGTTCTGATTTTCGTTTTGATGAGAAAACTGGAGAATTGGTTTGGCTTGAAATTAATACGCAACCCGGTATGACATCGACGTCTCTTCTTCCTGATATTGCAAAAGCGAGCGGTCGTACTTACGGCGATATTGTTCAATGGATGGTGGAGGACGCATCATGTATGCGTTGAATGTTAATAAAACAAATGTTCCGATGGAGGTGCCTTCAGTGCCGGCTTTGCCACGTCTTTATCGTCGTTTTCTTCGGTTTATGTTTGAGTTTGTTTTTGTCAATATTCATATTCCACGTCATTTCGGTTCTTTCGCTGTTGTATGGTTTTTCTTTGTGACAGCTTTTTATGGACTTTCATCAAGTGGTCAGATGGCGATGATCGTAAATGCGTTCATATCGGATAGTGGTTTTGTGGTCACGCAAGTCGATATCAGTGGTAATAAGCGTTTGACAAAGCAAGATATTTTGAAAATGTTAAAACTTGATGCTGCGCCCTCTATATTCACTTTTGATGTTGAAAGAGCACGTTCTCTTTTGGAAAAACAGGCTTGGGTTCAATCGGCAAATGTTCAGAAAATTTATCCCAATAGAATGCATATTTCCATCGTGGAGCGTGAGCCTTATGCTATTTGGCAACATGATAGCATAATAGATATTGTTGATCATACGGGGCGTGTCATTGTGCCCTTTAAAGGAGGAATTGTTCGGGATTTGCCTCTTGTGGTTGGGCAGGGTGCGCAAAATGCAGCTAAAGGATTTATTCAAGCGCTGTCAGTTTATCGGCAAGTGTATGATCGTGTTCGTGCTTTTGTGCGGGTAGGTGATCGGCGTTGGGATCTTGTTTTGGATAATGGAATGCGCCTTATGTTGCCTGAAAATGGTGCCCTGGAAAGGCTTTCCTCTCTTATTTCATCCGGTAGGATGCAAGATCTTTTATCGCGCGATATTCTCAGTGTTGATTTACGTCTTGCTGATCGAATTACTGTTTCTTTATCAGATGAAACGTTGGAGCGTTATCAGGCTCGTGTCGCAGAAGAAGAAACTATTTTAAAGACGCGAAAGGTAGGAAACCCATGATGTTGCTCAGATCACATCATCGGGGGGGGCGTAAGACACGTTTTTTAACGGTTCTTGATGTTGGCTCAAGTAAGATTGTTTGTCTGATTGCTTGTTTGCGTCCTTTAAAGTATGCGCACTATTTGCATGGTCGTACACATTCTATGGAAATTCTAGGCTTTGGAGTACAGCGTTCACGCGGTATTAAATCTGGTGTTGTCATGGATATGTTTGCAGCAGAACAATCCATACGCTTGGCTGTTGATGCAGCAGAAAAAATGGCTGGTTTGGTGGTAGATTCAGTAATTGTGAATTTTTCCTCAAGTCGATTACAAAGTGCTTTGATTCATGGAGAGGTCGATTTGAATGGTCGTGAAGTGACTAAGCGTGATATGCGTATGGCCTTTTCAGATGTTTCGCGTAAAGCTTTTGATGCTGAGCGCCATGTTATGCATTCAGTTCCAGTTTCTTATATCTTGGATGGAGATAAAGGAATTTCTGACCCCGTCGGCATGGCAGGGGAAATATTTGGTGTCGATGTGCATGTGCTAACCGCAGAAACAGCCTCTTTGCGTAATTTAGAAACGTGTATTAATCGTGCACATTTGAGTGTTGAAGCAATGGTTGCTACTCCCTTTGCAAGTGGTCTTGCTGTCTTGATGAATGATGAGGCACATTTAGGAGCTGCATGTATTGATTTTGGTGGTGGAACAACAACGTTTTCAGTGTTTTTTGAGGGAAAATTTGTTCATGCGGATGCTCTTGCTGTTGGCGGGCATCATGTCACTCTTGATGTTGCGCGCGGATTTTCTATGTCTCTAACAGAGGCGGAACGTTTAAAAGTTGTTTATGGTTCAGCACTTTTAACAAGTGCCGATGAGCGGCAAATGATTAATGTCGCAGAAATTGGGAGTGAACAGCGTGAAACGCAATATCCTCGCGCGGTTCTTGGTCGCATCATTCGTGCGCGTGTTGAAGAAATTTTAGAAATGGTTCGTGATTGTTTAAATCGTTCTGGTTTTGGTCACATCATTGGTAAGCGTGTTATTTTGACTGGGGGAGCAAGCCAGTTAACAGGATTGCCAGAAATGGCACGTACTATATTAGGAAGAAATGTTCGTATCGGGCGGCCTTTAGGGATTTCGAGGCTTCCTTCTCTTGCAAAAGGGGCGGCGTTTACATCTGCTGTTGGGTTGTTAATTTATCCGCAATTGGTGGGTTTTGAAGAAAAAACAATGCAGGCGGCAGGAAATCATTTATCGATGGGCACGCGTGGGTATTTTCAGCGTGTTGGTCAGTGGTTGCGTGAGAGTTTTTAGTTAAGTCTAGTTGGATAAATTTCATCGCTTTGGCTTGCGGTGTCTTATGAGAAGGAAAAGAAAATGACGATTAATCTGCATCGGCCAGATATCGCGGAATTGAAGCCACGCATTACCGTTTTTGGTGTTGGAGGTGGTGGCGGGAATGCCGTGAATAATATGATTAATGCTGGTCTTCAAGGAGTTGACTTTGTTGTTGCAAATACGGATGCACAGGCTTTGGCTATGTCAAAGGCTGAACGTGTTATCCAGCTTGGTGCTGCTGTGACAGAAGGTTTGGGTGCGGGGGCTTTACCAGAAGTTGGACAAGCTGCGGCAGAGGAATGTATTGATGAAATTATCGATCATCTTGCAGACTCTCATATGGTTTTTATTACTGCTGGTATGGGGGGAGGTACTGGAACAGGGGCTGCTCCCGTTGTTGCGCGCGCAGCGCGGGAAAAAGGTATTTTGACCGTTGGTGTTGTGACAAAGCCATTTCAGTTTGAAGGGGCGCGTCGTATGAAAACGGCCGAGGCTGGTATTGAAGAATTACAAAAGTCTGTCGATACATTGATTGTTATTCCCAATCAAAATCTTTTCCGTATTGCAAATGATAAAACAACGTTTGCTGATGCTTTTGCTATGGCTGACCAAGTGCTTTATTCTGGTGTTGCTTCCATTACGGATTTGATGATTAAAGAGGGCTTGATTAACCTTGATTTTGCTGATGTTCGTTCTGTTATGCACGAAATGGGCCGAGCCATGATGGGAACAGGTGAAGCATCTGGTGAGGGGCGTGCTTTGGCTGCTGCTGAAGCAGCTATTGCAAACCCATTGTTGGATGATACCTCTATGCGTGGAGCACGTGGTTTATTGATTTCTATTACGGGTGGGCGTGATATGACCCTCTTTGAGGTGGATGAAGCTGCTAATCGTATTCGTGAAGAAGTGGATGCTGATGCGAATGTAATCTTTGGCGCCATTGATGATGAGTCATTGGAAGGTGTTATTCGTGTTTCTGTGGTTGCCACCGGTATTGATCGTGAGGTTAGTGATGTGGTTCAGCCCTCTCAACCTCAGCTCCAAAGGCCAACCTCTTCAATACGTAAGAATGATCCTGGAACGCCACACAGTTCTTTTCATGTTCAGTCACCGCCTTTGCGTTCTGAATCAATGGTAGAAGTCATCGAATCACTTGAAATAGAAAAGAGTAAGCCAACAGGAGAACAGTTCCGTCCCAAAAGTCAAATTTTTGCACAGCCTGCAGAAGCAATGATGACACGAAATGCGACAAAAACAGTTGCTTATGGTTCAAATGCTGGACAGGATCAGATATCAAATGCCCCACGTATGCAAGCAGGTCGTATTTCTCAACAAACTATGACGGCGCCTGTGAGCATGGAGGCTACAGCGCATGTTCTTGATGAGATGACAGGGGTTGTGAAGCAAAAAGAAAAGCTAGTGCAACCAAAACAAACGCAACAGATGCAAGCGCGCGCTCCAATGCGGATGCCTGAGTTAAAGGATTTTCCTCCTGTTGCTCATGGACAGAGACAAAGAACATCTGTGACTGATCAAGGTCCTCGTAATCTTTGGCAGCGTTTGAAACAGAGCTTGACACATCGCGAGGATGAAGAGCTAGAAGCAAGATTGGAACCTGCTGTAAGATCCTCACAGCAGCAAGAGTCCTCTCTTTACAATAAAAACTCTCAGGCGTTTTCTCAAGATGCTTCTGTTTATGTTCCACGTCGTTCTGGTGAGTTGCATCCTCAAGTTCCACAAGATCAGCGTACTTTTATCAGTGAAGAGGATCAGTTAGAAATACCGGCGTTTTTACGTCGTCAGGCAAATTAATTGGTAAAAAATGAGGAAAAGTAAGAAATTTTATGCCCTCTTTGGTGATGAGTTAAAAGTTATAAAGTAAAATATACTGTTATTTTAGATAAAATACTTTGTTTTAAAAAAAAACCGCTTATAAAAAGCGGTTTTTTTATTATTTACTATGAATATTTTTTTTATAGTTTTATAAATTTTGTTAAAAGATGTAAAAGAAATGCAATAAAATAATATGATGAATTTAATGCCAAGATATAAGTCTACTCTTAAAAAAGCAGTAACATTTAAGGGGATTGGCGTTCACAGTGGCTGTTTGTCAGAGGTCAAGGTTTGTCCAGCTGATGTTGGATGTGGTATTCTTTTTAAGCATTGTGGACTAGAGGGAGAAGAGAAAATATTTCAAGCCCATGCATCGCAAATGGGAGAAACTGAGTTATCAACGGTGCTTGGAGATGGAGAAGTAAGGGTTGAAACAATTGAACATTTGATGGCAGCCATTGCTGCTTATAATTTGGACAATCTTGTCATTGAAGTGTCGCATAATGAGATCCCGATTTTAGATGGTTCTGCATGGCAATATTGCCAAGCTTTTGAAGAAGTTGGCATTGTCCAGCAAAATGCATACCGTTCTTATTTCATGATAAAAAAGCCCTTGCGGGTTGAAGACGCTCATGGTTTTGCAGAGCTTTTGCCATTTGATGGACGCCGTTTTGATATAACGATCTCTTTTTCTTCTCCTGCCATTGGTAGGCAACATTTCAGTTTTGATCTTACCACACAAGGGTTTCGAGATGATTTGTCACGCGCACGCACTTTTGGTTTTATCAAAGACTTGGAAAAATTACGGCTTTCTGGAAAGGCGAGAGGCGCTTCTTTGGAAAATTCTCTTGTTATCGGTTTTGATGACAAAATTTTAAATTCCGATGGTCCTTATTGGGAAAATGAATGTGTTCGGCACAAAATGCTTGATGCGATTGGTGATACTGCTTTGCTTGGGGGGCCTTTTATTGGATTATTTCGTTCTTATTGTAGTGGCCATAGAATTAATGCAAAATTGGTGAAAGCTCTTTTGGCAGACGAATCATATTACGAAAAAAGCTCTTTAGAGAAAGAGTAAAGGAAAATTGAAAAGATTTTTTTATTGTTTTTTTGATTTTTAAGGGGATGATTGACCTAAACTGCTAAATTGGTTATGTGCATTTTAGAGTGATATGGTATAAAAACTTTTAATAAATTATTTTTGCTACAAAAGTGGTATTCTGTGGAGGCCGGAAAGACTATGAAAAAATCTCATGTGTGCATTAGAAGTATGGCATATAGAAAATCTAACATTGTACGCAAGATATTAGGGGTGGTGCTTTTGGGAAGCACCTGTATGTTAGCGGGATGTCTCTTTAAAGAGAAAAATACCCTTGATCCATCTGCTTATGTTTTAAAAATGGATCCACCAGATGTTCTCTATAATCAGGGGCTTGCGAGCCTTGAGAGTGGGCGGCTTGGAGATGCTGCGAAAAAGTTTTTGAAGATTGAAAAACAGTATGCTTATACAGACTGGGGCCGTAAATCTTTAGTCATGGGGGCCTTTACAAATTATCGTCTCGGAAAATATGATGATTCAATTAGTATGGCTCAACGCTATATTACTCTTTATCCAGGGTCTAGTGACTCGGCTTATGCGTACTATATTATTGGTCTTTCTTCTTTTCGTCGGATTCCTGATGTTACACGTGATCAACGTGATACGAAACGCGCTATTGCTGCGATGCAGCTCCTTATAGAGCGTTATCCTAATTCTGAATATGTCAAGGATGCTAAGGATAAAATACGTTTCGGGCGTGAACAATTGGCTGGTAAAGAAATGCAGATTGGCCGTTATTATGAAGAAGGTCGGCGTTATCTTGCTGCAAGTAGAAGGTTTCGTACCGTCGTTGAAGAGTATTCCGATACAAATCAAATTGAAGAAGCGCTTTTCCGCTTAACGGAAGTTAATCTGGCTCTTGGTTTAACGGCGGAAGCACAAACGGCAGCAGCTATTTTAGGACGGAATTATCCCAAAAGTGAGTGGTATAAATTTTCTTATAATCTCTTGCAGAAGAATAAAATAGTGCCACATGAGCATAAATCTTCTTGGATCTCAAATGCTTTAGGTGGTGATAAGAAGAGGGCACGTTGATTCTCTCATGCTGGTACAGCTTTCGATTCATAATATTGTTTTGATCGAAACGCTCGATATTCATTTTACGGCGGGGTTGACGGTTTTAACTGGAGAAACAGGGGCGGGAAAATCTATTTTACTTGATGCTTTGTCGCTTGCTCTTGGGGGACGGGGAGATGCTTCGCTTGTGCGTCATGGTACTGATCGCGGACAGGTCACCGCTGTTTTTGATGTCCCTCTTTCACATCCTGCACGTCAGCTTATTCGTGAGAATGGTCTTGATGATGAAGGGGATATTATTTTACGACGTGTGCAATCGAGTGATGGACGCAGTCGTGTCTTTATCAATGATCAGGTGGCGAGTGTTGCATTGATGCGGAGTGTTGGTCGTCACTTGGTTGAAATCCATGGACAGCATGATGATCGTGCGCTTGTTGATGTTGCGACACATCGCCAGTTATTAGATGCCTTTGGGGGGCTTGAAGGTGACGTGGAAAATTTACGTCAATGTTATCGGGTATGGCATGAATGTGAAGAGCGTTTGCAACAACAGCGTCTTAAAGTAGAAAATGCAACGCGCGAGATGGATTATCTTCGGGCGTGTGTGGAAGAGCTTGAAAAGCTTGATTTTCAAGTTGGTGAAGAGGAGGCGCTTTCTCTTCGTCGTGCGGATATGCTTAAGTTAGAAAAAATAGCGACGGATATTAAGGAAGCTGATGATCTTTTGAGTGGTCAAAAATCGCCAGTTCCGGTGCTTTCTAATTTGGTGAGGCGTTTGGAGCGAAAAATCCCTGAGGCAGAAGAGCTCATTACACCAGTGGTGAAATCTCTTGACGATGCGTTGCATGCACTTGCAACAGCACAAGAAGGCATTGAGACAGCAATACGGGCATTGGATTTTGAACCTGATGAATTGGAACGGATAGAAGAGCGTCTTTTTACGCTTCGCGGTTTTGCCCGTAAATATCAAGTTTCTGCGGATGAATTGGTTCAGTTACGCGATAAAATGGATGCTGAACTTACTGATTTTGAAGAGGCTCAGAACACGTTAACGCGTTTTGAAGATGAGGCAAGAGAGGCACAGAAAAATTATGATACATTGGCACAAACCTTAACAATAAAACGTCGGGAAACAGCAAAGCATTTATCTGAAAGTGTTATGGCTGAGTTGCCGGCATTAAAATTAGAAAAGGCAGAATTTATTGTCGAAATGCAGACTGATGTTGAAAGGCGAAGTGCAGAGGGGTGTGATCGTATTGAATATTGGGTGCGGACCAATCCTAGAACACGGGCGGGACCCATGCTGAGTGTTGCTTCTGGTGGTGAATTGTCTCGCTTTTTATTGGCATTAAAGGTTGTGTTATCTGATCGCGGATCAGCTCCCACGTTGATTTTTGATGAAATTGATACAGGTGCTGGGGGCGCTGTTGCGGCCGCTATTGGGCAACGGTTGCAACGTTTGTCGGAAAAGATTCAGGTTTTTGCTATTACGCATGCACCCCAAGTTGCATCGAAAGCGCATAGCCATTTTCTTATTTCAAAGATTGAAAGTGATGATAAGGGGTGCTTTATGACTGTTCTTCATAAAATGGAAGAGGAGGAGCGTGCAGAAGAAATTGCTCGTATGTTGGCAGGAGAACAGATTACTGAGGAGGCACGAGCTGCTGCTCAAAAACTTCTTGCATAAAGATTCAGTGATTCAACGATAAAAATATCGCTTATTAATTATTTTACTGACAAGCGTGTGTTCATTTGAGTTCACTTTATAATTTAAAGAGTTGAGATTTTTATGACTATAGCCCATCATTTGGAATAGATTTTATGAACAAGGACGGAATTAAAAGCCTCACTGCTCTTGAAGCAGAAAGTGAATTAGAGTGGTTAGCAAAAGAGATTGCACGTCATGATGTGCTTTATAATCGTGATGATCAACCTGAAATTTCTGATGCTGAATATGATGCTCTTCGCCAGCGTAACGCAGAAATTGAAGCTCTCTTTCCCGAACTCGTTCGTATAGACTCTCCTTCACATAAAATTGGAGCACCGGTTTCTGAAAAGTTTGAAAAATCTGTTCATACACAACCGATGCTTTCCCTTGATAATGCGTTTAAGTCTGAAGATGTTACTGAATTTGTTGAACGTGTGCGTCGTTTTTTACGGTTTGCAGAAACACAAATATTAGAAATAACGGCGGAGCCAAAAATTGATGGTTTATCGTTGTCTTTGCGCTATGAAAAGGGGAAGCTTGTATGTGCTGCAACGCGGGGTGATGGAGCTGTTGGTGAAAATGTGACAGCGAATGCACGAACAATTTCTGATATTCCAAAAGTTTTGCAAGGCAAATTTCCTGATATTCTTGAGGTTCGCGGTGAAGTTTATATGGAGCGGGAGGATTTCCAAGCGCTTAATATCAGCCAACAAGAGAAGGGTAAGTTAACCTTTGCCAACCCTCGAAATGCTGCGGCTGGATCATTGCGTCAACTGGATTCACGGATAACTGCTAGCAGAAAGCTGCGATTTTTTGCTTATGGTTGTGGTGAGGTGAGCGAAATATTTGCAGAAAGCCAAATGGAGATGATAAAAAATCTCAAAGAATATGGCTTTATTATCAATCCATTAACAAAAGTTTTTAAGACAGTAGAGGAAATTATTTCCTATTATCGTGATGTCGAAGAATGCCGTCATTCTTTAAACTATGATATTGATGGCATTGTTTATAAGATTAATGATTTGATGCTCCAAAAGCGTTTGGGATTTGTTTCTCGTTCGCCGCGTTGGGCTATTGCGCATAAATTTCCAGCAGAAAAGGCTATGGCGCTTTTGGAAGACATTGATATTCAAGTGGGGCGCACGGGAGCATTAACCCCTGTTGCACGTCTTACGCCAATTACTGTTGGTGGGGTGGTGGTGACCAATGCAAGTTTGCATAATGAGGATTATATTAAAGGAATTGGTCATAAAGGAGAGCCCATTCGTGAGGGACGTGATATTCGTATCGGCGATACGGTGATTATACAACGTGCTGGCGATGTAATTCCTCAAGTAGTTGATATTGTTGTAGAAAAACGTAAAAAAGACTCTTCTGCTTTTGTTTTTCCTCATCTCTGCCCTGCTTGTGGCAGTCATGCGGTTCGTGAAGCAGGAGAAGCTGTGCGTCGTTGTACTGGGGGGCTTATCTGTCCTGCACAAGCAATTGAGCGTATTCGTCATTTCGTTGCACGCAATGCCTTTGATATTGAAGGGCTTGGAAAAAAACAGGTGGAGTTTTTCTTTCATATTCAAGAAGAAACGCTTCGGATTCATACACCTGCTGATATTTTTACTTTACAGCGGCGCCAAGAAAACTCGTTGGTACGTTTGGAAAATATGGAGGGTTTTGGTGCTGTTTCAGTGCGCAAACTTTATGATGCCATTAATGCACGTCGAAAAATTCCTCTCAGTCGTTTTTTGTTTGCATTGGGAATTCGCCATGTTGGAGAGGTCAATGCACGCCGTCTTGCACGTGCTTATCAAACTTATACAGCTTTTGAAACTGCGGCAATGGAAGCGCTTATGCCATGTGAGCAGGAAAATAAAGAAGGCAATGAAGCTTGGCTGGAGCTTACCAATATTGAAGGAATTGGACCACAGGTAGGGGAGGCAATTGTTGATTTTTATCAAGAAGCCCATAACCGTGAGGTTTTGGCTGTTTTGCTTGAAGAAGTAACTCCTCTCGATGAGGAGCCTGTTTTGACAGAATCTTCACCGTTAGCGGGAAAGATCATAGTTTTTACAGGAACTTTAGCGCATATGTCTCGCGATGAAGCAAAAGCATTGGCAGAGCGATTAGGGGCAAAGACTTCCGGTTCACTTTCTAAAAAAACAGATCTTCTTGTTGCAGGGCCTGGAGCGGGATCAAAATTGACTAAAGCTGGGGAGTTAGGTGTTGAGGTTATCGATGAAGAGGCTTGGCTACAGCTGATTGAGGGACATTATGGTTAAGAGGGAAAATGACACTCAAGCATGATGGATATGCTTATCTTTTTTTCTCATTAGATGCGATTTACTGATATTGAAAGCCAATTTATAATTATTAATGCTGTGAAAGTCTTATCAAGACGATAAAATAATGAAGCGTTTTGATATTTCTTCACGTTCAGTGCATATTTTGGCTTGGAAAAAGGACAGGGGTGTCCTTATTGGAAGCTTTAAGAGATATTTGTATTTCTTTACTTAAAGAGGCATAGTTGCCTCTTTTACCCATTCTTTCTCTTCTTCACTTAAATAAGGTTCATTCATTTGATAAACACGTGCATGGTAATTATTGAGCCATTGTCGCTCTTCTTGTGTTAAAAGCTCTGGAAGGATGAGCTTTCGATCGATGGGGCAATGGGTGAGTGTTTCAAACGAGAGCATTTCTTTCTCTCCGCCAGCAATTTTTTGTGCTGGCTTTACAATAAGCAAATTTTCAAGACGGATACCAAAAGCGCCTTCACGATAATATCCAGGTTCATTCGAAACAATCATTCCAGGAATCAATTCTTGGCATCCTTTGCGCGAAATATTTTGTGGTCCTTCATGAACAGAGAGATAAGAACCAACGCCATGACCCGTACCATGGGCATAATCAAAACCGGCTTTCCACAAGGCAATGCGTGCTAGAACATCAATGTCTTGTCCGCGTGTTCCTTTTGGAAAACATGCTGTTGAAAGAGCAATCATGCCTTTAAGAACCAGAGTAAAACAGCGTTTTTCTTCTTCTCCAATATCCCCAATTGCAACTGTGCGTGTGACATCTGTGGTGCCATCCCTGTATTGTCCACCTGAATCCACAAGATAAAGTTCACCAGCCTTGAGTGGTTTATTGGTTTCATTTGTTACACGGTAATGGATAATTGCTCCATGTGCACCTGCTGCTGAGATTGTATCAAAAGAGAGATCTTCAAGTTTTTTTCCCATGTCTTTTGCTGTATTGATGCGAAATTCTTCTAATTTCTGAGCAGCAGAAATTTCATTTATTGTGCTTGGTGTTTGTTTGTCTAACCAAGTAAAAAAACGGGTAAGAGCAACACCATCGCACAGATGTGCTTTCCGCGCTCCTTCTTGTTCTGTGGCATTTTTAATGGCTCGGGGTAGAGCTGCAGGATCGGTCAGTGTGATGAAAGATTTGCCACTTTCTTCAAGGATAGTGCGTAACTTTTCACATGTTAACTGTGGATCTAAAGCAAAAATCATGCCTTTTTGACTATAATCTTGAATCTTTGCAATAAGCTGTTCTGGTTCATATAATTTTGTATAACGTTCCAGATATTGTTTTTGTTCTTCGCCAAGCTTGTTGCTATCAATGAATAAGGCTGGTGTTTCGTTTACAGGTATTAGGGCAAAACAAAGAGAAAAAGGTGTGTTGGAAACATCATTGCCACGTATATTGAACATCCATGCAATAGAGGAGGGATCTGTAAAAATAAAAGCATCTGCATTGGCTTGTTGTATGGTTTTGCGAACTAAGGAGAGCTTTTCATCGCTATCCCATCCTGCATATTGGAGAGGATGAATCGATAAGGCAGATTGTGGTGATGGTGGTTGATCATGCCAGATAAGATCAATAGGATTTTGTTGGACTGCTATAAGCTTTCCACCTGTTTTTATCTCTAAGGATTTTTTCAGTGTATCTGTAGCGGCAATGGTGTGGAGCCATGGATCAAAGCCAATAGAAAGTTGTGCTCCATTTTTTTCAAGCCATTGTGAGGGGGGGCACGTTACGAGATCTTCATATTCAAAAATATGAGGATTAGTTTGTTGGCGAACTTGGAGTTTATAGCGCCCATCAGTAAAGATAATAGCTTTATTTTTTAAAATGAGAGCGATCCCTGCTGAACCCGTAAAGCCAGTGAGCCAGCTTAAACGTTGAGCATGGGGGGGGACATATTCTCCTTGATGTTCATCGCACCGGGGAACAAGAAAACCATCGAGCCCAAGACGATCGAGTTCTTTACGAAGAGAGGAAATACGCCCGAGAGCATGGCTGGGATTTGTTGTTGCTTCAAAAGATTGATACATAACAACGTCCTTTTCATTTATTTAAGATGTATCGTAACCCATCCTTGACGGTGGTATGTTTCAAGATGTTTTAATCCCTGTTTTACATAAGCTTCCAAGACAAGATTATGTTGTTCTTCAAGGATTCCAGAAAGTACAAGTGATCCACCTTTTTGAAGGACTTGAACCATTTCTGGAGCAAGTTCAATAAGCGGATTGGCAAGGATATTGGCAATGATGAGATCAAAGGGCGCACGTGATGCAATTTCATCATGAGCAAAACCTGTTGCTGTAATTGCCCTAATATATTTTTCTACGCCATTGAGTGCGATATTGTGTTGTGCAACTTTAATAGCAATGGGATCAATATCAGATGCAAGTATAGCAATAGGTTTGAGCTTTGCTATGCCAATGGCTAAGACACCACTGCCAGTTCCAAGATCAAGGGCATTTTGTGGATTCTCGTGTTTCATGATTTTGGCAATCATTTCTAAACAACCGGCTGTTGTTCCATGATGTCCAGTGCCAAAAGCTTGATTTGCGTCAATTTCAATGGGAAAAACACCTTGTGGGATATCATTACGGTTATGGCTTCCATGAAGGAAAAAAGGGCCAGCATGTACAGGTTGTAGTCCTTCTAGGCTTTTTTGCACCCAATCAATATTAGGTAAAACTTCCCTATTAATTTTATCAGAATCTATAGAAAGGGTCTGTGCAAAACGTTGCAGAACACGCTCTTCATTGTCTTGATCTACATAGAGTGAAAGCTCATAGATGGCATTTTTTTCATCTATCTCTGTAAGAGCCAAAGGATATCCTTCTTCGTCAAAAGCTGCTTCTATAAGCGTATAAAATCGTTCTGCTTCACTTTTAAAAGCAGTATAATACAGACGAATTTGCTGTGACATCCTGTTCTTTCTTTATAATTGGCTTTTTATTTAGTTTGAGACAAGTTTTTTGAGTCGTTCAATGGCGATTTCGTCTTTTAATTCATTATCATCTTCTTTGGGTTCATAAGGTATAATACCAGCGAGTTTGCCACCTTTTTTAAGCAAAAAAATTGCTGCTGTATGATCATAAGTATAATTTCCATCTGTTCCAGGTACTTTTTTAGCAAAAATATTAAATGAATTAACCATTTTATGAACTTTCTCAGGCTCTCCGCTAATGCCAATAATTTTATTGGTAAAATTACTGAGATATTCATGAAGAGCTTCCGGTGTATCTCGTTCAGGATCAACGGTCACAAACCATATTCCTAATTTATCAGCCTTTGGTCCAAGAGCTGTTAACCATCGATCAAGATTCATCAATGTTGTAGGACAGATTTCAGGGCACATCGTAAAACCGAAGAAAATAATTGAAGGTTTACTGCGAACATCAGCTTGCGTAACAGTTTGTCCATTGGAATCGGTGAGCGTAAAGTCATCACCTAAAGGCTTATTGATCAATGTATCATAAATAAAAATTCCCGTAAGAAATATAACTGTTAGTCCCAAGATGCGGATTACATTTTTCATAGCTTGTCTCTCTTAAAGGCGCCAAAAAACTCTAGCATTGGCTGGTTTGTTTTGCAATCTTTGTTTCATAGTTGATTTTGCTCATCTGATGGTTATGTCTCTTGTGTTAATTATCGGACAAAAATTGGTGAAAGCTAAATGAATATTGAGAATGATCTTCGATTCCATGAAAATAAACCACGTATTCACACAACGGCACGGTTGCATGGTTGTAAATTAGGACGCTATGTGGAAATTAATGAGCGAGTAATTTTGCGGGATGTAATCATTGGGGATTTTTCTTATTTAGAACGTAACAGTGAGGCTATTTATAGCGATATTGGCCGTTTTTGTTCGATTGCCTCTCATGTACGGATAAATGCGTTGGAACATCCCATGGAGCGCGTTTCAACACATAAAATAACCTATCGGCCAAACGAATATTTTCGTTATAGGTCACTCGATTGTTCTTTTCGCGAAAAGCGTTGTGCAAAACGTGTTATCATTGGGCACGATGTATGGATTGGGCATGGAGCGGTTATTATGCCTGGGGTAACAGTTGGACATGGGGCAATTATTGGAGCTAATGCCGTTATAACAAAAGATATTATGCCTTATACGATTGTTGCTGGGGTTCCAGCTCAACAATTGCGGATGCGTTTTCCCGATCATGTGATAGAAAATCTTTTAGATATGGCTTGGTGGGATTGGCCGCTTGATAAAATTTATAACGCATTGCCTGATATGCAAAACCTTTCCATTGAGGCTTTTGTTCGCAAATGGAAATGACATTCAAAATAAAATAAAGAGGTCTTTTGAAAAAATGGATTGTGGTTTTCTTTCGTTAAGCTTTGTCTACAAAATTATCTAGAACACGCTTTTCTCCAGCTTTTTCAAACATGATTGTCAATTTATGATCGTCTATCGCGGTAATATGACCATAACCAAATTTTATGTGAAAAATTCGATCATTAATAGAAAAATCTGATGGTGCGTGAGAGATTGATTGAGTGATAACGTTCCCTTCAATATTTTTGTTTTTTTGTACACGCTTTTGTTTTGGTGTTGCATAGTCATTATAGAAGCAATTGTGATGTTGAAAGGAGGATTTTCCATAACCACCATAAGATGTTTCCATGGCTATGGCTTCTATATGTTCTGTTGGTAGTTCATCTAGAAAACGGGAGGGAAGAGCTGATTGCCAAAGTCCGTGAACTCTTCGGTTGGATACAAACCATATATGCAGATATTTTTTTGCTCTTGTAAGCCCTACATAAGCAAGACGTCGTTCTTCTTCTAATCCTGAACGTCCACCTTCATCTAAGGAGCGCTGATGGGGAAAGAGTCCTTCTTCCCAACCTGGAAGAAAAACGGTTTCAAATTCAAGTCCTTTGGCTGAATGAAGTGTCATGATGTTGACGGCATCCATGTTCTCATTATTTTCCGTTTCCATCACCAGTGCAACATGTTCTAAAAAGCTTTGAAGATTTTCAAATTGTTCCATGGAACGGATCATTTCTTTAAGGTTCTCTAATCGTGTGGGCGCTTCTGGTGAGCGGTCTTCTAACCACATGGTTGTATAACCAGAATCATCAAGAATGATCTCGGCAAGTTCTCTGTGGGGGGTGTCTTGCAGCATATTTTGCCAGCGGTGGAAGTTTTCAATAAGGTTTCGTAAAGCACTGCGTGTCTTAGGCTTTAGCTCGTCTGTTTCAATGATGTCAGTGGCCGCAGAAAAGAGAGAAACAGCACGTGCGCGTGCACTCTCATAAAGAATGCGCAAGGTTGCATCGCCTATGCTGCGTTTAGGGGTATTGATAATACGCTCAAAGGCTAAATCATCAGCCGGTTGGACAACAACGCGCAAATAAGCCATGGCATCACGTATTTCCATTCGTTCATAAAAACGAGGACCACCAATGACGCGATAGTTAAGACCAAGCGTTACAAAGCGATCTTCAAATTCACGCATTTGAAATGATGCGCGTACCAAAATAGCCATATGATTTAAGGCATGACCGCTTAGTTTAGCGCGTTCGATTTCTTCTCCAATGGCTCGCGCTTCTTCTGCCGAATCCCATGCTGAATGAATTTTTACTTTTTCTTCCTCACTTTTTATTTGAGCAGAGAAAAGAACTTTGCCCAGTCTTTCTTCATTATGAGCAATCAGATGAGAGGCGGCTTTAAGAATATGAGATGTTGAGCGGTAATTGCGTTCTAGACGAATAATTTGGGCAGAAGGAAAATCTTTTTCAAATCGTAATATGTTTTCGACTTTTGCACCACGCCATCCATAAATGGATTGGTCATCATCGCCAACACAACAAAGATTAACATGATGACCTTGAGGATGTTGCGACAAAAGGCGGAGCCAAAGATATTGTGCTGTATTTGTATCTTGATATTCATCGACAAGAATATAGCGAAATTGAGAATGATATTCGCGAAGAATATCTGGATTATGTTGGAAGATAGAGATAGAATGAAGCAAAAGATCGCCAAAATCACAAGCGTTCAGGTCTTTTAATCGATTTTGATAACTGTGATAAAGGTCCCGTCCCATGCCATTGCCAAAGGAATGCGAATCACTTTTTGAGATATGTTCTGGTGAAAGCCCTTGATTTTTCCAAGAATCAATCATCATGGCAAGGTTTCGTGCGGGCCAGCGCTTGTCGTCTAACCCTTCAGCTTGAATAAGCTGTTTTAAAAGTCGGAGAACATCATCGCTATCGAGAATTGTAAAATTTCTTTTTAAATCAACAAGCTCTGCGTGGCGGCGTAAAATTTTAGCTCCAGTGGAATGAAAAGTTCCAAGCCAAGGCATTCCTTCTACCACTTCACCAATGAGTTCACCAATACGTATTTTCATTTCACGGGCTGCTTTGTTGGTAAAAGTGACAGCAAGTATTTGTTGAGGAGAGGCAAGTCCAGAGCGTAGAATATGAGAAATACGGGTTGTTAAAACGCGTGTTTTTCCAGTACCTGCACCTGCAAGGACTAAAAGAGGACCCTCCGTATTTATAACAGCTTGTTGCTGTTCTGGGTTGAGCTGTTCTAAATAGTCTATGTTATATGATTGTTTGTTTTTTAGAACATGGGAAGCAATCCCAGAGTTTTTCTCATCATGGGTTGGAGCGTCATCTTCTTCAAAAAAAGGTATGTGATCGGAAAAATTATTCATTATACCTTTTTTGTAATCTTTTTTTCATTAAAGTGCTAGGTTTAAAAAACTTTTTTAAAGCCACAAAAGTCTTAATTGAATGAGAGATGTTAAAACAAAAGTAAGTATTTAAAGACGTTGAGTAAGAATACTTTGAAGAGCGTAAACGCGTAACGAGGCTGAAAGATTGACTTGTTGTGGTCTTTGGCTATCAATATCAGTGATAATGAAGGCTAAAGATTGTCCTTTTTTGCGGGCTATATCTTTGAGAATTTCTAAAAATGGCGGTTCTAAAGAGACGCTTGTTGCGTGTCCATCAACGCGAACAGATATTTTTTGCGGAATGACTTTTGACCAATCAATACGAACACTTTCGTTCATTTTTTCCCTCTTTATTCGTCGTTTTGTAAACGATTTTGATCAAGAAATTTTTGCGTTTTGAAAGATTTTTGTTGCTCGAAAAGTTTTTCAGTTTTTGTCCGTCCAAAACGATAACGATTTTCCGCAGCATGAAGAGCTTTTTCTGCACGCTTTTTTTGTTTTCGAAATTGGCGAAGATTTATCGGTTCAGTCATAAAAAATTTATTTTTTCCGAAAAGAATCTAAAGAGACAACATCAGCACTTGGTTTTGTATCGTTATTTGAAGGTTCTTTATTGGCACTGAGATTTTGTTCTTTTATGAGCGTATTTTCTTTTTTTTGTTTGTTTGATGGAACGATAGGCGTAGAAGAGCTATTTTCTGAATTTTCACTTTCTACAGCGGGAAGTTTTGAGGGGAGATCAAATGCTGCTTCAAAGGTTGCTACAGGATCGTAAAAGACTTGAATAGAAGTAAAAGGAATCACGAGTTTTTCGGTAATTTCTCTGAAAGAGAGGGTCACTTCGAAGGCTGTTTCTGAAACACTGAGATCTCTAAACTGATGTTGCAAGACGATCGTCATTTGTTCAGGATAGCGATTTTTTAACCGAGGAGAAATTTTAACGCCTGGGGCATTTGTAAAAAAAGTTATAAAAAAATGATGATTTCCCGGAAGTCCTGCTTTAGAAACTTCTGATAAAACTTTACGGATAACTCCACGAAGCGCATCCTGAACGAGAATATCGTAACGGATTTGATCTTTAACCATCGAAGTTTATTCCTTTTATTTCACGTAGCAGAATGGGCCGTATTGATCTTGTGTAAGAGAATGTATTAAAAACCAGCAGTATTTTGTCTACGAGGTACCTCATTGAATCAAAAAAACACAAAAAATAATGTCTGATAATGTCTGAAAGATCAATCAATAACATTTAAAAGTGAAGGCTTCTGTTGCCAGGTGCCTTCCAACCCCGCTTAAACCTGCGACGGTTTAAGAGTCAGTTTGAAACATTCACACCACCTTAAGCGGCGAGACGTGCTTCCGCATAGTTGTCATTTGCAACTACTCATTTAGCCCGATAACGGTGGTACAATGCCGAGTAAAAGAGCGATCTTTACACCCTTGTCGATCCTATTTCGCCCCCACCAAAATATAATTTTGGTGGTTTATATTTTGGTGGAGGCGCCGGGTACCGCCCCCGGGTCCAATAGGTTTATTTCACCGTCCATTTATTACCATAGCTGGAAAGCCAGCTCTCTAAATATAGATGAAGAACAGTCTTAGGAAAAGGGGGGGTTGTTAATATTTTTAATCCTCTAATTATTTATGGAGCTATATGATGCGGCTATAAAAGTATAGTTGCTCATTTTTGAAGAGGAGATGATGCAAAATGACAAATAATCTAGCAGATATTAAAGTATATGATCCAAATCCCGATATAGCAGCAGTCGAACGACTTAGCCATCGTTTAGCTTTGGTGATGAAAAAGCAGGATGCTGCGCTTGTTGCAACATCCGATCCAAAAGAGTTAGAACGCGTTGAAAAATGGGTCCAAGATGTTTTAGAAGCTGATGAGAAGAATGCTAAAATGGCTGTTTCAAAAGTTGCTCAGATGATGGCTGGAGAGCGTAGAAAAAGTCGTATAACTTTTTATTATTTAGTCGCTAAGCAACTCAATGCACTTGATAAAATTTAAACAATATTAAATTTGTGATAATGATAAAAAAGCCCAATTTCTTGGGCTTTTTCGTTTATAGAAGGCGTTAACGTTTTTCATCCTCTTGGAGGTATCCTCCTTTACGCATACTCGGGACAAAAAGAAGCGCAATGAAAGCCATAATCATTACGATGGTTATGTAAAAATAAAAGAGTGATTCATATCCAACCTTTTTTAATCCAAACGCGACGTATTCAGCAGAACCACCAAATAAAGCATTGCCAATAGCATGAGAGATGCTAACGCCTAATGCACGTATAGAAGAGGGAAACATGGCTGATTTTACGACACCAGAGATAGATGTATACATGCTCATAATGAAGAGCAAGCCAATAATAACAGATAATGCAACCCCTATACTATGGGTGTTACCGATGATCCAGAGCCCAGGAAATGTAAAGAGCACAGAGAGTATACTCCAAATGATGAGTAAAGTTTTGGTTCCAATTTTATCGGCGATGATTCCCGCTATGGGTTGGAACAGGATGAAAATAAATAGTACAGCTGTCATTATCGTTGTTGCGGTATGTTTATCAAAGCCGGTGGTGGTGATCAGATATTTCTGCATATAAGTCGTAAAGGTATAAAATGTGAGTGATCCTCCTGATGCAAAGCAGGCAATTACGACAACGGCTTTTGTATGTTTGGTGAGAAGTTCCTTAAGACTCCCAGAGTGTTTTTGAGAGCGACTTTCTTTTGTGGTTGTTTCATGGAGTGAACGGCGCAGATAAATCACAACGATTGCTCCAAATCCACCAATCACAAAAGGAATACGCCATCCCCATGCTTTTAACTGATCTTCAGTGAGATAAATTGCTAAAATAAATATAGTAAAACTAGCGAGAAGTTGACCTGTAATAAGGGTGCCAGATTGGAAAGAAGCAAAAAGCCCACGATGTTTTTTGAGGGAAACTTCGCTTATATAAGTGGCAGCTGTACCATATTCGCCACCTGCTGAAAGTCCTTGCATCATCCGAGCTAAAAGTAAAAGGATTGCTGATGTTATTCCCAAGGTTTTATAGGTGGGAAGGATGGCAATGAAAAAAGAACCTCCACACATCATAAAAATGGAGACAAGCATCGAGAATTTACGTCCATAACGATCAGCGATAAATCCCAAAAACCAAGCTCCAATAGGGCGCATAAGAAAGCCAATAAAAAAGACACCTGCAGTTTTCAACAGGGGCGTAATCGCATCACCATCTGAAGGAAAAAATTGTGAGGCAAAATAAATTGATGCAAATGAATAAACGTAAAAATCATACCATTCTACGAGATTTCCCGATGCGCTTGCTATAATAGCAAAAATACGTTTTCTTGCATCCTGTGATGCTGAAGTTGTTCCATTTTTCATGAAATGTTCCCCTTTTAGATTTATAATTTATCTTTTTATTATTAAGTTTGTTTTATAATTTGTATCACTAAAATTTAATTATATCATAGTAATTTCTTATGAAAGCTATTTAAGAGAGTTTGTTTTTATATAGGCGTGAGCCTTTTGAGGGTGTTATTGCGTTGTAGGATAAAGTGCATCACAGCGTATGTAAGGGGAAGGGGGCACATTGAAAAGGAGATTTAAGCGGGGTGAAATGTTGGTAAAAAGAGTTCTTAAATAACTAGTTTAAGAATTTCCTATAGGATATTTAAACAGTGAAAAAAGTTGTGTAATTTTTTATGATTTTGTCGCTTCGTGATTAAAGATCTTTGAAAAATTTCAATAATATAGATTTATAGATCCTCAACTTGTGCAAGAAGCATAAGAGTTTTTCCTGTATGGTAAACGGTCGAAAATGAATTGTTTTATATCTGTTGTTTTTAAGACTTTATAACATTCATAAAAAGCCCAAGTCCTTGGGCTTTTTAGTGTGTGTAAAAATTTAATGGATCTCATCGTCTTTCAGATATCCCCCCTTGTCTATATCTGGCATTAAAAGAATTGAGATAAGTGCAATAATCATCATACCAATTATGTAAAAAAAGAAAACAGATTCGTATCCCATATTTTTTAATCCAAGCGCTACATATTCCGCAGAGCCCCCAAACAGTGCATTCCCAATGGCAAAAGCAAGTCCAACACCGATTGCTCGGATTGAAGCAGGGAATAATTCTGCTTTTATGATACCAGCAATGGAGGTGTAGAGACTCATAATACACAGCATTCCAATAATGATTAATAGCGCAGCCCATGCATTGTGAGCATTGCCAACCATTTTAAGGACAGGAATTGTGCAGATAATGGATAAGGCACTCCAGCTAATGAGCAAAATCCTTGTGCCAATTTTATCGGCTAGAGAACCAACGAGAGGTTGGAGTAACACAAAAATGAAGAGTGCGGCAGTCATTATTGTCGTCGCAGTGTGTTTATCAAATCCGGTGGTGGTGATCAGATATTTTTGCATGTAAGTGGTGTATGTATAAAATGTAAGCGATCCTCCTGCCGTAAAGCCAATAACTAAAAAGAAAGCTTTTGTATGATTGCGTAAAAGTTCTCTAATACTTCCAGCATGTTGTTTAGAGCGACTTTCTTCTGTCGTTGTTTCATGGAGCGAACTGCGCAGATACATTGCAACCATTGCTCCAAAGCCACCAATGACAAAAGGAATACGCCAGCCCCATGCTTTTAACTGATCTTCAGTGAAATAAAGTGCTAGAATAAAGATAATGAAACTCGCAAGAAGCTGTCCCGTAATGAGTGTGGCATATTGGAAAGATGCAAAGAATCCGCGATGCTTTTTAAGAGCAACCTCACTCATATAAGTTGCTGTTGTACCATATTCACCACCGACGGAGAGCCCTTGAAACATGCGGATTAAAAGTAGCAGGAATGCTGCTGTTATTCCCAAGGTTTCGTAAGTGGGAAGTATAGCAATGAGAAGAGATCCCCCACACATCATAAAAACAGAAATCAGCATTGAACGTTTGCGTCCATAGCGGTCAGCAATGAAGCCAAAGAGCCATGCTCCAATAGGACGCATAAGAAAGCCAATAAAAAATATTCCTGCAGTTTTTAATAGTTGTGTAACGTTATCATTATCTTTAGGAAAAAATTGTGATGCAAAATAAACCGATGCAAAGGAGTAAGCATAAAAGTCGTACCATTCTACCAGATTTCCTGAGGCACTGGATATGATAGCAAAAATACGTTTTCTTGTATCATGTGGATCTAAAGTTATTTGGTGATTCATGATGTTTTCCCCTTTTACATTGATAATTTTTATACTCGTCAAAGTTATTGATGATCTGTATCATAAAAACTTAATTGTATCATGATAATTTCTTAGGAAAACACTTTAAGATCATTTGTTGTATTTTTATTTTTTTAAGAGTTTTTCTTTGCATATTAAAAATAATAAACAATATTTATATTAATATAAATGTAAATAAAGCAAATAAAATTAAATTATATTATGACTTATAATTTAATTTATACTGTTTGTAATTATTACTTTTATTTCATAATTATATTCTTTTATAGAGGCTAATGGAGAGGTTAAAAATTTACAATGGTAAAAGAATGATATTGCAACTTAAATTTTAGTAGTCTCACTGTAAGATTTTTTCTAGAGTGATGAATGCTGTTTTGGGCTTATAGGTTTGATATTGTGTCGTGAAATGGACTTGAGTATATTTGAGAAACGTGTCTTTAAAAAGTGCGAAGGTTCATAATATAATGGGTATTTTCTATTTTTCATGGGGGCTTTGTTTTGCTTGTAGGCGACCATAAAAGAATGTATTAAACAAAAGCATGAGACAATGTGTCATTTATTATTGATAAAACCTCTTGGAGGGTAATTATTTAGCTTCGACTTTGATGAAGAATAGAAGTATTAAAATAAATTAAATGTTTTTTGTCTTCAGTAAACGAAATTCAGTCCCAAAAACATCTCTTCATAACAGTGTGGAGCTATTTATTTTTATAAGGGTCCCATGCGGGAGGAGAGAAAATTTTTTCTTTAGCGTGTTTAGAAGGATAAAAATAAAAAAGTGTAAGTTTTAAATTCCCGTAGAGCAGATATAAAAAAAGCCCAGAATACTGGGCTTTTTTTGTTAGGATCAAAAGTTAATCAATATCATCTCCTTGTAAATACCCTTTCTTACGAGCATCTGGCATTAAGAGAATTGCGATGAAGGCAATGATCATCATGCCGGCTATGTAAAAGTGGAATATAGATTCATAGCCGATTTTTTTAAATTCAAGCGCCACAGCTTCAGCAGAACCACCAAATAGCGCGTTAGCAATAGCATAAGAGAGACCAACCCCCATTGCTCGGATTGAAGCAGGAAACATTTCTGCTTTTACGATACCAGAGACGGACGTATAAAAGCTCATAATACAAAGCATGCCAATAATAATAGAGAGAGCAACCCACATATCATTAGTGTTTCCAATAATTTTAAGTGCAGGAATTGTAAAGATGATAGATAAGGAACTCCAAATAAGCAGTGAAGCTTTTGTGCCAATTTTATCTGCGAGAGAACCAAAGAGCGGTTGGAGTAGCATAAAAACAAATAGTGCGGCAGTCATTATTGTTGTCGCAGTATGCTTATCAAATCCGGTTGTTGTTATCAGATATTTTTGCATATAAGTCGTACAGGTATAAAATGTCAGCGATCCTCCTGCTGTAAAACCGATAACTAAAAGAAACGCTTTTGTGTGATTGCGTAGAAGTTCTTTAAGACTGCCAGCTTGTTTTTTAGAGCGACTTTCTTTAGTGGTTGTTTCGTGAAGTGAACGACGCAGATAAATCGCAACAATTGCGCCACATCCACCAATCGCAAAAGGAATACGCCATCCCCATGCCTTTAACTGATCTTCTGTGAGATAGAGGGCGAGAATAAACATAACCAAACTTGCAAGGAGTTGACCTCCAATGAGCGTGGCATATTGAAACGAGCTAAAGAAACCACGACGTTTTTTAAGAGCAACTTCACTCATATAAGTCGCTGTTGTTCCGTATTCACCGCCGACTGAGAGCCCTTGAAGCATGCGGAGTAAAATAAGAAGAATTGGTGCTACTGCTCCAATCGTTTCATATGTAGGAAGAAGAGCGATGAGAAACGAACCACCACACATCATAAAAACAGAAATCAGCAAAGAGCGTTTACGTCCATAACGATCAGCAATAAATCCAAAGAGCCAACCGCCAATTGGACGCATGAGGAAGCCTATAAAAAAGACGAAGGAAGATTTTAAAAGTTCGGTAACAACATCTCCATTGGAGGGAAAAAACTGTGAGGCAAAATAAATAGATGTAAAAGAATAAACATAAAAATCATACCATTCTACCAGATTCCCTGATGCACTCGATATGATCGAAAGAACACGTTTTCTTGTATCATGTGGTGCTAAAGATTCTTGTTTTTCCATAGTCAATCCCTTCATTTTACGTTCATCCATCTTTGTTCATTATCCCTCTATGTTATTTTCTTAGAAGCTGTCTATAGTATTTTATCTTTTGCATCAAAATTTTAATCAGATCATGATAATTTCTTGTGTAAGATGTTTTTGGAAAAAGATTTGAATTATGTTTATTCGGATTTATAGTTTTTATTTTCTATAATGAAAAGAATCGGACATAATAGCTCTATGAAATCATATCTTGCTCTTTTATCGCATGTTTTAAATCAGGGTATTGATCGCACAGATCGGACAGGAGTGGGGACGCGATCTATTTTTGGCTATCAGATGCGCTTTGATTTACAAGCAGGATTTCCATTGTTGACAACAAAGAAATTACACTTACGTTCAATTATTTATGAGCTTTTATGGTTTCTTAAAGGCGATACAAATATTGCATGGTTAAAGGAGCATGGTGTATCTATTTGGGACGAATGGGCTGATAAACAAGGAAATCTTGGTCCTGTTTATGGGTATCAGTGGCGCTCTTGGCCTGCTCCTGATGGACGCCATATTGATCAAATCAGTGATCTGTTGACGATGATTAAGGAGACGCCTCATTCTCGTCGCCTGATTGTATCAGCATGGAATCCCGCATTGATAGAAGAGATGGCTCTGCCACCTTGTCA
This sequence comes from Bartonella elizabethae F9251 = ATCC 49927, assembly GCF_000518165.1. GTDB lineage: Bacteria > Pseudomonadota > Alphaproteobacteria > Rhizobiales > Rhizobiaceae > Bartonella > Bartonella elizabethae. The sequence continues at coordinate 88,278 of NZ_JADB01000004.1, forward strand.
TTGTTTTTTTCAATTTTACATTGCTGAGGGTAAATTATCCTGTCAACTTTACCAGCGTTCGGCGGATATTTTCTTAGGGGTTCCATTTAATATTGCGTCCTATGCATTATTAACGATGATGATTGCACAAGTCAGTGGTCTTAAAGTTGGTGATTTTATTCATACGCTGGGCGACGCGCATCTTTATTCTAATCATTTTGAACAGGCAAAATATCAATTGTCTCGTATACCAAATGCTTTGCCCTGTATGCGTATAAATCCAACGGTAACAGATCTTTTTTCTTTTAAATTTGAGGATTTTGAATTGCTTAATTATGAAGCACACCCCCATATTAAAGCGCCGGTAGCAATATGAAGATTTCCATTTGTTTGATTGCTGCTGTTGCAGAAAATGGTGTTATCGGTCGTGAAGGTGCAATGCCGTGGCATTTATCGACAGATTTGCAACGCTTTAAGGCGTTGACGTTGGCTAAGCCTATTATAATGGGGCGAAAAACTTGGGATTCTATCGGGAGACCTTTACCAGGGCGCACAAATATCGTCATTACACGCGATTGTACCTTTAGCGCTGAAGGGGCTGTTGTTGCGCATTCTTTATCACAGGCATGTTCTCTTGCAACAAATGCTGCTTCTCAAAATAATGTAGAGGAAATTTTTATTATTGGTGGGGGTGAAATTTTTCAACAAGGATTTGGTCTTGCTGACAAAATATTCCTTACAGAAGTTTTAGCTTCTATAGAAGGTGATCGTTTTTTTCCTATTTTTGATAAAGAAAAGTGGACTATTGTGCAAACACAAGATATTCCAAAAGGAGATAAAGATAGCCATCCGACACGTTTTGTTGTTTATGAGCGGAAATAATTTTTTGTCATATGAAGTGGAAAGGGTTTATCTATTGCGTAATTGAGATAAGAGGAACCCTATAGGCTTTAAGTGAAGGGGTGGTATTTGAATGAATGGTAGTCAGTTAAAGAGGTGATAATGCCCTGGACAAATCAAAATGGTGGTGGCCCGTGGAGTGGCGATAAAAATAAAAACAGTGGTGATAAAAAAACATCGGCTAAGAATCTGTTTGGTTCTGGTGGCAATAATGGTGGCGGAAATGGCCCCAATCTTGATGATATTTTGCGTAAAGGACAGGATCAGTTTAAACAATTTAGTCGAGGGGGCGTTTTTGTCGTGTTCCTGCTGCTTGCTGTGTGTATTTTTCTTTATCAGTCACTTTATATTGTTCAACAAAATGAGCAAGCCGTAGAATTACGTTTCGGTGTGCCTAAGGAAGAAATTATCGGTGATGGGTTGCATTTTCATTTTTGGCCTATTGAGACTTATATGAAAGTTCCTTTAACGGAAAAAACAATTGCAATTGGTGGGCAGCCTGGACAGAGACAACAAAGTGAAGGTTTGATGCTGTCGAGTGATCAAAATATTGTGAATGTCAATTTTTCTGTTTACTATCGCATTTCACACCCAGGGCAATTTTTATTTAATGTGAATGATCAAGAAGGAACTGTTCGTCAGGTCGCTGAAAGTGCAATGCGAGAGGTTATTGGCTCAAGACCTGTTGATGATGTTTTACGTGATAAAAAAGAAGAAGTTGCTAACGATGTGAGAAAGATTACCCAGTTGACTGTCGATAAATATCAACTCGGAGTCGAAATAAGCCGTGTATCGATTAGTGAAGCTGCTCCTCCTACCAAAGTTGCTGCGGCGTTTAATTCTGTGCAGCAGGCTGAGCAAGAACGTGGACGAATGATTGAAGAAGGAAATCGTGTGCGTTTTACAAAAATTGGTTTAGCAAATGGTGAAGCTTCACGGACACGGGAAATCGCAAAAGGTGAAAAAGCACAAATGGTTGAAGAGGCAACAGGGCGTGCTGAACGTTTCCAAGCCATAGCTCGTGAGGCTGCAATTTCACCAGAGGCTGCGCGTTATCGTCTTTATATGGAGACGATGGGGCGTATTTTTTCTTCCCCCAATAAATTGCTTCTCGATCAAATTAATTCTCCTGCGGTGCCTTATCTTCCTTTGAATGAATTGCTGCATAATAATTTATCAGAAAAAACAAAGATAAAATCAGCACGTTCTACATCGCTCTTGGATACTCAGATTTCTGGAGGACGTTAATCATGCAGCAGTCTCGTTTTTTGTTTGTTTTTAGTACCATAATAATTTTTTTGGTCATGTTGTGGATGTCATTTTTTATTGTCTATCCTCGTCAACAAGTTGCTATTAAGCGCTTTGGACAGATTGTTAAGGTGGAATCTAATCCTGGAATTTATGTAAAAATACCTTTTGTGGATAAGATGATTGTGGTGGATAATCGGCTGTTGCGTTACGATGTTCCTACACAATCTGTGCAAGTTCGTGGGGGGGCTTATTATGAAGTGGATGCGTTCTTTATTTATCGTATTACAGATCCTAAATTGTTTTTACAGCGTATTGCTTCAGGGCGCCCGCAAATTGCAGCACGTGAAAATCTCGCACCACGCTTTATTGACGCTTTGCGGGCTGTTTATGGTAAGCGAGAATTTAAAGCAGCCTTATCGGATGAACGAGGTGCGATGATGGCTGAGGTTCAAAAGCAATTTTCTATAGATGCAGGTTCGCTGGGTATTAAGATTGTTGATGTGCGTATTCGGAAAACAGATTTAACTGATGCTGTTTCCGAAGATGTTTATCGGCAAATGGCTGCGGAGCGGGAAGCGGTTGCAGAAAATATTCGCGCTCGTGGTCAACAAGAACGAGATCGTATCGTTGCAGAGGCAAATCGTGAATATGAGGAAATTGTGGCGGCTGCAAAGCGTGATGCTGAAATTACCCGCGGTGAAGGACAGGCTGAAAGTATTCGCATTTTACTCAAAGCGCGAGAAGTTAATCCATCTTTTTACGATTTTTGGTTAGCGATGGAGCAGTATAAGAATTTAGAGAGAATACCGATGGTGATTTCACCAAATGAGGATTTCTTTTTTTATTTTCGAAATTCTCCGCAAGCAAAGAAAAAACTTTCATCAACAATGAGTCCTAATTTGAATAAAACTGATTCAAAGTCCAATGGGGAATAGATAAAACAATGTATGGAGGGTACGTGTCTGAGCTGTATCCTCTATAGCTCTTTGTTTTATGATGAATATAAAAGAATGTTAAGCCATACTGATTTTGCATAATAAATATTGAGTAAGGCTCTTTACAGCTTTGGTTTAAAGGCATGTCATGGGTAGAAGTATTGTGAGTAGAAATATATTTTTGAAGTCTTTTATCACAAGAGTTGTTTTTTGTGTGCTTTTGTTTTTATCAGGATCCATGCGTTTGTCTTGGAGCGCAGAGACAAATAAAGCGTTGCCTTCCGTTCCTGATTTAGCTTCTGAGCTTTTGGAGACGGTTGTGAATATTTCTACGGCACAGACTGTTGAAGGAACAGAACAGGATGAAAATACTTCGATACCCGTTATTCCCAAAGATTCATTATTGGAGGAATATTTTAATGATTTTTTTACACCCAAAGAGGGGGAAAAAAATAGTCAATTTCAAAAGGTGCGTTCTTTGGGGTCTGGTTTTGTAATTGATGCCCAGAAAGGGATTATTGTTACGAATTATCATGTTATCGTTGATGCTGATGATATTGAAGTGAATTTTACGGATGGTACAAAACTCAAGGCAAAGCTCCTTGGTAAGGATAGCAAAACAGATTTAGCGTTGCTTCAAGTGGATGCGGGACGTAAAAAATTAAAAGCTGTGCGTTTTGGTGATTCAGAAAAAGCGCGTATTGGTGACTGGGTTATGGCTATTGGTAATCCTTATGGTTTTGGTGGGAGTGTAACGGTTGGTATTATTTCTGCACGTAACCGTGATCTTAATGCTGGTCCTTATGATAATTTTATTCAAACAGATGCAGCGATTAATCGAGGCAATTCTGGTGGTCCGTTATTTGATAGAAATGGTGAAGTCATTGGCATTAATACAGCCATTGTTTCCCCTTCTGGAGGATCGATTGGTATTGGATTTGCTATACCATCGGATATGGCTCTGTCTGTGATTAATCAGTTGCGTGAGTTTGGAGAAATAAGGCGTGGTTGGTTGGCTATTCGTATTCAGCCGGTGACAGAGGATATTGCAAAAAGTCTAAAACTAAAAAATGCTGTAGGAGCTTTGGTGGCTGGTAAAGTAGAACAGACGGAAAAAAATAATGTCGATAATAGCCAGTTGCAAACAGGAGATGTTATTCTTTCCTTTGGGAATTCCAAAATTAAGCATGCGCATGATTTACCCCGTTTAGTCGCGGAGAGTTCAGAAGGAAGAGTTGTGAATGTCACTATTTTTCGGAATGGGCAAGAAAAAACCGTAAAAGTTAAGCTTGGACGTTTGATTGAGACCGATGACAATGAAGATACAGAAGAAGAAGTCGATGATAAAAAAGGTAATGATCTGCCCAAAAGTGTAACAATGCAATTGATGGGCATGACGTTATCTGAATTGACAGAGGATTTGCGTCATCGTTATTCAATTTCAGATAAACTTCGAGGACTCGTGGTGACATCTGTTACACAAAATAGTGCTGCGGATAAAAAGCGTATTCGCGTTGGTGAAGTGATTGTTGATATCAACCAGAGTGCTATTACAACAATTGATGAGGCTAAAAAACGTTTTCATAAATTACGTGAAGCTGGACGCAAAAATGTTCTATTCATCATAGCGCGTCCAGATGGAGAGTTGCGGTTCGTAACGATCCCAATGGATTGATGCCTTATAGGATTCATGTCTGGAGAATTCGTTTTTTTGTTTTTTATTATCCTTAATATATGGGTATTTAAGTAGCTCAACCTGATATCTATCTCGTATTTTTTAAAGCCTATTTCACGATGAAGAGTGTGGATTGTATGACATAAAGTTTATCAGACGGCTCCATTTGTGCACTAAATAAAAGTACAAGTTAGCAATCATATTTGCTGTCTTTCTTAAAGTGATTTTTATAATTTCTGTCGCGCAGGTAAATGGTATTGATATCGTTTCTGGTGAGAAAGGGAGCAAAATAAATCAATCTTATAGAGCTTGCAGGTAAATTTCAAAACGCTCAATTATTATTATAAATAATGTTTTATCTAGGAAGACTTTCAGCACTTTGTAATTATACTTATTGTACTGTAGAGAATGTTTTTTTCTCTTCAGGTTGAAAAAGTCATTCCATAGAAAAATGGTATTAGACTCAATAAGCTATCGATATATTGACATCTTTCTTTGTGATGAATGAAAAAATAATGATATCAAAGAAAGTGTGAAGAAGAAAGCTGCTGGGGCTTTTATTTTTAAGCTAGAGCAGTATGCTGTTTTTATAGAAAAAATAAATCTGTTTGATTATAAAGAGTTAGCTTAGTGTTCTTTTCCATAAATGAGGATAAAAAGCTTATTTTTAATAGCCTAATGGACAGAATGAATATGGCTATCGTTTGTTATATTGAAGTATGATCGCAAAAGATTCTTGCAAATTCCTATGATGTTATTATTAAGTCCATTTTTTCTGTTTTATAATTTTCATAAGGGTTTTCTTTATCTGGAAGGAAAAGTCTTGTTCGTATTTTTATAAAGTTTTTACTTTATGATAATGGAAAAAAATACAGGGGCTTTGCAGGTGGTTATGCATGTGGCAATAAGTTTCTGATTGGTAGGAATTGCTCTTCATGACACAGAGAACAATTACATTGATAGCAGGGCCCACGGCAAGTGGAAAATCAGAACTTGCTTTGCAAATGGCTCAAGAAAGAAATGCTCTCATTATTAACACTGATTCAATGCAGGTTTATGACATTTTAAATATTTTAACGGCACGGCCGAGTGCGGCTGATACCGCGATTGTTCCCCATTATCTTTATGGTCATGTGAGTCCTCGTTTGAATTATTCTGTAGGACAATGGTTGTGTGATGTTGAGAAGCTATTGGTTACTTTTACATCGAGATCCATTATTTTTGTTGGTGGAACAGGACTTTATTTTCGTGCTCTTTTGGAGGGGATTTCGCAAATCCCTCGTGTTCCAGATGTTGTGCGGCAGAAATGGCGCTTGCTGCTTGATAAAGAGGGTGTTGCAAGTCTTTATCGCCAGTTGTTACAGATTGATGCTGTTGTTGCTGAAAAGATTTCTTCGCAAGATGGACAGCGTATTGTTCGTGCTTTGGAAGTTTATGAGGCAACCGGTGAGAAGCTCAGTTGGTGGCAGAAGCAAAAAACAACACCTCTCATTATGTCTCATTGTGCTGAAAAAATTCTTCTCATGCCACCTCGCCCTCTGCTTTATGAACGTATTCATAAACGCTTGGACTCTATGATTGAAAGAGGGGCTTTAGAAGAGGTGGTAGCCATAAAGAAACTTATGCTTTCCCCTTCGTTACCAGCGATGAAAGCAATTGGTATACCTGAATTTATGGCTTATTTGGATGGAGATAGAAGCTTTGAAAATGCTCTGGAAGCGGTGAAAACACAAACGAGGAGATACGCAAAAAGACAAATGACATGGTTTCGTCATCAATTTGATAAAGAATGGATACTTACTTCTTGATGAAAAAACTGGAGCTTTAAGAAGAATTTTTTGAGAAAATATTAGTTTTTTATTGACGAATGGGTTCAATGGAATTAGAAATTCTTCTATAGAGGGTTTTTTATATATTTTATGCGTTAGAATAATGGGGGAGATCATACAATATATGTTGTGTAGAGGGCTCCTTGAGAGTCTTTTTTTATGGGCTCCGTTAGGGGCTTTTTTATTGTCCTATCAAGTAGGTGAGTGGGAAAAATGAGAAATGATCCAAGACAGCGAGAGAGTGTAGATGGAAAAGTAATGTCGGGGGCTGAAATAGTGGTTCAGGCTCTTATAGATCAAGGTGTTACACATATTTTTGGTTATCCTGGTGGGGCTGTTCTTCCTATTTTTGACGTTCTTTATCACCAAGATACACTCCAGCATATTTTGGTGCGTCATGAACAAGCAGCGGGGCATGCCGCTGAAGGCTATGCACGCAGTACTGGAAAGGTCGGTGTTATGCTTGTGACTTCTGGTCCAGGGGCAACGAATGCTGTGACACCTTTGCAAGATGCTCTCATGGATTCTATCCCTCTTGTTTGTTTTTCTGGTCAAGTAGCGACAACGCTAATTGGAACAAATGCTTTTCAAGAGGCTGATACAGTTGGAATTACAAAGCCTTGTACGAAGGGTAATTGGTTGGTTAAAGATGTCAATGATCTTGCGGACATTATTCATGAAGCTTTTTCTCTTGCGCGTTCGGGACGCCCAGGACCGGTTTTGATTGATATTCCCAAGGATGTTCAATTTGCTTCAGGATTTTATAGGGCGCCTCAAGTTCAAGAGTCTTTGCATTCTTCTCTATCGTTGAAAGGGAATAATCGTGAGGCTATTGAAACTGCTGTTTCTCTTTTAGTTGAGGCAAAACGTCCTGTTATTTATTCTGGTGGTGGTGTTATTTCATCGGGAGGGGAGGCTATCCAGCTCTTGCGTAATTTGGTTCAATGGGGAGATTTTCCCATTACTTCAACCTTAATGGGACTTGGTGCTTATCCTGCTTCTGGAAAAAATTGGCTCGGAATGCTGGGAATGCATGGAACCTATGAGGCTAATATGGCCATGCATGATTGTGATGTCATGTTGGCTGTTGGCGCTCGGTTTGATGATCGTATCACAGGACGCCTTGATGCATTTGCACCTCATGCACGTATTATTCATATTGATATTGATCCTTCTGCAATTAATAAAATCGTCAAAGCAGAAGTTCCACTTATTGGCGATGTGGGGCATGTTTTGGCAGATATAATGCAACATTTGCATGAGCAGAAATCAAAGTTTGATCAAGAAAGTCGAAAAATATGGTGGACGCAAATTAATCGCTGGAGAGCTCGTAATTCATTGGCATATATGGAAAAAAAAGATGTTATCATGCCCCAATATGCTCTTGAACGGCTTTATGCACTGACCAAAGATGCTCGTGCTTATATTACAACGGATGTTGGACAGCATCAGATGTGGGCAGCGCAATATTATCACTTTGATGAACCAAAACATTGGATGACTTCTGGTGGTCTTGGAACGATGGGGTATGGTCTTCCTGCGGCGATTGGTGTGCAAATAGCCCATCCTGATGCGCTTGTTGTTTGTATTTCTGGTGATGCTTCCATTCAGATGAATATTCAAGAGCTTGCAACAGCCATTCAACATGACACACCCGTGAAAATTTTTATTTTAAATAATCAATATATGGGAATGGTTCGTCAGTGGCAGCAATTACTGCATGGTAATCGTCTTTCTCACTCTTATACGGAATCGATGCCTGACTTTGTGAAATTGGCACAAGCTTATGGAGCGGTGGGAATTTATTGTTCAAAACCCGATGAACTTGATGATAAAATTCAGCAAATGATTGACAGTGATAAGCCTGTTCTTTTTGATTGTCGTGTTTATCATTTAGAAAATTGTTTTCCCATGATCCCATCGGGATGTGCCCATAATGAGATGTTATTACCTGATGAAGCAAGCGAGGAAACTGTTGCAAATGCTGTTTCTTCTGCGGGGAAAATTCTTGTATAAAATGAATATGTTCGCAAAATGGTGAAGGATGGTGATGATGAAGTCTTTGGAGGCTTCATCTCTGTCTCTTCTTTGTGTATTATCCTTAGAGCTCATTTTATGATTTTTATTCTTTGTTTAAAGACATAGGGCTTTATTTAAAGATACGGGGTATATTATTATTTGTACACGCTGTTTTTTTTTAAATTCATACGTTCACATTAATAGCTATTTCGTTGCATCTTTTAGATAATAGATTTTTTTAACTCAACCGAGTATTCAATACCACCGTATGGACCATAAATAGCATGGTCTAAAGCTTCCCAAAGTTTGTTTCTTTCGCCATTGCTCAACTCAAAAGTATTTTCATTTATCATTATAATTTTCTCTCCAATTATATTTGCCTACTTTTTTATTAAGAAAAGTGAAAAAACAATCATTAAAATTAAAATCAGCCATGTTAGTAAATAAGTGTCTGTAAAATCTTGGATTAATCCAAATAATGGTGGAGCAGTAATAATTGCGATTTGGTTGACAGACATTGCTAAACCCAGAGAAAAGCCAATGCTTTCTTTTGGCGAAGAGTCTACAATATAAGCAACCCAAGGGCCATACCATCCCATTCCAAAAAAACCTAACCAAGCAGATAAAAGCGTTAAATAAATTATGGATCCATGAATGCTCAAAATTAATATTAATAATCCAAAAACGACTGCAATCATGCAAAACAAGACTGGAAAAAATCGTCCTTTTCTACAATGATCACTCCACGCTGCTAAGATAATTCTTCCTAAGGCACCAGAAGCTTGTGATACAAAAAACAAATAAGCACTTTTATCTAAAGACAGGTGATAGATTCTATGAAAATAAATCGTTATAAAAATGGTTAAAACATATTGAACTATCGTAAGTGAAACGCCTGAAAAAATAATATTCTTCATATGCGGCGCAGCCAACATTGCAAGACGAGACCTTACATTTGTATAGAATGAAACTCTTCCCCTTTTTTCTGGAACGATAGCGATAACTTTTGCTCGTGAGTGATAAAAAATAATAAATATACATCCACCTAAAAAAGAAACGATGGCACCAACCAAAAACGCACCTTGTATACCATAGATACGTGCACTCGCAGGAAGAACTATCCCAGCCAAAGCTCCACCTAATGGTAGTCCCGCCTGTCTTATTCCCATTGCAAATCCGCGCTGGGATTGTGGAAACCATGAAGAAACAGATTTAGCACCACCGGGTTGAACAGAACTATAAAATCCCCCGACAATGAGCAAACAAACCAAAAGGGAAATATAGTTATCTGCGATTGCTCCCAACAAAAGTGTGACAGAAACACCGACCGCGCCAACGCCAACAATATAGCGCTCGTTAAACTTGTCTAGTAATTCGCCAGCTACAAGTAATCCAATAATAGGGAGGAACTGCGCAGCTGAAGACAGCAAACCTATCTGAGAGTCACTGAGCGAAAAATCCTTCTTAAAAAATTCAGCTAAAGGACCAATCCCTTGAACAAAGAAGCAGGCTGATGTTTGGGCGATCGTGGCAACAAGTAATATAATCCATCGATAATAATTTTTTTCTATAAATTTATTATTGCCCACTATGTCCTCCCTCCAATTAAAGAGTAATCCAATAAAATTGCCTTTTTAAATAATGATTGCAACAATAAATTAGTATTTTATGCTGATTACATAAAAATCTATCAATACGATTGGTATTCATATGAAAGCTAAGAAATACGCTTAATTCAAGGAAATAACCTATGATGTGTCGTGCAAATTTGATATGCTAGCGATAAAGAATAAATTTTATAAACATTGACTCAGCCGGCATTAAGCGCTCTTCATAAAAGACGTTATATTTTGACAAGCTTTTTCAATATAACTCTCAAAACTTTCTTTAGTCACATAGCCCAGATGCGGTGTGCACAGAACTCTGTCTGATTGCAATAATTTGCTCTCATATACTGGCTCGCTGTCATAAACATCCAGTGCAAAGTAAGTTGAATTTTCCAAAGTTAGTATTTTTTCTATTGCCCCTTTTTCAACCAAAGCTGAACGCGCTGTGTTGACAAAAATAGCATGAGGCTTCATACTTAATAGATCATCTAGTTTAATGATTTCTCTGGTTTTATCGCTTAAACGCAAATGTAGAGATATAATGTCAGGACGTGTAAAAAACTCATCTTTTGAATGCGTAAAATGATAACCTAAATTTTTTGCTTCTTGCGTTGAGCGCTCGCTCCCATAAACCAAAATGGACATGCCAAAAGCTTGAGCATATTGAGCAACCATTTTGCCAATACGCCCAAACCCGAATATTCCAAGAGTAGCCCCTTTCATTTGGTTGCCAAATGTTGTTTGCCATCGTCCTTTTTTCATATCAGACACAGATTGACAGAGTTTTCTACGCGCAGACATCATTAAGAGCTAGGCCAAATTCAGCAACAGAAGTTGGATTGCCACATCGTCTAAGATTTCAATTCCGAACTCTCTACAAGCTTCTATATCAATATGTGAACCTATAGGACCTGTTTGGCAGATTAATTTTAAATTTGGCAGTTTTAGGAGAAGATTTCTATCAACAATAGTCCGCTCTCTGATTAAGATAAGAATGTCTATTTCTCTGAGCTTATCTTCTACATTACATTCTTTAGCTAAATTATTTATAACAAGTACTTCATTAATTTTGTAATAGGCTGTAATGTTAGGGTGGCTTTTTGATAGTCGTCTGGAATCAATATTTTCAATTTAAACCTCCCGTTTCATTCATTAATATTTGAGCTTATTATTTCTAGCAATCAGAATAGCATTAATCAGTTAGTTTTTATAAACTTTAAAACATTGTGACAAAAAAGTTTGACTGAGTAGATGGAGAATTACACTTTTCTCATATTTTAGAGGACGAATCTGAAGTGCTAGGCTGGACTGAAACCATGTCCCAGTTTTCTTATAATAGACTACCAAGACGGCCATCTTTACGAACCAGATTTTATTGTCGAAACAGGAAAAGCTACATATATTTGTGCGAGATAAAGCGTGCTTCATATAAGCGTGATGTTTCTCTTTATTCATTGAGATATAACTTATTTGTAGCATGAAGAGTAAAATTTATTAAAATCATGATAAGAGGGAGATAGGAACTTTATAGGTATATCTTCATGGGATTAAGGAGTTTTGATGAGAGCTCTTTCTATTTCTGCCAAAAGGTTTTTGATATATTTAATTATTATTTCGTAATAATGGATGTACTTTATTTTATGTGTCAGAAAGCTGATTGATTGTATAAAATGGTATTCATAAAATTACATACTTCTTATCCTGTTACGGACATTTTTTCTCGCGAGGGTGTTACACTTGCAATGCTCTTTTTCTCATTCTAAACTTTGGTTAGAAAAAGCATCTATAGGTGTTATAGTAAATTTAAGATATGCATATTCCATTGTTGGTGTTACTGTTGTAAAAAATGACATTTTATTGGATAAGTATAAGGTGTTACATTGAGGATCGATGTATAGGTAAAATTTAAAATGTTACCAGATCTTGAAAAAGCAATGGGTAAATAATTGATAATTATGCTACGAAAGTTATTCAATAGCCTGTGTATGAGAAATTCTTAATGACAGTTTTTTTGGTCATGTTTTTTAATGCTTGCTCTTTTTATGCGAATCTTATTTTGATAAATCATGCAATTTTCGTCGGAACAGAATAATGCATTGAAGGCTGTTGCCGCGTGGTTGAGGGAAGGGCATTCTCCTCTTTTTCGCCTTTTTGGCTATGCGGGAACGGGTAAGACGACACTCGCACGCTATTTTGCAGAGACAGTTGATGGTTCTGTCCAGTTTGCTGCTTTTACGGGCAAGGCAGCGCAGGTTTTGCGTTCTAAAGGTGCAAGCAATGCTTGTACAATTCATTCATTGATTTATTGTCCACGTGGAGAAGAGGAAGTTTCCGATGAAATTACGGGGAAAAAGTCTATTGCTCCAACATTTACATTAAATCGAAGAAGTGCTGCTGCACAAGCTAAACTCATTATTGTTGATGAATGCTCGATGGTCGATGAACAATTGGCCCGTGATTTAATGAGTTTTCGGACGCCAATTCTTGTTCTTGGTGATCCAGGCCAATTGCCTCCTATTTCAGGTGGAGGCTTTTTTTCCAATGGAGAACCAGATTTTCTTCTCTCAGAAATTCATCGGCAAGCGAGAGATAATCCGATTATCCGGCTTGCTATGGATGTGCGTGAAGGACGCGATATTGCTTATGGTGATTATGGAGAAGCGCGCGTTGTGACACGTAAAGAGGTTAATCAACAATTGGTTTTGGATGCGGATCAGGTCTTGGTCGGAATTAATCGTACACGTCACCTTTATAATCAGCGTTTGCGTATGTTAAAGGGATTTACAGCAGATTATCCGCAAGCGGGAGATAAGCTTGTGTGTTTGCGAAATGATCCTGCTAAAGGTTTATTAAATGGCTCTTTATGGAAGGTGATGACTTCACAGAAAGAGACGGTTAAACCAAGTATTAATCTTCTGGTAAAACCAGAAGAAAGTGAGCGTGGGGTAACAAAAATTAAACTTTTAAAAGCAGCTTTTGAAAATCCTGATCAGGAAATTTCGTGGGCATTAAAAAAGCGATATGATGATTTTGATTATGGGTATGCTTTGACGGTTCATAAAGCGCAAGGTTCTCAATGGAACAATGTCGTTTTGTTTGATGAAAGTTTCGCCTTTCGTGATATGTATGCACGCTGGCTTTATACGGGAATTACCCGCGCAGCAGAGCGTTTAACGATTGTCCGATAGAAAAAATATGTGTATCATCTAAGTTTCAGATGGAAAATATCTTTTTTCTATCTTGTTACACACTATAGAAAAATGGAAATGGGCATGGCGGTAAAACTTTCGGTTAATCTTAATGCTGTTGCTGTTTTGCGCAACCGACGCAATCTTCCGTGGCCAAGTATCAAGAATATTGGGTATATAGCGCTTGCTGCTGGAGCGGCAGGGTTGACGGTTCATCCGCGCCCTGATGAAAGGCATATTCGTTTTGCGGATTTGCCAGATATATACGGTTTAATAAAGAACACTTTTCCTACGGCTGAGTTTAATATTGAAGGTTATCCAAGTGATCAGTTTTTGGGTATTGCTGAAAATTATGCTGACCAGATCACTCTTGTCCCTGATGATCCAGATCAATCAACATCTGATCATGGGTGGAATTTTGCTCAGAGTGCAGAATTTTTAGCCCCTATTATTCAGAATTTAAAAAAAAGAAAGATTCGTGTATCATTGTTTGCTAATCCTTCTATCGATGGTCTTGATATTGCTAAAGCAATAGGGGCTGATCGTGTAGAATTTTACACGGGACCTTATGGTGGTGCATTTCAGGACAAAATAAAACAAGATCAAGAGCTCGATAAACTTGTTCTGGCGGCAAAAAGAGCGAAAGAGTTGCAGTTAGGTATGAATGCAGGACATGATCTGACGATTATGAATCTTTCTGCTCTGGTTAAAAATATTCCTTGGCTTGATGAAGTTTCTATTGGCCATGGGCTTATTGCTGATGCGTTGGAGTATGGAATACATGCAACTGTTCAGCGTTTTCTTCGGTTATTATCGTAATCTTTTTCTCTCTGTAAAATTGGAAAAAAACTTTTATAAAGTCCAGTTTATCTTAAAAAAATAATTTTATATCTGTTTAAATAAATAGCACTGTTAACACGTGTTATAAATATTCTATTATTTCTCTGTTTATTGATCGTTTTTTGTTTTTTTGAGTGCTTGAGATACTTTTTATTTAGATCGTCATTATGAGGGACCTTCTTACTATGCTTTCTTCAAAGGGATAAGATATAGGGGGATGAAAAATAGAATTTTGAAAGTATTTTTCATTATAAGGAAATTGCTAGAGGATTTTTAATGAATTAGTACACGAATTTTCAGGGACTCATTTCATGGTTTTTCTTGTGAAATGCAAGGATTTTTATAATTTCATCAGAAATGGATTTAAAATCAGAAAATACTTTTTATAAATGAGATCCATGCAATACGCGTTGCTGTAATATTGGGAGCAAAAAATAGAGTGATGATATCAATTTATAGCTTTATGAAGGAAAGAGGGAGCACCATAAATCTTAAACTCTTACAAATTTTAGATTGGGGATTCTTGAAAAGAGCTCGAACACAGTGAGAGATTAAAAAAAGTGCGTGGGTGAATAACACAAGAGTGTTCTATTTTGGACATTTTGTTTCGTGTGAGAGGTGTGTCTATTAAAGAATGCAAAAAGTAAAAGTTGTAAGGGAATGCATATTCTCTGTTATTTTAGAGATATTGTTAGATATATGCTTTTGAAGGTTGTATTAAAACAATCTTTGTTATTTTGTAATTTTTCTTGCTATCCATATTAATTTGGTTCATGCTAGAAGTTATATGTTGTATCTTAATTTTAGGCTATAACGTTTTGTTGCGCGATAGAAGAATAGAATCTTAGCAGATATATTTTCTTTAGAAATCTTGTTTTGTGTAGGTATCGCCTTTGTAGGACAGCAGTTGAAGTTTATTTGGGGATTCATATATGTTTTGGGAATGTTTGGGGGCTACGGTTTTTCTATGCAATATGTAAACTTTAAAAGATTATTCAATTGTTGTGTTTTTATAAGCAGCGTTTTTTATCTTTATGAGTGTGTAATGCACTGAAGATAATGTTTCTTATTTAATAAAAATAATCTGAAATCCAGTTTAAATAGAGAAGGAAGGAAGTGTTTTTATGCGTGTTTATTATGATCGTGATGCGGATGTTAATCTCATTAAAGGAAAAAAAGTGGCCATTATTGGTTATGGTTCTCAAGGGCGTGCACACGCTTTGAATTTGAAAGATTCCGGTGTACAAAATGTGCAGATAGCTTTGCGTTCAGGGTCGGAAACAGTTAAAAAGGCTAAGGCCGATGGGTTTGAAGTGGTGAGTGTTGCTGAGGCAGCAAAATGGGCAGATCTCATCATGATGGCAACACCAGATGAGTTGCAAGCTGATATTTATAAAGAGCATATTCATAACCATTTACGTGATGGGGCGGCGATTGCTTTTGCTCATGGTTTGAGCATTCATTTTGGCTTGATTGAACCTAAAAAAACCGTTGATATTGTGATGATTGCTCCTAAAGGTCCAGGGCATACAGTTCGTCATGAATACCAACGGGGTTGTGGTGTTCCTTGCTTAATAGCGGTGGCGCAAGATGCTTCAGGGCATGCTCATAGTGTAGCATTATCTTATGCATGTGGACTTGGTGGTGGACGTGCTGGGGTGATTGAAACAACATTTAAAGAAGAGTGTGAAACGGATCTTTTTGGTGAACAAGCAGTTCTGTGTGGTGGTCTTGTTGAACTGATACGAGCAGGGTATGAAACACTCACACAAGCAGGTTATGCACCAGAAATGGCTTATTTTGAATGTTTACATGAGGTTAAACTGATTGTTGATCTCATGTATGAAGGGGGCATTGCAAATATGAATTATTCGATTTCTAATACAGCAGAATGGGGTGAATATATGTCTGGTCCACGTGTGATTACAGATGAAACCAGAGCAGAAATGAAGCGTATATTGAAAGATATTCAAACAGGTAAATTTACATCGAATTGGATTCAAGAATATAAGGCAGGTGCGGCTCATTTTAAAACTATGCGGCGTTTAAATGATAATCATCCTATTGAAGAAGTTGGTAAAAAACTTCGTTCTATGATGCCTTGGATAAAATCTAACGCTTTGGTTGATAAAGAACGTAATTGAAGTCTCTCCAGAGATCTTTTATCACCTTTATAATTTTATAGACAAATATCAAAAAAGGGTAACTTGAGTTACCCTTTTTATATGTTTTCTTGCAACACAAGCTTTATTGTTTAAAGGGCTTTATTTTTTAAGTTTTCGCATAATTCTTTCTTCCAAAAAGAAAATATACAATGCCTAAAAATATAAACCATGCTGGAGTGTATTTTAAAGCTATGGAAGTATCTGCTTCTAATGACAATAAATAAATAATGAATGCAAAGAAAACGAGAAGGATCCAACACATAATAACCCCCCCTGGCATTTTATAGGGAGAGACAGCATGCTGGAGAGGACGGTTGCGACGATAGACGATATAGCTGATCAAAATGATAGACCATACAAATATAAACAACGTTGCGGCAATTGTCGTAACAATTGTAAAAGCAGCTATGAGAGTTTGAGATAACGTTACAACCGCATAACCTAATAAGATGCATAAACATGAAAAGAATAATGCGTTGGCTGGAACGTGATTACGAGAAAGTTTTCCTAAAAATTTAGGTGCTCCTTTTTGTGTTGCGAGCCCATATACCATACGGCTGGTAGAAAAAATTCCACTATTTGCGGAAGACGCAGCTGCTGTGAGGACAACAAAGTTCATCAAACCAGCAGCAGTTGGAATACCAATAAGGGCATACATTGTTACAAAAGGGCTTTTATCTGGACTGATTTGATTCCAAGGCGTCACAGACATAATCACAAGAAGAGAGAAGATATAAAAGAATACAATGCGGATTGGTATTGAATTGACAGCTTGCGGTAGGGCTGTTTGAGGCTCTTTTACTTCAGCAGCCGCTGTTCCTGCCAGCTCAATGCCAACAAAAGCAAAAATAACAATTTGAAATCCAGCAAAAAAGCCTGTAATTCCTCGTGGAAAAAGATTTCCCCCATTCCATATATTGCTAAGGGAAGCAACTGTACCGTTTGGAGAAATAAAACCGGTGAAGATCATATAAAATCCCACAACAATTAAAACTAAAATTGCTATGATTTTGATAAAACCAAACCAAAACTCAAGTTCGCCAAAAAGTTTTACGGCGACGAGGTTAAGGATTAAAAAGGACATAAGACCAATGATAACAGGAAGCCATGGATTGAGTTCAGGCCACCAAAAGTGTGCATAACTGACAATAGCAATAATTTCAGCAGTTCCAGTAACAATCCAACACAACCAATATGTCCAGCCGATGAAGAATCCAGCACATGGCCCTAGAAGATCGGTGGAGAAGTCAATAAAAGATCGATATTGTGTATTAGAAAGCAATAATTCTCCCATAGCACGCATGACAAAGTATAGAGCACAACCAATAATCGCATAAACGAGGAGGATTGAGGGACCTGCTACACTGATTGTTTTTCCTGATCCCATAAAAAGACCTGTTCCAATCGCTCCACCAAGAGCTATAAGTTGTATGTGGCGGTTATGGAGTCCACGTTGCAATTTCTTCTTAGTTTTTTTTTCTAAATTTTGTTTGTTCATTTTTGGGAAGTTCCCTTTAGTTATTTTAAAATAAAAATTACCCTAAAAAAGATAATCTCTTCTATCGGAACATGATATGGTTAAGGAGTAAAGGAATTTTTTTCTATTATTTTATATAAATAATGAAAAAAATTTATAAATTAATGAAATAATTATTTTGTATAAAATTTATGTCATATAAATTTTAGTATAAAATTTTAATTTTTTATTATTTGTACATATTTATATTTAAAATATATTATATAAATAATGGAATTTTACTTATTATTGTTTATATTTGTTGCATTTTAATTTTATATTCATAATAACTATAATTATATATTAATAATATATTTTAAATATTTTCGAATAAATAATAATTTATAGTTTATTTAAAAGTATTTTATAGAAAAAATTTTGCAGTTATTTTAGATAAAATCTAAATATTTTTAGTCACCAATGTAGGTGAAGTTTTATAGAAAATTCTTTACAGAATAGCTCGTGTTTTATCCTATTATGCCGTACAAAAACCCTTGTTGAGAGCAGTGATAAAGCATAGAAAATTTTATACATTTTAGGTATTTTAAGAATGTGTGGTCAGTATTCAGGGGAGGCTTTGCTAGAGCCTTATGTAGGGTAGAACCATATGAGTGGTTAGCAGCACACTTCTTTTAACAGGTCAGATTATTTACAAATTTGTGCTGAGAGAAATTCTCTTTTTTTGAGGTGTTGGGAGACAGGTTAAGTAGAAAAAGGGTAACCCTTAGTTACCCTTTTTTGAAATGTTTTGTATGATCTTATTTATTTTTGGGAGCAATTTTTTTTCTTATAAACATAAAGTACATGATGCCTAAGAAAATAAACCAAAAGATACTGTATTTTAAAGCTGTTAGTGTGTCATGTTCTAATGTCAACAAATAGAGCATAAAAGCAAAGAAAACTAACACAACCCCGCACATAATGGGACCTCCCGGCATTTTGTAGACGGATTCAGCATGTAAATGAGGGTGATTGCGACGATACACAATATAGCTAATTAAAATAACGGACCATACGAATAAAAATGCAATCGCTGAAATGCAGGTCACAATTGTAAAAGCACTTATGATGCTTGGAGATGATGATGCAATTGTATATCCTACTAAAATACATAGGCAGGAAAAGAACAAAGCATTGGCTGGAACACGGTATTTGGAAAGCTTCCCTAAAATTGGAGGAGCCCCTTTTTGTGTTGCAAGTCCATATATCATACGGCTAGTTGAAAAAATACCACTGTTTGCTGAAGAAGCTGCTGAGGTGAGAACAACAAAATTGACCAAACCCGCAGCTATTGGAATGCCAGCGAGCCAAAACATGGAGACAAAGGGGCTTTTTTCTGGAACAATTTGATTCCAAGGTGTAACGGACATAATCACAGCAAGAGAAAGGATATAAAAAAGGACAATACGCACCGGTATTGCATTAATTGCTTTAGGGAGAACTTTTTTAGGTTCTTTGACTTCAGCTGCCGTTGTTCCAGCAATTTCTATACCAACAAAAGAAAAAATGGCAATTTGAAATCCCGCAAAAAAACCGGTAATCCCTCGGGGGAATATGTCTCCACCATTCCATACGTGACTGAGAGAAGCAACCGTACCATTTGGAGAAGTAAAGCCTGTAGCGATCATATAAAATCCAACAATAACTAATGCTAAAATTGCTACAACTTTGATAAGACCAAACCAGAATTCAAGTTCACCAAAAAACTTTACGGCAAGGAGGTTAAGGATTAAAAAGAAACCAATACAAGCAAAAACAACAATCCATGGATTAAGTGTTGGCCACCAGAAATGCATATAATTAATGATAGCAATAATATCTGCTGCTCCAGTCACAACCCAGCTTAACCAATAGTTCCAGCCAACAAAAAAAGCGATTCCCGGCCCTAGCATATCGGTTGAAAAATCAATAAGAGATCGATATTGTGAATTAGAAAGCAATAATTCTCCCATTGCACGCATGACAAAGTATAGAGCACATCCAATAATAGCATAAACGAGTATGATAGAAGGTCCTGCTACACTAATTGTTTTTCCTGATCCCATGAAGAGTCCCGTTCCAATAGCCCCACCGAGGGCTATAAGTTGTACGTGACGATTATCGAGTCCACGTTGTAGTTTCTTTTGAGGATCATCTTTTAAATTTTGTTTATGGTTCATTTTTTGGGGGTTCCCTTTGAATTATTTTGAAATTAAATGACACTAAAAAGGTATATTTCATATCGAAGCATGATATAAATGAGGAGTAAAGGAAAAAAACATTTTTTATGATTTTGTGTGGATAAAGAAAAGAATATAGTTCTGCAAAAAAGAATGTTTTTCTCTTAAATTAACATAACAGATATTTGAAGAGGGCTCTTTTTGTTGTTTTAATAACAAATAAATGGCTCATAAAAAGGATTCGATAGAGTACTCCTTTAAAATTATCTCTGGGAATTGTTAGACTTTTTTATGACTTTATAATAAATTATCATTTATCATCAGTATATTATTATTCATAAGAGAGCATTTTAATTTTTTCTCAAGGAGCGTTAGAGAATTGTCATTTTAGTTTAGGGAAAAGTCTTTAATGATCGAAAGTTTAAGTGCTTTCTAAAATCACTTTTTTTATTTTTATGATGCTATCATAAGTGAGAAGGAGTTATCCTTTTTACAAAGAAAAAGAGGAATGCCATACTTTTCTCTTTTAAAGTTGTGAATAATAATTTCCCTTATCTATTGATAATATTTTATAAAATTTTGCGTAAGGCTTTTACTTGTTGATACAAAAATTCTTTAGACGATGATAAAGAAATGCGGTGTCATTCAGTTATACAGAGAACATGAGAAGCAACTAGTGGTTGATCAGCTCTGTTAGAGGTTGGAATATTCATAGCGATAGATAGAATCACGGAATTAGCTTTGCGATCTCTTATCAAAGAGGAAGTGTTATCCAAAGAAAATGAAAAAAGAAAATAGAGACAAAACTGTTCCTGTCGCACTATTAATGCATCCTTTTATTTTTTTCTTTTTTAAAGTGGTGCGAGCAAATGATATAAAAATGGTCATTAAAGTAAAC
The DNA here is from genome assembly GCF_000518165.1 of Bartonella elizabethae F9251 = ATCC 49927. Classification (GTDB taxonomy): domain Bacteria; phylum Pseudomonadota; class Alphaproteobacteria; order Rhizobiales; family Rhizobiaceae; genus Bartonella; species Bartonella elizabethae. The sequence goes on from NZ_JADB01000004.1 coordinate 109,239, forward strand.
CATGCAAAGATATTAAAGGAATGTATCGTTACAAGTTCAAAACCTTTTTTATGACCGCCGCCAGACGCCAAAAATTTAGGAAAGGCCGCTATATAGAACATAGATACTTTAGGATTGAGTATTTGTGTCATAAAACCATCTACGTAGCTGGTTAAAAACTTCACTTTAGCTTCAGTATTCTTTTCATTTTTTTGTATTATTTCTTTTGAGTTTAAGGTGTTAATTCCAGATTTAATCGATTTAATGCCTATATATAATAAATAGCAGCTCCCCATGAGCTTTACCAAAAAAAAGAGCGTTTTGTTATTGAGAACAATTGCTGATACACCTAGTATGGAAAATGCACCATGTGCATATGTTGCTGTGCACAATCCTAAAACATTAGCAAATGCATTCTTTTTCCCCAGTCTCACTGCATTATCAATGATAAGGGCCATATTCGGCCCTGGTGAGATGACTAAAAAAAATGAAACGATGAAAAAGGTCAGTATTTGATGATTCATTTCACTTTTAGCTCTGAAATTAATTGATCTTCGAGATATAGTTCTATTTCATCAAATGAGGAAAGTTTTCCTACGCCTTGTGGAGTGCCTGTATATATGATATCACCATCTCTTAGCTGAATGTAGTGACTTAAAAATGATATTATTTTTTCAAAGCTAAAGATCATATTTTTCGTATTGCCAACTTGCCTCGTTTCACCATTCAACTTCATTGTAAAGGCTATTGGGGCATTCATTTTTTCTTTTTTTATGAAGTCAGAGACGTATGCAGCTCCTTTAAAGCCTTTAGATAAAAGCCAAGGAAGCTTTTTTTCTTTTAGTTTCGTTTGCAAATCTCTAGCGGTTAGATCAAGACCTATTGCTACAGCATCATAACATTCTTCAGCTTCTCTCTCATTGACCATAAAGGTATCCTTTGAGATTCTGAGCACAATTTCAGTTTCGAAATGTATTTCTTCAGAAAAGCTAGGAAGATCAATTTGATTTCCTAAGATGAGTGAACTATTCGGTTTGCTAAAGATAACAGGTTCATCTTGAACAACATTCCCTAGTTCATGAGCATGTTCAACATAATTATATCCGACACAGTAAATATTATTAATCATAGGAAATCTCCAAAAATGTCTTTTATATCGAAAATATATCACTAGGGTAACAATATCTTTTCTCATATCGCTCTATGAGCTTTGTAAAAAATATGCATTGTGTGGATTAATGATCAATTATTGATAATAAACAGTCAGTATTGTCTCTCTAAGCTTTTAATGAGAGGGTAGGCTATAGGGTTTTACAGAAAGAACATTAAGGAATGCGTGGGGAAACTCAGGATTTTTGCTTAGATGCTTCTCTAAGCAATCACAGTCGATGAGAATTTTTTGTACTAAAAATTCATTGATAACTTAATTTTTGTATATTCTTTCATGCTTAAAAAAATAAAATAAGGACGATATAATTAAGTTATCAATTTCCTATTCTTTTCACTTTTTCATCATGAAGAAAAATCTTTTTACTTATCTTATGGATCAAAAGAATTAGCTTTTTTCTGGTAACACAAGTGGAGAAATAAGGATTTTAGATATGTTTCGGCGTTCCATTTCAATCACTTTAAAGCGTAAACCTTCCGTTTCAAAACTTTCTCCTTCATTCGGCAAATGACCAAATTGCCAAAGCATAAAGCCTGCCAGAGTCGTATAACGGTCTGCTTCATCAACAAGATTTCGTCCAAGATAACTACTTAAACGGCGGATATCAGCGTATCCCTCTACAAGAAGGCTGCCATTTTCAAGTTGTTCTGCGATCATGAGCTCTTCATCGTCATCAGGAAAATCTCCCGCAATAGCTTCAAGAATATCGGTTGGTGTTGCAATTCCTTCAAAAGAGCCATGCTCATCAACAATAATTGCAAGCTGAATCGAAGAATGACGTAATTGTTCCATCAATCGTAAAACACTTGTGTTTTCATGAACAACAAGCGGTTCTCGCATCGCTTTTTTCCAATTAATCTTTTTACCCTCAGCCAGATTCAAAAGAAGATCTTTTGTCAACGCAACGCCAACAAATTCATCCACTTTTTCACGTGCAAGAATTAAGCGGCTATGCTTAACCTTTTGTAATTCTTCACGCATTTCATTTTCATCAGCATTTAAATCTAACCACTCAATCTCATTGCGCGGCGACATGATAGAGCGAACAGGACGATCTGCTAAATCGAGAACACCACGAATCATCTCTTTTTCTTCTGGTCTAAATAACTCAGAAGCTGCGGCTTGTTCCGCAATGACATCTACAGTTTCAGCAAGATGACTATCTTTACTTCCCCCTCCTAAGAGCCTTAAAACAGCATCAGCTGTTCTACTGCGTAGATCATTCGTTGTAATCATCTTTTCACGGTTACGACGTCCAATTTGATTAAAAGCTTCGATGAGAACAGAAAAACCAATAGCAGCATATAAATACCCTTTGGGAATATGAAAACCAAATCCTTCAACGATGAGCGTGAAACCAATCATCATCAAAAATCCAAGACAAAGGATTACAATGGTGGGATGACGATTAATAAAACGCATAAGAGGGCCAGAGCCACACATCATGACTCCCATAGCGGCAATGACTGCTATATACATAACTGTTGCTTGCTCTTTTGCGATCATACCTGTTGCGGTAATAATACTATCAAGTGAAAAAACAGCATCTAGCACCACGACTTGAACAATGACTTGCCAAAAAACAGCATAAGCAACGCCTGTTTTCCTTTCATGTGATACTCCTTCTAACCTTTCATGTAATTCTAACGTTCCTTTTGCCAGTAAAAAGGCTCCACCCCCAATTAAAATAAAGCTATGCCAACTAAAGACAAAGGATGAAAGTGAAAGAATGATCGTATCGAGTCTCATAACCCATCCAATAACTGTAAGAAGGAAAAGCCGCATGATTAATGCTAAAGTAAGACCTATCAAGCGTGCTCGGTCACGCAAATGCAATGGCAATTTTTCAGCTAAAATTGCAATAAAGATAAGGTTATCTATTCCTAAAACAATTTCGAGAAAAACCAACGTGACCAAACCAAACCACGCATGGGGATCAGTGATCCATTCCATCATTTCTTACCTTTTAAAAGCTTAAAAGCGCGCAATAGACAAAAAAAATTCATGAGCTTTTATTCGTATATTGGATCATAAACATTGAATGTAAAAAATTTACATTCAGAGAAAAAAACAGCAAAGCATTGCTTAAATGCATATGATTATTGATAAAACAAAACGACGTCCCATCTCGCTTACAATCACAAGAAGGTTCCTCTAAATTTTGCTCGGGCATTATGCTCGATAATCCTCCAACTATGGGTCCTGTATAACAAACAGAAAATTTATTTATAGAGCTTCTTATAATGGGTTTATTTTTATATAAGATCAAGTGGTGAATGTCATATTTTTAACCTTACAAACAGTGACTCTCTATAAAAAACAACAAAATATCTAGACATCTACCCTTAGGAGCGTTATAGAAACGTCCACTCTCATTTTTGGGAAAGCTTATGGGTGATTAGCTCAGTCGGTAGAGCAGCTGACTCTTAATCAGCGGGTCGTGGGTTCGATCCCCTCATCACCCACCATTTATTTTATATTATAAATAATTTATTGATTGCGTGAAATTTTTTAAGATATAAGAGGTTTAATGAAATTGGGGGAGGAAAAAGCTGACACTACACACTTTGTTCGTCCCAATATTATACCAGCAACTCTTGTCCTTGAAACGATTTAAAAGAGGTATTTTAATCCTTTTTTGTACAGTTTAACTTCAGGCGCTTCTTCCTGCTTATAACGTGCAAAAAACACGGTTTTGATTGATTCAAGGTAGGAGAGATTGGAAATGAGAGAATCTTACGGTATTCAAGGTGAATAACGATAAATTATCTTCATAAATCAATATGTTGTATATTATCGAAATGAGTGTTTTCTACACGGGTAGATATTTTCAAGTTTATGGGAATTTCTTTGAAGGAAAATAGATAAATATTTCTCTGTTTTTATTCAGAATAAGTTTCTTATCAAGGGAGCATTTCAAGTTCGAAGGAAAAAAAGATAAATAAAAATAATGATTGTATTAATTTACAGATACAACTTGAACTTCAATATGATCCTATCATTTATAAGCACACACAAAAGAAGCCATTGATAGCCTTTTACTTATTTAGGAGGTGTTTTGGGGGCTCTTTTCCAATATTGTTGTGCTTCAAAAATGGCAACCACAAATAACGAAATGATGAGTGGTATGATCAAATAGAGTATTCTAAAGACAATAAGTGCTGCGATAACATCGGTTGGATTTATATTGGGCATACCTGTTATGAAGAGCGCTTCAAGAACGCCGACACCTCCTGCTGGCGCATTGGAGAGAAGCGTTATCGTAAAAGATGCAAGGAAAACACCAAGAACAGAAATAAAATGAATATCTGCATTGTAGGGGAGAACAGCATATATAATTCCTGCTGCTCCTAAAAGCTCTAGAGGGCTAATGAGGAGCTGTTGAATAACAATTTTTAGTCGTGGATAGGAAAGCTGAATTTTCTTGCCCAAGCGTAAGGGCTTCAATTGCAGCCAACTCCCAAACGTATAAAGTGCTATGCAACTGAGTAAAATTGCTCCAACTGTCGTTCCTAGCCATTCGGGAAGCTCTTCATGAATGAGGGTGATAATTTCGGGTTGCAAAACCAAAACGATCCCCAACAGTAAGATTGTACCGATGACAAAAGTAAAAGAACAAAAACCTACTAATATGGCGATTTCTGTTCCATTTAATCCTTTCATTTTATAAGCGCGATAACGCACGACGGCACCAGAAAAAACTGAAGCACCGATATTATGCGAAAGAGCGTAAGTTGTGAATGAACAGATCGCAATAAAAATCCAAGAAATTTTATGGCCTAGATGTTGTAAGGCGATACGATCATAACCAGCAAGAGCAGCATAGGCAAGCAGAGAACATAAACAGGCTAATAACCAGTGCTGTGTATTTAAATCGCTCAAACGTTCCAATACGTCTTCGAACGAAATGGCAGAGAGCTTTATATAAAGAATCCGAACAGATATCAGCATTGCTAAGATACCAATTAAGGGCCATATAAATTGCTTTATTTTCACGCTTCTTTATCCATGTTATGTTTTCTATAAATTTTCATGATTATGCATATTCTTTACAGACCTTTGTTCTGTTATATGCTCTATAATGCCATTGGCAATTTCTTCATCATCCGTTACTACAACATCAGCCCCTAAATCAATGAGATAAGCTGTCTCTGTGTCAGATAATGCATGTGTGATTATCTGGATATCTTTCTGCATATCACGTATATTCACGATACATTCTCCGACTTCAATGGTACTTCGCATTGTAATAACAACTTTATGTGCATGATTTATATTGGCAGCGTTCATTATTTCTTGTTGAATAATATTGCCACAAATAACCTCAAAGCCATCGGCAATTGCTTTATCAGCGAGGCGTTTTGATTCTTCCACAATTACTATAGGGTGATCTCTATTTATTAAAGATAATGCAATACATTGACCAATACGACTATAGCCAATAATGACGATATGGTTGTTTTTTAAGGTTATTGGCAAAAAATCTTGGTCAGGATCTTGTGTATCAATATCAATAATTGTTTGGGTATTTTGTGAAGAGGCAGAAATTTTTTCTAGATGTTTTTTTATTTTGTTACAGGCAATGAAAACAAGAGGATTGAGCAAAATAGAAAAAATTGCTCCTCCAAGAATTAAATCATGAGCGTCATTGTTTAAAAGTCCTAAGCTTAGACTTAAACCCGCAAGGATAAAGGAAAATTCTCCGATTTGGGCAAGGCTTGCAGCAATCGTTAAAGCTGTTGCATTTGAATAGCGAAAAGCTTTAACGATGAAAAAAGCGACAGCAGATTTTCCAATGACGATAATAAATAAGGTTGCTAAGAGAGGAAAAAAATGAGTTAAGAGCTTTTCTGGATCAAATAACATGCCTACAGAAACAAAAAAGAGAACAGAAAAGGCATCGCGCAGGGGTAAAGATTCTTCAGCAGCATGGTGACTTAATTCTGATTCGCTCATAACCATACCGGCAAAAAAAGCGCCAAGAGAAAGAGAAACCCCAAATAAATGAGCGGCTCCAAATGCTACGCCTAGGGCAATAGCAAAGACACTGAGACGGAATAATTCGCGTGATCCCGATTGTGCGCTCATTTTTAAAAGCCACGGGATAACACGTCGCCCAATGACGAGCATCAATGCGATAAATATAATGACTTTCAGGATGGTGAGACCAAAGACACCCCAAATACTTAAATCCAACCATTGAATAAGAGGATCCAATGCTTCTTTGTTTGTATGGTTGAGGGTGCTTGCCAGGGAGGGAATGAGGACAAGTATAAGGACCATTGCTAAATCTTCAATAATCAGCCATCCAACAGCAATGCGGCCTTTTTCTGTTTCAATAAGATGACGCTCTTGCAAAGCACGTAACAGGATAACAGTACTTGCTATGGATAAAGCAAGTCCGAAGATCAAACTCCCGCTAAGGCCCCAACCCATAATCAGACCAAGACATAAGCCTAGAAAAGTAGAAAATGCCATTTGCGCAATAGCAGCTGGGACAGCAATCGCTTTGACAGATAAAAGGTCTTTTAAGGAAAAATGGAGCCCAACACCAAACATGAGCAAAATAATACCAATTTCAGCAAGTTGATTGATAATAACGGAATCTATTTTAAATCCGCCTGTATTGGGGCCCACAATAACACCAGCTAACAAATAGCCCACAAGGGGTGAAATCCGCAAACGGCTAGCAATCATTCCCAAAAGAAACGCTAAACATAAACCGGCAACAATGGTTGTGATAAGTGGTGTGTCGTGGAGCATGGATTATTTACTATTCTTGATCAAAAAGTGAATGAATGAAAATGCCTCTTATTTCTTCGAGAAGAGAGGAATGATGTATCATATGTATTAAAGAACATTTTCATTTCGCTTTCGTATTTACACGATTATTTCGTTCACGCCACCAATTTCCTAGCAGCAGTAAAATAGGAGCAGCAATAAAGATAGAAGATGATGTTGCAACAATAATTCCAAAGACCATGGGCAATGCAAAATTATGAACGGCACTTCCACCCCATATCGCCATAGGAAGCATAGCAAGAATTGTTGTGGCGGATGTAAAAAAACAACGGACAAGAACTTGATTAATCGACAGATCAATCAGTTCGCGCAATGGCATTTTTTTATAAAGACGCATATTCTCGCGCATCCTATCATAGACAACAACCTTATCATTTATAGAGTATCCAACAATTGTTAAGAGTGCAGCGATGGCTGTTAAATTAAAATCAAATTGAAATAGAGCAAAAAAGCCGATCATTTTTGTGGTATCTAGAATGAGTGTGACAATGGCTCCAATAGCAAAGAACCATTCGAAGCGTAGCCATATATAGAGAGTCATGGCAATAGCTGCAAGAATGACAGCTGTAAATGCAGCTGTGGCAAGTTCACCTGAAATTTTGGGGCCAACAACTTCTATTTGATCAAATGTGGTATCAGGATAGATATTTTGTACAGCTGTTTTGACTTTATCAATGGCGATGGTTTGTTGCGCTTCGCTCCCACTTTGTTTCTGCATGCGAATGAGTACGGTGTTTTCATTATCGATATTTTGCAGGCTAATTTCCCCAATATTAAGGGTAGAAAGCTTGGAACGCAGGGTTGCTAGGTCTGCTGGTGCTTTCGTGGTAATACTCATTTGGCTGCCGCCAATAAAATCAATTCCAAAATTCAAACCAGGTTTAAAAAAGAGAAAAACTGAAGCTATTGATAAAATAATTGAGACACCAATTCCAATGAATCGCGCTTTCATAAAGTGGAAAGTTGTATTTTGGGGGAGAATGTTGAAGGCAGAGTGAATATGCAATTTTTTAATTTTCCATCTACGAACAATCCAAATCATGATGATGCGTACAATGGTAATATTTGTGAACATGGAGATGATAATCCCAAGCAACATAGTTACAGCAAAACCACGAACGGGACCGGTACCAAACCAAAAGAGTAAAACAGTTGCTATAATTGCCGTAACATTTGCATCAACAATGGTTGCAAAAGCCTGTTTAAAACCACGATCTAGGGCAGCAAAAGCACTCACACCTTTTCGACTTTCTTCACGGATACGTTCATTGATGAGAATATTCGCATCAACGGCAATACCGATGCCTAAGATAATACCGGCAATACCAGGTAGGGTCAGCGTCGCACCGAGGAGGCTAAGGGCTGCAAATGTTAAAATCGTGTGGAGCGCTAGGGCTATATTGGCAATAAGCCCCCAAATTCGGTAGAGAAGAAAAATAAAAATTGCAACAAGTATAAAACCGATTATGCCGGTGTAAAGTCCCATTTGGATAGCATCAGCACCAAGATTTGGACCTACCGTTCTCTCTTCAATGACTGTGAGTGGAGCGGGGAGGGAACCAGCGCGGAGCAGAGCAGCCAAAGTTGAGGCTTCTTTGGAATCAAAGTTTCCTGTAATTTGACCTTGCCCATTGGGAATGACACTATTGATGGTAGGAGCAGTTAAAACCTTATGATCCAAAACAATAGCAAAAGGACGGTTAATATTTTGTCGTGTTATATCGGCAAATATTTTTGCACCAGCAGAATCTAGCGTAAATGAAATAATAGAACGTCCTGGTATTTGCGGGTCGAAACCAGCGCGGGCGTCTTTAAGGACATTTCCATCTAAGGCAATTTGATCATAAATTGCATAATGTTGTGTTTCATCAGTATATCCAGGAAGAATGGAAACACCTATAGGGGGATTATTGGGGTCCACATTAGAGGGAACAAGATGAAAACTCATCTTAGCGGTCGTGCCTAAAAGATCTCGCAGTTGTTTTGGATCTTGTAAGCCAGGCAATTGGACCATAATACGATCATTTCCAACCTTTTGGATCGCTGGTTCTGAAACACCAACTTGATCGATACGGCGACGGATGATTTCTAAGCTTTGTTCAATGGCGTTGCTTACACGATCTTTTATCCCCGCTTGTGTTAACGTGACACGGATTATTTCATTTTGAGCACTAATTGTGATGTTATGTTCTGTCGTCCCAAAACTGCTGTGTATGGGTGTTATTAATGTTTTTAAGGCTGCGAGAGCTTTTTCAGTTTGTGATGCATCAGAAATAAGGGCAACAACACTATCTTCGACGATACGAACACTTGAGGTACGGATTTGTTTTTCACGCAACGCATTGCGCACATTGCTTAAAACGGTGTGTAATTGATCGCGTTTTAATGTTTTGCTATCAACTTCGAGCAGGAGAGAAGAGCCTCCTTGAAGATCAAGACCAAGGGCTACACGAGTGTCGGGTAAGAATTTTGAATTTTTAACTTGTTCGTGTGAAAATAAATTGGGTAAGGCAATATAAATGCTGCTTAAAAGGATAAAGCAATAAAGGGTAGTTAACCAACGAGGTGTACGCATGATATATTCCGCTAATAGGCAATCTAACAGTGATTCAAAGTTAAAAGCACGAGTAAAGTAAGATGATCGTTTTATAATTCAAGGAAAAGGATTAGGTGTGTTCATGGGGAGGAGCTCGTTTATTTGAAAAATATTGCGTTTTGACGGTATGAAGTCGTTTATAAATAGCTGAAATTTTTATTGAAAAGAGTTCCAATGTTAGAACTTTTTGAAAGAGCCTCATAAAAATAGATTCTGCATGGAATGTTACAATTTTTAGGGTTTTAGTTGTTAGTACATTCAATTGAACACACTTGTTGGGTAAATCAAATCTATTCGTTTTAATAATATTCCTAATGATATTAATGGTGTCTGATTGTTTGATAAAAGAAGCACGCGTTCCTAGATTGCTTGTCAAAAATACACCCAAACTGGATAGAAAAATCCAAGTCATCAATGGGAGCAAATTTTCTTTTTTGCAATAGAGGTACAAAAAAATCATGCGAGAGTGTCTTCTTTAATCTTATTAAGTTCAGCTTACAATTATTCCCTCTTATTATCAGTATTATAGGATAAGGGAAAGCTTTTATAAGATTATTCTACAAAAGTTGAAAATATCTGCCTTATACTATATTTAAAAAAGAGCAGATAAAATACTTTTTGTATACCTAAGGTAGATATGTATTCATTTTGTAGAAAAAATACCCATATACTTTTCCTTCTTTTGGGGATTGTCGTTGTTTTTAATTCTGGCGCATGGGGAAATGAGGGCGCGCGCGATACAATTGTCGAACAGACAATAGCTTCTTATTCAGTTGATGAAATTATTCAAAAACAACAGTTGATTATTGAGAATCTTGAAGAAAATACTGAAACTTTAAAAAGAGATTTTGACAGAAAATTAGAAGATGGGCATGCTCTGGAAGAATTGCGCTTACGTGCACAAGATATCAGTGAACGTGCGCTCGAGGCAGCATTTGTTTTGCGTTCTCCTCTTAATGAGATTAATGCACTTCTTGATCAATTAACCGAGCTTAATCATGATGTAAAAAAACTGAAAAGTTCAGTGAAAGAATACGCTTACTTGATAGAGCAAAAAGCTAAAATTAATCGTATTATGCTTCGCTTTGAAGCAATTTTTTTGGCGACAAATAGAATAGCTGAACTTTCTATTTCTCAATCTCGTGAGCTTTTTAAACGCACCCTGACCGATAGGCTTGAATTTTCGATACCGATGATTCAACATCTTATCCAGAAAACAAAAGAAGCTTCATCAGATTTTCTTTTGCTGTTGAGTTCTTGGTGTGGTTTTATCTTTTATTTCAAGCCGTTACAGCTTTTTCTTTGCTTTTTGATTCCACTTTTCATCACTTTGGGACTTTCATATTTTTCTCGTAAGATTCTTGTCCATGTATATTGCCATTTTACCAAGTCTAATGAGGAAATATCCTATTTACAACGCTTATTGATCGCCTTTATTTCAGTTCTTCTCCCTTCGCTTATCTGTGTTCTTTGCGTTTATCTTGTGTTATTTTTGTTTCGTAATTTTAATTTAGATCCAGGTAAGCTTACAACTGTTTTTAATACGATCGGTTGTCAAATCATTTTAGTCTTTTTAATCAATCGCTTAGCAGTTGTTCTTTTATCATCAAATATGCCCCATATACGTCTTTTCAATGTTGCACCATCATCGGCTTATCAATTGGTGATTTTACTCACTTCTTTAGGGGGTGTTTTGGCATTTGATGCTGTTTTTGATAGTATTTATCAAATTATTTCAGCACCTCTATCTTTGACAATTGCTAAAAGTTTTATTGCTGTTTTTCTTGTCGCGATATTGCTGTTTATAATAGCATTTATCCCTTTGCGCTTTAGACGTCAGTCTTTTTTAGGAGAGAAAAGAGAAGCATATTTTTGGCCATTTTATATACGCGTTCCTTTTATTGGCTTGGGATTATTGCTCTTTGTGTTGAATTTTTTAGGCTATGTTGGTCTCGCGCGTTTTATTATGCAGCAAATTATGATTGGTGGAGCATTTTTAGTTCTCATGTATTTAGGCATAAAAAGCGCTCAAGCAATTGGAACTAAAGGACAATTTATGAAGACAACTGTTGGTCATTTTTTGATGCAGAGGTTTCATTTAGAAGAAAAAACAATGAATCAATTGGGAATTGTTTTAAGCGTTTTTCTCAATTTTTTTGTTGTTGTATTTTGTGCAATGCCAATCGCTGCACAGTTTGGATTTTCCTATTCCGATTTTAAAGCAGTTTTGTGGCAATCGGTGAGCGGTTTTCAGATCGGAAATATGACTCTTTCTTTGATTTCTCTTGTCACAGGAATTATTTCTTTTGGTGTTTGTTGGTTCCTTATTCGCCGATTTATTGATTGGTTAGATCATGTAGTGTTGGACCATGGAGAATTCGATTCTGGTGTCCGTAATTCTATCAAAACAGTGATAAGTTATGGAGGCGTTGTTCTGTCTGCTTTGACAGGATTATCAATGGCAGGTTTGGATCTTAGAAATTTTGCTCTTATTGCTGGAGGCCTTTCACTTGGTATAGGTTTTGGTTTACAGAATATTGTTCAAAACTTTGTCTCTGGACTTATTATTTTAGTTGGAAGACCATTTAAAATAGGAGATTATATAGAGTCCGGATCAGTAGGGGGGGTTGTTAAGCGTATTAGTGTACGAGCAACAGAACTTGAGACCATTCAGCGCAAAACGATTATTATTCCCAATTCAAGTCTTATTAATAATAACGTTAGTAATTGGACACGACGCAATAAGGTTGGAAGAATTGATATTCCGGTGACTGTGTCATCTAAGGTTGCTCCAGAGCATGTTGTTGAAATTTTATTAGAGATTGCTTCTTCGACAGAAGGTGTTTTAAAAAATCCTCTCCCACAGGTGAGTTTTACAGCATTTGATAATAAGAGCTTTTCCTTTAATTTGGCTGTTTATGTCCCTAATATTACCGCACCTTCTCATGTAACCAATACTCTTCGATTTGTCTTATATAAGCGCTTTACTGAGGAAGGAATCTTAGAATGCTGAAATATATTTATACTTTAATGACAGGTATTTTGTTGAATATTTTTACCATAACGGCTTTTGCAGCAACAGTGAAAAATATTGATTTAAAGATACAGCCTCTCATCGTTGTCGAAGGAAGTATACCTTCAAAGTTTTCTTTAAATACACATCAAACAATAACAATTTGTATGAAGGGATGCTTTATCACTTTTCCTAATAAAGACCGTTTTGTAATAAAGGCAGATGACATTATAGAAATTAGTAGGGGAAGGGCAATTTTTAAATAAAATGATTGAAAACTTTTGTTTTGAAACAAGTTTTAGAAGGAAATAAAATTGCACGTGTTTCATATTACCTTTTGAAAAATGATAGGAAAAAAGGGATGATTTTCCTGTAAGATAGTTTTTACCCTCTATATAGACAATATACATTATATATTTTTGATATAAAACATTGAGTTATATTTATAATACTTTTAATAAATATTTATTTTATAAAAATAATTACATCATTTTTAGCAATTTTAATTAATTTATCTCATTAAAAAAGACATGAAATATCCTTTTTTGTATTTTTTAGTGAGATAAATTTAATACAAAACGTTTTATATTTTCTCATTTTAAGATATATAATAGATACTTTTATTAAATATTTATAATTTTAAGTATTTAAATTCTAATATTTTTAAATTTATTAAAATTTATTTGCTAAACTTCAATTTTGATGTAATGATGTATTTATATAGTGATTAGTTTAAATGTAACTATATTTAAATATAACTATACAAGGAGTAAATGCGATTTTTTGGTATAATATTTTATAAAACTTTGTTTTTCTAAATGTGATTTTTGATTATATTTAAATTTAGCAATGGGGTATAATTTTATGAATACAAAATTTCTAACAGCATCTATTTTTTCTTTTATTTCACCTTCTATCGTACAGGCTGCTGATGTGGTAGCCCCAGAAGAGCCAGTACATCCTGTACATGTTGTTTCAGAAGTTGTTTCTTCTTCACCCTTTTCTTGGGCTGGTTTTTATTTTGGAGGTCAAATTGGTGGCTTTTCAAGTAAAGTTTCTGGAACAACGCGTGATGTTGATATTCCTCTCTATCCTGATGAGGGGAGTAAAAATAAGCCATGGGTGCCCCTTGAAAAACAGTATAAGCCTGAACTTTCTGGGTTTGTAGGTGGTTTATATGCGGGTGTTAATTTTGATCTTGGTAATAATTTGATTGTTGGGCTTGATACCGATATCATTTTAACGGAAAAAAAGGATACAAAAACGAAATTTCAGGCTGATGAATCGAGTGCTAGTGGATCAAGCACTGAAGAAACTGAGTCTACTGGCACTGATACTGAAGGTACAGAAGATGGAAATGGAAAAAAGGCCAAATTTGTCCTTGGACAGCGTGGGGACTTTCGATCTGATCCAGAGAATAAAGAAGAGAAAAATAGTTTAACTTTTAATCATACGTTCAAACAAAAATGGACGGGTGCCACACGGGTACGTGTTGGGTTTTCTACTGGTCGGGTGATGCCTTATATTGCTGGTGGTGTTGCTTATGGACAGTTTGAAGATATTTTATCCACAGTTATTACAGGAGAAGAACCCTTCAATAAGACAGAGGATGCTAAAAAAACGATGATTGGTTATACTCTCGGTGGTGGTGTTGATTTTGCAATGACAGATAATTTTATTGTACGTGCAGAATATCGTTACTCGGATTTTGGTAAAAAGAAATTTAAAGACGAGGTCGAACTTAAGTATAAGACGAATGATTTCCGTGCAGGAATAGCTTACAAATTTTAGTTTGTGTGGAAATAAAGAAGCTCAAGTCTAACAGGTCCTATCTTTGATAGGGCCTTTATTTTTTGAAATTTTATGCATGGTAAATCTCTTTCATGGTAAAGAAAGAGATCTTTGATTTTGAGTAACGATGAGGAGGTAAGGAAGCATTACTCAGATTCTTAATTATTAAGAATGAAGTTGCTTTGATTCATAAGGTATAGCTAAAATATTTGTGTACAAAGAAGGGACGCTTCGCTCTTCGCATTATGACAGTTTCAATTGATAATCGTTATAGCGTTGCTTAAAAAGCGTTTTTCTACCCAAATGATGAGAAAACAAAAAAGGCATGGAATGGTGCGGACGGCGGGACTTGAACCCGCAAGGTCTTCGACCGGCAGATTTTAAGTCTGCTATGTTTACCGTTTTCATCACGTCCGCGATGAGAGTTCTCTCATAAGCTATATCTTTTATTGAATCAAGAATTAATGACAAAAGAAAAAATTTTCATTTTTTTTTCGTGAAATTTTGACTGACAATGGTTTTCTTTATCGCTAGAAGAAGCCTGTATAATATAAATAAAGCATGAAATGATCAGTGTTATGACTAAATTTATTCAAGATGTCACAAAAGCTATGGTGGGATTACATCACGTGTTTGCTGAAACCCCCCTTCAAAGAAATGATTTTCTAAGCCAAAAATATGAGGCAGAAATTTATTTGAAGCGTGAAGATTTAACACCGGTGCGGTCTTATAAGATTCGTGGTGCTTTCAATTTTGTTTCAGAAATGTTGAGCAGTATATCGTCAGATTCTGCATTTGTGTGTGCTTCAGCAGGGAATCACGCACAAGGGGTTTCTTTTGTTTGTCGTTATTTTAAACGTAAAGGCGTGATTTTTATGCCTATGACAACGCCACAACAGAAAATTGAGAAGACACGTATTTTTGGTGAAGAGTTTATTGATATTCGTTTGGTTGGTGAAACATTTGATCAATGTTATGAAGCTGCGCAATCTTTTGTCGTCGAGAACGGTGGTGTGATGGCTCCTCCGTTTGATGATATTCGCATTATTACGGGGCAAGCAACTGTGCTCTGTGAAGCTGCTTTGCAATGGAAAAAACTCAATGGAGAAAGTGAACCAGATTTAATGATTGTGCCGGTAGGGGGAGGTGGTTTGGCAAGTGGGATAAGCAAGTTTTTACGGGAATATGGTTGGAATACAAAGCTTCGTTTTGTTGAACCCCAAAGAGCTGCAAGCTTGCTTGCTTGTTTGGAGAGTGGAAAAAGGGTCAAACTAGAAAATATTGATACTTTTGTAGATGGGGCTGCGGTGGCTGAAATTGGTGCACTAAACTATACAATTTTAAAGCATTTTTCTCCTGATTCTGTCATTACGGTTCCTGAAAATCGCGTTTGTTCTACGATGGTTGAAATGCTTAATGTAGAAGGTGTAGTTCTTGAACCAGCTGGTGCTTTATCGATTGATGCGCTTAACAGTATTCCATCTCAAGAGTTAAAGGGTAAAAAAATTATTCTCGTTATTTCAGGAGGTAATTTTGATTTTGAGCGTTTGCCAGAGATTAAAGAGCGTTCTTTACGTTTTGAAGGCTTGAGAAAATATTTTATTTTTAGTTTTCCGCAGCATCCTGGTGCATTGCGTCATTTTCTGTCCACATTATCACCGGATGATGATATTGTGCGCTTTGAATATTTTAAAAAATCAGCGAGAAATTTTGGTTCTGTATTGGTGGCGATTGAAACAAAAAAATACGACAATTTTCGTCTCTTAGAAGAAAAATTTCAAGCGTTAGGTTGGCGCTATCGTGATATTACGGATGATCAAACATTATTTGATTTTGTTATTTGAAAATATTGAAATTTTACTAAAACGAGAAGTGTAAAAATGAAATCTATTTTTTATTTTGTGCTGAGTCTCTTTTTCTTCTTGATTGTTCATCAACAGAGTTTAGCATCTCAGCCAACAGCACTCCAAAAAACTGAACTTTCAGGAATAGTTGTTGATGTTAATGCTGCTATAAAAAGTGGCGATTTTTCGCTTATATCTCATTATATGCCGGAGCGACTTTATAAAGAGATGGCACGTCGATTAAATACAACTGAGGATGCTTTACGTGATAATTTTCTTCAACAGCTGCAGAAGCAATTTGAGAACTTGCCTTCTGGTGCTTATTGTTTAGAAAAAGAAAATATTGAGTATTTTCAAACAGATAATGGTACTTTATATGCTTTAATTCCAACGGTCCTTGAGATGAAGGATCGCATCATTCAATATAAAACTTTGGCGATTTTTGATAAAACCCAATGGTATTTAATTTATGGTGGTCAAAAAACTTTACAAAATCCAGTTTTTCTCGAGATTTATCCTGATTTTATCAAGGTACATTTACCAATGGAGACAATCATCAAGAAATAAACGATTTCAATATTTGGGGGGCGTGATAAATGTATTTCGTAAAGTCCTTGCTTTTTTATCATAATCCAAGGATAATAAAAATGAAGGTATTTAAGTTAGTGTATTAGCTTTTGGAAAATTATATGCCTTTGCCTTGATTTCAAGGTGCTCATGGGTTGCGCAGGTCGCTTTTTAAGTGTTGCTTCGTTTAAAATATCAAGGATTTCTCTTGCGCGGATTCTTGAGTGGAGAGTTCAGCTGGTGATTGAGTGAAAGTTGTTCAGCTGAGGGAAGTTTTTATTTTGCCTATAAAAAAAGAAGATGTTTTTAAGAAGTTAGGTTTGCCTACTCTTTTGATTAAAAATTTGCGCATTTCTGGGATGAGTAAACCTAAACCTATACAGGAACAAGCTATTCCAATGATGTTGAAAGGACACGATATTTTAGGGATTGCACAGACAGGTTCTGGAAAAACTTTGGCATTTGGTTTGCCTATTTTAAGTCAAATTTTAACTTTGGGTGACAAACGCTGTCCTAAAACTGCACGTGCTTTGATTTTAGCGCCAACCCGTGAACTTGCTGTTCAGATTGACGAAGCAATTCGCACTGTGGCGAAAGGAGCGCACCTTTCGACGTGTCTTATTTTTGGGGGAGTATCACGTTTAAAACAAATTAAACGTATGGAAGCAGGTGTGGATGTTTTGATAGCCACTCCAGGGCGTTTGAGAGATCTTGTTCGTGAAAAATGTGTTGATCTTTCTCAATCTCGTTTTTTGATTTTGGATGAAGCAGATCGTATGTTGGATATGGGATTTATTCATGATGTTAAGCAAATTGCAAAGCTTTTGCATCAAGAGCGTCAGACAGCACTTTTTTCTGCAACAATGCCAAAAGAAATTGCTGCGCTCGCAAAGTGTTTACTCAATGATCCTGTGAAGATTGAAGTTGTTCCTCAAGGCACTACAGCTGTAGAGATTGCCCAGAAATTATATTGTGTTCCTACGAGTGAAAAAAAGAATGTTTTAAGTAAACTTTTGACAAATCCAGCTTTTAATTCGGTTATTGTTTTTACGCGAACGAAACATGGGGCTGATGCTGTCACACGTCATTTAGCAAAGATAGGCTATTTAGTTACAACAATTCATGGGAATAAATCACAAGGTGCTCGCCAATCTGCTTTAAAAGCTTTTCGGGAAAGATCGGTCCAGATCCTTGTTGCAACAGATATTGCGGCACGCGGTATTGATATACCAGGGATAAGCCACGTTATTAATTATGATTTACCAGATGAAGCTGAAAGTTATGTGCATCGTATTGGTCGTACAGGACGCAATGGTGCATGTGGTGAAGCACTGACGCTTTTTGATGAAAAAATAGAAAGGGCTCGGTTGCGTGCCATAGAGCGCTTGATTCGTATGAAATTGGTGTCTGAATCTGTTCCAGAACAATTTGCAGCATTCCCAGAAAAGCCAAATGTGTCAAAAAGTGAAGAAAGAGAAAATAATAAAGAACGCCGTTTAAAAAAATCTAAACGTCAGAAACGGTTTTTAGGTCAAAAAGATGATGCTGCACAGTTACAGCGGAAGAATTCTTCTTCTCCAAATGAGAGGCATAAAAAAGCAAAAGCAGCGGCAAAGCGTGCAAAGGCTTTTCGTTTTCGCAAGTCAGTCAAGAAGGCGGCTTAAATAAAATCTTGAAAAGAAATTATGTCTTGAGAGTTTTTTTACTTTTATCGATTTCTTTTCAATTAAAAAGAGACATACAACATTCTTGCTAAAACAAGAGAGGTATTCAAAGGTTTTTATTTCTAAAAAATAAAAACCTTTGAATGTTTCGACTGATTTAAAAATCTTTTGAAAAAAAGTTTTATTGTAGAGATGATTATTCATTTGCTTTATTCCCATTTTTAAAAATAGGGATAAAGATCAATTTTTTTATATAAAAGATGCATTTTATCGTTCATGATAACTTTTAATTTAACAATTTTGTTATCTCATAATAACTGATTGTTTTATATATTAAATAATCTCCCTCTATTGTAAAATTCTCTCATTTTGAATCTGTTTATATTGATCCCTTAAAATTATTTGTTTGCATGTTACAAACGAGATTGCTGTATGGATGAAAAATTTAAGAAATCAATAAAATGATTCTTATAACCTATTGCAAAAAAGGAATATTTTTAACATTGAGTGTGAGAAAATAGCATGAAGGTATGGCTTTTATTGTAGGCCAAAGATGTTGCTCATCAATGGATTTTATTTTAACCATTTACGAAAGCCATTGTAAAAAGGCTTGGGGGATTTAGGGATGTCTCTTTAAATATGGTGTAGATGCACAATACAATGGAGACAATGAAGAAAGTACCCATGATTTGTTGAAGGTTTTCACGGGATTCTCATCAACTTAGATTGCTATATTGTTTGTGCTGTAAAACACTCTCGTTTAGGGACGTTATATAAAGCCCATAACACTTTTACGCGCTTAGTGTTTTTATGACAGTATAATAAATATTCACGGCAAGGCTGTTTGTAGAGTTTATGAAGTGATTAAGTAGGAGAAACCTGTGAGAGTAAGAAGCTGGACTTTATTACAGACTTTTCGGTTGGGAGTTTCTTCAAGGTAGGGAGGAAGTATGAGGTGTAGGGAGATAATATAAATGATTTTGATTGTGTTTTCCCGTTTTTCAAAATGATTGCTTCAAGAGCAGATTTTTGAGTTTAATTGTTTTATTGAGTAAAAATCATTTTTGGATTGGAAAACAAAGTTTATACGAAATCTTTTTCATTACTGGTGGTGTTTAATAATTTTTTCTCATGAAAGAAATCATCATTTGTAATGTGCAAAAAATTATGGTGTTTTTTGATAGAGATGCGGTGGTTTGAAAAAAGTAATTATTTCAAATTAACCAATAAGAAAAATACTTGTACAACAGTTTTCTCTTTAAAATGAGTTAATCATTTTCGCGTTCATTGCAAAAAATACATCCCGTAGGACATTGCATTTCTACTTTATTGCAAAAATCCTCTTTCCTAACTTTTATTAACAAATCTTTCATGTTTAAAAAGTGTTAGAAAAAACAATAAACTATATGGGATAAAAAAGAAGTGGCTCCCCGGGCCGGATTCGAACCAGCGACCAACCGGTTAACAGCCGGTTGCTCTACCGCTGAGCTACCGGGGAACAATGCTCAACCATTTAGCTGAAGAGGCTATAGCAAAGCAATACTGATTTGCAAAGGATAAAATTACTTTTTTTAAAAAAAATATGATAAATTGTGTGAGTTAAGAGGAAAAAAGGCGAGAGAAGGTTTCTACACCTTGACGGATGCTTTACCTTCCCTTATTGAGACCTTTATATTTGTTGATGAGGCCTTGTGGCGGAATGGTTACGCAGAGGACTGCAAATCCTTGTATCCCGGTTCGATTCCGGGCGAGGCCTCCAGCCGATTTTAAATGGAGCGGCTTTTAGGGGAGGTATAAGAAAAGAGATTATTTCCCTATACAGTTGTAAAGATATTTTTTTATGAGAGATTGTCCTATTAGAATCGAGTTGTTGACTGTCGTATCTTTTTTGTAACACCTATAGTTTAAGAGATCTTAGTCCCTCATTTTTGCTGTTTTGTGTATTTTTGTAGGTTAGGAGAAAATATTCGTTATGGTTGCAGATTTTGCTGAGCTTCGTCGCAAAATGGTTGACAATCAAATTCGTACAGTCGATGTAACGGATTTATCAGTTCTTGAAGCATTTTTAACGATATCTCGTGAAGATTTTGTATCGGAAGATATGAAAGCATTGAGCTATCTTGATACCGATATTGTTTTATGTCCAGCGCGAGATGAGGTTTCTGCGCGTTATTTGATGAAGCCTGCATCTCTTGCAAAATTATTACAGCTTGCTGCTGTAAAATCGTCAGATATTGTTTTAGATATTGGTGCAAATAGTGGTTATTGTGCAGCCTTGCTTTCAAAACTTGCAGGGTCTGTGATTGCGTTGGAAAGTAATCAGTCTCTTTTTGAACATGCTCTTGAAGCTTTGGAACGTAATCAATGTGATAATGTGGTTGTCATTCATGGTCCCTTAGAGCAGGGATACGCTGTTGAAGGGCCTTATGATGTGATTTTTATAGAGGGATCTGTTGATTTTATTCCACAAGGTATCTTTGATCAAATGAAAGACAGTGGACGTCTTGTTGTGGTTGAAGGGGATGGAAATGCTGCTGTAGCACGAATCTACATAAAAGAAGATGGAATCATTTCTCCTCGTCGCGCTTTTAATCTCGCTGTAAAGCCTCTTCCTTGTTTTTTAAAAACACCTGATTTTGTATTTTAGTGCTTGTTCGTTTTATGAATAAAAGATAATTTTGTCATTTATTTGGGGTTTGTTATTGTGTGTATTGTGTTTAAATTAAGCAAGAAGTTTCAGGCGTGTTTTTTATTGGTGTTGAGTCTTTTACTCTCAGAGACTGTTTGTGCTGAAACATTGATGGATGCCTTTTCGAAAGCTTATAAATACAACGCTAAGTTGAATAGTGAACGGGCGGCTGTCCGTATAGCCAGTGATGACGTTGTCATTGCGCGATCGGGGTTATTACCACAAGTTGAAGGGGTTGGAAGCTATGGGCGGAATAAGTCTTTTACAGGTCCTTATGTTACTTCTGGATCTATAGGTGTGAGATTAAATCAAAGATTATTTGACGGTTTTATCACGCAAAATATGTTTTCTTCAGCTCAAGTTAAGCTGCAAGCTCAACGGGAATATCTTCGTAATGCAGAACAAAATACCTTTCTGGAAACTGTGACAGCTTATGCGAATGTCTATCAAGCCCGTCGTGTTGCTGATCTTCGGAGAGAGAATTTAGCAGCTCTTGAAGAGCAAGTTCGTTCTAATAAAGCAAAATTTGATGTGGGTGAGGGAGGGCGTGTTGATCTGGCTCAAGCTCAAGCAGCACGTTCTGTGGCTATTTCAGAATTGAGTCTTGCTCGTGCTAATGTAAAAGCAGCAGAGGCAGTTTATCGACAAATTATTGGTTCTGATCCTGAAAAGTTAAAACGTCCGCCCATCGCTACAGATTTTCCCGTCAATCTTGATACGGCTTACCAAATGAGTGTTGTGATGCATCCAGCAATCCTTTATGCTCAATATCTAGTTGATGCGAGTGGTTACAATGTAAAGGCGAAAGAAGGAGCATTGCTCCCTAAAGTTGATTTTTCTGCAACAGCATCTTATAATCGGATTTACAGCGGTGCAGGAGAGGATGGCGTTTCTAAATCGATAGGATTGTCTGTGAGTGTTCCGATCTTTGAAGGGGGGCGTACGTCTGCCCAGATTCGCCAATCGAAGGAGCAACTTGGACAGGCGCAGCTTCAACTCGATTTGGCCCATAGTAATACGAGACAAGCCCTTACTTCTGCCTGGTTCCAGTTGGAAGGTGCACGCGCATCTGTTATTGCTTATCGTGAAAGTGTTCGTGCTGCTGAAGTTGCTCTTAAAGGTCGTGTTCAAGAAAATCGTGTAGGTCAGGCAACAACATTAGATGTTTTAAATTCTCGTACTCAATTGATTAATGCTCAAATTGCGCTTGCAATGGCAGAGCGTAATGCTGTTGTGGCAAGCTATAGTGTTCAATCATCTATTGGTAAATTGACAGCAAATTATCTCGGCTTAAAAACAATTCAATATATTCGATAGCGCATAAAAATAGTCCCTTTGATTTCAAATCATTTTAGTTTTTAAAAAATTGGTTAATCCGTCGTTGGATATGTCGAAAAATCGAGCAGTAATATGTTCTTTTAAAGTGCAGAAAGTTGTGTGTAGCGCCCTCTTTATGACAAGCATATTTGAGAATATCACAAGAGGCATGTTGATCTTATGATTCTTTTGCATACACTGAAAATATGATTCTATTTGTTGTTGCGTCTTTGAGAGGTTGTAAAGTATGGTACAGAGTTCAAGCGTGTTACGTGAGCCAAGCATGGATGAAATTTTGACATCTATTCGTGAAATAATCGAAGAAAATGCGGTTCAATCTGATCACTTTTTAAATGAAGATGTTGCAGTAAATGCTTCGGAAGATCATTCAGAAATTGCATCAGAAGGTATTTATGATACAACCCTATCGGTTGATGATGCTATGAAAGCTTTAGCTGATCGCATTGGCCTTTCTACTGAAAATCAAGGGGGAAGGATAGCACAAGAGAAAGAGGATACAGCGTTAGAAAGTAATACAGTTGGTATGGATGTGCAAAAGATGAAGCTTTCTTCTGAAGAACGGAATTCTGTTTATAAAGCAAAAGAATATGAAGATGAGATCAGGAAGTCGCAATCAGAAACTGGAAAGGCTGGTCGTGTGGAATTATCTGCGTATTGTATTTCTTCTGCAGAAAAAATTGCAAAGGATGTGTTGCGTCCGGCAATAGCAGAGTGGTTGCAGTCTAAATTGCCTGTTTTGCTGGAGGATATTTTACGTGAAGAGATTGTGAAGGCGGTGAAAAAATCGTCTTAATTATTTTTATATTTTTCATTTTATGAGAATTTTATTTGAGGTTTTGCGGGCTCTCTAGTGAGGGGTGGGGTTTGCGGGATTTTGATCGGGGTTTGATCATATATTGTGTTTTTCAGCGGCGTTATGGATGGATAGAATGTTAGAAAAAAACTATGATGCTGCTTCCATAGAGCAACGGGTTGCAAAGAGATGGGAGACTCGTGGAGCTTTTAAAGCGGGAGCGGGTTCTAAAAGTGGTGCAGAACCTTTTTGCGTTATGCTTCCACCGCCTAATGTTACAGGCTCACTTCATATGGGGCATGCGCTCAATACGACAATTCAAGATATAATGGTTAGATTTCAGCGGATGCGTGGCAAAAATGTTTTGTGGCAGCCTGGTATGGATCATGCTGGGATTGCTACACAAATGGTTGTAGAGCGTCAACTTGCAGAACGCCAAGAGCCAACGCGTCAAGAAATGGGAAGAGAAAAGTTTATTGAGCGTATTTGGGAATGGCGTCATGAAACGGGAGGCATTATTGCAAACCAATTGCGCCGCCTTGGCGTTTCATGTGATTGGTCGCGTGAACGCTTTACAATGGATGAGGGGTTGTCGCAGGCTGTTCTTGAAGTCTTTGTCACGCTTTATAAACAAGGATTGATATATAGAGATAAGCGCCTCGTCAATTGGGACCCTAAGTTGTTAACGGCTATTTCGGATCTTGAAGTTGAGCAAAAAGAAGTTCAAGGACATTTGTGGCACTTTAGATATCCACTTGAGGGTAAAATTTTTGATCCAAATGATGCGACAACTTTTATAATAGTGGCGACAACACGACCAGAAACAATGCTTGGGGATACAGGAATTGCCGTTAATCCTGAAGATGAGCGTTATAAAAATCTTATCGGTAAAAATGCTCTTTTGCCACTTGTTGGTCGTAGGTTATTGATTGTTGGTGATACACATGCTGATCCTGAAGCAGGAAGTGGTGCGGTAAAAATCACACCAGCCCATGACTTTAATGATTTTGAAGTAGGACAGCGTAATGATTTACGTTTAATTAATATTTTTACCCAAAATGCCCAGATTTTTCTCCGTGAGAATGAAGCGTTTTTTGATGGTTTGCTTTTATCAGATGAATTAAAAATGTTAGTAGAAAGTCTTGATAAAGCTGATCGTTTTGTTGCCCGCCAAAAGATTATTTCTTTGATGGAAGAACGAGGGTATTTAGCTTCTGTTGATAATCATTCCCATATGGTTCCTCATGGAGATCGCAGTGGTGTGCCTATTGAACCTTTTTTGACAGATCAATGGTATGTTCATGCTGCTGAGTTAGCAAAGCCCGCGATAGAAGCTGTTCAACAAGGAAAAACGAAGTTTGTTCCTGATAATTGGAAAAAAACCTACTTCAATTGGATGCAAAATATTCAGCCTTGGTGCATTTCTCGCCAATTATGGTGGGGACATCAGATTCCTGCTTGGTATGGTCCTGATGGAACAGTTTTTGTTGAAAAAAGTGAAAAAGAGGCTTTAGATTCCGCTTTTTCTCATTATGGTGAGATGGTTGATTTAACCCGTGATCCGGATGTTTTAGATACTTGGTTTTCATCAGCTCTTTGGCCTTTTTCAACATTAGGATGGCCCGATAAAACGACTGAATTATCTACTTTTTATCCAACATCTTTATCCGTGACAGGATTTGATATTATTTTTTTCTGGGTTGCTCGTATGATGATGATGGGACTGCACTTTATGGGTGAAGTTCCTTTCCCAACGGTTTATGTGCACGCTCTTGTCCGAGATCAAAAGGGTGCAAAGATGTCAAAATCAAAGGGAAATATTATTGATCCCTTAGAGCTTATTGATCAGTATAGCGCTGATGCTCTTCGTTTTACTTTGGCTATTATGGCAGCGCAAGGTCGTGATGTAAAACTTGATACTTCCCGCATTGCTGGTTATCGTAATTTTGCTACGAAGTTGTGGAATGCAACTCGGTTTGCACAGATGAATGGTGTAAAACATGATCCTGCTTTTAAGCCAGAACAAGCAAAACTCGCGCTTAATCGTTGGATTTTAACAGAGCTCTCTAAAACGATTTCAACAGTGACGACGGGTATTGAACACTATAAGTTTAATGAGGCGGCAGCTGCACTTTATCGTTTCATTTGGAATACATTCTGCGATTGGTATTTAGAACTTCTTAAACCTATCTTTCAGGGTGAAAATGAAGAGGCTAAAAATGAGGCTCAAGCTTGTACTGCTTGGGTTTTAGATGAAGTCTATAAACTTCTTCATCCTTTTATGCCACATATGACAGAAGAGTTGTGGTCTCTTACAGAAACGCAAGAGATCAAGCGTGAAGATATGCTCGCATTGACAAAATGGCCAGAGGCAACATTGATCGATGAAGAGGCTGCTGCTGATATTAATTGGCTTATTGATGTGGTCACAGGGATTCGGTCTGTACGTTTTGAAATGAATGTTCCAGCGGCTACACGAGCACCTCTTGTCGTTGTCGAAGCAGGAAAAGTAACGCGAGAGCGTGTGCAGCGTTATGATGCACTTCTTAAAAAGTTGGCGCGTATTGAAGTCATTGATTTCTCTGATAAAGTTCCAGAAGTATCGGCACAAATGATTTTGGGAGAGGCTGTTTTTTGTTTGCCCTTAGGACAGTTGATTGATTTGGAGGCTGAGCGTGTTCGTTTGAGGAAGGAGGCCCGTAAAATTGAACAAGATATTGAAAAAATATCGCTTAAATTAAATAATCCAAAATTTATAACAAATGCAAAAGCAGAAATTGTTGAAAGTGAACAAAATAGGGTTGTGGAACTGCGTGCTGCGCAAAAGAAGATATCTATTGCTTTAGAGCGGTTGGGTTGATTGTCACTTTTTTAATGGATGATTTTATAGAATTACGGCTGGTATCGATTTTTTTTAAGAAAAACTTTTCTTTTTTCTTCTTTCGCGAATGCGATTATGAAATCTTTGTGGCGAGTCAACGTTTTTGTGCTTATCATGAAAGAGACATCTCTTAAGGCACTCAAAGCTCATTTAGCGCCGGCACTCATGAATGGTATAACGGTAAAGCTATTGAACCTCCTCAACTTTACGCTTGTGAAGTAACGAGTCAGTGCCATTGCACACACTTTGGTCAGCGCCCAATATTGCGCGAAATAGTCTTTGGAATTTGTGACAGTTCATAAGAGGTGTTTTAAATCCTCTTTTAAGCTCATCTGCAAATCCCACGCATCGTTTATGAACAAGTGATTTTAATTACTTCAATATAAAAGGGGGAAGGAAGATTCCTGTATTGGAGGGTGTTATTCAAATTGAAATTGATGATTTATCTTTATAAATCAATTGATTGTATATGAAAATAAATGTTTAATTTTATTGAATACTTTTGATAATTTTCATTTATTGGTCTTTTCTTTTAAAAATTTTACTTTAGAATTTCTCGTATTTCTTACGAAGAAGAAACTTTTAAAGATCTACAAAGAAATTTAAACAGATCGAAAAATTAACATTAAGAGAGGGGGAAAATGATCAATCGATTTCAGATATGGAAGAAAGCTACGATTATTGTGACGTTAGGGGGATTTTTTTCGATTGTTTATGTCATAGATGTTAATAGCTTGCAGGAAGTGCATGATGGTTCTTTTTATTTTTTGAAACGTGGCATGTCTGCTTATAAAAATGGGCAGATAAATCGGGCTATTTCAGCGCTACGTTGTGCCGCTCAGAGGGGACATATTGGTGCGAATTGGAAACTTGGCTCTATCTACGCAAACGGTGATGGTGTCCCTAAAGATGATTACAAGGCCTATCATTTTTTTGCATATATCGTTGAAAGAGGTGCTGATCTTGGTTCAGAGGATGAAAGTTATGTTTCTGATGCATTGGTTAAACTTGCGGGATATATAAAAAAAGGTATTCCTCAATCACCTGTGAAACCTAATCTCTCTTATGCGACTCGTCTTTATATGCAGGCTGCGGTGAACTATGGAAATTCTAAAGCTCAGTATCATTTAGGAAAAATATTTTTAAAGGGAGAGGGAAGGGAGAGGAATCTTATACAAGCAGCACGGTGGTTTCAACTTTCAGCAAAAAAAGGAAATCCTTCTGCCCAAGCTATGCTTGGAAATATGCTGCTTCAAGAAGGAGAAATCATTCGCGGTACGGCAATGTTAACTGCAGCCTATGAAAAAGCTAACACAGAAGACAGAAATTGGATTCGCCCTTTGCAAGAGCAGGCTTTTGTTCTTTGTAATGAATTTGAAAGACGTACAGCAATTTCACTGGTTGCGGATATTTTAAAAAATAAGAACTTTTAACTATCTGCTTATAATATTTTTTACATCTTCTTATCTGTTATTAAACTTTATGATTTTATATCCAAGTTTATAGTAAAGAGAGCTTTTTGCGATGCTATAACGGCTAATGACTTAGGATTTTAGACAAAAATTCTTGCGTTCTTGGTGTTCTTTCTTGCGGATTAGAAAAGAACTCTTGAGATGAACAGTCTTCAAGAATTGTTCCTTGATCCATGAAAATAACACGCCCAGAGACTTTTTGCGCAAAACCCATTTCATGCGTTACACACATCATTGTCATCCCTTCTTCGGCTAAGCTGATCATGACATCGAGTACTTCACCTACCATTTCAGGATCTAAAGCAGAGGTTGGTTCATCAAAGAGCATGACGAGTGGGTCCATCGTTAAAGCACGGGCAATAGCAACACGTTGCTGCTGTCCTCCGGAAAGTTGACCCGGATATTTGTCTTTATGCTCAATGAGTCCAACACGCTCAAGATATAACAAACCCCGTTCAAGTGCTTCTTTTTTGCTTCGTTTTAGGACTTTAATTTGTGCAATTGTCAAATTTTCTGTGACCGATAAATGGGGAAAAAGTTCGAAGTGCTGAAAGACCATTCCTACGTGGCTGCGTAATTTAGGCAGATTCGTTTTCTTTGAATGAACTGGTGTTCCATTAATCCAAATTTCGCCTTTTTGAAAAGGGACGAGAGCGTTAATCGTTTTAATGAGTGTTGACTTTCCTGAGCCTGATGGTCCACAAACTACAACCACTTCTCCTTTGTTAATATTGGTTGTACAATTTTTAAGAACGTTAATTTCGCCATACCAATTAGAAACATTTTTTATTTCGATCATATGTGTAGACATTTTTTTTCCTGTTAGCGAATAATGGATACTTTTTTTTGTAAATATAAAACAATTTGTGACAGTGTAAAACAGATCACAAAATAGAAAATAGCTGCTAAAATATACGCTTCTTGTTTTACGCCAAAATTATTAGCAGCAATATCAAAACCATTCAAAAGGCTATGACCACTGATGGCGTACACAAGGGTTGTATCCTGAAAAAGGATAATGACTTGTGTTAAAAAGACAGGAAGCATATCTCTAAAGGCTTGAGGAAGAATGACAATGTACATACTTTGCCAGTAGGTCATCCCAAGAGCTTGCCCCGCGTATTTTTGTCCTTGCGGAACCGAATTGATACCAGCACGCATAATTTCAGCAAAATAAGCCGTTTCAAATGCGGTAAAGGTAATGAGTGCTGATTTATTGGCACCGATGGATGTCCCCGTTAAAAAAGGCAGAAGTACAAAAAACCATAAGATAACCATCACAAGTGGTATTGAACGCATTGCTGTTATGTAAACGATTGCAACCCAAGAAAGAAGTTTTATGGAAGAAAGGCGCATCATTGCTAAAAGCGTACCGAAAACAAATCCCAATACCGTTGCAAAAAGCGTTAGAAAAACGCTAAAAAGTAAACCCGATAAAATGTAAGAACGAAATACATCAAAGGTAAAAAAGGAAAAATCAAAGTCGGAAAAATTGAAAGGGAAATAAAGTCCAAACTGAGAGCTTATGAAATTTATCATATTCAATTTCCCTTTGTTTGAAAATTAGGAATTTTAAGCATCTGTTCAATGATTGTCATTACAATGAATACGCATAAGGCTATAAAAATATAAAGAATCGTAACAAGCAAATAGTTTTCGTAAACATGACTTATCTCTTCAATTGCTTGGTATTGAAATTGCATGAGTTCATTGATTGAAACAGCGAATGCTATAGATGAATTCTTCACAATGCCCATTGCTTCTGAAGTAAGCGGTGGCATAATTGCACGGATAGCACGCGGTAATATAATATAGCGATAACTTTGATAAGTTGTAAACCCCATTGCCATGGCAGCATAACGTTGTCCTGATGGAATCGCTTCAATGCCTGAACGAACCTGTTCTGCAATGCGTGCCGATGTAAAGAATCCCAATGCGCATGTTATTAAGAGAATGGGGGAAAATTTTATCGCTGGTGGATAAATCTTAGGAACAACAAAATACCATAAAAATACCTGTACAAGGAGGGGAATGTTACGCATAATTTCTACCCAAATAGCACCGATCGTGCGCAATATGCAATTGATGATGGATGTTTTAGGTAAAGTGCGCATTGTTCCTATAATAATGCCACAAAATATAGCTAATATAAGTGAAGTGATGGACAATATAACCGTATTTTTAAAGCCATCAAGAAGTGTATCTAAATAGGTATGACTTACGCTGGGAGTGCCCAAGCATCCTGCTACCAGTGTTTGAGTAAGGTCATCTCTACAAAGGAAAGAAAAGTCCATTAATTGATATTCCCTCAAATTAGTCATTCACAAATAGAACGATAAATCAAGCGTATTTACATAAGCAGAATTTATTAAAAAGTGAACTAAAATGTAAACCACACTCAATTTTTAAAGAGTGTGGTCTTTCTTTTTAAATTCTATAAATCTTTTTCTGTGTAGCTTTCGCGAGGCTTATTGTTTGGGTGATCCCAAGCATATCTTGTCTGTTTTGATAAGGGAAGGTTCATAACAGTATTAGCAGGTGGGATTGGTTTCATAAACCACTTATCATAAAGCTTTTCAAGTGATTCGTCTTTAATCTGACGTAGGATACTATCGTTGATTGCTTGTTCAAGTTTTGTGTCATGTAATCTTAGCATACAGGCGATAGGTTCGACTGAAAGTACGGTGTCAAGAATGACATAATCCGATGGATTTTTTGATTTTGCAATATGTCCAGCGAGAATTGAACCATCCATAACAAAAGCATCAGCGCGACCCGATTCGAGTAATAAGAAACTATCTGCGTGATCTTTTCCTTTGACGACTTTAAAGTGAATGTTTTTTGCGCGTTTGTTTTTACGAATAAGTTGAACAGATGTCGTACCGGTGGTCGTTGCAACTGTTTTTCCATTTAAATCATCAAGAGATTTAATGTTAGAGTTTTTCTTTACAGCAATCCGGACCTCTTCAACATATGTCGTATAAGCAAATGCTGCTTCTTTGCTGCGAGCAATATCATTCGTTGTTGAGCCGCACTCAAAATCATAGGTCTTATTTTTTAAGAGAGGAATTCTATTTTGAGACGTGATGGGAAGATAATGGATTTTAATCGGTTTACCAATTTTTTTTGAGATATCATCAATGATACGTTCTGCCATTTCTGTATGAAAGCCTACATATTTATTATTACCAAGGGCGTAGGCCAAACCAGATGATTCACGAACACCTAAAGTGATTTCCCCTGTTTGCTTTATTTTTTCAAGCGTATCATTTTCAGCATGTGCGACGCTTGTAAGCCCAATGGCTACTGCAGCAATAAACATTAACAATGATTTCTTCATTTATGTCCTCCATACATTGATTTTTATTTTAGTTACTTAAGATATACTGCTTGCACGGTGTAGCATAGTTATTCTTCTGAGTGGAATTTTTTTTATTGTCGCATGAAATGAGGGCTATACTTTCTTAATTGATATTAAGATGAATCCAAACAGGAACATGGTCGGATGGCTTTTTGTATCCCCTTACTTCTGTTTGACTATAAGCGCAAATAAGGTGATCAACTGCTTCTGGCGATAAGAGTAAATGATCAATGCGAATCCCATTATTTTTAGGCCACGCTCCAGCTTGGAAATCCCAAAAACTAAAGGAGGGCGTATCGGTGACATTCCGGATAGCATCGTAAAGGCCTAAATGAAGAATACGTTGGAATGCTTTTCTTGTTTTTTGAAGAAATAAAGCATCTTGATTCCATTCTTGAGGTTTTTTTGCATCGAGTGGGGTGGGAATGACATTATAATCACCGGCTAGAACAAGGGGCTCTTCATATGCGAGCAATGATTTCGCATGTGCATATAATCTTTCCATCCATTCCATCTTATAGGGATATTTTTCACTCTCAATAGGATTTCCATTTGGCAAATAGAGCGATGCAACGCGAATAATGCCTTTATTTGTTGAATAAACAGCTTCAATATAACGTGCTTGTTCATCATTATTATTGCCAGGTAGTCGACGGATCACTTCATCTGGTGTTTTTTTAGAAAGAATTGCGACGCCATTAAAACTTTTTTGTCCATGTGTTTCTATATGGTAACCTAGGTTTTCAATTGCATCACGTGGAAAATTATCATCAATAATTTTAATTTCCTGTAGACAGACTATATCTGGCTGATTTTGCTGTAGCCATTGATATAATGTTTCGTGTCGTGCTTTTATTCCGGCAATATTCCACGTTGCTATTTTCATGGTGCTCATCATTCGATATCAAATATGCAATTTAATTTTCTGCGTTAATATTTTATCGCAGTCACGTTATTGTTTTTTATTTATAGGGCGATATTACTATGGTAAATTGATTTATCAAGAGATCCAATAAAAGCAAAAAAGGCAAATTTAAAGTTTTAAAATTTAATTTATTTTCATTTTTGAAAACTTTCTGCTGTTTAGTTCTTGACGAATGTTTGTGTTCTCGCTATTAGACACCAACATAACCGATGTGGAAATGATCTTTTGTTTTGAATATAACCCAAAAGATCGTTCAGACGGGTGTTAATAAAGATTAAAAGCAAATGCTAGTGCAAAAGGCTATTGCCTTCTCTGCTTGTGATTGGGTAGACTGTTTTTAGCAGCTGTGCCCGATTTTGTGTGTAGAATAATACATCTATACCAATTTTGTTGGAGTAGGTGGAGTTAAAATAGAAAAGCCCGATTGGGTGAGACGAATGTAAATCGAAAAGAGGAAGGTTGCATGCCTACCGTAAACCAGTTGATTCGCAAGCCACGTGTGGCGCCAGTTAAACGTAATAAGGTTCCTGCTCTGCAGTCGAATCCTCAGAAGCGTGGTGTTTGTACGCGTGTTTACACAACGACGCCGAAGAAACCTAATTCGGCTCTTCGTAAAGTTGCTAAAATTCGCTTGACGAATGGATTTGAGGTAATTGGTTATATTCCTGGAGAGGGACATAACCTTCAAGAGCACTCTGTTGTGATGATCCGTGGTGGTCGTGTAAAAGATTTGCCAGGGGTTCGTTATCACATTATTCGTGGTTTGCTTGATACCCAAGGTGTTAAGAATCGTAAACAGCGTCGTTCAAAGTATGGCGCAAAGCGTCCAAAGTAATATTGAGAGACAAAGCCGATGTCCCGTCGTCATAGAGCAGAAAAGCGTGAAATTAATCCAGATCCTAAATTTGGTGATTTGGTTATTACAAAATTTATGAATGCCATTATGTTTGATGGTAAAAAGTCAGTTGCAGAGCGTATTGTTTATGGTGCGCTTGATTCTGTAGAGAAAAAAGTAAAAACAGATCCAGTAGATCTCTTTCATCGGGCTTTAGAGAATGTTGCTCCTCATATTGAGGTTCGTTCTCGTCGTGTGGGGGGGGCTACTTATCAGGTTCCGATTGATGTTCGTCCTGATCGTCGTCAGGCTCTTGCTATTCGTTGGTTGATTTCGGCGGCGCGTGGGCGGAATGAGACGACGATGATTGAGCGTTTATCTGGTGAACTCATGGATGCAGCTAATAATCGCGGTTCTGCCGTGAAGAAGCGTGAAGATGTTCATCGTATGGCTGAGGCTAACCGTGCATTCTCGCATTATCGCTGGTAGAAGTTTTAAACTAAGGCAAATATAATGGCTCGCGAATATAAAATTGAAGATTATCGTAATTTTGGTATTATGGCGCATATTGATGCCGGTAAGACTACGATGACTGAACGTATTCTGTTCTATACGGGTAAGAATCATAAAATCGGTGAGACCCATGATGGTGCTTCTACGATGGATTGGATGGAGCAGGAGCAAGAACGCGGCATTACCATCACATCTGCTGCTACGACGACGTTTTGGGAAGGGCGTGATGGTCGTAAGCGGCGCTTTAATATCATTGATACGCCAGGGCACGTTGATTTTACTATTGAGGTTGAGCGTTCTTTGCGTGTTCTTGATGGGGCGATAGCGTTATTGGATGCGAATGCTGGTGTGGAACCTCAAACAGAGACTGTTTGGCGGCAAGCTGAGAAATATCGTGTTCCACGCATGGTTTTTGTTAATAAAATGGATAAGATAGGTGCTGATTTCTATCGCAGTGTAGAAATGGTTGGTTCTCGGTTGGGGGCTAAAGCACTTGTTTTGCAGTTGCCAATTGGTGCTGAAAATGACTTTGAAGGTGTTGTTGATCTCGTTGAGATGAAGGCTTTAAAGTGGGATGGTTCTATTGGTGCCTCAGCAGTGATAAGTGAAATTCCTTCTGACTTAAAGGAAAAGGCTGAGGAATATCGCGAAAAACTCATTGAAATGGCTGTGGAGGTTGATGAGGCTGCTATGGAGGCTTATTTGGAAGGTGTTATGCCGACCAACGAGCAGCTTGTTGCTCTCATTCGTAAGGGAACCGTAGAGGTTCAGTTTCATCCTGTTCTTTGTGGTACGGCTTTTAAAAACAAGGGTGTGCAGCCGCTTTTGGATGCTGTCGTTTCTTATCTTCCTTCTCCGGTTGATATTCCGGCGATTAAAGGTATTGATGTGAAGACTGAATCTGAGACGACACGCGAATCTTCTGATGAAGCTCCGCTCTCTATGCTTGCTTTTAAAATTATGAATGATCCTTTTGTTGGTTCGTTGACTTTCTGTCGTATTTACTCTGGTAAAGTTCATAAAGGTATTTCTCTTGAGAATACTGTGAAGAAGAAGAAAGAGCGTTTAGGGCGTATGCTTCAAATGCATTCAAATTCTCGTGAGGATATTGAAGAGGCATTTGCTGGTGATATTGTTGCTCTTGCTGGTCTTAAGGAAACAACAACTGGTGATACGCTTTGTGATCCTTTAAAGCCTGTTATTTTGGAGCGGATGGAATTTCCAGAACCTGTTATTGAGATTGCAATTGAGCCAAAAACAAAAGCAGATCAGGAGAAAATGGGTATTGCTCTTAATCGTTTGGCAGCAGAAGATCCTTCATTTCGTGTTAAGTCGGATGAGGAGTCAGGTCAGACTATTATCGCTGGAATGGGTGAGCTTCATCTTGATATTATTGTTGATCGTATGCGACGTGAATTTAAGGTTGAAGCAAATGTTGGGCAGCCTCAGGTTGCTTATCGTGAGTCAATTACTAAAATGGCGGAAATTGACTATACCCATAAGAAACAATCGGGTGGTGCTGGTCAATTTGCTCGTGTAAAGATTGTTTTTGAGCCTCATGAGGGTGATGATTTTATTTTCGAATCGAAGATAGTTGGTGGTGCTGTTCCTAAAGAATATATTCCCGGTGTTCAAAAGGGGATTGAAAGTGTTATGGGGTCAGGTCCTCTTGCCGGATTTCCTATGCTTGGTGTAAAGGCAACACTCATTGACGGTGGTTATCACGATGTTGATTCTTCTGTGTTGGCTTTTGAGATTGCTGCTCGTGCTGCTTTTCGTGATGGAGCAAAGAAGGCTGGTGCACAGCTTCTTGAGCCGATCATGAAGGTGGAAGTTGTTACACCAGATGATTATGTTGGTGATGTTATTGGTGATCTCAATTCTCGTCGGGGGCAAATTTCAGGAACTGAAGCGCGTGGTATTGCAACGGTTGTGAATGCGATGGTTCCTTTGGCGAATATGTTTGGTTATGTGAATACCCTTCGCTCTATGAGTCAGGGGCGTGCGCAGTATACAATGCAGTTTGATCATTACGAGCCTGTTCCTTCAGCTGTTGCTTTGGAGATTCAAAAGAAATACGCGTAAATTCAGGTTGGTAAATTAATTTTTAACTTAGTCCTTGGCTTGGACGGAAAATGGAGAGCCCAAATGGCGAAGAGCAAATTTGAACGAACAAAACCGCATGTTAATATTGGTACGATTGGTCACGTTGATCATGGGAAGACTTCATTGACAGCAGCGATTACGAAATTTTTTGGTGAGTTTAAAGCATACGACCAAATTGATGCAGCACCAGAAGAGCGTGCGCGTGGTATTACCATTTCTACAGCCCACGTTGAGTATGAAACGGAAAGCCGTCACTATGCGCACGTTGACTGTCCTGGACACGCAGATTATGTTAAAAACATGATCACAGGTGCAGCACAGATGGATGGAGCCATTTTGGTTGTTTCTGCAGCTGATGGTCCGATGCCACAGACCCGTGAGCATATTTTGCTTGCTCGTCAGGTTGGCGTTCCAGCGATTGTTGTT
>NZ_JADB01000005.1 GCF_000518165.1 Bartonella elizabethae F9251 = ATCC 49927
TGATTGATGAAGATGGTCTAATCGAAATCAAATGCCCTAGATCAACTAATCATATGCGTTTCATTATCGATAACGAAATCAAACCTGAATATCTTGCACAAATGCAATTCCAAACGGCTTGTACAGAGCGCAAATGGTGTGATTTTATCAGTTATGACCCACGTTTTACGGGCGATTCATCTCTCTTTCGTATGAAAATCAAACGCATCCACCGTGATGAAAAGAAAATTGAAGAGAT
This sequence comes from Bartonella elizabethae F9251 = ATCC 49927, assembly GCF_000518165.1. GTDB lineage: Bacteria > Pseudomonadota > Alphaproteobacteria > Rhizobiales > Rhizobiaceae > Bartonella > Bartonella elizabethae. Next base: position 239 of record NZ_JADB01000005.1, read on the forward strand.
TAATCAAGCGGTTGAAAGCTTTTTAGCAGAAATAGAACGAGAGATACAAAGAATCTCAACTAAAGCCGCCTGAACTTTTGGGGGGCTTTGTTCTAGGTTCCAGCATATTTTCTAGCCCCCCACCCATATAAGGAAATTAAACATGTGTAATACCAAAGATGAGAAGCCTTGTTTTTTTACCATTGGTTATGAAGGAAAATCATTAGACCATTATCTGAATTGTCTTATAGAAAATAATATCAAAGTTTTGTGTGATGTTCGTAAAAATCCAATAAGTAGAAAACATGGTTTTTCAAAAAGACAATTAGAGAAAGCTGTAAGCAACATTGGCATTGAATATATACACTTGCCTGAACTTGGAATCGCCTCTGAAAAAAGACGCAATCTGAAAACACGAGAAGATTATGAACATCTTTTTAAAAATTACCAAAATACAACTCTTAGGGATAATCTTCATGCAATAGAAAAATTATACCAGCTTTTTTTAGATAAAAAATATGTTGCAATTACTTGCTTTGAATCTGATGTGTGCATGTGTCATCGGGGAGAAATTACGAAGGCTCTTACACAACTAACAAATTGGAAATATGAAATTAAACACATCTAATAAATAACTTACAACTTTAAAAAATGAAGGTGTTCTATAACACCTCTATCTCCACCCTTTCCTAACAATTTTTAATCAATTCGTGATTCACGACACGAGTGAATTGCATCTTAAATGTAAGGAGAAAAGAATGGCGCCTCGTCCTGCTACCATAACTCAACCAGCCATTGCGCGTGCTTTAAGAGAAGCAAAAAAACAAGGGTGTGAACTCATAGAAATAAAGCCCACCGGTGAACTTCTTATCTATCTTAAATCCAATATCCCAATACCAAACTCAACAACACACCCAGACAAAATCTTAGATTTGTCAAAGAATGAATATTACGAAGAAAAGCTCTCTAAGATGTAAAATACCATGCCTAAACCACGCCCACCTCATCTTGTTAAAGAAATTACACGTCATGGTAGAATTATATGGTATGTACGCATTGGTCATGGACCACGTCGTAGAGTGCATGGAACCTATGGAACACAAGAGTTTGTTGATAACTACAAAAGAGCACTTGCCGAATTACAAGGGCTTATACTTCCTAAATCCAAAACCGGCAGACTTACTGAAGGTTCATTCGCATGGTTGCTTAAACAATATTTTAATAGTGTCAATTGGCATAGCCTCGCTAAAGCTACAAAAAGAACTCATCCTTATGAAGGTATGCGATACAATAGGAAACATTCCATACCAAGCAATTGAAAAGAAACATATCATAGCCGGTGTGGAACGGCGTAAAGATACACCAGCAACAGCTAGGAATTTTTTGAAAGCACTTAATGGACTTTTTAATTGGGCGATTGAACAAGGTCTTTTGGAAAATAATCCAACTGTAGGTGTTAAGAGACCTCCTCTAAAAAACAAAGATGGCTTTCCTGCTTGGACAGAAGAAGATGTTGAGAAATATTATCACAAATGGCATCATGGTACGCATGAACGCGTATGGATTGATGTCCTCTTATATACGGGCTTACGTCGTGGTGATGCGGTTCGCATTGGCTGGAAAGACGTTAAAGATAATATCATTCATCTCAAAACAGAGAAAAGCAAATTCCAAACAGATGTTTTTCTGCCTATTTTACCAGAACTAGCCAAAACACCTGAAGCTGGTCCTATTGGTGATAAAACATTCATCTGTAGTAAAATTAATCAAAAGTTCACAAAAGAAAGCTTTGGAAATACATTTCGAGACGCTTGTAATGCGGCTGGAATTAAAAAATCAGCACACGGTTTGAGAAAATTAGCGGCAACACGCGCAGCTAACTCTGGTGCAACTGTCTCACAACTCAAAGCAATTTTTGGCTGGACAGAAGACCAAATGGCATCTCTTTATACCAAGAGCGCAGATCGTAAAAGGCTAGCTCTTGAAGCTATAAAAAAGCTCCAAAAAAGTTAGGGATAGAAGCAAAAAAACATAATAGAATCAAGACTCAACTATTCCCTTACTATTACAGTAAAATATTGATTTTATTTATGTTCTGCTTGCCCCTTGGGCGTACCATTACTTCCTTTTTCATATATAAGAATTTGATTTTATTTATCTTTTTAAACGTGGACAATCATAAATGAAAGTGAACGGATAGTTTTTAAAAGAAGTTTTTTCATAAAAAAGGTGCAGGGGTCATCATGTGATTCATTTTTTGTTTCTTTTCAGGAAAAACGCTCTCATGTAGACCTCGGTAGCTATAAATCAATAAAATATAAGTTAAAGAGAGAGCTTTACCTCGTGGTAAAGTAATTTTTTTATAAGCTACATTCATGTGTATGCTGTTAATTTTTAAATAAAAACCAACCAAATCCTTTATGCATTCCTTTTAACTTTCAAAACTGAAATTGACCACCAAAAACCCATTTTAGCTGAATTACAGGGACTTTGATATCACATTACATTTTTCTATAAACATTTCTATAAACAAACGGGCTGTAACTTTAGAATCAAATGGCGATATAAAAATAGATGTTTAGCAAGCAAAGGAACAATTCAAGAAAACATAATTTAAAAATACGGGCAACTTACTTTATTGATTAAACAGACTTTTTATCCGTTATACGATGGTGATAAGTTTGCAAATACATGACTTCTTTTCAAAGAATTAAACTCTTCAATAAAAGTTTACACTCTATTGATCATATATTCTAACACCCATATTTACATGCCCTTTTTCCCTTGTTTTTACTTTTCATTATAAACCTGAAGATGCTATAAAGTAATCTCACTTAAAAGAAAAAGGACTTCTAATGGCAAAGATCAAAGTAGAAAACCCCGTTGTTGAACTCGATGGGGATGAAATGACTCGTATCATCTGGAAATATATCAAAGATAAATTAATCCATCCCTATCTCGACATTGATCTCAAATATTATGATCTTTCTGTCGAAAACCGTGATGCAACCAATGATCAGGTAACGATTGATTCTGCCAATGCTATCAAGCAATATGGGGTTGGTATAAAATGCGCAACCATCACACCTGATGAAGCACGTGTTAAAGAATTTAACCTAAAAAAAATGTGGAAATCACCCAATGGCACCATCCGCAATATTTTAGGTGGGGTCATTTTTCGCGAACCCATTATCTGTAAAAACGTCCCTCGCCTTGTTCCTAATTGGACAAAACCAATTATTATCGGACGTCACGCTTTTGGTGATCAGTATAAAGCAACAGATTTTAAATTTCCAAGTAAAGGAAAATTAAGCATTAAATTTGTCGGGGATGATAATCAAGTTATTGAGCATGAGATTTTTGATGCCCCAAGTGCAGGGGTTGCCATGGCGATGTATAACCTTGATGAATCAATTCGTGATTTTGCCCGCGCATCTTTTAATTATGGACTACAACGGAATGTTCCGGTTTATCTTTCAACAAAAAATACCATTCTAAAAAATTACGATGGTCGTTTTAAAGATATCTTTCAAGAAATATTTGATACGGAATTTAAAGATGAATTTGAAAATCGTCAATTATATTACGAACACCGTCTCATTGATGATATGGTAGCTTCAGCATTAAAATGGTCCGGTGGATACGTATGGGCATGCAAAAACTATGATGGTGATGTTCAATCTGATATTGTTGCCCAAGGCTTTGGTTCTCTTGGTCTTATGACTTCCGTTCTCATGACACCAGATGGTAAAATTGTTGAAGCAGAGGCCGCACACGGCACCGTAACACGCCATTATCGTCAACATCAAAAGAATGAAGAAACTTCAACAAATTCTATTGCATCTATTTTTGCATGGACTCGGGGACTAGCGCACCGTGCTAAACTGGATAATAACGAGAAATTAAAAAACTTTGCCACGACATTGGAAGAAGTTTGTATTAAAACCGTTGAAGAAGGTTTTATGACGAAAGATCTCGCGCTTTTGATTGGACCTAAGCAAAAATGGCTTTCTACAACAGGCTTTCTTGATAAAATTGATGAAAATCTTAAAAAAGCAATGGGCAATTAAGCAATAATTTAATTAAAATTCAAAGCTCTATTTAGAGCTTTGAATTTTTCTTGGAAAATTTAAAGAACTACCTTATAAGTAAAAAGAGAATAAACTTTTATTAAATAGCAAAAATAGTGAAAAAACAAAGCTGGTCTACGCTTTTAGTGGGTAAAAATGGTCTTTGCTTTTTAACGTTTACAGGCGGAGTTGTGCTGCACGCCACTAACGTTTATATTGTTATTACTATTTTACCCTCTCTTATGGATCATATTGGCAATGAAATATATTATTCTTGGGTGGCGACTGTCTTCATTACAGCTTCACTGGTAGGAACTTCACTTGCAACAAAAGTATTAGGAAAATTAGGCCCTCGCAATGCTTATGTTATCTCTGGGCTTATCTTTACCCTAGGGACTTTCTTGTGTAGCATTTCCTCATCTATGCCATTATTTTTAATAGGGCGCTTTATTCAAGGATTTGGTAGTGGTTCTTTGTTATCCCTATCTTATTCCATGGTCCGTATTGTTTTCAGTCCATCTTTATGGTCACACGCCTTAAGTGTTATTTCTGGAATGTGGGGAATATCAACCTTGTTAGGACCAGCAATCGGGGGACTTTCTGTATATTATGGCCTATGGCGAGCGTCCTTTTGGGTTATTGGCGTATTCGGTATATTCTTCTCACTCATCGCCTTTAAATTTTTGCCAAAAAAGAATGAAAACGATATTCCAACATCCCCTCTCCCTCTTCTCCAGCTTCTCACACTCACCTTATTGATTTTTATCATTTCTGTTGGAGGAACTATGGAATCAACAATGGCAAAAATCTGCGGGCTTGTTATCGGGATTAGTCTTCTCTTTGTTCTCGCAAAAATCGAATCATCTTCCCTTCATCCTATGTTACCCCGTAAAACTTTTTCTTTTTCTTCTGAAATTTTTCCTGTTTACGCATTGATACTTGTTATGACAACAGTCGTATATAGTATAGAACTTTATTTTCCACTTTTTCTTCAAGAGCTTCATGGGCAAGCTCCACTTATTGCTGGTTATATAGCAGCACTCATGAGCCTTGGGTGGACATGTGGTGCCCTCTCAAGTGCTGGTATCTCCGCAAGAAAAATTCGCAACATCATTGTATATTCCCCCTTATTAAAACTGTTAGGCATCACCATTCTTTTATGGCTTATTCCAACAAAAATTTCCACACTTGAATATATTTTTATTATTTGCTTAGCGCTATTTTCTATTGGGATCAGTGCGGGTATAGCGTGGCCACATTTACTCACAAGGATCTTACAATGTGCAAATGATGAAGATGCTCTGCGTGCAAGTGAATCCCTTACCTCTGTGCAACTATTTTCAGCGGCCTTAAGTGCAACTCTAGCGGGAGTCATCACCAATCTTGCGGGCCTCTTTAATCCTGGAGGAACAATAGGAATGATCTTAGCAGCAAAAACGCTTCTTATCGTGCTCATGGGGCTTTTATCTTGTTTTGCTATTCCATTAGCGTTGCGCATTTCTTACTGCATATTAAAAAATCCAACAGGAGATTCCAATAATAACTAAAAATAAATATAAAAATTCTCTCTCCACTCAAAAAAGAAAAATATTAAGAATGCTTCTCCAGAAACCATGAGACGCAAAAAACCATTAATCCGCAAAACGTTAGAAGACTCCCTAAAACAGCTGTATATTCATAACTATAGCCTAATTTTAAAACCAAGGCTCCAGCTTCTGCACCAAGAGCGTTAGCAATATTAAAAGCAGACTGCATTAATGCTCCTGCCAAAACCTGTCCCTGTATTGCAACATCCATAATTTTTGTTTGTATAGAAGGCATAGCCGCAAAAGAAGTCCCAACAAAAAAACATCCTATTGCAGCTGTTAACGGAGTATAGGATAAAAAGAAAAAAAGAAAAAAAACAAATATGCTCCAAAGCATAGAAAAAAATATCATCGGCGAAATGCCTATTTTAACAGCCAATTTAGGACCCAAGAGATTTCCACCCACCATCCCCAATCCAACTAAGGGCATGATAAAGGGTACCCACTCAAGCGAAATACCAGAAATATGCATTAACGTTGACTTAATATAAGTGAAAACAGAAAATAATCCTGATGCTCCCACCGAAACCATTGTCAAAAGAAGCCACACCTGCTTTTGCTTTAATGCACGCATTTCGCTTAAAGGGCTCGTTCTTGAGGTCCTTGAATCGCAAGGCAAAAAATTCCAAATAAGCAAACAACACAATAAAGCAATCATACCCACAAGAATGAAAGCAATCTGCCAACCAATAAGTTGACCAATCCAAGTTGCACTTGGTGCTCCTAAAACGGTTGCAATGGTTAAGCCAAGCATAACAGACCCAACAGCTTTAGAACGTTCCTTCATTTCCACCATTGAAGAGGCAACCATAGCCGCAAGTCCGAAATAAATTCCATGAGGAAGCCCACTGAGAAAGCGTAATGTAACTAATATGCTAAAATCAGAAAAAAAAGCACTCGCACTATTTGCTAAGGCATAAAAAAACATTAATCCTATCAAAACAGTTTTGCGTGAAAATTGAGCTGTCGCTAGAGCTAAAAGAGGGGCTCCAATCACAACCCCTAATGCATAAGCAGAAATATATTGACCGGCAGTAGGAATATCAACAGATGAACTTCGTGCCATCTCTGGTAGAAGTCCCATTGCAACAAACTCTGCCGTACCGATAGCAAAGCTTCCCACTGCAAGGGCTAAAATTGCTAAACGTCGTATTTTCGAATCAGTCTCCAATACAAGAATGTTTTGTTTACGAGAATCCTTCATATCATCACTTCTGGATAAGAATTTTTGCTGTAGATATCTGTAATACGGAAAAATAAAAATTCAAAACATTGTTATACGCATAGAAAATCGTCCCCAATAAAGTTTTAGAAACATTTTGATATGCAAGCATTTTATGAAATTTTAAGAAAGATTTTTGAATGAAGAAGCTTTTAAAAATTTCTCATGATAATGATCTAGATTCCTCAATTGATTAAAGAAACCTATTCTAGAGATATTCCCCGTATCTCATCTCATAGATGAAATAGTATAAGATCGTTTTTTATCTAACACACTATCTGTAAATTTGAAATATTTACATAATATATTCTGATATTTATATAATATTCTATAAATAGAAAAGATAATAAATATGATAATTTGATTAAAGATATTTATGAATATTTTATAAGAGTATAATTATATTATAAATAATAATTATATAAAAATAATAAAAACATAAAATGTAATTTTATAAATTTTAAAGATTATAATATTAATTTATTATTACTTTAATTTTCTAAGTTTTTATCTCTTCTTATGCATGTAACACATTCTTTACCTTAACCAATAAAAAACACAAAAGAACTCATAAAAATACAATTTTCATACTTCTTTAAGAGTTCGCTAACGCCTCATTAACATTGTTGTTTTAAACAGTCATCAGAAACAGAAATAAACTGTTTTTCTCCGGATCAGGTAGCGCGTACCGGAGTAACAGTTTCTGTTTTATATGATAATTGCAAAAAGAATATATGCTCCATAAAATAGCACCTTCAGACTTCAAGATAGTGCAATTTTATATTTTTAGTAAAATTTGTAAGTAAAAAAATAAATTCAATAAAAAATAAAACGCTATTAGATGAATAGTTTTTTAGCGTCCTTGTGCCCATAGAGCACGCGTTTCAGCGCAAAAATCAGCATAACAGCCCTCTTCAATGGCATCACGAATTCCTTGCATCAATTGTTGGTAATAAAAAAGATTATTCCAGGTCAACAACATCCCTCCCAGAGATTCACCAGATTTGATCAAATGATGTAAATAAGCACAACTATAATCATTTGCTGCTGGACAAAGTGACTGTGGATCAAGAGGATGGGGATCTTCTGCATAACGCGCATTGCGTAAATTAATTCTACCAAAGCGCGTAAAAGCTAAACCATGACGTCCTGCACGCGTTGGCATAACACAATCAAACATATCAATACCACGCGCAACACTTTGTAAAATATCATCAGGTGTCCCAACTCCCATAAGATAGCGCGGTTTATCCTCTGGCAAAATCGGACAAGTCGTATCCAACACTGCTGTCATAACACTCTGCGGCTCACCAACAGCAAGCCCTCCAATCGCGTAACCTTTTAAATCCATTTCTTTTAATGCTTGAGCAGAACGTTCACGTAGTTTCATATTATCCCCCCCTTGAACAATCCCAAACAATGCTTTATCTGGCTGTTCTCCAAAAGCTGTTTTACAACGTTGTGCCCACCGTAATGAAAGCTCCATAGCTTCTTCCATCTCTTTTTCAGTGGCTGGTAATGCAATACATTGATCCAACTGCATCTGGATATCGGCATCAAGAAGTCCTTGAATTTCGATAGAACGCTCTGGACTCATTTCATAGTAGGCTCCATTAATGTAAGAACGAAAAATCACACCTTGTTCGTTAATTTTACGGATGCTCGCCAATGACATAACCTGAAAACCACCAGAATCGGTTAAAATAGGTCCATTCCAGCGTGAAAATTCATGTAATCCTCCCAAACGAGCAACACGTTCAGCGCCTGGGCGTAACATTAAATGATAAGTATTCCCCAAAATAATATCCGCCCCAAGATCACGTATTTGATCCATATACATAGCCTTAATGGTTCCTGCCGTCCCAACAGGCATAAAAGCAGGTGTACGAACACACCCACGCCCAGTAATAATTTCGCCTCGACGCGCCCATCCATCTTGAGCAATTTTTCTATAATGAAATGTCTTTATCATCACTCTTATCTTCTCGATTTGATTCCATCAATGCATACTTCTATAGAAAGAAAAAAGATATCTCTCTTACAAGCATTGTCATAAATTTTATGAATTAATTTTCGATTCACTCGAACCAGTAAAAAGATAAACGAGATAAAAGAACATTTGTTGTTAGAAAAAACCATAATAAAGAAATAATCTAACTTCAGAAAATAACAAAAATATTATACCTTAAAATATCGATGCTTAACGCACCAAAGCCTTAAAATAGAACTGTGAAATTATTATCTCAATAATCTCCTCTTTACGCATTTTCATAAGCAATGTTTTTGTACGAATAGAGGAAAATTTTAATCACATTCGCTTTCAATATTTCTCACTTTGAAAGATAAGTTTTTATCTATTGGATAATAGATTGATTTATAAAAATAATTTACTTTTTTCATATTGAATGAAAGACTCTTATAGCGTCAGCTTCTCCCATTCTAAACTTATACCATATTGAATCACCCAAAATCACTTACTTACACGTTATAAACGACTAGGTCATGCGGAGTGAAGCTGTACAAAAAAAGGCTAAAAAATGCTTCTTGTGAATGCTCTCAAGCGCCAAGAGCTCCCGCAACCTCAGAAAATGGCAAAATGTGTGATGGTTCCAGCTTGTTCTTTTATTAAGCCATTAAACGTAAAGATGCTTCTACTCAATAAGTTTTATATAACTCATAGCGGCTTTATCGTTAGATTATTCACTAAATGGACTTAGATGTGCTAAGAGATGTTTTTTTAAACAAGCGCGTAAATATGTGACACAAGCATATTTCATTTAAAGTATTCCTCCATAAAAAACGAGTAAAACAAGAGTGTAAAGCCATGCATAATCTTTGTCATCTAAAAGATATTTCTTTAAATGGTTTTGAAAAAAATAAATCGGAATTAAAAAGGAGATGATAAAATAACTTTTTGTGTTCACCTTTACAACTTTATATTCTCCCCCAATTAAGTAACCTTTCTATTTTAGAGATTACAGCAATAAAAATATACACAATATGCTCGCTCTTTCACCTTGCATATGGATATGAAGCAGCCAGGCTTTTACCCGTCTCAATATATATTTTGAACATGCTGCAGCATTAGAATTAGATATTGATATAAAAACAGAAATAAAAGCATGTTCCTTTTAAGGAAAAGAACAAAACTATTAAGAGCCCAGCAATGGATTGAAGGGAAGTGCCGGCATTTTTATAAAACACTTTTCACCCCTAACACAACTGTCTTCGCATTTTTCTATCCTGATAGCTTTTTGCACAAATCCCCAGCGCCATATTCCTGAAAATAAGATTGAAGAGAATAATAGAGAATTCTTAACTCAAGAATATGAAAGGGAAGCATGATACTACAAAAGAATTTCGTACACCTTTATTGATCAGAAAAGAATATTTTCTTTTAGCCAATTTACAATTGAAACACGTGTAATATTTATACTATTTTACATCCGCAGCAATAATAGCTTTGGTAATTGCATCAGGATCGATAACAGGTTCACCACGTTTAATTTTATCAACATTTTCCATACCTTCAACGACCTTCCCCCATATGGAATATTGACGATCAAGCCACGGAGCATCTGCAAAACAAATAAAAAACTGCGAATTAGCGGAATTTGGATTCTGACTCCGTGCCATAGAAACTGTACCACGCTTATGAGAAAGATTTGAAAACTCTGCTGTTAAATTTGGTTTTTCTGAACCACCCATCCCCGCACGTGATAAATTAAATTTTTCACCATCCTTCTTTCCAAATTGCACATCACCAGTCTGCGCCATAAAACCATCAATAACACGATGGAAAATAACATTATCATAAGCACCTTCACGAACAAGTTCCTTAATACGTGCAACATGACCAGGCGCTAAATCAGCAAAAAGTTCAATAACAACTCTACCCTTCGTCGTTTCAAGAATTAAGATATTCTCTGGATTTTTATTCTCAGCCATATGAAAACTCCTTTGATTTATCTTTCAATTTGTAAAGCAGCAGCATGAATAACATCAGGATTTGTTACAGCCCCATTATTACTTGCAGTTCCTTTTTTAATTTTATCAACAATATCCATCCCCTTTATGACCTCTCCAACAATCGTATACTGACCATTCAAAAAAGGAGCATCATCAAAACAAATGAAGAATTGAGAATTCGCGGAATCTGGATCTTGTGACCGTGCCATTCCAACTGTACCGCGCTGAAACGGTTGCTTTGAAAACTCAGCCGGTATATTGGGATAATTTGACCCCCCCATACCAACGCGTTTCAGATCAAAATCTCTACTGCCTTTTTTTCCAAACTTTACATCACCAGTTTGTGCCATAAAGCCAGGAATAACGCGATGAAACACAACATTATTGTAAGCGCCCTCCTCTGTTAGTTTTTTGATTTGCGCAACGTGTTTTGGCGCCAAATCAGGACGCAAACGAATAATAACATCACCGTCTTTGAGAGATAAAACAAGCAGGCTTGCATCACTTGCTGAGCTAAAATTATTAGCAACAGCGCGCAATGAAAAAAAACAAAAAAAACATATCAAAACAGCAAAGAATCTACGAGACACCATTATTCACCCCTATAAAGACTGGAATTTCGAACGTAAAGCTTGTGCAATATTGGTCGGCACAAATGGCGTCACATCCCCTCCCATAGAGGCAATTTGACGAACCAATGTAGATGTTATCGCACGTCCAGAAACACTTGCCGGCAAAAAAACAGTTTGCAATTCAGGGGCCATAATAGCATTCATCCCTGCCATTTGCATTTCATAATCAAGATCAGTGCCATCACGCAATCCACGAATGAGAAATGAAGCACCAACTTCACGCGCCTTCTCAATGAGAAGGTTATCAAATGAAAGAACCTGCAACCGATTAGAATCTGCACCAAACAAATCTTTCCCTACCTGCAAAATCAAACCAACGCGCTCTTCAAAGCTAAAGAGTGTTTTCTTGCCCGCCTGTATACCTATAGCAACGATCACCCTATCAGCTAACACAAAACACCCTTTTAAAACATCAATATGACCGTTTGTAAGAGGATCAAAGGAACCTGCATAAAAAGCAATTTTCATGATTGTACTCCATCCTCTTCAAAATTACTTTTCTTCGCTCATATCAACTGTATCAGAATGCTTCTCACCTTCATCCTCTAATGAACGCGTATCATCTTCAGGTTCAGAAATACGCTCAACCGATACGACTCTTTCACCTTCAGCTGTATTAAAAATTGTCACCCCCTTCGTTGAACGCCCAGCCGTACGAATTCCCTCAACAGGGACGCGAATAAGCTGTCCCCCATCTGATACCAACATAATTTGATCTTGTGCTTTCACGGGGAAAGCCGCTACTAATTTACCAATTTCAGCTGTTTTAGATGGATCTGTTGCACGAATCCCTTTCCCACCACGTCCCGAAATCCGGAATTCATAGGAAGAAGAGCGTTTGCCATAACCAAATTCACTCACGGTTAAAAGCATTTGTTCACGTTCATGGAGTTCTGCATAACGCTCATCCGTTAACTCTGTCTCCATTCCTATATCTTCTTCATCCAGAGTTACAATATCCTCTGTATCAACACCATCAGCACGCCGTTCATTCATCACACGTTTAATGTAAGCAGAACGCTCAATGGACGTTGCCTCAACGTGTTCTAAGATTGTCATCGAAATGACTTTATCGCCTTGAGCCAAATTGATACCACGAACACCTACAGAATTACGCCCTACAAAAACACGAACATCTACCACTGGAAAACGGATACATTGTCCATTCGCTGTTGTGAGAACAACATCATCATGTTCCATACAGGTCTCAACAGAAAGAATTTCATCTTCTTCATCAAGTTTCATGGCAATTTTACCATTACGATTAACCTGAACGAAATCTGATAACTTATTACGACGCACAGTTCCACGTGTTGTCGCAAACATGACATCCAATGCACTCCAACTTTCTTCATCTTCTGGCAAAGGCATAATCGTTGTAATGCGTTCACCTTGTTGTAAGGGAAGCATATTGATCAAAGCCCGTCCGCGCGATTGCGGTGTCCCCAGAGGTAGTCGCCAAACTTTTTCCTTATAAACAATCCCCCGTGATGAAAAGAAAAGAACCGGAGTATGCGTATTAGCGACAAACAAACGCGTGACAAAATCCTCATCTTTCGTCGACATACCAGAACGTCCCTTACCGCCACGACGCTGTGCACGATAGGTATTAAGAGGAACACGCTTAATATAGCCACTATGGCTCACCGTTACCACCATATCCTCTGGTGCAATCAGATCTTCACTGTCCATCTCAGCGCGACCAAAACCAAATACGGTCCGTCGCGGCGTTGCAAATTCCTCACGCAGAGCACTCAACTCGTCTTTAACAATACCCATAATGCGTACACGTGATGCCAAGATATCAAGATAATCAGCAATATCCACGCCAATTTTATTCAACTCATCAGCGATTTCATCACGTCCAAGGGCTGTCAACCGTTGCAAACGCAATTCTAAAATAGCACGCGCCTGTTCTTCAGAGAGATTATAAGTACCATCCTCATGAATAATATGACGGGGATCATCAATAAGTTTAATCAAAGGCGCAACATCCATTGCCGGCCAGCGTCGCTCCATTAATTGTGTACGTGCTGTCTGTGGATCAGGAGCTTTGCGAATAAGCGCTATGATTTCATCAATATTGGCAACCGCAAGGGCAAGACCAACCAAAACATGGGCCCGCTCACGGGCTTTACGCAAAAGATATTTTGTTCGCCGACTAACAACCTCTTCCCGAAAATTAACAAATGCACGAAGCATATCAAGCAACGTCATTTGTTCGGGTTTTCCCCCGTTCAACGCAACCATATTACAACCAAAAGAAGTTTGCAGCGGCGTATAACGATATAATTGGTTTAAAACAACTTCCGCAACAACATCTTTCTTCAACTCAATAACGACACGATAGCCATCACGATCAGATTCGTCACGCAAATCAGAGATTCCCTCAATGCGTTTATCACGTACCAATTCCGCCATTTTCTCAATCATCGTTGCCTTATTAACCTGATAAGGAATCTCACTCACAATGATTGCCTGCCGACCACTGCGAATTTCTTCAATCTCAACTTTAGCACGCATAATAATTGAGCCACGCCCTGTCTCATAAGCTGAACGGACCCCAGCATGGCCCAAGATAATCCCCCCTGTAGGAAAATCTGGCCCAGGAATAATTTCAATGATTTGATCGAGTGTGATACTGGGATTATCAATCAGAGCGATACAACCATCAACAACTTCACCAAGATTATGGGGTGGGATATTGGTTGCCATTCCCACAGCAATCCCCCCTGATCCATTAACCAAAAGATTAGGGAAACGCGCTGGTAAAACAACCGGTTCACGTTCACGCCCATCATAATTATCTTGGAAATCAACAGTATCTTTATCAATGTCAGCTAAAAGCGCTTCTGAAACTTTTTCTAAACGACACTCCGTATAGCGCATTGCCGCTGGTGGATCACCATCCACGGAACCAAAATTCCCCTGACCATCAATCAATGGATTTCTCAAAGAGAAATCCTGCGCCATACGCACCAAAGCATCATAAATCGAAGCATCACCATGGGGATGGAATTTTCCCATAACCTCCCCAACAACACCAGCAGATTTACGATAGGGTTTATTAAAAACAAGCCCCATCTCATTCATAGCATGAAGGATACGTCGATGAACAGGTTTAAGACCATCACGGACATCAGGGAGTGCACGCGAAACAATGACGCTCATCGCATAATCGAGATAAGAGCGTTGCATTTCATCAATAATGCTGATTGGTTCAATACCGGTCAGCACATCACGTTCTAGCTGTGGAGTAAGATCGGTCACAATTTTAAAACTTTCAAAAAAGAATCACTTCACTTTGTTTATATCTAAAAATACACCAGAATGCTAATTTCTCTCCCATAACAAAGGAGAAGTTTAACAATATTTTTCAAGATGTTATTAATTTATATTAAAAATTACCAATAATAATAAACCGTTTCCACTTCGCTAAACTTCAAAAATTTAAAACAAACAAATCAGAAAGAAATCTTAATACTTTAAATTTAAAGGCTCTTAAAAAGGAACGTCATCATCTAATTTGTGAGAAAAACTTTCTCCCATTTGGCTATTATTTTGGCCAAAAGTATTTCTCTGATTTGAGCTACTATCCGCAAAGCCACCACTGTAACTGCCCCCTTGACTTGCTCCTTGCTCCCCACTAGCTCCCCCACGGCCATCGAGCATTTGTAATTCACCACGGTATTTTTGCAAAACAATCTCCGTTGTATAACGATCATTTCCATTTTGATCTTGCCATTTCCGTGTCTGTAACTGTCCCTCAAGATAAATTTTGCTGCCTTTTTTTAAATATTGCTCTGCAATTTTGACAAGGTTCTCATTAAAAATAACAATATTATGCCACTCGGTGCGTTCTTTTCGCTCATTTGTATTCCGATCACGCCAACTTTCCGAAGTAGCAATACGCAAATTAGCCACTTGATCTCCAGAATTCAAACGGCGGATTTCAGGATCTGACCCGAGATTACCAATCAAAATAACTTTATTAAGGCTACCAGCCATCGCATAAACTCCAAAATTTTAATTCGTAAATAGTCTTTATAGAACAGTTATAACCATCTTGACCTTCAATTTGCACACCTGTAATTGACCTTCAATATGGATATTGTTATCCTTTCCCAATATTGGATCCGTGTAATTATAACAAAATATGATAACGACGCATAGTTTATTCCATCACCAGAGAATAAAAAGCTTCTCATTTGTATTTTCTTTTCATAAAATTTATAGCTTCTTTGTGCGTTAAAGCAGCTAAACATGTTATAATTCTAAAAAAAACAGTTTTATTCCATTTTAGAGGCTGAATTTTTGTCACATATGCTAAGGATAAAATATGACTCATCAAAAATATATCTCCATTCGCGGTGCACGTGAGCATAACCTTAAAAATATTGATCTCGATCTGCCTCGCGATAAACTCATTGTTATAACAGGACTTTCCGGATCAGGAAAATCGTCTTTAGCTTTTGATACAATTTACGCTGAAGGACAGCGCCGCTATGTCGAAAGCCTTTCGGCTTATGCACGCCAATTTCTCGAAGTCATGCAAAAACCCGACGTTGATCGCATAGATGGCCTTTCTCCAGCCATCTCCATTGAACAAAAAACCACCAGCCGCAACCCGCGCTCAACAGTCGGTACCGTGACTGAAATCCACGACTATATGCGTCTCCTCTTTGCTCGTATTGGTATCCCTCATTCCCCTGCGACAGGACGGCCCATTGAAAGCCAAACGGTAAGCCAAATGGTTGATCAAATTATGGACTTACCAGAAGGAACGCGAATTTTTATTATGGCTCCCTTAGTGCGCGGTCGAAAGGGAGAATATAAAAAAGAGCTCACAGAACTTTTAAGAAAAGGATTTCAACGCGCTAAAGTCGATGGAAAATTCTATGAAATCCCTGATATTCCACCTCTTGATAAAAAATATAAACATGACATTGATGTTGTGGTAGACCGCATTGTTATCAATAAAGATATCACCTCTCGTTTGGCTGATAGTATAGAAACTTGTTTACAACTCGCAAATGGACTCGCCATTGCTGAAATGGCTGACCAACCCTTGGCACAAAAAGAAACAAAAAAAGAATCTGCTCATAAGTCAAAAAACGACACACACAAACGGCTTCTTTTTTCAGAAAAGTTTTCCTGCCCTGTATCAGGTTTTTCTATCCCTGAAATTGAACCACGTCTTTTTTCGTTCAATAACCCTTTTGGAGCCTGTCCTCTCTGCGATGGACTTGGCATCAAAAAGAGAATGGACCCACTGAAAGTTGTACCCAATAAAAATCTTACCTTAAAAGGCGGAGCCATTGCTCCTTGGGCTAAATCAGATTCACTTTATTATAGCCAAACCTTAGAAGCATTAGGAAAAACTTACGATTTCAAAATCACAGATCAGTGGTGTGAACTCTCTCATGAAGCACAACAAGCTATTCTCTACGGTACAAAAAGAAATGAAATTTCTTTTATCTACAAAAATAATTCTGGTTCACATAAAATGACTCAACCTTTTGAAGGAGTCATCCCCAATATGGAGAGACGCTGGAAGGAAACCGATTCTGCTTGGTCCCGTGAAGAAATTGAGCGTTATATGTCTTCTTCCCCTTGCGAAGCCTGTCACGGTTATCGTTTAAAACCAGAGGCACTTGCTGTGAAAATCCATGGGATGCATATTGGGCAAATATCAGATCTTTCCATTCTCAAAGCAGATGATTGGTTTGCCAATATTCATCAATATCTCACGGAAAAACAACGTAACATCGCAGTACGTATTTTAAAAGAAATTCGCGAACGTTTAGCTTTTTTAAATCATGTAGGATTGGAATATCTTACCTTATCTCGCAATTCAGGGACGCTTTCAGGGGGAGAAAGTCAACGCATTCGATTAGCCTCTCAGATTGGTTCTGGTCTTACAGGAGTTCTTTATATTTTAGACGAACCATCTATCGGTTTACACCAACGTGATAATGAACGCCTTTTGGAAATGCTGCGCCATTTACGCGATCTTGGCAATACAGTCATTGTCGTTGAACATGATGAAGATGCCATTCGTACAGCAGACCATGTTGTTGATATGGGCCCTGCGGCAGGGGTCCATGGTGGTAAAATCATAGCGCAAGGGACACCGAAAGAAATTATAGAGAATCCATCCTCTCTCACAGGTCAATATCTTTCAGGAAAAATAGCTATTAGACTGCCGAGAGAGCGACGCAAAATATCAAAATCAAAAATCCTTAAAGTCATCGGCGCCAAAGGTAATAATCTTAAAAATATCAGTGCAAATATCCCTCTTGAAACCTTCACATGCATCACCGGTGTTTCTGGAGGAGGAAAATCAACATTTCTTATTGAAACGCTTTTTAAAGCAGCATCCCATCAGATCATGGGTAGTCATCACAGTCCTGCCAGCTATGATAAAATTGAAGGCTTAGAATTTCTTGATAAAGTCATTGATATCAATCAGTCTCCCATTGGGCGCACCCCACGCTCTAATCCCGCAACCTATACAGGTGCTTTTACACCCATTCGTGATTGGTTTGCCGAACTTCCAGAATCAAAAGCCCGTGGTTATAAAGCGGGGCGTTTTTCATTTAATGTTAAAGGAGGACGCTGCGAAGCCTGCCAAGGTGATGGAGTCATCAAAATTGAAATGCACTTTTTACCGGATGTCTATGTGACTTGTGATGTCTGTAAAGGAAAGCGCTATAATCGAGAAACACTAGAAATAAAATTCAAAGGACAATCTATCGCCGATATTTTGGATATGACAATCGAAAAGGCTGAAGAATTTTTCAACGCTGTTCCCGCTATTCATCACAAAATGGAAACCCTCATGAAAGTAGGATTGGGTTACATAAAAGTAGGACAGCAAGCAACCACGCTTTCTGGTGGGGAAGCACAACGTGTCAAACTTGCAAAAGAGCTTTCACGCAAAACAACGGGACGTACGCTTTATATTTTGGATGAACCGACAACAGGTTTACATTTTCATGATATTTCTAAACTTCTTGAAGTTCTTCATGAACTGGTCGAGCAAGGCAATACTGTCATCGTTATTGAACATAATCTTGACGTTATCAAGACAGCCGACTGGATTATTGATTTAGGCCCAGAAGGTGGAGATCGTGGAGGTGAAATCGTTGCAATTGGACGTCCTGAAGACATTATTAAGGTTCCCGCTTCCTATACAGGAAAATTTCTAAAAGATGTTTTACAGCGCCAATCTTTCTACAATTCCAACTCTTAAAAAGGCTTACCCTTAAAAATACAGCATACGAACAAAGCCTGTATTTTTATTGTTGCCTGTACATTAATATCTCCTGCCAGTACAGCAGCATGTTTAAAACAAAGACTGAAACGTTTTTCAGCGCTTTATAAGCTGTTTCAATTTTCGTATTACCTAATAGGAACAGGCTTATAATGGCGTATCTTTTCTCTTGTTTGTTTATATCTGAAACGACCAGACAGTCCAATTTGGGAAGAACATGAAGGTTTAAAGGTATAAAAAAGTTTTCATCTTTACTATTATCTTTTAATTTATCTTGATCTTGGCGATTCTCAAAAGCATCTACTACAAGATCTTATAATAAAAGATTACTCATTGCTTCATGTTTTTATTTATCGCGCTCCTTAACAGGATTTATTCCTTGCGAAAAGACAGAAAATCTTAAACGGGATATTTGCTTTAGCAATTTCAGACGCTTATTTTAAAGAAATATTTCTCAATTTCTCCTAAGCCTACTTCACGACATCCCCTGTAAATGGTATCTTAATACATCGATTATTGTACACCAACATCTTTATACTTATGATGGGAGCAAATTGCCGCTATCATGATATTTGCAAATATTTGCTACTCCCCTTTCTACCCAACAGCCTTTATATTTGATATGCCATCGATTATAGGCATATTTTATTTCTCTCTTAACCGTTTTTATGCACACACTCGTACGATTAGGATATATAAAGATATTGTTTTGATTGATTAACGATAAAAATGAGAAAATCTCACGCAATTAAATGTTTCTTATTCAATATGAGAAACATTTAATTATCCTTATAAGTCAAAGTATTATTTAACAAAAAAAGAAACACAACACTCTTATTATATCATCTTGATCTGTACAAAGGAATTATAAGATTTTTTCCAAAACAACAGCATTGCGCTTTATTCTACAAAAAACTCTCCTTCAAGGACACAAAATATCATTGTTTTCGAGTTTTTGTGCACAAAGTATCTGTTGGACATCTTAGAGTTGTCAATATAATGTGATGCAGTCTAAAAAGACAAAATAACGTTGGAGATAATTTCAGCATGAAAAAAATTGAAGTCATTATAAAACCTTTCAAACTTGATGAAGTAAAAGAAGCGCTTCAAAAAATTGGACTACATGGTATTACAGTCACAGAAGCAAAAGGTTTTGGTCGTCAAAAAGAACATACAGAACTTTATCGTGGTACAAAATATGTTGTTGACTTTCTCCCTAAAGTAAAGATTGAAATTGTTGTATCCGATGAAAAACTGAAGCAAACTATTGATGCAATACGCAAAGCAGCTCAAACAAAACATATGGGAGATGGAAAGATATTTGTCTTTTCCATTGATGATGCCATTCGTATAGGGACTGACGAAACTGGGATCGATGCTCTTTAATAAACAACGAAAAATTCACCTTTATCACCCTCAACGCCATATTAAGGAAATTGAATATGAGAACCGCATCAGATATTATCAAACAGATTGCAGACAACGAAATCCGTTTTGTTGATTTACGTTTCACTGATCCACGAGGAAAATTGCATCACATTACAATGGATATCGAAGAAATCAGCGAAGATACCTTTAGTGATGGTGTTATGTTTGATGGTTCTTCAATTGCTGGTTGGAAAACAATTAATGAATCTGACATGGTTTTAATGCCTGATCCCAAAACAGCGCATATTGATCCTTTTTTTGCTCAGTCTACTTTGGTCATATTTTGTGATATCCTTGACCCTGTTTCTGGTGAGTTTTATCGTAGAGATCCTCGTTCTATTGCCAAAAGGGCTGAGGTTTATATGAAATCTTTAGGTATTGGAGATACAATCAATATAGGTCCAGAAGCAGAGTTTTTTATCTTTGATGATGTGCGCTATAAAACAGACCCTTACAATACAGGATTTAAACTCGATTCAAGTGAACTTCCTTCCAATGATGATACAGAATATGAAACAGGCAATCTAGGACATCGCCCACGAATGAAGGGAGGCTATCTTCCTGTCCCACCGATTGATTCCTGCCAAGATATGCGTTCTGAAATGCTCACAGCACTCAAAGATATGGGTGTGCAGGTTGAAAAACACCATCATGAAGTAGCAGCCGGTCAACATGAATTGGGGATTCGTTTTGATACGCTTGTTCGCGAAGCTGATAAGATGCAAATTTTTAAATATGTTGTGCATCAAATAGCAAACAGTTATGGGAAAACAGCAACTTTTATGCCAAAGCCTATTTTTGGTGACAATGGCTCAGGAATGCATGTTCATATGTCCATTTGGAAAGATGGAAAACCCATTTTTGCGGGAAATGAATATGCCGGACTCTCAGAAACCTGTTTATTTTTTATTGGTGGTGTTATTAAGCATGCAAAAGCAATTAATGCCTTCACCAATCCCTCTACAAACTCCTACAAGCGCTTGGTTCCTGGTTATGAAGCTCCTGTCCTTCTTGCCTATTCGGCACGTAATCGTTCTGCTTCTTGCCGTATTCCAATGAGTTCTTCGCCAAATTCAAAACGCGTAGAAGTTCGTTTTCCAGACCCAACAGCAAATCCCTATTTAGCATTTGCAGCCCTCTTAATGGCTGGTCTTGATGGCATCAAAAACAAAATTCACCCTGGACATGCTATGGATAAAGACCTTTATGATCTTCCCTTAAAAGAACTTAAAGAAATCCCTACCGTTTCGGGAAGTCTGCGTGAAGCACTTGAAGCACTCGACAAAGATCGTGGCTTTCTTAAAGCTGGCGACGTTTTTGATGATGATCAGATTAATTCCTTTATTCAAGTAAAGATGCAAGAAGTCTTGCGTTACGAAACAACGCCGCATCCTGTTGAATTTGATATGTACTATTCTGTTTAAACAATCAATACACATTCTTTTGATTTTTAAAATGGGGGCAAAAGCCTCCATTTTTGTGGATATCCGTCTCACACCAAAGCATAAGAAGCTTTTTTCTCATCTGCTTTTCCTTTATAATCATTTTGGGTTTTTTCAAATTAATTAATAAGGTTTTTAATGCTGCGAATTTTTTTACTCGTTCCCATTTTTTTATACATGATCACTATCGCACCGATAACGCAAGCAAGTCCCATGGAAAACTCAATATTTCATCTCTTTGAAAAAGAGATATTAGCTTACAGTGAAGCACTTCAAAACGCCGATGCGAACGCTATTTTAAATGCTATCCCTCCCCAAATTATCAACAGCTTAACAGACAAAAAAAATCTTAGCCAATCACAATTTCGGCAAATCATGAAAAGCCAAATAGAAAGGTTGACAGAACGTTATAAAATTGAAAGCATACACATCAATCAAGAGAAAAGGCGTGAAGGCGAACTTGATAATGGTGTTCTTTACTTTGTTATACCGGTAGAGTTTGTAACGATAACAAATTCTGGACAGAAATGCTCTATTCAAACCGAAATTATCGCCCTATTTGACCATCCCCAATGGTATTTTATTCATGGGAATGAAGAAGCACTTTTAAACATAACAACTGAAGCATTTCCTGGACTTGAAAAAATTAAAATCAACCCTCTAAAAATTACAAAAATACTGTAATCGGAAAAAATGAACATCAATAAAAGATTTAACCTTATAAACAAGTTCTAACAATTGTAGCAGCAGCATTAAATTCAACTTTTTTATGAGCGCGACACACCATTGCTTCCTTATCTGTTCCCCATTGTTCCATCATCCAATCTTCATCTAAATGGGCAATAGACCAAGCATGATCCGCATTAATTTTTCCTGCAGCAACCGCAAGAGCAATAAGAGCAGATCCCGTTAAAGTTGTCATCACATGGAGTGCAGCAAGCATATAAGGGGACTCAACGCGACGCAAATAATGACTCACAGCTTGAAGTGCTTCTGGTGATTGTTCCACATGCATCAGCCCTTCTGTCAAATAAAATCGTGCACCAAGTTTTTCTTCTGCCCAATCCAATAAAGGATCCCATTGCTCAGATTGCTTTTGCACCAACCCTCTAGGAGTTTGTGCACGATAAAAGATCATATCACAAGCAACAAAACGCAATAAATCCTCAAAAACAACTTGCATATCATCAGCGATACCATCAATAACAGTATTAACCAGACGCGTCATCGGCATTGTTGCTGGATCAATAACGTTCTTTTGGCTCTCAAATTCCTGAGCAATGAATTCAGCAAACACTTGCGTTGGTACAAGAAAATGACGCTTTGCTGGTGTCTTAACCGGATGTTCATCTAACAAGATCGTAAAGCCTCCCTCCTCACAAGCAATTTTCACTTCTCTATAAAACCGTTTAGGATGAGGTTGGCATGAAAGATTTTGAGTCTTTTGGACAGAACTATCTTTATTTAAACTATTTTTATTCAAGGGCCTATCAAAATGATTCAAAATTTCACGCATATTGTTTTACCTCTGACATTTCAAAAAAAACGACTTGTTTTCAAAGCTCTCTGTATCTGATTTAAGGTTTAAATTGATTTCTTTCTCTACCTTACAAGAAGGAAAAAATCTTACCAATCCAAACCGATTTTAAAATATATCCTTTATTGAACAAACAAAACAATGCCCTTCTCCATATATACAGCAACAGTTGTTAGAATAATTTTTTAAAAGAATTTTTTTTCTTATATCTTTCTTTTAGAAATATTGATTCGAAACAAACATTGATTAAAACGATTCAAGATTATATTCAATTTGACTTAAAGCATCTTAAGCAAGTAGTATCGCTAGTAATTGCAGATATAGAAGCGCTTGAAGCATTAGGTGTGTTGACGCTTATTTGGCAGAGGCTAAGGATTATATCCAAAATAATCTTGGAAAACCAAAAACCTCACAGTCACGATTTAATTTTTCAACATCACACTATGCACAGCGCGTTATTGGGGGATTAAATCTTTGAATTTCTTAAAAGGACGGTTATTCTTATTTACCTTTGCCATTCTCGCATTGTTTTCCATAAGTTGGTTATTATCTAAGAATTTGGTGAGCAATATACCTGTCATGCATGCGGTTGGACTGAGGTTGTGTGCGACTGCCGCTGCCTTATGGGTGATGACACTTTTTCGTGAGAAAGCTGTTTTCAGATCCCTTCCCTTGCTTTCAATGATACCTTCTTTTTTAATTCTATCGGTGTTAGGATTTTCGCTATATTTTATCTGCAGTTTTGGTGCATTAAAATCACTCAAAGCCAGTGATTTAACCATGGTTTTAGCCACTATTCCAGGCATTACCTATCTATTGGGGACTCTGACGAAGTGCCTTATGTTCTCATGGTTCAAGCTTATCGGTATGATCATTGTCAGTGTAGCAGCTATAGCATTTAATATAAACAATATAGAGGGTGAATCTTATAGCCTAATAGGAATAGCTCTTGCTTTAATAGCAGCGCTTTCTTACTCTACATATGGTTTATTGTCTAAACGTTATCTTAAAAATTTACCTTTGCTCACCTCATTGGCTTGGATCACGACAATTTCTGCAGCATCGTTTATGCCATTCTTCATTTTTGATCCCACCCCACTCTTCTATCTTAAGTTAGAAGATATATTGAAAATATTGATTTTAGCAACTGTTTGCTCAGCACCCGTTTACGTATTGTACCAAAAAGTTCTCGCTGAGGGAGGCGTATTATATGCCAACACTATTGGCGTATTATCTCCTTTTGCAGTGATTGCATGCGAATGGATCATCGGCTCGAGCCCTTCTCTCAATATGATCAAAATAATTGCCATGATAATGGCTGTTATAGGGATGTCACTCTTATTTATAGATGCATCAAAGGTATCTAAATGGCAACAGAAACGCCATTCCCAAAATTCCAAATTTAATGAGGAAATAAAATGAAAAAACTCGCGTTAGTTTGCCAACGTAATGCAAAACTACCCTTTATATTTGAAGCAGCACAAGCCGCTAATATCGAATTAGTCATGATCTATGATACCGCTGAAAGCACTCCTATTCAGCTCCCTGCAGCAGTCACTTCAACTTGGCAACTTCCTATTTTTGATAATCCAGAGGCAGCTCTAGACGCTTTTGCATCAGGCGTAAAAGAACGCAATATTTGTGGGGTTATGACCCTGCGTGAAGAAGCCATCCTATGGACTGCTTTGGCTGCCAAAAAAATCAATGCTCCAAGTATTGAACCAGAAGTAGCAGCATTAACCCGAAATAAATATCTCATGCGTCAAGCTTTTGCTAAAGCAGGGCTTAGAACACCAAGATTTCTTTATATAGATAATCCAGAAGACCTATCACAAGTGCATGCCTTAGACTATCCGCTCGTCATTAAACCCATCTCTGGATGGGCAAGTACAGGCGTAATGTTAGCTAAAAATTCCACCGAACTTCCTGATCTCATTAAAGCAGTATGGAATGTTCAGCATAAAGACATGGCACGTTTTAATGATGCAAATAAACCTTTAGGTTTAGTAATAGAACAATATTTGTCAGGAAAAGAGTTTGTCGTAGAATGTTTTGTTGATACAGCAGGTGTACATGTTCTAGCCGTTGGTGATAAAGGACAACCTGAAGGGCCATGGTTTGAAGAAACAATTTATCGTCAACGCTGTGATCTAGATGATCCTCTCGTTATTGCTTTATGTGAGGTTGCATGCTCTGGGGTGAAAGCTCTTGGTATAAATATGGGTGCTGCCCATGTAGAGCTACGCCTAGATGCCAATAACTTGCCTTATATCATTGAGATCGGTGCTCGTATCGGTGGATCGGGTGTCTCCCATTTTATTGTAGAGCAAGGCACAGGAGTTTCATTTGCAAAACTTTGTATGAATGCCGCTTTAGCTGAACAAAACCCCGACCTTCCTGATATACTCCCAGCTAAAAAAGTGGCTGCAAATTACATTATTCCTCTTCATGGATATGGACGATTCTGTGGATTTTCAGGTCTCGATAAGGTTGCACAACATCCTCAAACCACCAGAACAATAATTTTCTTTGAAACTGATCATATCTCACCACCTCCACCAGCATTTGGTGGATATCCTGGTTTTATTTTCTCTGTTCATGCCTCAGATCAAGAAGCACACGATTACCATAAATGGCTTGATGATACCTTAAGTATTATATGGAAAACCGATATTTAAACACCCTGATAGAGACATTTCTACGACTCTTAATGTTGATATGAATCTTATCAAGACAAGCACAATTACAATGCGATTACCTAAAATTTTGCAAAAGCCTTCTCCTTAAAGGAAATGTTGAGTTTAATAATGATAATTGATCCATAACTTTGCATACTCTCCCTCTAAAAGAGAGGCATTTACACACACTCACATGCTTTTAAAATGCTTCTTATAGTCTATAAAGCGAAGTGGAAATACGAAACTGTGCATTTTACGCATCATCTTTTTTTACTTAACGGCAAAAGCCCCCAATTAAAAATCAACACTCCTGCCTGTTATACTTGATATTCACCTCCTTAAACAACGGTCTTTTACAGCATAATAGGATAACAGTGTTGCTATTTTAAAAAGCTAATGACGGATGCATCTCATATATTCGTAGCCCCAAAAATACAAATAGATTTAGAGTTTCATTGATAAATTTTTTTAAAGCATTTGAATTCTCTATCAACCAGATAAAAAAATTTAAATCAAAGTGATCCTTTCACATCTACTAAAAATGATAACGCAATCCACCAGAAAAACGAATGCCAGAAAAGCCTGCCTTGGTTAGCTTATGCTGATAGCTAAGATTACTGTGAAGTGTAACTTTAGAAGAAAATTGTGCATTAATCCCCAAACCTGCTTCTAAAGAAGAACCAAAAGCCCCTAACTGGAAAACATCTTTGAGATGAACAAATTGTTTTTCACCAAAACGATGAGCAAGATGAATATTGCCATTTAAAGAAATAATACGATCCTTTTCATATGCCGTAAATGTTTTACTTAAATACCCTCCAATACGCATCAACCATTGATCTGCTTTTTTCATCTCAACATCAACTCCATCAATATCACGAAACTTATCAAATTGAAGATGTTGATAAATAAGCTGAATCTGCGGATCAAAAAGAAGACCTTCCTGTCCTATCATAAGCACTTTACCAGCAGACAACGAAACGCTCAGAGGATTTGCTTTTAATGTCGCCGTCTTACCCCAAACATGAGTAAGAACATCGCCTTTAATCAAACCATAAGATAAAAGACCATCTCCATAAAAACCCGTATTGTGTTTCACACGACCGTATGCCGTAAATGCCCATTTATTAAACGGACTCTTTTGACTTTGTTCCACGCCACAAGGCTGTAAGGAAAGTTGTCCATAGGTTCCCATAATCCCAAAAGATATCGTACTATATGCCCTCTCTATTGTTTTGAGTAAAATATCTGTTTCTATAGCGTTATAATCAACATTCCCATCGTACCCATATTCAAGGAGAGGCAAATCTGAGACATAACGATAACTCCCACCGTAACCGTAAACAGATAATGCAAAATTCTCTTTAACTTTTAATAACTTACGAGAAATAGACCGCGTAGCTTGCAATTGCTTTTGTTGATTATGGATATCCATGAGTCCAACATGAAACAAAGCATTTTGTAACAGAAGATAGGTCGGAACTTGTGGAACAACTTCTCTGATCTTTAACTTAGAATGAGGAAGATTAGACTCCCCTAAAACAGGCTTAATATATTTACTTTCAAGGCGAAAATCCCAAAAATCTCCCTCTCCCTCAACCAATCTTTGAGAAGTTTGTGCTTGTCCAAGAGAAGAATCTGAACCATAGGCATGAAGATAATATTGGTAAGGCGAACCCTCTACGGCAATATAAGCACGATTTAATTGAAAAGAATCTTCTGCCGCTTTTCCAGAAACCTGAATAAGTGAAATACTCTGAGCATTTTCACCCGTTGCTAAGTCTTCCTGATTTTCGATAATAAATTGCACATGAACTGTTGTTTTTCCAGAAACATCACCCTGTATCAAAAGCCGATCAGTCTTTTTATTATCAAGCAACCCATCACGCCTGAGATAGGTATTAAGATAAATATCCGCACGATCTTGCGCACTATAAACTTCTTTCTCTCCCTTTCCAATATAAAGTGTCTGATACATGTGAAGCATTGGTGTTTCAAAAGCAATAAAACTATCAGAAAGTTTTACAAATGAAATAAGTGAACTTGCACGATTTGCAACGTGGGAATCTATCTCTCTTCTTCTTGTCAAAAACCATTTTGATCCTTTTGTCAAATAAAGCTCAGCAATAGAATCATCAGCAACACGAGTCCCTCCTATCAATGAAGAAGAATCAGCCAAAATCGCGACAGTCCCCCCTTTTTCAACTGTTAATAATAAATCACCAGAAATTTTTGACCCTTCTGTTACAGCAATATAACTCTGACTGTTATGACTATGAATAGCTGTTCCAGTAGGAACCTCAAAAACCGTCCTTTTCAAAAAAACAAGTCCCTGTTCGTACGCATTAGTCTCCTCTCCCATTTCAAAATGCATACCATGCTTGTTTCCTATTGCCTTAATGGTTGAATCTTCAATATTCACCCGCGAGATTAAAAGATTTCCGTCCCTGCCGACAGCAGATTGTGTGTTAAAATCTTGTCCAACTGTTAAAATATGAACATCCGTAGAAACAATATTCGTCTTTTTTAAATAAACAGAGCCTTGCTGTTTTAAATTGAAAACTGTATGCGCAATTTTTTCATTTGTATTTTCTCTATCTTTTGTTTTTTGACGTTTTGAAGTAATGGTAACATCATCTAGAGTTGCACTCCCTCCTCTCTCTACATAAAGTGCAGCGGCATCATTCACATCAATAAATCCACCTTTCATCTGAATACCCGCATCAGCCGTAACAAAAAGGGCACTCTCTTGACCAATCCCCTGACCTTCCACTTTAATTTTTGTATCCGTTAATGTAACAGATGCTCCTACCTTCTCTGCATAAGCAGCGACCCGAGTAGCTTCAATTGTTCCACGATTAACCTCAATTATTCCACGATCAGCTTTAAGACCTATTGACACATTTTTAAAAGCTGAATCGCTCAAGACAATTTTTCCCCCTCGTGATACAACAACACCATAAATATCTTCAGTACCTGCAGTACCTTCAATCTCTATACGCATTGCTTGAATAACTGTATTGGGCTCCTGTACTGCTATAACAAAAGGCAAGGACAGAGAACTCCCCTCCTCACTCTTTGGTTGAATAGGTGCCGTGATCTTATATATTTGATCACTAACTGTATGCTTTGCGCCATCACTGCATTCATAGGGCAATTTGTTTTTGTCACATGACAGTGACACAAATGGGTGAGAATGTGCTTCAATATTTATATTGAATAAAAAAGAAAAAATAGCTGCTGTAAAAACGCACGAATACAAGCGATTATGAGATACTTTGATTATCATTGCTTTTCAAAACTTTCTTTTTACAACAAAAATAAAAAATGCGGGCAAAACAATAAACGAAAAGTTAAATACAATAAGAGAAAAATAAACAAAATTATTTTATTTTTTATGATAAATGATAGCTTTTTATAATATGCTTTGTGTTTTATGTAAAGAAAGAACAAAAATTAAAAAAATACCCTTGAGAATAACAATCTCTTTAAAGATTTATCCCAAAAATGTTGAGAGTTATGGCACAAAGTACCATAAAATTAATTTCAAAAAACGGGAAGAAATTTGAATTTTGAAGAGATATAATGCTTAATTTATCTCATTTCCCAAAATAAAATATAACAAAATAAGAATAATTTTTAAGATTCAAACGATCAAAATATATTAATATAAATATCATATATTAATATAAATATCACATAAACCGCATCATTTCTTCAACCACAACACAAATCCAAGAAAACACGCACTGAAATGTAAGCGAATGTATACAATTTCTACATTAAATCAGTGCTATTGAAAAAAACTATCTATTATCCTTAAAGTAGCTATGTTAGTAAAACCATTTTTTGCCACTTTTTATATCAAATAAATTTCTAAATATTCCCCGATATTATCATTTGACAATAACACTTTTGCACTCTCAAAGCCGATGAATATCACTATATCAAGAGGTAAAAGAGTTGTATTTTTCTTTCGCTTCTCCATAATATTTCATTTCAATAAAGATGAATATTTCACTTTTTCAAAGCTTTTTTTATTTTCTGACGTTTTTTATCATTCTCAATCCGTAACATCAAATCTTGCTCTTGCTTTGTCGAATTGGTTACACCAAAAATATCATTTTCCATAGTCTGCTGATACCCTGCTATCATTAAATTGACTAAAAATGAGTCACTTCGCGGCGGCGATGAAAAATAGATTCCTTTTGAATCTTGCAATTTGTACCGATAACCTGCTTTAGTCATGCATTCATAAATTGCTGCAAACTTACTTGCACGCGAATCCATATTTTCAGAAGAAGCATAGATTGGTTTCCAGCCGCATTTTGATAGTGCTTGTTGGACCACAGACTTATTGACACCTAGCTTTTCCCATAATGCCAGCGTCGATGGAGGAGGTTTGCTAACACATCCAGAAGAGTTTAATAAAACTATCGCACTTAATAATTTCAATATTTTTTTCATTTCCCCCCTTTAATATTTGCAATAAAAAGGCTGATAAGTTTGCCAATATTTTCTCTCGCCCGTAAGACAACTCTAGAGAGCATAGAGATCATACACGGAAAAAGCAACCTCGCCCCCCCTGCGAGAATAAGAAATATGAGGATGATCGATTATAGCAACCTCAACTTAAGGCTGACATTCGGGTTGTTCTTTGTTCTCTTCACAATGAGGACTATTCAAGCGCCTCTCTACACTTCGTTGAGGAATAACAGCATCAGGCTGACAAATAGGAAGATTTTCATATTTCTCACACCACTTCACCCTTCCCAATTTATCCTGGAAACCTGCTTGTATCATACATGCATTCACAGACTCCTCTGCATTGAACTTTTCATCGGTACTTTTTTCTGTATCAAAACGACCATCCAAATGCTGCATTCCGCACTCCAATAGAGCTTTCTTGATCTCAAGTTGATCTGTACCAGGCTTTTCCCATGTATCTACAGCTGTCCGAGAAGGCTGTTCTGGAAAGCATCCAGCCATAACAAATAAGGTTATCCCACTTAATAATTTTAAAATCTGCTTCATTTTCCTATCCTTGAATAATTTTGATATCACGAAACAATCTATAAATTATTTATATGCTGTTTTTTTATTGCAAAACAATGATGGACATTATCCCCTTCATTATCTTTTCCGATGATACGCCACTGATATTATATCAAAAATATAGTAAAATTACTACTAAAATCATATTCTATCAACGTTATGTTTATAATTATTCTCAATATTTTGATTACAATTAAAATAGATATTTTTATAAATTTTTGCGCCTACATTTGTCGCTCCCATAGATAAATAATGTCGGGACGGTTGATTGAGAAAACAATCTCGCACAAGCATGGAAATGGGGATTGTAATTTTCACAAACAGCAAAGCTTAAGGTTAGCATTTATGACTATTGTTATATTTTCTACAAAACGGACTGTTCAAGCGTCTCTTGACACTTCTCTGGGGGATAACTGCACCTGGACGACAAATGGAAAGGTTTTCGGCTCTAAAAGTATAACATAGCCCTCCCGTTCTTGCTACCTCTTCATCTTTATAGCGGAACCCTGCTTGAAGCATACAAGCATAAATTGTTGCTTTTGCATTGATACTAATCTTTCTGTTTTCTGGATCGACATTATAAGGGGTTGGCATGCCACATTCTAGCAAAGCTTTTCCTCTCTCAGTAAAATCTGCTCTCAGCTTCTCCAAGCACTCAAATGCCTTCCAGAAGTTTTATTAAACTGACATCCTGCAATACCTAACAAAGTTACAGCATCTAATAGCTTTAAAGTTTGTTTCACTCTTTCTCCATGATCTAATTCGAGTTTTTTTTCTAGATGAGATGAGACGAAAAATATCCTACACTTATTTCCCGCATCTCCAAAGCAAGTATGAAGATTGTAAGGGTCTGTGAACATTTTCCATGCTTCTTTCCACCAGTTACTGCCAGCAGGTACTGTCTCGTAAGTATAGCCATTGCCACCAATCACTCTGCTTACAAAGTCATCTCTATGCCCATCAAAGCCAACACTGATTTGTTTGCCATCACTCACATAACCTAATAGACCTACTACAACCAAAGTATTCACCGCTAGTCCATAGAAACTGATATTCGTGTTTTCGTTAGCTATCCCGTGAACACCTTCTTTTTTGAAAGAATACAGCGCATTAAAGCCTGTCAAACAGCTACGACTATGGCATAAAAATGCAATCCTCTGTTACTATAGACATACATCAGATCTTTTGCTTCTTGTGTTCAATTGCTCATCCCCCCAAAGTTATTTTTCAAAAATTTTTGGTATCCCGCCACCATAAACCGTTATATCGTCTTTTTTAGCGGTGATGGTAATATTTTTCCCATTGAGAGAAGGTCCTTGATGTTCAAAACCTTCCTCATTTTACTATTTTCCCTCACTCCTGTATATCAAAACAAATCCCTTGCCTAAATCAACACAAAACCCATTTCATGCGTCTGTGAATAGCTGCTATGATGGCCTGTCATACCATCAATCGTCACGCTTTGTCCTATCTCGTTGATATCTTGATCTGCAATCATATGGGAAGCAGTAACTATAGCTTCTTTTTTTGCATCCACGTCAATATTGCCCATCGCCCCAAGAATGGAGAAAACCGTTGTAGTATGCGATTGAAATGTATTGGCAGATTTCTGATGCAAGAAACCATTTTCTAATGATTATTCTTGCTGATCATACTTCTTTTGTGCACCTTTGATGATAATATTGCATCATTTTTGACCTCAATACAGTTGCAAAACGCATTTGGTCCTTTGTCCACTTATGATAAAAATTAGCCCTGTATCGATATTATTAATTTTGTAACAAAAATCCGCAAAAAACAGTCGATAAAACATAAGTTTATAAAAAAGTAAGGCTTGCTTCCTACTCTTTTGATAGCCATAACAGTATCGTGAAAAAACAGTCACACGCCTACCGTTTTCTTAAGATTAACTCTTCTATGAGATTGTATTGTGATACCTTACTGCTTCTTTATTAAAGCTTTTACAAACACAATAGTACAATGCCCTAATCACTCTGTTATCTGCATTTTCTACCTACACCAATTCTCTTTGAGAAAAAATGATAATAAAAATAAAAAACTCCTCCTCTTTACCCTCTAACCGCAATATCCTTTTAAAAGACGCAGAAAACTCCAGCGCTTCTTTACAGGGAAATGTATAATAAAGCCACCTTCGCTTTTAAAAGATTAGCGATTTCTTAAATAACAAAATTTAAAAACTGAATTTTAAAAAAGCTTATAAAATAATTTATTGGCTCGGTTGAGTATAGATTAAAACAACATAAATCAAACAATAAAAATAATTCTCACAATAACTTCTCTTTTAAAAAAACTTCAATAATAATTTTAGAACAAAGGTACTCCCCTATAGCCCTGTATCTGGTAAAATATATTTTCACATATTAGGTATTTTAACATGAAATACTTATATTGATGGCATGATTATCAATGATACAGCTTACCATCAAAAAATATCTGGTATTTATATGATGAGATTGTTATTATAGGCAATGGTTTACAAAAACGTTCAAAGCAAAACGATAACGAGTAGATTGTTTTCAGTTTAGATTATCCCAATCTTTGGAAGATAAAAATCGAATGCCCGTTCTTCTGAAGACATCCATTTTTTCTTTTTAATTTATAATCTTTGTTTTATTGCAGTTTTTTTGCTTAAAATTGTAAAGCTTAAGGACATAGAAACAAATAACAAGCCAAGCAATCCAACCAACACCAACAATTAAAACTGGTCGCGTCTCATCGAAGTACCATAAGAGAATAAAAATAAAAACCATAAATAAAATAGAAAAAATTGACCCTATCGGCCAAAGTGGAATAGGAAAGTTTAAAGCATTCTGTACTTCTTTAGGCATCTTAATTCGCATAAAAATTTGCGAAAGTAGAATCATCATCCAAACAAAAACTGTCGCAAACGTTGCCATTGCTGCAATAAGAAAAAAAAGCTTTTCATGATAAAAATAATTAAGGACAGCACCAAGAAGAAAAATAATGAAGATCATCAAAATAACAAAAACTGGTATACCGTTTTTTGATAAATATTGAAACTTCTTTAAAGCATAACCTTCCTGCGATAAACCATGGATCATACGACAAGCACCATACATTCCACTATTCATTGCCGAAATAGCCGCTGTAACAACAACAATATTTAAAATATTTGCTGCATATGAAATCCCAAGATTTTCAAAAATGGATACAAAAGGACTATCCATAAGACCAATCTCATTCCAAGGATAAAGAGACATTAAAATAGCTAATGTCATGATGTAAAAAAGCAAAATACGAAATGGAGTAGAATTAATTGCCTTTGAAATCGTTTGATGAGGGTTTTGAACTTCCATGACTGCCATGCCAATGATTTCTATACCACCAAAAGCAAAAACAACAACACTAAAGCAAGCTAAAAAACCAAACCAACCATTGGGGAAAATACCACCATTCTTCCATAAATTATGAACAGTAACAGTAGAAGAATGAGCATCTTCACCCCACCCCCAAAAAATAATTGCTATGCCTAAAATAATCATTGCAATGATAGCGATTACTTTAATAGAAGACAGCCAAAATTCTAGCTCACCATAGACTTCTACAGCAGCTAAATTAATACCTGTAATGATGAGTGTAATACTCAGAGCCCATACCCAAGGAGCAACATCAGGGTACCAAAACCCCATATAAGTCGCAAAAGCTGTAATATCAGCCAAACCAACAAGAATCATCTCAAATACATATGTCCACCCCGTTAAAAAACCTGCCAATGGCGATATGTAATTTGCCGCATAACGCGCAAAAGAACCAGGTAATGGATTATGAAGGATCATCTCTCCTAAAGCCCGCATAACCATAAAAATAGCTAAACCAGAAATACAATAGGCAATCAAAACACTGGGACCTGCAAGCTTAATTGCTTGGGCTGATCCATAAAAAAGACCTGTTCCAATAGCAGAGCCAAGAGCTAAAA
The DNA here is from genome assembly GCF_000518165.1 of Bartonella elizabethae F9251 = ATCC 49927. Taxonomy (GTDB): domain Bacteria; phylum Pseudomonadota; class Alphaproteobacteria; order Rhizobiales; family Rhizobiaceae; genus Bartonella; species Bartonella elizabethae. The sequence continues at coordinate 35,071 of NZ_JADB01000005.1, forward strand.
AAATAACTTGGCGCTTACTCATCCCTCGTTTCAGTTCATTTCTTGCCATTACTTTCCTTCTTTATTAAAATGTTGGCGAAAATCCACACCACAATAAACAGCTTTATGATAAATAAAGTCTCATGTTTCTTTCACGAATATATTTCAAAAAACATCAAAAACCAGCCAGTCCAACGCTTTGCTCTAAACAATAAAAAATACTTATATGGCAAATTATACAGTTTTTATAACCTGCAATTCCGTATTATTTTATTGAAATAAAGTGATAATGAATTTTTTTATAATTGTCATTTAATTCATTTCGTATTCCATGGCTTTTTACAAAGAAAATTAGTCTTAATGTAGTGTGAAGTTTTAGGCTTCTATCTCAGTACACCGAAATAGAAGCCTAAAAGTTCATAACAAGCGCACTAACACTATGCATACAATTAATTTTTGTGACTTTAAGTAAATTCTCTTTGAGCCCATAAAACAAACTTTTTACGTCAATTGAAGAACTCAATCAATGATAAAGCGAATCTCGCCAATTTTTAAAAGTATGATAAAGTGAAGCTATAGCCCACCTTCTAAGGGCTCCAACAGCCTTAACGACAAGCTTTCCGATGAAAAAAAATATACGGTAAAAAGAGCATCTTTAACTGTTGGTCCAATAATATCTCCCTCCTTTCCTGTGGGAATTTGCCCTGAGATATTACTAAAACCTTTGTTTTTAGCTAAAATAAGAGGCTCTTTCTCTTGAGACACCATCATAATAAAAATTCCCTCTGGAAATCTACCTCTCCTAAAAATTTGCATGAACTTCAAGAGTTTGTGAAAAACAAAAAAGAATTGTTGTTAAAATACCTAATCTAGTACTTTTAAACATTTATTTCTCCTTTTTTAATTAAAATACAAAAAATGAACTATAAAACTCATAAAGTATTAACAAATAAGAAGAATATAAAATAAAATTTTTATTTAATATAATGCATATAATATAAATTTATAATTATAAAAACATAATATTACAATATATAATTTTTGGATATTATTTAAATTAAAAATCTCTAATAGAAATCATAAAGTATATTTACTTCAATTTTATAGATTATAAAATTATGATGATAAATTCAGATCACTATAAAGTAAAATATATATAGTTGATTACGAACAGAATATATATACACAATTGATTAAATAATTGAAATATAGTATTGATTTTCTATATTTTTATATGAGGAAGTTTCAAAATCTAATATCCGCCCTTCCTCATTAACCTTAAAACAAATATCATTGAAAACTTAATGAAGGAAAAATTGTTTCTGGTAAAACAGATAATAAATGCCCTTCACGTACAAGTATATGTGCTTGATGAAGATCTGGAGCCAGATAGCGATCTTCCTTAAGAGAAGCAATATTTTTGCGTAAACATTCCATAACAGACTGCAAAAGAGTACTTGTTTTTAAAGGTGCGCGATATTCAATTCCTTGTGCTGCAATAAGCGTTTCAATGCCAATAATTGTAAAAAGGTTTTCGCTCATTACCAATAGACGACGAGCACCATGGCAAGCCATTGAAACATGATCTTCTTGATTGGCTGAAGTTGGTGTTGAATCAACGGAAGCAGGATGAGCCATTTGTTTATTTTCAGACATTAAAGCTGCTGCTGTTACTTCAGCAATCATAAAACCTGAATTAAGACCTGCATTGTTGGCTAAAAAAGCTGGAAGACCATAAGAAACTGCTGGATCAACCATAAGAGCAATACGCCGTTGAGAAATAGCCCCTATTTCACACAAAGCAAGAGCAATCTGATCAGCCGCAAATGCTACAGGCTCAGCATGAAAATTTCCACCTGATACAACTTCACCATTCCTTAAAATTAATGGATTATCTGTAACAGCATTTGCTTCAATAATCAGTGTTTTGGCTGCTGCTCGCAAAATATCAAAACATGCCCCCATAACCTGTGGCTGACAACGTATACAATAAGGATCTTGGACACGCTCATCACCCCGTAAATGTGCTGCACGAATTTCTGAATCCTCTACAAGTTTTTCTAATGTTTTTGATACGGCAATCTGCCCATAATGGCCTCGTAAAATATGGATATCAGGGTGAAATGGCGCTGTTGACCCCATGGTAGCATCTGTCGTTAAAGCCCCAGCCAACAATCCACCACACAATGCCCGATAAGCTCGGAAAAGGTTAGCAAGTGCAAGTGCTGTTGATGTTTGAGTCCCATTAATAAGAGCTAAACCTTCCTTCGCCTCTAGAATAATAGGAGATAACCCTGCTTTTTCTAACGCAGTCGCTCCACTCATACGAACCTTTTGAAAAAACGCTTCTCCTTCTCCCATCATAACAGCAGCCATGTGAGCAAGTGGGGCAAGATCACCTGAAGCGCCAACAGATCCTTTTTCTGGAATGACAGGAATAACACCCTTTGAAAGCATATTTTCCAGCAAATTGACCAATTCTAGACGAACCCCAGAAGCCCCTCTTCCCAAAGAGATAAGCTTTAAACTCATCATCAAACGCACAATATCTTCAGCAAGAGGATTGCCTACCCCACAACAATGGGACAAAATAAGATTTCTCTGTAAAACAGTGACTTTGTCTGCACCAATTTTAATGGAAGCCAATTTCCCAAAACCAGTATTAATCCCATATACAGGCTCGCTTCCAGCAGCAATTTCAGCAATGCGCTGCGCTCCTTTCTCGATAGCTAAATGCGTGTCATGATGAAGTTTACTCACTTCACCATTAAAATAAATAGCTTCAAGTTCGCTAAGTGTTACCTCACCCGGTTTTAGTATAATCGTCATAATTTTCTTTCTTTATTCAATTAAAGTATAATTCTTAACATTATTAACCCTTCTATAAAACCTATAAAATAAAAAAGATATAATCTCTCTTTGAATGAAAATGCTTTTTTAAAAGCCATTCCTTAGGATAAAAATAGCATGATATTGCTGCTATTCCCTAAAAATTTAACAATTCCCTCTCATGCAATGCCTATTCCAATCCCTACATCACGATGGACAAATGCTTTTTATTCTTAAAAAGGAAAAACATGATCTTAAATAAAGTGAGGAAGGCAGCGAGGAAGATAGCGATCATAATCATCAGCTAATCCGTCAAACCTTTCATTTTGCCATTGAACATTTTGCAATGCAGGAATTTCCCCCCTTCTTCATAATTGTTAATACCCATAATTTAAAAGCCTTTTTATCCAATAGGTTAAGCTTATCTTCTAAAGGAAGAAAAATGGGAACGGCCTCTTCTTTTTATAAGCTTGATACCGATATTCTCCCCTTCGTTAATTGTTATTTTCTACGTTCTGAAATAAAAAAGTCCTATGAAAATAATATACTTTTCTGTAAAGAATAATTGATATGAACAGTGTTGATCTTTCATAAGATGACATTTATACTCTCGCTATTATCCTCATATCAACAAGTGACTTAAGCGTGCTAAAAACGCAGAGAGATATCAATTTATTGATAACAATAGCTGTTTATAAAATTCAAAATACTTTCCACAAGTAAGATAAACCCTATATGATACATAAAATATCTGTGGAGACCTCTTTATGTTAAATGGACAAACTTCTTCAATGTTTAAAATATTAAAACAATTTTCAATCATTATTTTTTTGGCAGGGTTAATACCATTTTTAAGTGGCTGCGGATTTAACACAATACCAACAAATGAAGAAAAAGCACACGCCGCATGGAGTGAAGTACTCAATCAATATCAACGCCGTACAGATCTCATCCCCAATCTTGTAGAAACAGTTAAAGCTTACGCCGCCCATGAACAAAGCGTTTTCACAAATGTCATTGAAGCACGTGCCAAAGCAACACAAGTCAACATTAATGCAGATATGTTGAATAATCCGGAAATTATGCAGCAATATCTCAAAAATCAAGCCAATTTATCAAGTGCACTTTCGCGACTTATGGCAGTTGTCGAAAACTATCCGGATCTTAAAGCAAACCAGAACTTTCTTGCTCTTCAATCACAGCTAGAAGGAACTGAAAACCGTATCTCCGTTGCACGCCGTGATTATATTGAAACGGTTCGTGCCTACAACACGGCACTCAAAACAATGCCAACAATGATTTGGGCAAAATTATGGTTTCGTGACGCCAAACCGATGCCAACTTTTACCATCGATACGGATAGTCAACAAACTCCAAAGGTTAATTTTAATTAATGAAATCGTTTGAATACGCTATAAAACGTCGTTTTTTTCGACGTTTATGGATTTCTTTGAGCATTCTTTACTTGATCATTACATGGGGGAATGTTACTCACGCACACACTCAATTTCCTCCCTTAACCGGCTATATCAACGATATGGCTCATTTACTTGACCATGCAACAAAGAGAAATTTAACGGAAAAGCTTGCTACACTCGAAGAGAAAACGGGAGATCAAATTGTTCTTGTAACGCTCCCTACTCTTTCGGGAAATGATATAGAAACTTACAGCAATTCTCTTTTTCGCACATGGAAGTTAGGCCAAAAAAAAATCAATAACGGCGTATTAATCGTCATTGCACCCAATGAACGTGAAGCACGTATTGAGGTAGGCTATGGTCTGGAAGGAGAACTAACAGATGCTATTTCCTCTGTCATCATTAATAGCTTCATGATTCCTCATTTTCGTGAAGGAAATTATCAAAAAGGAATTGTTGAATCGGTTCATGCAATTATCAAAGTGATCACACAAAGTGATGCAGATTTTTCTTTTCGACTCAAACAAAAAGCTAAAGCTGTTGAAGAACAACGTAAACAAGCTGCAAAAGAAGAAATGATTATAAATACAGTCATGTTTTTCATTCTCTTTATAGCCATGGGGTTACCCATTCTTGCTATGATTTTTGGTCAGAAAATAGGTCCACGAAAGTATCTTTGGATGGGTATTATCTTCACACCTTGGTTTTTAAACTTAAATACGAGGGGTAGAGGTTCTGGTGGAATTTTTGGTGGACATTCAGGAGGAGGAGGATTCAGAGGTGGTGGTGGATCATCAGGTGGTGGTGGTGCAACAGGAAGATGGTAAAACGAACATAACACGTTCTTTTTAATAAAACTCATTACATTTCTCATTAAAAATTCATTGCATTTCTCATAAAGTGTCTCTTAATCTTACGCTTTTGTTATTTTTCTGATTACAATACAAACTCAAACATTAAGATAAATATTGCCAATGACATTTGAATTGAAACATAGGGATCGTAGTCACTTATCACATCATTTTAATGCAATTCTAGGGAATCCACCCGTTGAATGGAAAATAAGTGATCATTTGGTTGAATATCCTGAAGCGCTGCGTTACATGCAGGAACGTGTGGAAAAAATTCTTGCAAAAACGGCTCATGAACAGGTTTGGCTTCTTGAACACCCTTCCCTTTATACTGCGGGTACGAGTGCAGATAAAAAGGATCTCTTAGCGCCTCATTTATTTCCTGTTTACGAAGCAGGACGTGGAGGTGAATTTACCTATCATGGACCAGGACAGCGTATTGCTTATATTATGCTTGATCTTAAACGCCGAAAACAAGACATTCGTGCTTTCATTAGTGCATTAGAAGAATGGATCATACAAATGCTTGCGCGCTTTAATATTAAAGGCGAACGCAGAGAAGATCGCGTTGGTGTCTGGGTTAAACAATCTCATAGCCCATCAAAACAAAATGATCTTTCTTCCGAAGATAAAATTGCAGCGATTGGCATTCGAGTGCGCAAATGGATAAGTTTTCATGGCGTTTCTATCAATGTTAATCCTAATTTAGCCCATTATTCAGGAATTGTTCCTTGTGGAATTACAAACCACGGTGTAACAAGCTTTCTTGATCTAGGGTGCCCTGTAACAATGCATGATATTGATATTGCTCTCAAACAGGCTTTTGAACAAATTTTTGGTCCAACAATTGATGTTTCCTAACTGCATTGATTTTTAAATAAAAAACAGGCATAAAATTTATGCTAATAAATATTTTGTTTTATGAGGTGGATAGTTAAACGCTATGAGCGATAACAACAAGGATCTTTTTAGTATTTTAAATAAAGCCCAATCTAGGGTCAATACAAAAGAAAGCACTCTGCAGTCTCCAACGAAATCAAAAGCGATGATTTCAAAAAAAAGTGCAAAAAATACACAAGAAGACGACTATAATGCCCTCTCTATTCGCGTGCTTGAAGGTTTAGAGCCTGTACGTTTACGCCCTGGAATGTATATTGGTGGAACAGACAGTAAAGCGCTTCATCATTTATTTGCCGAAATTATTGATAATGCGATGGATGAAGCTGTTGCTGGTTATGCAGACTCCATTGAGGTCTCATTAGATAAGAACGGTTATATAACCGTTACAGATAATGGACGTGGTATTCCTGTCGAAAATCATCCTCAAATGCCTGACAAATCAACTCTAGAAGTTATTATGACACAACTCCACTCCGGAGGAAAATTTGATGGAAAAGCTTATCAAACTGCGGGCGGACTTCATGGAGTAGGAATTTCTGTCGTCAATGCCCTGTCAGATAATATGGAAGTTGAGGTTGCACGAGAACGAAAACTTTACCGCCAACGTTTTTCACGTGGTATTCCTCAATCTGGATTAGAAGATTTGGGAGATGTTTACAATCGTCGTGGTACACGTGTTCGTTTTCATCCTGATGGTGAAATTTTTGGTGAAAAAGCAGCTTTTGATCCGGAAAAAATTTATCAGATGGCGCGCTCCAAAGCCTATCTTTTTGGCGGTGTAAAAATTCGCTGGACTTGTGATCCCATCATACTTGAAGGCGTAAAAAATATTCCTGAAAAGGCTGTTTTTCATTTTCCCCATGGGCTTAAAGACTATTTACTTACATCATTAAAAGATGAATATCGCGTCACGTCAGAAATTTTTTCTGGAAAAACACAACAAAATAATGGTCATGGCTGTGTTGAATGGGCCATCGCTTGGCATGGTGGAGATCCTTGTGTGCAATCTTATTGCAATACTATTCCCACCGGAGAAGGAGGAACACACGAAACAGGACTGCGTCAAGCTCTTTTGCGTGGCTTAAAATCTTACGCTGAGTTAACAGGAAACAAGCGCGCAGCGATCATTACATCAGACGATATTATGATTTCAACGGCTGCAATACTTTCAGTTTTCATAAAAAATCCTGAATTTGTTGGACAAACAAAAGATCGACTAGCAACAATCGAAGCGCAACGTATCGTTGAAAATGCAATCCGCGATCCTTTTGATCATTGGTTAGCCAATTCCCCTCAAGAAGCAACAAAACTTCTTGACTGGGTTATTGAACGTGCTGAAGAACGTGTTAGACGCCGCCAAGATAGAGAAATCAGTCGAAAAACAGCTGTCCGTAAATTACGTCTGCCCGGTAAACTTGCAGATTGTAGCCAAAACCATGCTACAGGTGCTGAATTATTCATTGTTGAAGGGGATTCTGCAGGGGGATCTGCTAAACAAGCAAGAAATAGAACAAACCAAGCAATTTTACCTCTTCGCGGTAAAATCCTCAATGTAGCCAGTGCTGCCCATGAAAAAATGAGCTCAAGCCAAACAATTAGCGACCTTATCCTTGCTCTTGGTTGTGGAACACGCTCTAAATATCGTGAAAAAGATCTCAGATATGAACGTATTATCATCATGACAGATGCAGATGTTGATGGTGCTCATATTGCATCATTGCTTATTACCTTCTTTTTTCAAGAAATGCCTGATCTTATTCATCAGGGACATTTATATCTCGCCGTCCCTCCCCTTTATAGAATATCGCAAGGCGGAAAAGTTGCTTATGCACGCGATGACATCCATAAGGATGAATTGCTCAAAACTGAATTTACGGGAAAAGCGAAAATTGAAATTGGTCGTTTTAAAGGACTGGGTGAGATGCGTGCAGAACAACTTAAAGAAACGACGATGCATCCCCAAAAACGTACATTGCTTCGTGTTTCTATTGATTCTGTGGAAATGCAAGAAACAAAAAAGACTGTAGAAAGTCTCATGGGAACAAAACCAGAAGCACGATTTCGTTTCATACAAGAAAATTCTACTTTTGCTTCTAATTTAGACATCTAATGTAAAAAATATCTCATTTAAACTACTGCAGCAGCGTCAATCACACGCAGTTGCGGATTGATCGTGCCATTCCAATAATTCAAACTAAGATGACCAGCTAAATGAATCATTTCCCCAATATTTTTCGACAAAAAATCTCCAAGTGCAGTCCCTACAGCACGAAAAGCTATTCCTTGCAGTTTTTTTCCTTCCGCGTTAGATACAATGAGGCGAAGGTGTCCTTTACCAACTTCAGATAGGTTCATTAATCGATGAGAGGGAAGAACAAAAACAGGTGTTGCATTTCCTGTCCCAAAAGGTCCTGCCTTTTCAAGCAACTCAAATAGTGCTTGATTAACACCAGAAGCAGAAAGAGAACCATCTATACTAAGGGACTTTTTTGCATGCAATTGTGAAACCATGCCAGAAACTTTTTCTTCTAGCCATTTTCGAAAGCTTTCAATTTTTGTTGATTGAATTGTAATGCCTGCTGCCATACTATGTCCCCCTCCTTTTTCTAACAAATTCAGTGTAACCGCCTCACGAACAAGTGCCCCTAAATCTATGCCGCTAATTGAGCGTCCCGACCCTACACCATTTCCATCTTCTTTCAATGCAATAGCAAAAACAGGACAAAAAAAACGCTCTTTGAGGCGGGAAGCAAGAATACCAATAATCCCCGGATGCCATTCTTTATGAGAAATGACAAGTGACAATGGTGTTTCTTGATCTTGATAAAGAGAAGCAATATAAGATTCGGCCTGCGCTAATTGAATGTTCTCCATTTCTTGGCGTTCTTGGTTAAGTTGATTTAATTGTTCTGCTATTCTGTCCGCCTCATCTTTATCCTCACAACTGAGCAAACGTGCCCCCAACGCTTGGTCGCCAATGCGTCCTCCTGCATTAATTCTAGGACCTAACAAAAAACCTAAATGAAAACTATTAAGCGGTTCGCCTATCCGTGCAACCTTTGTTAAAGCAGCGACCCCAGGATTATGCATAGAACGAGCGACTTGAAGTCCTTTCATTACAAAAGCACGGTTAACACCCTGCAATGGAACAACATCACATATGGTTGCCAAGGCAACAAGATCAAGCATACTGAGAAGATCAGGCAACATCCCTTCAAATTGTTTTTTTCGCAACAAGTGATGAACCCAAGCTAACGTAACAAAGACAACACCTGCTGCACATAAATGCCCTTGTCCAGAAAAATCATCAGGGCGATTAGGATTAACAAGAGCAACGGCTTCTTGATGAACCTCTGACATTTGATGATGATCTAAAATTACAACATCAGCACCTGCCAGTCTTGCTGCTTTGACGGCTTCTGAACTGTTCGCCCCACAATCAACAGTGATAATTAAACGGGCGCCTTCTTGCACAAGCATCCTCATAGCTTGTTCATTCGGTCCATAGCCTTCAACAATACGATCAGGAATATAAATTTTAACTTCAATCCCAAAATAACGAAAAAAACGCGCTATAAGTGCCGATGAACAAGCGCCATCAACGTCATAATCACCAAAAACAGCAACCTGTTCTTGGTTGAGAAGAGCCTTAATGATACGCTCTGCTGCGCATTGCATATCAACAAAACTTTCTGGATCAGGCATGAGCATGCGCAATGTTGGATTAATAAAAGCAACAGCTTCAGTTTCATCCACATCTCTTGCCGAAAGAACTCGTGCTAACTGATCAGGAAAACCAAATTTTTGAGAAATCGCACGTGCATTATTTATCCCTTGAATATCAAGAGCATCTAGCCAAGCTTGACCACAAGCAGAAGATTCAACATTGAGAAAATAACGAGACAGCTGCATTGCTATTTATTTTATAATGAAGGTGAATAAAATACAATCATGCTTTAAAGATAAAATTGTCTTTTGCCCCATTTACCCCAATCATAATATACATAAAGACCTCTCATATAAGGTATCATGATACCTCAACAATAACATGCTGTTTTATAAAGTTTTTATTTTCTCTTGACGTCAATCAAAAGACATTATATCAGAGCAGCTAATACGCGTTAAATACTTCGCTGTGCTAACAATTTTCAACGCAAACAATGAAAATGCCCTCATACTACAGGGGCTTTAATTAAAGGATACTTCGTATGGCAACTTTTTCACAAAAGCCAACTGAAGTGGTGAAAAAATGGGTTATTATTGACGCAGAAAACCTTGTTTTAGGTCGTCTTGCCACATTTGTTGCAAACCGCTTACGTGGCAAACATAAAGCTACATTTACGCCACATGTTGATGATGGTGACAATGTTATTATCATCAATGCCGATAAAATAGCTCTTACCGGTAAAAAATATACAGATAAAAAATATTATTGGCATACCGGCTATATTGGTGGAATCAAAGAACGTACAGCGCGTCAGCTTCTCGAAGGACGTTTTCCTGAACGCGTTGTTGAAAAAGCTGTAGAACGTATGATTCCGCGTGGTCCCCTTGGTCGCCGTCAATTGAAGAATCTCCGTGTTTACGCTGGAAGCCAACATCCGCATGAAGCACAACAGCCCGAGTCTCTTGACGTTAGTGCTTTAAACCGCAAAAACAAAAGGATTGCTTGATTATGGCTGAAATTAATTCTCTTGCTGAGCTCAGTGTCGTAACAAATACTGTGGAAGCTCATGAAAATACCGCTCCTGTCCATGTGCAAAAGCTTGATTCACAAGGGCGTGCCTATGCAACAGGAAAACGTAAAGATGCTGTTGCTCGCGTATGGATTAAACCAGGTTCTGGAAAAATTACCATTAACAACAAAGAATTTGACAAATATTTTGCTCGTCCTGTTTTGAGAATGATTCTTCGTCAACCAATTGTTGCAACAAATAGGGATACCCAATTTGATATTATTGCAACCGTTGCAGGTGGAGGTCTTTCTGGACAAGCTGGTGCAGTACGTCATGGTATTTCCAAAGCTTTAACCTATTACGAACCAGAGCTTCGCCCAATTTTGAAAAAAGGGGGATTTCTTACCCGCGATAGCCGTGTCGTTGAACGTAAAAAATACGGTAAAGCAAAAGCGCGTCGATCTTTCCAATTTTCGAAACGTTAATTTCAATATTTTTGCAATATATAGAGCCCCGTTTTCATCGGGGCTTTTTTCGCCCTGCTAAAACAGACTTTTAGATGAATGCAGGAAAAAATCTTATACCATTTAGAAGAGAATAAGAGTATAAAACAACAACTTCTCTTAAAACAAAAAGTAAGAAACATAAACCAAAAAATAAAAAACTCTTTTCAATTTTTAAAGTCTGTTTTGGAAACTAAAATATATTCCCGCTAAAACACAAAAATATTTGCACAATAACTTTAGCAACCCCGTAAGCCTTTCAATACCTTTTTCTATCATCACTTAAAAAGAGCTTTAATCCACAAAATGTTTCACCATTGCAATAAAATGAGGAACAGAAATAGGCTTTGACATATATTCTTCACATCCACTTGCTCGAATTCGCTCCTCATCCCCCTTCATAGCAAAGGCTGTTACAGCAACAACAGGGATTGATCTCAATTCCTCATCTTCTTTTAATTGTTTAATGACATCTATTCCGGAAACCTCTGGCAACTGGATATCCACAAGGATAAGAGATGGCATCGATGAACGCGCCAAATCTAGTGCCATAAGACCATTACGTGTTTCAACAGTTTCATAGCCACTCGCTTCTACAAGATCACGGAATAACTTCATATTAAGCTCATTATCTTCCACGATCATGACTTTTTTTGACATTCGTATAACTCCACCTTTCTCAGATAAAACAGAGAAATAGAAATGAATCCACATTCTCTTTGCTTAAGGATAAAATGATAAAAAAAATTGTAAACCACAAAGAGACAAAACGCTTTCAATAAAAGCATTTTTTCAAATATTTGTGAGACGCATCAGTATGCTTTTTCAGTCATTAAAAAGCAAATCCACATAACCATAAGATTGTATTACTCTGTGTTTTTTAAGTAGATACATAAAGTTTATGAGTATCTCAATTAAAGCATATGCATTATGCATGTTTTAAAGAGAAAAAATTTAATTAACTTTAAAAGCTAGCTGATTATTTAAATTTAATGCGCCCTATTCTGCCATCCTACATACAACATCTTAATGATATAAAAGAATAAATTTATCAATAGCACTAAAAACATAAACCGTGATGTTTAATCACGGTTTATGTAATATAAAACATCCAATAATAGAATAATTTAAAGTTCATCAAGGATTAAGAGCCCATGCGCTATGAGCAAGAGCATCAAATGTTCTCCCACCTGTCGCTCTGTTTGGACTGGGTGGCTTTCTCGTAAAGAAATATACAAGATATGCGATTAAACCAAAAATCGCTGCCTCCATTCCCATTAAAGCCGCAACCTTTTGGACATTTTTGTCAGCCCTTTGTCCTCCAAATTGGCTCATAATCATATTAACAGCTTTATTAACCCCATTTTCTTGTGTCATTACAGAAATGAAACCAATATTTTGAAATCGATTATTTAAAGAATCGGCATTCGCACCCAAAACCTGTGAAAAGAAAATAGCCATTGCAACAACATACAATATACAATGCTTAAATATTTTCATTATAACCACCTATATACTATTTAGTAAAATAAATTATCTTTACTGTACCCTCTAAACAAAAAATACCGCATCATCTACCGATAATGTCTATTTATCTTCTGAAAAGAAGAATATAACATAAAATTTTAAAATAATTTTATTTTAAATGTCATTTTATATTATATAATAATTATTATTTATACAATACATATTTATTTAATTATGTCAATTATTTAATATGTGTTTTTAAATTATATAATATAGTGATAAAATATAATTAATTTATTGTTTTTATTATACTTTTATTTTTTTAAATTATATATAATTAAATTTTAAAATACAAAAAAATATTATATTGTTGTTTTTTAGTTACACAAAATGATTTTTTATTTTTATATAAAATAGTAAGATATTTATTTAAATAATTTATTTAATTATTATTAAATAATAGTTTATCCTTATTATAAATTGAGAATAAATAGCTAATTAAATAAAATTTAGCATAAGAACAAGTTTAAGCCTTTATTTGAAAAAAATAAATGAAATAAGATAAGAGAAATGATATTTATATATTCTCTCAATCTAAATCTGTAAAGCCATTATAACTTTGAAATATTTTACAGTCATTTATTTCTACAAAATCGAGGAATAACTTGCATATTAATTTCATTATCATCTAGTATCATGGTTTTTGATATTACTCCATGATTTTAAGATAAACGCAAGAAGTAGATAATAGATAACCTCCCTCTCTAACAAAGATAAAATAAAAAAATTAATGACACCTAATAAAAGTATTTTCTTATTAATATTTGTAATACTCAGCATTATATTTCTTCAGTTTACAACAATGAAATCCACCATAGCCCTAAAACCATTATCGTTTATTTTTTAAGTGGATATACAAACTTCATAGATATCCATTGATATCCATATTTTCATCTTAGAAAAGCTATCAATCACAAAACTTAACTCAAATGCACGTTTTGAAGAGGAAGCAACTTAAGTAACTTTGATATACATAAATTTTTTGATCTGTAGTAATCCGTATTTTATATGCCCAATCAAAAATTTATTTTTGTAATTTTATGTTGTCTCGAATACATTTTTATACACCAATACGAGCTATGCAATAAAAAATCAAAAGAGAGGTTAACTAGATAATTCTATATGAAACTTTAAAGCAGATCTGCATGTTATTCATGCATTGTTAATGGAAAAAGTAGTAACAAAACTGAAGAATAAAAGGGGCATTATAAATGCGAATATCGCCACAGAATTTATTTTTTCTGCCTTATATAATTTTCAAAAAGTTTGGTAAAAAGATATGAATGATACATGAAAAAGTTCTCAATCTTTTCAATCGCTATATCACAAATACACTATTTAGTACTAATCACCAGAAACATATGACAGCTGATTTTATGCATCAATATATCTAAAAAACCATGTACATGTTTTTACATGTTTTCCCTACATCACACAGCCAGCGTAAATAATAATATTTTACAGCACAATAGAATTATTCACTCAATTTTTCATTTTTATAAATTAGGCAAACTTTTATATCATCCCCCTAATCCATTAAATTTAGGCATTGTTTTCTTGTAGACCATAAAAGTCATGGCAATGGAAAGAAAAGTGCTCAACAGAAGATATCCGATATTCCATTCATTTTTACCAAGCAGGAGTGACACTGGGAGAGAAGCAGAAAAAGCTAGAGGCTGCAGAAACAGCAACCATTTTACAAGATTTAAGGGATAAATTGCTATGGGGATAAAGGAAAGTTGGTAAAGCATTGCATGAAAATAGGCGACGGGCATCTTACGGCTAGTTATGAATGTTATAAAGTTGAACATCATGAAAAAACATAAATTTACGATAAAGACACAAATGATTGCAACGATAAAAGAAAACCATTTTAGTTTTATCTCTGACATATCTGGTATCGAGACAAATGAATAAGCACTGGCACAAACAATAAAGAACTTAATCAAATAAAGAGGTTTACACCAGCCAAACAGGATTAACAGCCAAATTGAAACTGGCTTTGTCAGATAAACTTCAATTTTCCCTTCTGCAACTTTTTCAAAAAATGTTTCAATAGAAGTGGTAAAAATATTCAAAAATATCCCAAGCAAAATGAAAACAACAAAGATAAGATGAATTTCATCTCTGCTATAGTTCCCAATGCTACCTGAAAAACAAGAGATTTTATCAATAAAGATGAATTGAATAAAATAATAGCACAGAGAAAGAATAAATTCTCCCGTGAAATTTTTACCGTAAACAATTTGTCGGCGCACATTCATGCTGATAAAATAAACGATCTTTTTCACCTCATCCCCCTGCTCCATGATAGGCTTTCATTCCTTTTTTCCAAGCAATATGAATGAAGAATAAAAGACACAAAATATAAAAAACACACCCCACAATAAATTGCTCAAACACTTTCAGATCATGCGTGGAAAGAAATTCAGCAGGCGCTGAGATGGTAAAACGATAAGGATTAAACTGCATCAATGGAATGAGCCATGTTGGCCAAAAAGAAGGAGGCAAAAGGGTGCCACCAAGAAGGGCTGAACTGAGAATACTAAAAGAGAGCAAAATATTGTATTCAATCACCCAGAAACTTAATAAGGCAATAGCAAAGGAGAGAAAAAAGCACAGCAATTGTGAGAAAACAACAATGAGAAAAAATAGCAGGAAAGCTATAAGCAATGCTAAAATACTCTCAGAGGATAAACTAAGCTTTACAGCAAAAATAGCGAGTAACGGCACGGCATAGAGTACACTTTCACCCAAAAAGGTAAATAGCATTTGCATCATGTAACTGAATGGTTTGGTGAGATAGACTTCTAACTTCCCGTCTTTAACATGCTGAGAGAAAGATTGAATAAGTCCATAACCATTATTTAAACGTGAGAAAATTAAGGCAAAGGCATAATAATACATCATATCATGAAAGCCAAAACCGTTTATACTATCGTTTGTGTCAGAAAAAAGTGCATTCCACAACAGAAGTTGAATCACGAAGGGCGAGAGCGTC
Source organism: Bartonella elizabethae F9251 = ATCC 49927 (assembly GCF_000518165.1). Taxonomy (GTDB): domain Bacteria; phylum Pseudomonadota; class Alphaproteobacteria; order Rhizobiales; family Rhizobiaceae; genus Bartonella; species Bartonella elizabethae. Next base: position 50,755 of record NZ_JADB01000005.1, read on the forward strand.
CCCATAACGATATCGGTAAAAAACATGGCTCTGTCACTAAGGATTGTAAGCAATCCATTCTTGGCAAAAAGAAAGAGAGCAAAGCAATGATTAGAGAAATTCTTTAAATTTAACACGAAGCATCTCTTCAAGTGAGGGGGTGGATACAGAGAAGGGGCAGTTAAATTCTGTTGCGATTTCTCTGATAAAACGTGGCACATCTTCACGCGGGAGTGAAATCTCTAGTGTACATTTTTCATCATTAAAGTATTTCTCTTTTAAAGGAGTGGACAATTTTATTGCCAGTTCATCAATATCCTTTATAAGAGGTGAAGCTGTTGGTAAATGTTCACAAAAAAGCGTTATTCTCACACTTGAGGCGATCATCTCTTTCAACGTATCAATAGCGCCATGAAACTGTTTTTTTCCTTTATGCAAAAGAAGAATATCGTCAACGTAACCATCGATATCTCCCATGTCATGACTGGTGATGATATATCCTATAGACTGCTCTTTTTTCAGTTTTTTAAGCAACTCCCTGATTTCATATTTAGATGTAATATCAAGACCAATCGTTGGCTCATCGAGAAATAATAATCGAGGTCTAAAGGATAAATTAAACGCTAATTCGCTTTTGACTCTCTCACCAAGGCTTAGCATACGCACTGGCTTATCCATGATATGCTCAATATTCAAGAGCTCGGTAATTTCTTTAAGATCACGGTGAAAAGAGCTTGGCTCAAGGTTATATAAGGGGCGCGCCATTTCCAGACTATAACGTAGGGGTAAATCCCACCATAAGCAATTTTTGTGACCAAAGACAACGCCCAGAGACTTGAACAGATTTTTTTTGGCGTTATAGGGATTAACGCCTAAAACTTTAACATCTCCCTCATCAGAAGCTTGTATGCCAGAAAGTATTTTAATCAATGTTGATTTTCCCGCTCCGTTAGGACCAACAATTGCGAGTGCTTGCCCTGAACACAAGGTAAAACTGATCTCTTTTAGCGCCTGATATTTTGCATAAGTAGGCTTGAAAAGAGAAAAAACTTTATTGGTAAAACCCGTTGCATTGTTTATGCTGCGGTATATTTTTGAGACGCTCTTAACGTCAATCAATAATGATCCCATTAGTCATTCCTCATTTCAACTTATCCCCTCTTGGAACATTTCCACAATCTTTGAATATTTGTTTTTTCACTGGAAAAAACAAAAGTATTCATGCCATCCTTAGAACACTAAAACACACCTGATGCTTTCTATCTGACTTTTGGTATGGGGCACATTTCTTCAATGTGATGAATTCACTTCACTGAAGTATTAAAATACTAAAAACTTATTTCTTCTTTTGTGAAAGATAATCTTTCAAAGAAACAAACAGAAGAATAATTAATCATTGCAAGGAATACTTTTCTGATAAGTTTCACTGTATAAGCAAAGGTAAAAAGCATAAATCTATAAATATACCAAACCCCACCACTAATAGGATAAACTTCCTTGAAAACAATAATTTATTGAAAAGCTGCTTCCCCCCTAAGAGTTCCTGTAAAAGTCTTCAATTATTTTCCATGAAAAAATCAAAAATTGCCATTACTGTTTCAGTCAATATCCTTCAGATTTTATCTCATTCATCCCCCTTACAAACGTGCCTCCCCAATATATGACCTCTGTAGATAATTCAAAGGAACAGCTTCATAAGCCCAAGATTATTAAAGATACACCTTATCTAGAAATAACAATACAATCAAATAAAAAACTGTAGGAAGAAAATTTATGATATTTGAAAATTCATTACTCAAAAACACAATTTTCTTATAGCGATTACTAAGGCTCTTTACAAATGATACCCTATCCATCTTAATCAAATTTATAGACAAAATTTGCACCAACCAAAAAGAACAAATAAAGATAAATTATTCTGTTTCAGCGTCACGCTCATTAAAAGACAAAAGATTAAAACTTTGGACCATATGAGGGGGTAAAGGTGCAACAATATCCAAGATGCCTCCTGAAGGATGAGGAATACGAATACGACGTGCATGAAGGTGAAGGCGATTTTGAATGCCTCCTGGTAATGTCCAATTACTATCAGAAAAAAAATACTTTGAATCGCCAATGATAGGATGATCCATATGGGCAGCATGCACACGGAGCTGATGTGTTCTCCCCGTATAAGGTTCCATTTCAAGCCACGAAAGAGCCCGCCCACGCGACTCTAAAACGCGGTAGTAGGAAACTGCATGATGTGAATCGGGTTCCCCATGGTCACAAACACGCATTTTGTCACCTTGTGCGGTCATTTCCTTAACCATCCATGTCGAAATTTTGTCCTGTTTTTTTTTAGGAACACCCCGAACCAACGCCCAATAAGTCTTTTTTGTTTCCCGTTCTCTAAAAGCAGCTGTTAAGGCCTGTGCAGCTCCCCTAGAGCGGGCAACAATAAGCACTCCTGATGTCTCGCGATCAAGGCGATGAACTAAACGCGGCTTTTCACCTTTTTTATTGCGCCATACCTCAAGCATACTGTCTATATGACGTGTTAAACCAGAGCCTCCTTGTACAGCAAGGCCTGCTGGTTTGTTAAAAACAAAGACCTTTGGGTCTTCATAAAGCAGCATTTTTTTCAAAACAGTTCCATCATCTTTACCACGAAGTGTTTTATCCGTTATTGGAAGACTTATCGTATCATCAAGAGGAAGAGGTGGAACACGAACAGACTGTCCCATACAAAGGCGCGTATCAGCTTTAACACGTCCACCATTAACCCGTATCTGTCCAGAACGCAACAATTTTTGCAAAGCACCAAATGCAAGTCCTGGATAATGCACTTTAAACCAACGGTCTAAACGCATTCCATTTTCGTCTGTCTCAACCTTTTTTATTTCGACACCAGCCATGAAAGTTCCCTTACCTGATAATTTTCCCTACCTAATATTTTTTTTCTGATAATTTTATTGATCTATTTTTGCGCCTTTATAAACACAAAAATTCATATGCTCGTTGGCTTTATCACACCATATTACAATGAGTATCCAAAATTGCCTTTTCTTAACGTTCAATTTTTATTAGTTAGAAATTTGAGTCTATAAAAATCAGTAGCTTTTACGCTTAACAGCGAATGGAGATCATTAATAGTGTCCTTATTCAAAACCTATGCACGTGTTCTCACTTACCTAAAGAGAGAAAAAAATGCATCTCTTTTAATCTGTAACGCTAATGTTATGTTAGCGATTATCACCATTGCAGAACCTATTTTATTTGGACACGTTATTGATTCCATTACAGAAAAATCAGGAATCATCCCTACCCTTGCCATTTGGGTTTGTTTTGGCCTTTCCCATATCATCGCTTATGTCCTTGTTGCTCGTGGTGCGGACCGCTTAGCCCATAGACTCCGTTTAACGGTTTTAACAGAATCTTTTGAACGTATCATTGCCATGCCTTTAATTTGGCATCAACAACGCGGAACGTCCAACGCACTCCATACACTTTTGCGTGCAATAGACGCCATGTCAACCATATGGCTTGATTTTATGCGTCAACATCTTTCAACACTTGTCGCCTTATTGGTTCTCATCCCCACAGCCTTTAACATGAATTGGCGTCTTTCAATAGTCTTAATTGTACTTGCCATCATCTATGTCTTAATTGCCCGTTTAGTGATGCGAAAAACAAAAGACGGACAAGCCGCTGTAGAATGCTATCATCATAACCTTTTTAAACATGTTAGTGATTCAATCTCTAATGTTTCTATTGTACAAAGTTATAATCGAATAAAAGAAGAAACATCCATACTGTACCAACATACAAATGACCTTCTTAAAGCACAAAATCCTGTTCTCAATTGGTGGGCGCTCGCCAGTGGCTTAAATAGAATGGCTTCAACAGTTTCAATCGTTTGTGTTCTTCTCCTTGGAGCTTTTTTTGTTGCAAGAGATCAATTAAGGGTAGGTGAAGTCGTTGCTTTTGTCGGATTTGCACAACTCATGATTAGCCGTCTAGACCAAATGAGCAACTTTATTAATTGCGCGATATCCTCACAAGCAAAGCTGCAAGAGTTTTTTGAAATGGAAGACTCAACCTTTAATATCAACGAACCACAAAATCTCCCTTCCCTCAAAAATGTTAAGGGCGCCATACAATTTCACCACGTTACCTATAAATTTCCAAATTCTTCTCAAGGTGTTTTTGACATTTCCTTTAAAGTGGAAGCAGGGCAAACTATTGCGATTGTAGGACCAACAGGAGCTGGGAAGACAACATTAATCAATTTATTGCAGCGCATATACGACCCTACCTTCGGACATATCTCCATTGATGAAATAAATATACGCTCAATCAATCGCGAATCTTTACGAAAATCTCTAGCGACAGTGTTTCAAGATGCAGGTCTTTTTAACCGCAGTATTCATGAAAATATCTCAATAGGAAAAGCAAGTGCAACAAACGAAGAGCTTTATGAAGCAGCAAAAATAGCAGAAGCTCATGATTTTATTCTAAAAAAAGTTGATCGTTATAATACAATGGTGGGCGAACGAGGAACTCGATTATCAGGTGGAGAAAAACAACGGTTAGCAATTGCACGTGCTGTTTTAAAAAATGCCCCCATTCTCATTCTCGATGAAGCAACAAGCGCTCTTGATGTTGAAACAGAAGCACGTGTCAAAGATGCTCTTGAGAGCATAAGCCATAACCGCACCACTTTCATTATAGCACATCGCCTCTCAACAATACGCAATGCTGATGTGATCCTCTTTCTGGAACAGGGTTATTTAATTGAAAAAGGAAGCTTTCAAGAATTGATCGATAAAGGGGGCCGTTTCTCTAAATTTTTAAAAGCAAGCAATTTAACAATCACGCCACCAGAAAGAGAAGGAGAAAATGAAAACATCATCCCCTTACATGAAGCCATAGCATCATAAAAATAACACTCTTCACAAATCTTATGCAAAAAAACCTCTCAATGCAAAACATTGCAAAAATGCTCTGTTCGTGGGTAAGCAAAAATTTCTAAGAATGCCATAATCTATTTTAAATGCAGCAAATGCACAGAGAAAAACTTGAATTAATATAAATATTTAGTTTTGTGCAGTATTTATCTGTTTAATTTACGTTCCATAACTTGCAAGAAAAATCTATTCTCTTACACATGAGCCGCAAAGGAAACCAATAAAACGGCTCTAAAAAACGAGCCTCTTATAAAGAGCGAGCAATAATTTAAGCAATTTGAAAGCAAAAAAGCGACAGCTTACAACTTCATAAGCTTAAGAAGCTGTTTTGCAATAAATCTTGCGTTATCCTCTTCACAATTCCTATTGTAAAATAGGATAGAGATGTTTCTTTTAAAATCAAAATAATAGATACTTTCTTTTATGAAAGATATGGTTCGTCTACATCATAAACAAAAGCATGAAGCACAACACAATCTTGCTAACACCCCCCTTTTTTATCTTGATGATTTTATCTCTCTCTCAATAATACTGTATCTATATTTCAGCAATCCACTCGATAGATATTCGTGATTTTTATACGCCAATCTAACATACCAATGTAAAAAAAAACCGATAAGGAAATTTTTTACTTTTTAAATTTTTCTAGAAAATCTTTTAGTGCTGCAAATGCCTCATCAGCTTTGGTTCCCTCAGGACCACCAGCCTGCGCCATATCAGGACGCCCTCCACCGCCTTTCCCACCAAGAACAGATGAAAGAATACGAACGAGATCAACAGCGTTTAACTTATCCGTTAAATCATCCGTAACACCAACAACAGCACTCCCCTTGCCATCCTCCGAAACACTAATAAAAGAAACCACTCCAGATCCAATTTGTTTTTTACCAGAATCAACGAGTGCTTTAAGATCCCGTGGTGGAATATTATTTACAACACGTCCCATAAAAGAAAGTTCATTGATAATAGTAATATCACTTTGACCACTTTCTGTTATTCCCCCACTCAACACCATTTTCTTACGCACATCATTCAATTCTTTTTCAAGTTTACGACGATCATCAAGCAAAACTCTCACCCGTTCTTCTAAATCAGAAGAAGAAGTTTTTAAAAGATCTGCAATTTCACGGATGCGTACATCTTGGCGGCTAAGATAAAGACGCGCTGCAGCACCTGTTAAAGCTTCAATACGGCGCACTCCAGCTGAAACAGAACTTTCAGAAACAATATGAATCAAACCAATATCCCCTGTTCTTTCCACATGTGTTCCTCCACAAAGCTCAAGTGACCAAGACCTTTTTAAGTCTTCCTTTTCAAGCAACTCTCCCATAGAAACAACGCGAACTTCATCTCCATATTTCTCCCCAAAAAGTGCCATTGCTCCTTCAGAAATTGCATCATCAACAGCCATAAGGCGCGTTGTCACTTTATTATTTTGCAAAACAATCTCATTTGCTAAATCTTCTATTTTTTTCAATTCTTCTGCCGAAATAGCTTTTGGATGAGAAAAATCAAAACGTAACCGTTCTGGCGACACAAGAGAGCCCTTTTGAGTAACATGAGATCCCAATATTTGCCGTAAAGCTTGGTGTAATAGATGGGTAGCAGAATGGTTCGCACGAATTTTTTTACGACGAACACCATCAACGGTTAATTCTACACAATCAGAGATCTTAGCATGACCAGATTTAACTTCTCCAAGATGAATAAAAACACCATCAGCTCTTTTCTGCGTATCATACACCTCAAAAATAAAACCTTCATTAGAAATGATACCGCTATCACCAATTTGTCCACCAGATTCACCATAAAAAGGAGTCTGATTTAACACAAGAATGGCTTTCTGCCCTGAAGAAACCTCATCAACAATTTTACCATCACGCACAAGAGCTGTAAGAATACCTTTAGCTTTTTCTGTTTCATACCCTAAAAATTCTGTACCCCCAACCTGATCACGAACAGAAAACCAAATTGTCTCCGTGACAGCTTCACCTGAACCCGACCAATGAGCACGAGCTTCCTCTTTCTGGCGTTCCATTGCTTTGTCAAAGGCATCAACATCAACAGATATTCCACGACGCCGAAGAACATCTTGCGTCAAATCAAGTGGAAAACCATAGGTATCATAAAGCTTGAAAGCAACATCACCCTTTAAGTGATCCCCTTCTTTAAGCTTTGCACTTTCTTCATTTAACAAACCCAGTCCTCGTTCAAGCGTTTTACGAAAACGTATTTCTTCTAATTTTAAAGTTTCAGAAATCAAAGATTCAGCCCGCACCAATTCAGGATAAGCTTGTCCCATTTCACGAATGAGAGCAGGCAAAAGCTGCCACATTAAAGGTTCTTTAACACCAAGAAGATGTGCATGACGCATAGCACGACGCATAATGCGACGTAAAACATATCCCCTTCCCTCATTGGAAGGAAGAACACCATCGGCAATTAAAAATGCGCACGAGCGAAGATGATCAGCAATCACACGATGACTGGCAATAAAATCACCCTTTGCCTCAACCCCTGTAATTTCTTCTGATGCTCCAATTAATCCACGAAAAAGATTAATGTCGTAATTATCATGAACACCCTGTAAAACAGCCGCAATACGCTCTAACCCCATACCGGTATCAATAGAAGGATGAGGCAAGTCAACACGGTCTTCCTTAGAAAGCTGCTCATACTGCATAAACACAAGGTTCCAAATCTCAATAAAGCGATCACCATCTTCATCCACACTTCCAGGGGGACCACCCAAAATTTCATCACCATGATCATAAAAAATCTCCGAACAGGGACCACAAGGACCTGTTTCTCCCATTGACCAAAAATTATCAGCTGTCGCAATACGAATGATTTTTTCATCGGGAAGGCCTGAAATTTTACGCCATAATTCAGCAGCAACATCATCACTTTGATAAACGGTTACCAACAATTTATCTTTTGGTAGACAAAATTCTTTTGTTAAAAGATCCCATGATAAAAAAATGGCCTCTTCTTTGAAATAATCGCCGAAAGAAAAATTCCCCAACATTTCAAAAAATGTATGATGGCGTGCCGTATAGCCAACATTATCAAGATCATTATGCTTTCCACCCGCACGAACACATTTTTGTGCTGTTGTCGCCTTTTTATAAGGATGCTGTTCAAGTCCCGTAAAAACATTTTTAAACTGCACCATCCCTGCATTTGTAAACATGAGTGTAGGATCATTGCGTGGAACAAGGGGGCTAGAAGAAAGAACTTGATGCCCATGACGATGAAAATAATCCAAAAATGTTGACCGGATATTATTAACACTATTCATATCTACACCTGCAGAATACCGCAAAAACCTTAAAAGAAAAATCCCCCCATTAAATATCCTCTTTGCCACGCATGGAGTCAATTTAATCAAAGAACGGAATATTTATTAAAAAAATTGAGAAAAAAATAACTGTATATTTAAAAACTCAAAAAAATAAAAACAGAAAACATCTTAAATAAAAAAAATTATAGACGAAAAAACGGTCTATCAAAGGACTTCATCACCTTCCGTATTTTCAGATCCTGCATTTTCTAACAACTCAATCGCAATCAAACCAGCATTTTGACGCAAAGCCGTTTCAATTTCTGCCGCTATTTCTGCATGTTCGCGTAAAAACTGTTTTGCATTTTCACGTCCCTGTCCTAAGCGTTGAGAATTATAAGAAAACCACGAGCCAGATTTTTCTACGATACCCACTTTGACTCCTAAATCAATCAATTCACCTAGCTTGGAAATCCCTTCCCCATAAATAATATCAAACTCAACCTGTTTGAAGGGAGGAGCCAACTTATTCTTCACCACTTTAACACGCGTCTGATTACCAACAATCATATCCCGATCTTTAATAGAGCCAATACGACGAATATCCAAACGAACAGAAGCATAAAACTTTAAAGCATTTCCCCCCGTTGTTGTTTCAGGCGAACCAAACATCACACCAATTTTCATGCGAATTTGATTAATAAAAATCACCATGCAGTTAGAGCGAAAAATAGAAGCTGTGAGTTTGCGCAAAGCTTTGCTCATCAATCGCGCCTGTAATCCTGGTAAAGCATCACCCATTTCACCATCAATTTCTGCTCGCGGTGTTAAAGCTGCAACAGAATCCACAACAAGCACATCAACAGCACCAGAACGAACCAACGTCTCTGTAATTTCCAACGCCTGTTCACCAGTATCTGGCTGAGAAATGAATAAATTCTCTAAATCAACACCAAGCTTACGCGCATAGATAGGATCAAGCGCATGTTCAGCATCAATAAAAGCGCAAATTCCCCCTCCTTTCTGAGCCTCAGCAATAGCATGCAGCGCCAATGTTGTCTTCCCAGAACTTTCTGGTCCATAGATCTCCACAATACGCCCCTTGGGTAACCCACCAATCCCTAAAGCAATATCCAAGGATAATGATCCTGTTGGAACGGTTTCAATTTCAACAACTTGCTCTTTTTGCCCAAGACGCATAATCGAGCCTTTACCAAAAGAACGTTCAATTTGTGAGAGAGCAGCATCGAGAGCTTTTGTTTTATCCACGATTATATCCTTGACCGATTCATAATAATCTAACACTTAAAGTGTATATTGCCCTTTTAATTTAACTAAAGCCTTGAGTTTAGATTTTCACAGACTATTTTCACTTCTATCCCCACGTTATGTCTATAACATATCATGACCAGCAAAATAAAGAACTGACATTCCCTATCTTATGACACAACATAAACTCAAAATAAAATAATACTTTCTATAAGAGAGTAAATTAACACATTTATCTCTCTCTAGAAAAGTAACAATTTAAATTTCAACACAATGTTTAACCTTCCTGCTTACCCCTTGCCCCTAAGAAAAAACACCCCCTTAATCACATAAAAACGCCTCATTAATCAAAACCACCCCTACTGCATCAAAGAACAGAAACCTTTGTGTTTGCATATTCACGCACTTGTTTTTAAAAGGGGGCTTTCAACACTCGCTACACCCATTTTGCGACAGCACTCGTGAAATGGTGTATGCAAAATCTTGAGTACCAACCTCTTTACGCTTGGAACAACTCAGCACCACGATCATTACACCACCACACACTTTCCCAGCCCCTCAATGTTGCAAGGGCTCTCGACATTTGAAATTCTTCATAAGAGTCATTTTTAGTTTTTTCTTGTAGAGTTTTTATCACATGTCAATCCAGCATGTAATATACAAACGAATGGTTATAATTGATGAGATTTGGAACGAAAATATCATACAGTATTTGAGCTGTTATTCAATATACAAAACAGTTAGTAACGATTATAATCAATATCTTAGTCAATTAAAACCACAAAAATAAAATAGCTTTAAGAGTTGAATGACATATTTCCTAAATTTGAATCCATAAAAAGGTATGCCTTTGAAGAGATCAAAAAATTGTTCTACGATAATGCAATAAGTGTTTAAAATATAAACTAAAGTTCATACAACGACATGAGGAATAAAAAATAAATTCAAAATCAATAAAAAATGTGTTCCAATCCCAATTTTATGGTTGATTTTTACGTTTTTTGCGCAATTGTTTCCACCATTCAAGACGTTTGACAATTTCACGCTCAAATCCACGCTCAACTGGTTTATAATAACTCTGGCGCCCAAGTTTTTCAGGAAAATATTCTTGTCCTGAAAAAGCATCCGGTTCATCATGATCATAACAATAACCCTCTCCATACCCTTCCTCCTTCATTAATTTCGTCGGTGCATTAAGGATATGTTTAGGAGGTGGTAAAGAACCATTTTTTTGTGCACAACGCCGTGCAGCTTTATACGCGAGATATGTCGCATTTGACTTTGGTGCAGTTGCAACATAAAGACATGCTTGTGCCAAAGCCAATTCTCCTTCTGGTGATCCTAAGTAATCATAGGCGTCTTTTGCCGCATTACAAATGACAAGAGCTTGAGGATCCGCCAAACCAACATCTTCAACAGCCATACGAACCAATCTGCGCCCAATATAGAGAGGATCTTCACCAGCATCCAACATACGTGCTAAATAATAAAGCGCCGCATCAGGATCAGAGCCACGAACAGATTTATGCAACGCTGAAATGAGATTATAGTGCCCATCTCGTCCTTTATCATAAATGGGTGCACGACGCTGAATAACTTTTTGCAACGCACCAGCATTAAGAATCTCTCTGGGACGCACAACAGACCAAACTTCCTCTGCTAATGTCAATGCTACCCGCGCATCACCATCAGACATCCCTATCAAAACGTCTCTGGCCCCATCATCCAAAGGAAGAGACTTTCCTACCACCTTTTCAGCGTGCTTCAAAAGCATGCCTAAACTTTCATGATCATGAGAAAGAAATGTTAAAACCCGCGCACGCGAAAGAAGAGCAGCATTAAGTTCAAAAGAGGGATTTTCAGTTGTTGCACCAATCAGGACCACCGTACCATCTTCCATCACAGGAAGAAAACTATCCTGCTGTGCACGATTAAACCGATGAATTTCATCAACAAAAAGAAGCGTTTTATCTCCAGACATAAAACGCCTCTGTGCAACTTCAAAAATCTTTTTAAGTTCAGAAACCCCTGTAAAAATAGCAGAAACTTGTTCAAATGCGAAATTTGTTTCAAGTGCCAATAAACGTGCAACCGTTGTTTTTCCGGTCCCTGGAGGCCCCCAAAAAATCATCGATCCAATTGAGCCCGCTGCCACCATCCGTGAAAGCAAACCATCCTCTCCAATTAAATGCTTTTGTCCCACAACGTCATTGAGAGAACAAGGACGCATTCTTTCCGCAAGTGGCTGATTTTTATTAACTTTAGGATCAATCGATGAAGTAAAAAAATCTTTCTTCAAAAAAAACCTCAACGAATAAATTGGCGAATATACATACCATCACGTTCATATTCCAATTGCCAAGTACGCGAACGCGTTTGCATAAGAATCTTTTTCAACTGATGAACTGTTTGAATCTTATAGCCATTAACAACACGTAAAATATCTCCGGGACGAAAAATTCCCGCAGCATTGCTCATTTCATCAAGATTGGTAACCACAACACCCTTTGCCGATATAGGAAGATGAAAACGTCGACTATTTTGTGGTGTTAAATCTAACACTTCGGCACCAGCAAGAGGACTGTCACCTGTAATTTTTTCAGATTTTAAAAATGCAGTTTCCGATATCGATGCAACCTTTATCTGTGTTTTTAAAGTTTTTCCACCTCGCAAATATTCTAAAGCAAGACTATGGCCAACGTCCGCTGTCATCAAACGATAGCCAAGACTATCTGGACTATCAACGCGCACCCCCTGCACACTCAAAATAACATCACCTACTTTCAAACCAGCTTTTTCAGCAGGACTGTCTTTGATAACTTCAATAATAAGAGCACCATAGGGGCGTTCTAAACCTAAACCACTAGCAATATCAGATGTAACATTTTGAAAGGATGCCCCAATATAAGGTGGCACAAAATATTTTCCACCGCGTTTAACGGTATCAAGCATCACTTTTACAAGATTAACTGGAATAGCAAAACCAATCCCTACAGAACCACCGGAACGTGAATAAATAGCCGTATTAATTCCGATTAATTGACCTTTCATATCAATTAAAGCGCCACCAGAATTTCCTGGATTAATGGCAGCATCTGTCTGAATAAAAAAGTCAAAATCAGAAATCCCAACACGTGTACGCGCTTGTGCTGAAACAATACCACTTGTAACCGTTTGACCAACACCAAAAGGATTACCAATAGCTAGAACAAGATCACCAACTTCAACAGTATCAGAATCCCCCAAAGGAAGAACAGGAAACTGAGTATCTTTTACATCAACTTCCAAAATAGCAATATCCGTTGCTTCATCTTTGAGCACGACCTTACTCTCAAATTCTCGCCCATCAGAAAAAGCTATCTTAATTTCGCTTGCATCTTTAATGACGTGGTAATTTGTAACAATCAAACCACGTGCATCAACAACCACTCCTGACCCTAATGATGATTGCTTACGGACAGGAAAATTATTTTGCAAACGACCAAAAAATTGCTCAAAAAATGGATCACCCTCAAAAGGTGAGCGTGCTCTAATTTGTCGAGCTGCATAAATATTGACAACAGATGGAACTGTCTTTTTAACTAAAGGAGCAAATGAAAGAGTGATTTCTTTTTGTGTTTGAGGAACATGAGCATAGATATGATCAAACGATATCAGCATCATAACCGCAAAAAAAAGCCGCACCCAAAAAGAATACCTCATAACCTACTCCTTATAAAATCAGCCCATTCTGTTGAAGATTCATAGAATTTAAAAAAACAACCCCGCAAATGAAGGATCTCTATTAATATTTCATAATAGAGAATAAAAACAAGCTATTTAAACAGTAAATATTATAAAAATCAAATAATTCAATATCCTATAATTTTCTCTCATCAACTATTTTTCAAGTAAAAAAAACTTCAAAAATACACATAAAAAAAACCGCCTAAGAAAAGGCGGCCTTTTTAAATGCAATAGAATAAAAAACTTATGAGGACATACCCTTCTCATTCTCTGAAGCCTCGATACGAGCACGATCCGCTGCCCCCTTTGCTTCGACATCACGATCAACAAATTCTATGACAGCCATGGGGGCATTATCACCGGTACGAAACCCCGCTTTCATAATACGCAAATACCCACCGTTGCGTGATGCATAACGCGGTGCCAGTGTATCAAATAACTTTGCAACTTTCTCTGTATCACGAAGTGCGGCAATCGCTTGTCGACGCGCATGCAAACCACCACGCTTACCGAGAGTAACAAGTTTTTCAACAATAGGACGAATTTCTTTAGCCTTCGGAAGTGTTGTCACAATCTGCTCATGCTCGATCAACGAAGTCGCCATATTTGCAAACATCGCTTTACGGTGACTGGCAGTCCGGTTCAACTTGCGGCCTGAGTTACTATGGCGCATAAGCCCTCTCCTTAAATTCTAATTTTAATACTGATCTTCATAGCGTTTAGCAAGATCATCAATGTTTTCAGGCGGCCATGCAGGAATTTCCATTCCAAGATGTAACCCCATACATGCCAAAACTTCTTTAATTTCATTCAATGACTTACGACCAAAATTTGGTGTCCGAAGCATTTCAGATTCTGTTTTTTGAATAAGATCACCAATATAGACAATATTATCATTTTTAAGACAATTTGCCGAACGAACAGAAAGTTCTAATTCATCGACTTTTTTAAGAAGTGCAGGATTAAAGGAAAGTTCAGAATCCGCCTCTTCAACAGGCTCCTTCTGCGGCTCTTCAAAGTTAATAAATAACGATAATTGATCCTGAAGAATGCGCGCTGCAAAAGCAACAGCATCTTCTCCATTCACAGCACCATTTGTTTCAATCGTTAACGTCAATTTATCATAATCGAGAACTTGACCTTCACGCGTATTTTCCACTTTATAAGACACTTTACGAATTGGCGAATAAAGACTATCAATTGGAATAAGTCCTATACGACCATCATCAACATAATTACGATCAGATGGAACATAGCCCTTCCCTGTATTGACAATAAATTCCATACGAATTTCAGCCTCTTCATCAAGGGTACAGATAACATGATCTGGATTGAGAATTTCCATATCCCCAACGGTATTAATATCTCCTGCTTTCACCACACCAGGACCTTCTTTATAAACAACGAGACGTTTAGGCCCTTCTTCTTCCATACGAAGTGCAATTTCCTTTATATTCAGGATGATATCCGTCACATCTTCACGAACACCTGGAATGGATGAAAATTCATGTAAGACACCATCAATCTGCACAGCAGTAATAGCAGCCCCACGAAGCGAAGATAACAACACACGACGAAGTGCATTTCCTAACGTTAAACCAAATCCTCGCTCCAGAGGCTCAGCAATTACGCTTGTAATATTCGGATTATCATGCGAACATGATTCAACCTTATTGGGTTTAATAAGTTCCTGCCAGTTTTTCTGGATCATATTTTTATTCCCGTTCTTTAGTTCCGTTACCATTCAATCGTAACGACCAATGTGAACATCAGAGAAATCTCCGACAACAAAAAACAACACCCAATTAAACACGCCGCCGTTTCCGCGGACGACATCCATTATGAGGAATTGGTGTTACATCACGAATAGAAGTAATGACAAAACCAACAGATTGTAACGCACGTAAAGCAGATTCACGCCCTGCCCCCGGACCACAAACTTCAACTTCCAAAGAACGCATACCATGTTCTTGTGCTTTTCTCGCGCAATCTTCCGCAGCAACTTGAGCGGCAAAAGGTGTAGATTTACGCGCCCCTTTAAACCCTTGAGCCCCTGCAGACGACCATGCAATCGCATTCCCCTGAGCATCAGTAATCGTAATCATTGTATTATTAAATGTTGAATTGATATGCACAACACCCGATGAAATATTTTTACGTTCGCGACGACGAACACGTGTGGCTTCTTTGGCCATAATTTTCCTTTCAACGATCTCAACACTGCCGTAATATCAGCAGCTCCACCTTCTTTTCCCTGTTAAACGGACTTCAACAGGAAATAGAATATATAAAAAACCTCTCACAAGGATCCTTATTTCTTCTTACCAGCAATTGCCTTAGCAGGTCCCTTACGCGTACGAGCATTTGTATGCGTACGCTGTCCTCGAACAGGCAAAGACCGACGATGACGCAATCCACGATAACAACCAAGGTCCATCAAACGCTTAACATTCATAGCAACTTCACGACGAAGATCGCCTTCAACTTGATATCCCTGATCGATCGCCTCACGAATCTGCAACACCTCAGCATCTGAAAGCTCATGCACACGACGCCCCACAGGAATGCCAACCTTTTCAATAATTTCTTGAGCGAATTTTGGTCCAATCCCGTGGATATACTGAAGCGCGATAATGACACGCTTATTTGTCGGGATATTGACGCCAGCAATACGAGCCACGCCTACTCTCCTTAGTTATGTTGACAAATTGTTATAAAATACCTGACGTACCTTACAGAAAAAAATAGACTCAGAATAAAATTCTTCCGAATCCGCTTATTTAACTGAAATAAATTAAATTTGTTTGTGATAGATTTTATCTCAAAAGTCAACTCTTTTCATTTACTTCTAAAAAAAATCTTATGAAAGAAAACCTTTAATCATACGTGTCACCTCAGCAATACCAATCATTCCATCAATGACCTTCAACATTCCTCTCTCTGAATAAAATTTTGATAAAGGAGATGTTTTTTCGCGATATTCTACTAATCTTTTTGCAAAAGCAACAGGGTTATCATCTAAACGAACCTGTCCACCAGCCGCTATTGTCTCCTGAACACGCTTCTCCATACGTTCAATCAATGCGTCTTCATCAACACACAGCTCAATAACAGCATCAAGACGCATATTTTTTGACTCAAGGATCTGTTGTAACGCTTCTGCCTGTCCTACAGTCCTTGGATATCCATCCAAAATAAAACCATTTATACAATCAGCTTCATCAATCCGATCTGACACGATTTGATTAACAAGACTATCAGGAACCAAAGAACCAGAACTTATAATAGCTTTAGCTTTTTTACCAACTTCCGTTTCTTTAGCAATAACTTCACGCAACATATCTCCTGTTGATAAATGAGGAATGTTATATTCCTCAGTTAACATCTTAGCTTGCGTCCCTTTCCCTGCTCCAGGAGGACCTAAAAGAACAATTCTCATCGATTTCTTCGACCTCCACGAAGTTTTGATTTTTTTATCAACCCTTCATATTGGTGCGCAACAAGATGTCCCTGGATTTGAGCAACCGTATCAAGCGTAACAGTCACAACAATCAACAAAGACGTTCCCCCCAGATAAAAAGGAACTTGGAAAGCAGATATCATAAATTCAGGAAGCAAACAAACCAAGATAATATAAATAGCCCCCACAACAGTAATACGCGTCAAAACATAATCAATATATTCTGCCGTACGCTCACCTGGACGAATTCCTGGAATAAAACCAGAATGTTTCTTCAACTGATCCGCAGTATCACTCGGATTAAAGACAATAGCCGTATAAAAAAAGCAAAAAAACGCCATTAAAAATGCATAAACAATCATATACAGTGGCTGACCATGACCAAGAGAATAAGAAATAGTTTGCATCCATTGTGGCATTTTATCAGAAAAATTATTAATAGTGGCAGGTAGTAACAATAAAGATGAAGCAAAAATAGGAGGAATAACACCAGCGGTATTCAATTTTAAAGGAAGATGCGACATATCCCCTTGAAACATTTGATTACCAACCTGACGTTTCGGATACTGAATAAGAATTCTCCGTTGCGCACGCTCTATAAAAACAATAAGTCCAATAACCAAAACAGCGATAACAACGATTGCGATTAAAAGAAAAGTTGATAGATCAGCCTGACTATGCGCGGTCAAAAGCTGAGCAAAAGTAGAAGGAAAATTGGCTACGATCCCTGTAAAAATGATGAGAGAAACTCCATTACCAACACCGCGTGAGGTAATTTGCTCGCCAAGCCACATGAGAAACATTGTCCCACCAACAAGTGTAATAACAGAAGAGACTCGAAACATGAGACCTGGTTCTACAACAATTTGAAGCCCTGTCCCTATACCACTTTCAAGGGCAACGGCAATACCAAAAGCTTGTAGAATAGCTAACACAACTGTCACATAACGCGTATATTGATTAATAACCTTACGACCAACCTCCCCCTCTTTTTTAAGAGTTTCCAAAGAAGGAATGACGGACGTGAGTAATTGTACAATAATAGATGCAGAGATATAGGGCATAATACCCAAGGCAAAAATTGCCATACGCCCAACAGCGCCTCCAGCAAACATATTAAAGAGTCCTAAAACACCGGATGCATGATGCTCAAATGTCTGCCGCAAAGCATCGATATTAATACCTGGAAGAGAAATATAAGTGCCGAAACGATAGACAAGAAGCGCTGCCAAAGTAAACCATATGCGTTTCTTTAATTCAGTTGCACGCGAAAAAGTACCGAAGTTTATATTGGAAGCAAATTGCTCTGCTGCTGATGCCATTAAACGTCTCCACTTCACACTTCAGTTCTTTAAATCACAGAACTATAACGCTAAAATTCATATCTTTATACAGAAATAATTGCAGAACTTAAACAATTCTCCACAAAATATTCAAAAGAATAGATGTACCTCTTCTTTAAATCATGACTTATATCAAAAAAACTATTGAACAACATCAGGAAAAATAACCTGACCTCCCACTTTTTCGATCTTAACACGAGCAGCTTGTGAAGCACCAGAAACATGAAAAGTAATCTTAGCTTTCAAATCACCATCAGAAAGAAGACGAACCCCATCTTTCTCGCGACGAATAATACCAGCTTCTTTCAAAGCAATCATATCAACAGGCTTTTCAATATTCAACTTACGTGCATCAACAGCCAACTGAATACGCCCTAGTGAGACTTCATTATAAGCTTTAGAAAAGAAATTTTTAAATCCACGTTTTGGTAAACGGCGATAGATAGGCATTTGCCCACCTTCAAAACCATTAAGAGAAACACCAGAACGGGATTTTTGCCCTTTTACACCACGACCACCAGTCTTACCAGTCCCCGAACCAATACCACGGCCAACACGCTTACGATTTTTTGTTGCGCCTTTGCAATCACGTAGTTCATTGAGTTTCATATCTAATACTCCCGCAACCTTTAATCTTCATCTATAATGCGAACAAGATGCCGAACCCGAGCAATCATACCCCGTACACAAAGTGTATCTTCTAAAACGCGCCGGCGACGCATTTTATTGAGCCCAAGCCCCTTCAAGGTTGCACGCTGAATCTGTGAATTTCGAATAGGGCTTCCAATTTGCTCTACTGTCACAGTTTTACCACTCTGAGATTTTTTCTGAACCATTTCCTAATTCCTTTTCTGACAATCTCAGAAACTACCCTTCTACGTCGACTAAATGGCGACGACGCGCCTGCAAAGTCGAATATTTTATACCACGCTGAGCAGCAATATCTCTGGGATGCATTTGATGTTTCAGTGCATCAAATGTTGCACGAACCATATTATAAGGATTTGATGATCCTAGTGATTTTGCAACAACATCCTGCATACCAAGAGCTTCAAAAATAGCACGCATCGGTCCCCCAGCAATAATACCAGTACCAGCAGATGCTGAACGAAGCAAAACACGCCCAGCCCCGTGACGACCTTCAAGATCATGATGTAATGTACGTCCAGACCGAAGTGGGACATAAATCATTCCACGTTTTGCAGATTCCGTTGCTTTACGAACAGCCTCAGGAACTTCACGAGCCTTACCGTGTCCAAAGCCCACACGCCCTTTTTGATCTCCAACGACAACGAGAGCAGCAAAACCAAAACGCCTACCACCCTTTACAACTTTAGCAACACGATTAATATGAACGAGTCTATCGACAAACTCATTATCGCGTTCTTCTCTTTCACCACGTTCTTTTTGTGCCATTCCTCATTCCTTTTTCTTTTCCGGAAGCACGATAACAAAGCTCTTCATCAAATCGGAAGAGCTTAAACGAAATACTCTAAAGTATCCAGCCCCATCCATAAGGAGGAAACTTTAAAAGTTCAAACCACCTTCACGAGCAGCTTCAGCCAAAGCTTTGACTCGACCATGGTACACATAAGCGCCACGGTCAAAAACCACTTCATTAACACCAGCTTTTTTCGCACGCTCAGCAATTAACTTACCCACAGCAAAAGCGGCTTCTTTATCAGCCCCACTTTTTAATGATTTTTTCAAATCACTTTCAAGAGTAGAAGCTGAAACAAGCGTACATCCCCGTAAATCATCAATAACTTGCGCGTAGATGTTCTGATTTGAACGATAAACGCTAAGCCGAGGACGATCATGAGAAACCATCTTTATTCTACGACGAACACGCCTTGCACGACGCTGGATAATGTCCTTAGATGAAACCATAATACAAAATCCTTATTTCTTTTTACCTTCTTTACGGAAGATACGTTCATCTGCATGCTTAACACCTTTACCTTTATAAGGCTCAGGCCTACGATACTCGCGAATCTCCGCTGCAACTTGTCCAACTTGCTGTTTATCAATTCCAGAAATAACAATCTCTGTAGGCTTAGGGACAGTCACAGTAACACCCGATGGAACTTTATAAACCACATCATGCGAAAAACCTAGAGAGAGTTGAATATCCTTACCCTGCAAAGCAGCACGATAACCAACCCCATTGATCTCTAACCTTTTTTCAAAACCATCTTTTACACCACAAAAAATGTTTTCAATCATTGAACGTGACATACCCCATTTAGAGCGCGCATCTTTTGACTGATCCCGCGGCATAACGGATATGACATTGTCCTCGAATTTAACTAAGACTTCATCATTAACGACGTAACTTAATTCACCTTTTGGACCTTTGGCCTTAACCAGCTGACCTTCAACAGTAGCAGTAACCCCAGAAGGAATTGAAATGGGTTTTTTTCCAATACGAGACATTGTTCTAACCTACTTTTCTTCCGTTTTCTTGACATCCCTTAGAAAACACGACAAAGGAGTTCTCCACCAACATTCTGTTCACGCGCCTCATGATCAGCCATAACGCCTTTAGGAGTCGATAAGATCGAAATACCTAAACCGTTTGCCACCTGCGGAAGTGACTTAGCAGAAACATATACACGACGACCGGGCTTTGACACACGCGAAATTTCACGAATAGCAGCCATCCCTTCAAAATACTTCAATTCGATTTCAAGCTCAGCTTTTCCATCACCCAAATCAACTTGGTTATATCCGCGAATATAACCCTCCGACTGAAGAACATCAAGAACGTGTGCACGAAGCTTTGAAGCTGGAGTAACCACTTTGCCTTTTTTACGACCAAGTGCATTACGAATACGTGTTAACATATCACCAAGAGGATCTGACATAGACATTAAATAATCTCCTCTTACCAACTAGACTTTACAATACCAGGAATATGGCCAATAGAGCCAAGTTCACGCAATGCAATCCGTGACATTTTTAACTTACGATAATAAGCCCGCGGACGACCTGAAACCTCACAGCGATTACGAATACGAACTTTCGAAGAATTACGCGGCAATTCTGCCAACTGAACAGAAGCTTTAAAACGTTCCTCAAGAGAAACCTTCTGATCCATAACGATTGCTTTCAAACGTGCACGACGCGCAGCATAACGCTTTACCATCACCTCACGACGCTTATTTTTCTCAACGGCACTTACTTTGGCCATAACTTCACCTCGCTACATTTGCCGTTACGAACGAAAAGGAAAATTAAAAGCACGCAATAACTCACGCGCTTCATCATCCGTTTTCGCTGTCGTACAAACGATAATATCCATGCCCCAAATTTGATCAACTTTATCATAGTTGATTTCTGGAAACACAATGTGTTCTTTAATACCCATAGCAAAATTGCCACGACCATCAAAACTCTTTGGATTTAAACCACGAAAGTCACGAACGCGCGGAAGAGCAATCGTAACAAGACGATCTAAAAACTCAAACATACGATCTTTACGCAATGTTACTTTAGCCCCAAGAGGCATTCCTTCACGAACTTTAAAGGTCGCAATAGAATTACGCGCACGGGTAATAACAGCTTTCTGACCTGTTATGAGTCCTAAATCCTCAGCAGCAAGGGAAGGCTTCTTTGAATCAGCTGTTGCTTCACCTATCCCCATATTAACTACAATTTTATCAATCCGCGGAATTTGCATCGCATTTTTGTAATTAAACTTCTCTTGAAGCGCTTTACGAATCACTTCAAAGTAATACGCTTTCATACGCGGTATTTGTCTTTCTTCAGCCATTAATCAACTCTCCCGAACGCTTGGCAAAACGTACTTTATTACCATCTGCATTCATACGAAAGCCTACGCGTGTAGGCTTACCATCTTTAGGATCAGCAATCGCCAAATTAGACAGATGAATCGGAGCTTCTTTAGAAATAATTCCAGCTTCTTGCTTCTGTGTTTGACGTTGATGACGTTTAATCATATTAATCCCACGAACAAAAGCCTTATTCTCTTTTGGACTAACCTTAATTACTTCACCAGTAGATCCTTTATCCTTACCGGATAAAACAACAACTTTATCACCTTTTCGAATCTTCTGCATAACATTAACTCCTTACAGAACTTCAGGAGCAAGCGAGATGATCTTCATATGATTCCTCCCACGCAATTCCCGGGGAACAGGTCCAAAGATACGCGTACCGATCGGCTCTTTTTTGTTATCGACTAAAACTGCAGCATTACTATCAAAACGAATGACGCTACCATCTGCGCGACGAATATCCTTAGCAGTACGCACCACAACAGCTTTCATCACATCACCCTTTTTAACACGTCCACGAGGAATAGCATCCTTAACCGAAACAACAATAATGTCACCGACGGAAGCATATTTCCGCTTTGAACCGCCTAACACCTTGATGCACATGACACGACGAGCACCAGAATTATCAGCAACGTCGAGGTTTGTTTGCATCTGAATCATGACTGGCCACCTTTTCTTAACACATATATCTTCTTGTATCTTTTATTACACAATCAGATTTGCCTGCCAAATAAACATAAAGTCATCGCTTTGAAATTTATCAATGAAAAACCACTGTTAAATTCTAAAACAATAAACTTAACTGATTACGCTACATTGTCTTTTACAACAATCCAACATTTATCTTTCGAAATTGGTCTAGATTCTTGAATAGAAACTTGATCCCCAATCTTAAATTGGTTGTTTTCATCATGCGCTTTATATTTTTTAGACTGCCGAACAGTCTTCTTAAGAAGCGGATGAGAATAACGACGCTCAACTTTGACAACAACAGTCTTATCGCTTTTGTCGCTAATAACAACACCCTGCAAAACGCGTTTAGGCATCTCTTATTTCCTTAAACCTTACTTTCACTTACCTTTTGACGAAGAAAAGTCTTAATGCGCGCAATATCACGACGAACTTGTCTAACACGTGCAGTCTTTTCTAATTGACCTGTTGCTTTTTGAAAGCGTAAATTAAATTGCTCTTTTTTTAATTTAGCCAACTCATCTTTCATTTGGTCGAGCGTTTGCGCCCGTAATTCTCTGGCTTTCATCGCTTAACCTCTTTATTCAGCAATCCGCTGGATGAAACGCGTTTTGATAGGCAACTTCGCAGCACCCAACCTCAAAGCTTCACGTGCAACATCTTCAGGAACCCCATCAAGCTCAAACATGACGCGGCCAGGAGCAACACGTGCGGCCCAATAATCAACACTTCCCTTACCTTTACCCATACGAACTTCGGTTGGTTTAGATGTAACCGGAAGATCTGGGAAAATACGAATCCATACACGACCAGAACGTTTCATATAACGTGTAATCGCACGACGCGCGGCTTCAATTTGACGAGCAGTAACCCGCTCCGGCTCAACAGCCTTCAAACCGTAGGCACCGAAATTCAAATCCGTACCACCCTTCGCAACACCGTGAATACGGCCCTTGAACTGCTTACGGAACTTTGTGCGCTTTGGCTGCAACATTGTTCTCTACTCCAAATTTTAGTTCAATCTCAAAAACTAAGCATTCTCGCGGCGACGATTCGATGAAGAACCAGACTGATCAGCTTCCGTTGCACGACGTTCTGAAGCCATCGGATCATGTTCAAGAATCTCACCCTTAAAGACCCAAACTTTAATACCACAAATACCGTAAGCGGTCTTAGCTTCTGCTGTACCGTAATCAACATCAGAACGCAAGGTATGAAGTGGAACACGACCTTCACGATACCATTCCATACGCGCAATTTCAGCACCACCAAGACGACCAGAACAATTGATACGGATACCTTCTGCACCAAGACGCATAGCAGACTGAACAGCACGCTTCATGGCACGACGAAAAGCAACACGACGCTCCAACTGTTGAGCAATTGACTGTGCAATAATCGTCGCATCAATCTCTGGTTTACGAATCTCCACAATATTCAATGAAGTTTCAGCATTGGTCATTTCTGAAAGCTTACGACGAAGCTTCTCGATATCAGCACCCTTTTTACCGATAATCAAACCAGGACGTGCAGAATGAATCGTAACACGACACTTTTTATGAGGGCGTTCAATCACAACCTTAGAAATCGCTGCCTGTTTAAGTTCTTCAAGCACATAAGAACGAATTTTCAAATCTTCATGAAGAAGACGCCCATATTCACCACTATCAGCATACCAACGAGAATCCCAAGTCCGATTAACACCCAGACGAAGTCCTATTGGATTGATCTTCTGACCCATTATGCGGCCTCCACTTTTTCGCTAACTTCACGAACAATAACAGTAAGATGTGAAAATGGACGCTCAATTCGACTCGCACGCCCGCGACCACGAACATGAAAGCGCTTCATCACGATCGACTTACCAACATAAGCTTCTGCTACAACAAGCGAATCAATATCAAGATCGTGGTTATTTTCTGCGTTTGCAATCGCTGATTCAAGCGTTTTTTTCACAGTAGCAGCAATACGTTTACGCGAAAATGTTAAATCAGCAAGCGCCACATTAACTCTTTTACCACGAATCATTGCAGCAACCAAATTAAGCTTCTGCGGACTAACACGAATCGTTCGTGTGACAGCCTTTGCTTCATTATCCTTAAGTTGGCGCGGAACCTTAGCTTTTCCCATTCCTACTTCCTCTTCGCTTTTTTATCGGCACCATGACCATAATAAGTCCGGGTAGGAGCGAACTCACCAAACTTATGTCCAACCATCTCTTCAGAAACAGAAACAGGAATATGCTTATTGCCGTTGTAAACACCAAAAGTCAAACCAACAAATTGCGGCAAAATAGTAGAGCGACGACTCCATATCTTTATAACTTCATTGCGCCCACTTGCACGTACCTTCTCTGCTTTACCAAGAAGATAGCCGTCAACAAACGGACCTTTCCAAACTGAACGAACCACTTCAGACTACCTTTCTTATTTCTTGCGCTGATGACGCGTACGCATAATAAACTTATCAGTGGCTTTATTGGAGCGCGTACGCTTACCTTTTGTAGGTTTACCCCAAGGAGACACTGGATGACGTCCCCCCGATGTACGACCTTCACCACCACCGTGTGGATGATCAACGGGATTCATTGCAACACCACGAACATGTGGACGCTTACCACGCCAACGTGACCGACCTGCCTTACCATCATTAATATTCCCATGATCAGGATTTGACACAGCACCAACAGTTGCAAAACAGCTGCTAGAGACCAAACGCTGTTCTCCAGAATTAAGACGAAGAATAGCCATTCCTTGATCACGCCCAACCAACTGTGCATAAGTACCAGCTGAACGTGCGATCTGCCCTCCTTTGCCTGGCTTCATTTCAACATTATGAATAATTGTGCCTACCGGCATATTACCAAGGGGCATAGCATTCCCTGGTTTTACATCAACATTTGAACCAGCGATAATAGAATCTCCAACACCAAGACGTTGTGGTGCAAGAATATAACTTAATTGTCCATCCTCATAACGAATAAGTGCGATAAAAGCAGTGCGATTAGGATCATACTCTAAACGCTCAACTTTTGCTGAAACATCACGCTTAAGACGCTTAAAGTCGACAAACCGATAACTCCGTTTATGACCACCACCCTGAAAACGAGCAGTAACGCGACCACGATTATTACGTCCACCCTTTGAAGACAAACCTTCCGTCAACATCTTTACAGGTTTTCCCTTATAAAGACAAGAACGCTCCACAATGACAAGCTGACGCTGCCCAGGTGTCGTTGGATTAAATTGCTTAAGTGCCATTATTCCTATCTCCGAGCCTCTTTAAAGACCTGTCGAAACGTCGATAGTCTGACCACTGGCCAGAGTTACGATCGCTTTTTTGACATCACTCTGCCGACCAACAATACCTTTAAAACGTTTCACTTTACCCTTACGGACGATCGTGTTAACTGCTTTTACTTTCACGCTAAAAAGCGCTTCAACAGCAGCCTTAATTTCAGGTTTCGTCGCTTTCGGCGCGACATTAAAAGCAACTTGATTATATTCAGAAATCATAGTCGACTTTTCAGTAATAACTGGACTAATAATTACATCATAATGGCGAAGATCTGTCATTTAAAACGCTCCTCAAGAGCCTCAACAGCTGCCTTTGATAAAACAAGTTTGCTGCGACGCAAAATATCATAAACATTAATTCCCTGAATGGGCAAAATATCAATATTAGGGATATTCGATGCTGCACGAGAAAAGTTAATATCAATCTCTTTACCACCAATCAACAGAGCATTATTAAAGCCAAGCTTAGAAAAATGGGAAACAAGCTTTTTCGTTTTAGCATCCTTAACAATCAACTCATCCACAATAATTAAATCTTTTGCTTTTAATTTTGCAGATAAAGCAAGACGCAACCCAAGGGCACGAATCTTTTTAGGAAGATCATGCGCATGGCTACGAACCACCGGCCCATGGGCCTTACCCCCACCTCGAAACTGCGGGGCACGTGCAGATGAATGCCGAGCACGCCCAGTTCCCTTTTGTTTGAACATCTTTGCCCCTGTTCGTGACACATCAGACCGCCCTTGGGACTGATGCGTTCCTTGTTGACGACGAGAAAGTTGCCAACGAACAACACGTTGTAAAATGTCCTCACGTGGAACAAGATCAAAGATAGATTCAGAAACTTTTAATTTACCAGCTTCACGACCATCAAGTGTTTTTATTACAAGATCCATTATTAGGCTCCCTCAACTTCAGAGGTTTCCGTCACCGGAGTAATCATTTCTGTTTTCTCCTTCACAAGACGGCGAATACCAGCAGGCTTTGGAGCATTATCAGGAAGAGGTTTCTTCACGGCATCCCTTACCAAAATCCACGAGCCCTTCGAACCAGAAACAGCACCACGCACTAAAATTAAACCACGCTCAACATCAGTGGAAATAACTTCAATATTTTGTGTTGTTACACGCACCTGCCCCATATGGCCAGCCATTTTTTTCCCTTTAAACACTTTACCAGGATCTTGGCACTGCCCCGTAGAACCATGAGCACGATGTGTAATCGAGTTACCATGGGAAGCACGATGCCCGCCAAAGTTATGCCGTTTCATAACACCAGCAAACCCCTTACCAATACTGGTACCAGTCACATCAACTCTCTGTCCTGGAACAAAATGTTCCACTGTAATCTCTGTACCGATATCAAGAAGATTATCGGGGCTCACACGAAACTCTGCTATTTTGGCTTTAGGCTCAACAGAAGCCTTAGCAAAATGTCCACGAAGAGCTTGTGAAGTATTCTTAACCTTAGCAAAGCCTACACCTAATTGAACAGCAGTATAACCATTCTTTTCAACTGTACGCTGAGCAACGACTTGACAATTCTCCAAACGAAGTACTGTCACCGGCACATGCTCACCAGCATCATTATAAATACGGGTCATGCCCAGCTTCTGTGCTATTACACCTGAACGCATCGGGTCTGTTCCTTCTGTCCTCAAACCTCAGAGCTTAATTTCTACATCCACACCAGCAGAAAGATCGAGCTTCATAAGCGCATCCACTGTTTGCGGTGTTGGATCAACAATATCAAGAAGACGCTTATGAGTACGCATTTCAAACTGCTCACGGCTCTTCTTATCGATATGCGGTCCACGATTGACCGTAAATTTCTCAATCCGCGTTGGAAGCGGAATAGGACCACGGACATTTGCACCAGTCCGTTTAGCAGTCGATACAATTTCTCGCGTCGACGTATCAAGAATTCTATGATCAAACGCTTTCAAGCGAATGCGAATATTTTGACTGTTCATGCTCTTTATTTCCCTGTCATATAAAGCGCCTTTAATAATCAAGGCGCTCAACAAGCATTATTTATTCAATGATTTTAGAGACGATACCGGCACCAACAGTACGACCACCTTCACGAATAGCGAAACGAAGCTTCTCTTCCATCGCTATCGGCACAATCAATGACACATCCATCGCAACATTATCACCGGGCATAACCATTTCTGTTCCTTCTGGAAGCGTAACAATACCCGTAACATCTGTCGTACGGAAGTAAAACTGTGGACGATAATTCGTGAAAAACGGCGTATGACGACCCCCTTCATCTTTCGTCAAAATGTAAGCTTCCGCTTTAAAACGTGTATGTGGGGTAACCGATCCTGGTTTTGCCAATACTTGACCACGCTCAATACCTTCACGGTCAACACCACGAAGCAGCGCCCCAATATTATCTCCAGCTTGACCCTGATCTAAAAGCTTGCGGAACATTTCAACACCTGTCACCGTCGTCTTAGATGTTGGGCGAATACCAATAATCTCGATTTCTTCTCCAACTTTAATAACACCACGCTCAACACGACCCGTAACAACCGTCCCACGACCCGAAATCGAAAAAACATCTTCTATCGGCATCAAAAATGGTTGATCAACAGGACGCTCAGGGGTTGGAATATAATTATCAACCTCGCTCATTAAAAGACGAACCGCATCTTCTCCAATGCTTTTATCCTTGTCCTCAAGAGCAGCTAACGCAGAACCTTTTACAATCGGTATCTCATCTCCTGGAAAATCATATTTGGATAAAAGTTCCCGAACCTCAAGCTCTACAAGTTCCAAAAGCTCCGCATCATCAACCTGATCAACTTTATTGAGGAAAACAACAATCGCTGGAACGCCAACCTGACGAGCAAGCAAAATATGCTCACGGGTCTGTGGCATCGGACCATCAGCTGCAGAAACAACCAAAATGGCTCCATCCATCTGTGCTGCACCTGTGATCATGTTTTTAACATAATCTGCGTGTCCAGGACAGTCAACGTGCGCATAGTGACGGCTTTCCGTTTCATACTCAACGTGGGCTGTAGAAATGGTAATACCACGCGCACGCTCTTCTGGTGCTGCATCAATTTGGTCATATGCTTTAAACTCACCAAAAAATTTCGTAATCGCTGCTGTCAATGAAGTCTTCCCATGATCAACGTGACCAATCGTACCAATATTAACATGCGGTTTTGTTCGTTCAAATTTGCTCTTCGCCAT
>NZ_KI912393.1:7500-50524 GCF_000518165.1 Bartonella elizabethae F9251 = ATCC 49927
AGACTGTTAATCCTTAAAAGACCATGGAGGGTATATTTGCTCATTGATTGAGAATAGATATCTCTTTAACAGTCTTTTTAATGTTTGCAGGTCTTTTGTTTAAGGAGTATGGGAGCAATGAAACATAAAGAACGCTGAAATATTTAAAAAGATAAAAAGCTGTACATTTTTGTACAGCTTTTTTTACGCTTGCTTGAAAGCTAAAAATTTTAAAGTTTGAAAATATCCTTACGGCTTCTGTAACCATAATAGCCACAAATACTGGAAATGATAGCGCCTATCAAACTCCCTAAAAAGCCCCACCATCCCATGTGTGATGCTTTTGTCGTAACTTTATCAGCTATGTGAAGAGCATTTTTTGTTTGTGTTTCAAGCTTTTGAGACAAGGTATCGGTTTGTTTTTCTAGTGCTTTGAGGGTTTGTTCTGTTTTTTCCTCTGCACTTTCATAGAGTTGAACGGCGTGGGTGGCTGCCGTTTGTGCATCTGTACGCGACATGCCATTGTTCATCAAGGCTTTGATGATATCACTTTGATTAAATTTTGTCGTCAGCGTTTCTAGGCGATTAGAAAGGCTATTCCCTAGATTTTTCAGAGTGGTGCGATAATGCGAAGGATCATTTTTGAAAGCGGTGATGGCAGAACCAATATCGCTGAGCGCAGCCTGATAGGTTTGTTTCAAGCGTTCAGGATTGAGAGCTGGAATATCGCTTTTTTTGAGTAGCGTGTGCAACTCATTGCCCAGTTTATCAAAATTAATCCCATTGTCACGGGTTTCTGCAAAAAACTTTTCAAAATTTTCGCTGTTTAATTTTGCAAGTAGAGAGGGAAGATTGTCGACGGTTTGTTCTATCATAGACGTGCTTTTCCCAACAGCTTTAGCGCTTAAGTTTGCTGTATGTGAAACCACGTGGATGGCTTGGAATGTCATCAGCAGTGTGATGAGAGCCCAGGTTAAGAAACCGTGAAGAGCGCCAGAGATTTCAGCAAAACGCCCAGCAACAAAGCCTCCACTTGCAAGACTGATCACCATAACGATGAGCGAGCCAATACCCATCGAGAGGAAAGAACCTCTAAAAGGGGAGGACGAGGTAAAGTCCATTTGGCTTAAGCCTAAAGCGGCTATGAGGAAAGACAGGCAGATTGAAACAGCAAGAGCTGTAACCAGTCCAGCAAAAATGGCGGACCATGAAATAGGTGTATGAAAAAATGAATATTTTGTCTCTAGAGATGTTTCTTCTAGAAAATTCGTATCGAAAGGTGTTTTTTCAGGAATGCGGGTTTCCATGTTTTATCTCCTTGAATATGCTGGAGATACAATGTCTTTTTGCCAATTATGTTCCAAAGTTTATAGCCCATTATGGATAATTAGGCTGCTAAAGGCGAATAAGAAAGATCGAAAGTTAAGATTGAAAACATCAGGGTGAAGCATTTTTTAATTTTTGTTTAAAGCACATGATCGAGAATTTTGGTTGAGTGTAAAAAAGAAGCGTGAAAAAGATAAAATAGGGGGCTTTACGAGGGCATTGAACGAAATAATATGAATGTTTTTTTGTTCCTATTCTGTCATCAAGTTTGAATTTTTCATCTCATGACAACGTCTTGATTGATACAAGTATTTTGATCGATCAACATGTGATAAGCTTTGTAAATGGGAATATCTTTCATAAACAAACGCAGATTTTGTCTATAAGAGCAATATGAGAGCGCTTTCTTAAGGGTGTCAGGCGCGTATTCTTTTGACAAATGCTTTTCTTTTTGATTGTATCAAAAAGTTTAAAGAGAGACCGTGTTAGGATATCAAATGTTTTGTTCAACTTTTTTTAAAAACAGTGAAAAATATGGACCCCTTTGTGTTGGGTTTGATCCGAGTCATAAAGTTTTGCAAGCATGGAATTTGAGCCCAGATGATAAAGGTCTAAAAGATTTTTGCGATATCCTCTTAACAGCAGTTGTGGGGAAGGTGGGGATCATAAAGCCGCAAGCGGCATTTTTTGAGTTATATGGGGTGGAAGGGCTTCAAGTTTTGAAAGAACTCATTGAAAATGCACAAAAACAAGGTTTGTTGGTTCTCGTTGATACAAAAAGAGGGGATATTGGCTCTACGGCTGAAGCTTATGGACAAGCTTGGCTTGGTTCCAATAGTCCCTTCAAAGCCGATGCGATAACAGTCAATCCTTTTTTAGGGTTTGATGCTCTTATTCCTTTGATAAAGATTGCAGAAGAAACAAAAACAGCGGTTTTTATGGTTGTTCAATCGTCTAATCCAGAGGGAAAACAAATTCGGAATGCTCGCATTGGGGATCAAACGGTTTCGGTCCATTTAGCGCAGCGGATTTATGACTATAATAGCCAATCTTCAAGTCAATATCGCCATATTGGACCTATCGGAGCCGTGATTGGTGCAACATTAGGCTGTGAAGCAAAAGAGACAATTGAACAGCTAAAAAATAGCTTATTTCTTGTTCCAGGCATTGGGGCTCAAGGGGGAACTATAACACAATTAACTCAGCAGTTTCCTCAAAGGCTATGGCAGAATATTATTCCTTCAATTTCAAGGTCGATTACAGAGGTTGGTCGAAATCCTGTTGATTTAAAAAATGCCATTCATAACTTTGCTGAACAATCTAAAAACACACTTCTCTCTTAAATTTGGGGCTCTTACTGGGGGAGGGCTCTTCCTGATCAAAAAGTTCTACTTTTTGATTGCGTATGGGGCTCTCTTCTCTCAATGACGATGTTTTTATGGGATAGCAGAATAATCATCCGTCTTGAGACCGCGTGAAGGATAAAATAAAAGCTGTTGTATTGGTTAAGGCCCCTCTCTAGAGGGGGCATTTAAGAAACAAGGGTGAGATCCTTTCGTGAAATGGGAGGCTTGGGGATATGATTTTGATGCGTGTGTGTTCAAGAATTTGAGAAGCCGATAACTTCTCATGAAAAAGAAATTCTGCGACCTCCTGAAAAACTATTTTTATTGCAAAAATCTTGAAATTATTTTACACATTGAAAAATGTTTTTGGTTGTATACGCGGCGACCAAGTGGGCCTTGAAAACCCTAAACCTTAGCGTGAAAATAACCCCACTTTGTGGGTGTCCCGGAATTCCGGGAGATTTTGCACTGTCCAGGTGTGTCTTACGCACTAAAAGCAAAATGCTGACTCGGATTCAGTTTTTTCAAGCTCCCGGAATACTCATGCGAGGCGCTCGCACTCGGTGGGGGGCAAATGCAAGCTCAGAACCTTAAACTTGATCTTTTTGTTGGCAAAAAATTCGCTTTAGGCGAAAAATGTTGAGAATGACTCAAAAAACATTAGGAGATGCTTTAGGGGTAAGTTTCCAACAAATTCAAAAGTATGAAAAAAGCTTAAACCGTGTAAGTGCAGGACGTTTAAAGGAAATTTCCGATATCCTAAAAGTTCCAGTTTCCTTTTTTTACACGGATATCATCACAAATGAAAATGCTTCATACCATCATGATGAGATTGCCTCAAATAGAGAAGAATATTTGCTTTTAAAAAGTTTTAGAGTCCTGACCTCTGCAAACAAAAAGCCATTTTAAAATTAATTTCTGATCAGAAGATATGATGTATGGCGCTCCCTTCTCTCTATTTCCTTCTGATCTTAAAAGATGCGGATTTTTCACGCACACTGATTTTTAAAAAAAGTCATTTGTAAACAATCCGCTGTCCTCGTCTTACTTATGCCCTGCTGCCTTTATATGAATAGATGAGCGACGTCTCTTCATAAAGACTCATGAAAGTATCTAGAAACATCTTATGGCAATAATGCGCTTGTTTCGCTTTGATCTTTTAACGGTTTTCAAGGATAAAGTTTTTTAAAGTTCTACTGAACCGTAGACAATAGAAAGCCTCTAACATGTTGTTAAAAGCTTTACGGGCGATAAAGTCATTGCAGCGTTTGTTGCTATGGGATAATGGTTATCCGTAAACACCATATTGTTGCTAGAGAATAACATGTCATTGAAACAAGAAAAAACCAAAGCCCGTTTACCTCGTGGTTTTGTGGATCGTACAAGTGCACAATTGTATGCAACCGAAACCATGATTGCGCAAATTCGTGAAGTTTATGAACTTTACGGTTTTGAAGCGCTTGAAACCCCCATTTTTGAATATACGGATGTGTTGGGGAAATTCTTACCAGATTCCGATCGTCCCAATGCAGGGGTTTTTTCGCTTCAAGATGATGATGAACAATGGATGTCTTTACGCTATGATTTAACGGCTCCTCTTGCTCGTCATTTTGCGGAAAATTTTGAAACGTTAGCAAAACCCTATCGCAGTTATCGGTTGGGCTTTGTTTTTCGCAATGAAAAGCCTGGTCCAGGGCGGTTTCGACAATTTATGCAATTTGATGCAGATATCGTTGGAACACCAACCGTTGCAGCAGATGCGGAAATTTGCATGATGGCAGCTGATAGTCTGGAAAAAGTAGGCATTGCACGCCATGAATATGCTATTCGTTTGAATAATCGAAAAATTCTCGAAAGTGTTTTGCAGATGATTGGTTTAGGAGAAAAGGAGCAGCTTGATCGCCGCTTAACTGTTCTTCGAGCCATGGATAAACTGGATAAATTTGGTCCTGAAGGCGTGCGTTTGCTTTTAGGCAAGGGACGTTTGGATGAAAGTGGTGATTTTACAAAAGGGGCTGAGCTTCAAGATAAAGAGATTGAATGTATTCTTTCCTTACTCACGATAGAAGCAAAAACGGCAGAAGAAACCCTTGATGCTCTCAGAAAAATCGTTGGTCAGAGTGCGCAAGGTCTTGAAGGGGTTGGCGAACTTGAGGAAATGCAAACAATCTTTGCCGCCAATGGGTATCACAATCGTATTAAAATTGATCCTTCAGTGGTGCGTGGATTGGAATATTATACGGGACCTGTTTTTGAGGCAGCATTGCTTTTTGATGTTCTCAATGATGATGGGCAAAAAGTTGTCTTTGGCTCTGTTGGAGGAGGGGGGCGTTATGATGGGCTGGTTGCGCGTTTTCGTGGGGAAAATATTCCGGCAACAGGCTTTTCAATAGGGGTTTCACGTTTGATTGCTGCTTTGCAAAATCTGGGAAAATTACCAGAAAAAAATACTTTTGGACCCGTTGTGGTGTTAATGATGGATAAAGAGCCAGAAGCTGTTGCACGCTATCAAAAAATGGTCATGAAATTGCGAAATGCAGGAATTTGTGCAGAACTCTATTTGGGGGCATCGGGAATTAAAGCGCAGATGAAATATGCGGATCGGCGAAAAGCGCCTTGTGTGGTGATCCAAGGGGCACAAGAACGTGAGAGTGGAAAAATACAGATCAAAGATTTGATTGAAGGAGCGCGTTTGTCTCATGAAATTAAGGATAATCAAACATGGCGTGAAAGCCGTCCTGCACAAGTGATGGTGGATGAAGAGCAATTGGTGCAAACCGTACAAGATATTTTGGAAGCCCAAAAACGCTAATGGTTTTTTTTTTAAAGAAATGACAGGAAAGAGCTTGAATATTTCTCCTTTAATTTCACGGTATTTGCCCATGAATGCGATAAGGATAAAGCCACAATCATATAAAATCTATTGAGCTTCCCATCTTTATGCTTGTGAAGGAGTAAACCGGCACCATCTCACACTTTTCCAGCTCTGGAATGTTGCGGACTATTCCTTGGTATTTCTCGATGATTCATGAAAAGGCATTTTTATTGTACAATTTTTACTCACACGCCAACTCCGCTTGTGACGTGCAAGCCAAGTGATCTTAATGGTTTCAACAGAAAACAGATTTGAAATAAAAAAATATGACGATATTTCAGGCTCGAACTCAAGTTGGATAACGCTTAAATAATTATGATCAATTAAAAGGTTTTTAAAAAATACAAACGACACAAATTTCCTTTTCTAGAGAAATTTGTGCCGTAAAATTTAAATAGAGGATTTTGGATTTGGATTAGCTTTTTAAAGCTTTTAAAACATTTTGTGGTGAAGAAACTTCATAAGGATCGGTTGCGCAATTGTCTGAAAAACCTGCTTCTTCAAACCATTGTTCAATCACACCATCATTAATCACAGCAGCATAGCGCCATGACCGCATGCCAAAACCGACATTGTCTTTTGCAACCAGCATACCCATTTTGCGTGTGAATTCACCAGAACCATCAGGAATTAATTTCACATTTTTGATATTTTGTGCTTTTCCCCAAGCATTCATGACAAAAGCATCATTGACGGAAAGGCAATAGATTTCATCAATACCCGCTTGTTTAAATTCATCATAGAGTTTTTCAAAATCAGGCAGTTGAAAGGTTGAGCACGTGGGGGTAAAAGCGCCTGGAAGAGAAAAAAGAATAACGCGCTTTCCTTTAAAGTAAGCATCGCTCTTAACTTCTTGCCACCGATAAGGATTATCTCCACTTACTGATTCATCGCGGACACGTGTATGAAATGTAACATTGGGAACTGTTTTTTTCATCATATGGATGCTCCTGTATTTTTTTTACGAAAATTGTGTTTTAAAATAGTCTTCATCTTTAAAAGCATATGGGGAAAGAGCGTTTTAAATAAAAGGGCTTCTTAAAAAATTCTGACTCCTCACAAGTGTGCAAATATTTCATTGTTCCGTCAAGTGGAATTAATGATCGACTTTGAATACTCTTCATCTTAAAATTAAAGGAAAGAATATGAAGGTATGACCAATGACCATAAAGACAGTTTTGACCACGGCTTTTGAGGGGCAAAAACCGGGAACATCTGGTTTGCGCAAAAAAGTCTCTGTTTTTCAACAACCCCATTATGTGGAAAATTTTATACAGTCTCTTTTTGATAACATTGGGCCTCTTGAAGGAAAGCTGTTGATTCTTGGGGGCGATGGACGCACCTTTAACCGGACACTCCTTCAGATTGTCTTGAAGATGGCAGCAGCGCATGGTGTTTCTCGTGTAAAAATCGGACAAGGGGGGCTTCTTTCCACACCGGCTGTTTCGCATCTTATTCGTAAATATCATGCGCATGGTGGACTTATTCTTTCTGCAAGCCATAATCCTGGGGGGCTAGACGGAGATTGTGGAATAAAATACAATATTGCCAATGGGGGACCTGCACCTAATTCTTTATGTGAGGCTATTTTTGCAACATCGAAACAGCTTTCCTTTTATAAAATTCTTGAAGCGCCAGATGTTGAGTTAGATCACCAAGGGATGACCTTTATGGGAGAGATGCAGATCGAGATTATTGATCCTGTTGCCGATTATGTTGCTTTGATGCAGGAAATTTTTGATTTTGATTGTATTGCTAAGGCTGTGGCTAAAGGACTGACTTTTCGCTTTGATGCCATGCATGCGGTAACTGGACCTTATGCCCATGAAATTTTTGAAAAATGCTTAGGATTTTCTAAAGGGACGGTGGTCAATGGTCTTCCTTTACCAGATTTTGGAGGCGGTCATCCTGATCCCAATTTGGTTTATGCCAAGGCTCTTTATGATTTATTGATGTCAGAGCAAGGACCAGATCTTGGTGCCGCATCTGATGGTGATGGTGATCGTAACCTCATTATTGGACGTCAGCAATATGTTTCACCTTCTGATTCCTTGGCAATTATGGTAGAATATGCCCATCTTATTAAAGGGTATCGTCAAGATATTATGGGGGGCATTGTGGGGGTGGCTCGCTCTATGCCAACAACACCTGCTGCAGATTTAGTTGCTGAAAAATGCGGATTAAACTTTTTTGAAACGCCAACAGGGTGGAAATTTTTTGGAACGCTTTTGGATGCTGGGAAAGTAACCTTTTGTGGTGAAGAAAGCTTTGGAACCGGCTCTCATCATATCCGCGAAAAAGATGGTTTATGGGCTGTCTTATTTTGGTTAAATCTTTTAGCAGTAACAGGAAAAACAGTTGCACAAATTGTGCAACAGCTTTGGCGCACTTATGGGCGCTTTTACGCACTGCGTCATGATTATGAAGAAGTTGAAGAAGACAAGGCTTTGGCTTTACTCGAACACTTGCGAGCGCACTTACCACAAGCTGGAACCGAAATTGCTGGATTTCTGGTCAAAAAAGCAGATGATTTTACTTATCATGATCCTGTTGATCAGAGCGTGAGTACGCGCCAAGGGATCCGTATTTTTTTCGAGAATGGCGCACGATTGGTGGTTCGTTTATCGGGAACAGGGACGTGTGGTGCGACCTTACGGCTTTATTTTGAACAATATGAAGGGGATCCGCGCAGACACAATTTAAATCCCCAAGACGTTCTTCAACCTTTGCAACAGGTGGCTCTAAAACTGTTAAACATACAACAAGAATTGGGACGAGATCACCCTGATATTATCACATGAGATCATGGGAATGTTTTTTGCAAAGATATGATGATTGATCACATTCAAAAGGTTTTGATTGATTCAATATAAGAGGATTTTATGGTCTATGAGGGGTATTGTATAATGTTATAAACGCAGCGATTGTAGGGGATGATCGCATTTATGAACATAGGTGGCAGATCAAGAGGAAATAAAAGAACATGTTTTTCTAAAATAATGGACAATAAGCTCTTCTTGCTTTATGACCCATCATCATGAATGGTTTTTCTTAAATAAAGGGGAATTTATGACCCAATATCCCAAGTGTCCTCGTTGTGATGGTCTTTATACTTATGAAGAGGGTGAAAATTTTGTCTGTCCTGAATGCGCACATGAATGGCCCCAAAAGGATAATGATACTGTTCTTTCCGAGATTGTTTATGATGCCAATGGTCAAATCTTGACCAACGGAGATACCGTTATGGTGATAAAAGATCTGAAAGTAAAAGGCGCTTCCTCTGTTTTAAAAAGTGGGACGAAGGTTAAGAATATTCGCTTGGTGGAGGGGGATCATAATATTGATTGCAAAATTCCTGGGATTGGACAGATGGGGTTAAAGTCGGAATTTGTTAAAAAAGTTTAGGTGTTTACTCTCTTGGCATTGTTTTTGACTTTCGTTGGGTTTCTGTTTTCATATTCTGCTTCAATAGGGTTCTTTTCCAATCGTTCTGTTCTTATTTCATAGATTATGCTCATCCGATAGATACAATATCTTTGCACTTATGGGGATACAAAACTATGTCTTGCGAGAATAGCTGTCTTTTATTTCAGATATGTTGGTCGGTGCTTTAAGGATTGGCTGTTAATTGATCAGAAAAGAGTAAAAGAACGCGCTTTATGAGAGGAATAATGCCGTAAAGTAAGAAATTGATGATGGCTTAATTGAAGGAATTTTTCCCTCTTTTATCAGATTATTTCCAAAATAACCCTCAACGATTTGGCTTTGATTGATTTTTTTTAAAGGTTTTGATCTCTTTTGCATCTTCATTTGTGAAGATAAGAGTAAAGGGCGTAGAGGTGGAATTCTTGATTTCAAGAAGAGGAAAAGTCGGTATGTTCTTTAAAAAATATCTTTCTTTAAGATGTTTTTAACCTCTTTCACAATGAGACTTATGAAAATGGTATAGGGCAAGCACCGTTGAGCGTTATCGTTTTTGTGTTTCATAAAAGGATAAGCCAATACCATCACATACTTTGCCGATCTTCAATGTTGCAACAGCTTTTATATTTGTCCCGATGGTTGCATTCTTATCGTTGAAAATGTTCATAAGAGGTATCGTTTTTGTTATCTTCCAATTTGTAATGTGTTCGTGAATGATTTTGGTTGATGCCATAAAGACAATTGAAATGAGAAGACTGTTAGGATTCCCACGAAAGGTATAAAAGCGTGCCCCTTATTAATTGGTTGTTATAAGAAGAAATCTACGAAATTTTATCGTCGGAAATACTCAAAATGATGGGACGCAAGGGGACAAGTCTGTGCTCTGTCTTATATTCTTTTCTTTTTGAATGGCTCCCTTGTTTTTGGGGATAAAATGGCATGACAAGGTTATGAGGCAAAATAAATTTAAAGTGTGTCTCTGCCTACGCGTTATCCTTGCATGTATGTAATAGTTTCGTTGAAACGATGCCTCTAAAATATGTCTCTAAAGGGGGAAAATATTTTGAGGCATGAGAGGAAGTGAAAGGAAAAATTCTCATTTTCTAGGATTTTTTGAAGTCGTATTGTCTTTTTATGACAGCATGGTTTGCATCTCAAATGATGAGAGATAAAATGGTGTAAGATTTTTGCACCCCATGTTTAGAGCGTTGGTGAAAAGAAATAATCCATGGGATTGTTTTATCTATTGAGGTGTCAATACTTATTGTGGCATGGCTTCAACGCCTAAAACTTCAGGGATAAAATGGCGTAAAAGATTTTCAATCCCATGTTTGAGCGTTGCCGTTGAAGAGGGACATCCAGAGCAGGCGCCCCGCATATTGAGATAAACAATCCCATT
This sequence comes from Bartonella elizabethae F9251 = ATCC 49927, assembly GCF_000518165.1. Lineage (GTDB taxonomy): Bacteria > Pseudomonadota > Alphaproteobacteria > Rhizobiales > Rhizobiaceae > Bartonella > Bartonella elizabethae. Next base: position 17,849 of record NZ_KI912393.1, read on the forward strand.
TTCAAACCCGCGAAAAGTAATATCACCCCCATCATTGGCAACGGCTGGGCGTATACGTGTTTCAAGCAGCTCTTTAATGGTTAAAACAATATCAGCGTCTTTTTCGTCATAAAATTCTTCATTAAGGGCATGGGCTTTTGCTTGTGTTGTAGCGTTGGTGGTAATGACAGGCTCATTGGAGAGAAAATGCTCCATAATTGTGCCTAAAATGACAGGTTTGAGATGTTGCCATTCCCCTTCTTTTTTGCTTACAGTGATGAAATCATAGCCTAAAAAGACACCATTGACATTGGGAATATTAAACAGTTTAGCTGCCAAAGGTGAACTTTTAGCCGCTTCTTCACGGTCGCGAAACTCTAAGACGCCTTCAGAAAGGACCACCCGCCCTGGGAGAAATTTAAGTGTTGCAGGGTTTGGGGTGGTTTCAGTTTGAATAAACATAGACTCTCCTTTTATCATGAAGAATTAGATAAGATCATTCCATTTTTAAAATATTATATTTTTTAGGCAATAGACTTAATATCTTCATCAGCAAGATTGCTAGGAATGACAATGACAGGGATTGAAAAAGCTGTCCCTTTATTCCCGATTAATTGGATAAGCGGGCCTGGTCCTTCTGCATGTCCGCTAGCGGCTAAAACAATCAGTGCAATTCTTTTATCTTCGTCAATCAGTTTAGAAATTTCATCAATTTTTTTTCCTTCACGCACCACTATTTCTGTTTCAAGCGCATGGGAAGTGCGGACATCACTGGCAATATCTCCTAATATTTTATGAGCACTTTGCGTTGATTCTGTGCGCATAACATTGTTTACACCCAGAAAATGTTGAAATTCTATACTATCAACAACACAAAGCAAAACCAACGTTCTATTGGTGTTTTGAGCATGTTGTGCAGCAAACGCCACGGCACGCCGACACTCTGGTGTCTCATCGATGATGACAAGGTTTTTTTTCTTGGGCTCTTTTTTCGGATTTTTGGGTTTAGAAATCATGCACTTTCTCTATTTTGTACAAACGATTTTTTTGCTTTCTACAGTTTTTTAGGGTATTGTTTTTATGTATTGTGCAAAAATCCAACAATTTCACGAATTTTTTTCATATTTTCTTCTGCGAGCATACTAGCACGTTCTGCGCCATCATGCAAAACAGAGTCAATATAACCGCTTTCTTGATGAAGACGACGTAATTCTTCTGTTATAGGGGCAAGCTTATGGACGGCAAGGTCGGCTAGAGCTGTTTTAAAATGTGAAAATTGTTGACCAGAAAACTCTAAAAGAACCTTTTCTTTACTCACTTTGGCAAAGGCGGCATAAATACCAAGCAGGTTATCCACTTCTGGTCGTTCTTTTAAAGCGTCAAGAGAATCTGGAAGAGGCGCAGAATCCGTTTTGGCTTTGCGTATTTTTTGGGCGATAAGATCTGCATCGTCGGTCAAATTAATGCGTGAGAAATCTGAAGGATCTGATTTTGACATTTTTTTTGTCCCATCACGCAGGGACATAACGCGTGGGGCGGTTGTTCCAATCAGTGCTTCTGGGAGGGGAAAAAAGCTTGGTCTTTTTTCTTCATTCGTTGGCATAGAAATGCCAAAATTTAAGTCAGCAATACGGTGGGCATAATCATTGTTAAACTTTTGTGCAATATCGCGTGTGAGTTCAACATGCTGTTTTTGATCTTCCCCTACCGGAACATGCGTTGCACGATAGACTAAAATATCAGCCGCCATCAACGTGGGATAGGCAAAAAGCCCAAGGGATGCTTTTTCGCGATCTTTTCCTGCTTTATCTTTAAATTGTGTCATACGTTGAAGCCAACCGATACGCGCAACACAATTTAAAATCCAAGCGAGTTCAGCATGTTGAAAAACACGGGATTGATTGAAAATAATGTGTTTTTGGGGATCAATACCGGCGGCTAGAAAGGCGGCTGTCACTGTTCTGGTGGATTCCTGTAAAATAAGGGGGGCTGGGTTGACGGTGAGCGCATGCATATCCACAACACAATAGAGGCAGTGATAAGCGTTTTGTAGTTCAACCCAATTTTGAAGGGCTCCAAGATAATTGCCAAGATGTAAGTGACCACTCGGTTGTACGCCGGAAAAAACAAGGGGAGTGAAGGTATCCATAGGAGTGTGCTTTCTAATTCAAGGTTATTCGTTTTATTATTTTTGACAAAGTATAGAGATTATGGACGTTTTTTCAAATTTTTAAGCGTGTGAAAAAAGGAAAGGGGGTTGGATAAAAAATAGGCAATAAAATAGAGGGAGAATATGCCAAGCATGATCCCTGCTAAGGTACTGAAACGCAAGAAAAAGGAGGCTTTTGAAGATAAAGGAAAAGATAAAAATCCGTACACATGTAGTCCGTAATAGAGAACGAGTGCACTCAAAAGGGAAGCGATTATGAGGCATAATATTCGCTTGATCAGTTGGGTGTCATATTTCCAATACCCTCGTTTGATGAGAACACCCCAAAGCAATAGGGTATTGACCCATCCAGAAGTAATTTCCGCAATAACAATGCCGCGTGCGGAAAAGGAAGGAAATAATGTTAAAGCGAGGCTGATATTGATGAAAACACAAATGCCCGTAAAAATCATCGGTGTTTTGGTATCTTCATGGGCAAAAAAATTAGGAATAAAGACCTTGATGAGTACAAAAGCTGGAAGTCCTAGTCCATAAAGTTCCAATAACTGTGCAACATGCTGTGTTGATTGATCGGTAAATTGTCCACGTTCAAAGAGTAAACTAACAATGGGGTGGGAGAGCAGCAAAAAAGCGATGGATGCTGGAAGCGTTAACAGGAGTGTAAATTCAATAGAGCGGTTTTGCAAATGGTGGGTTTCTTCCTGATTTTTGCTCCGCAACGCGCGGGTTAATTCTGGTAAAAGAACGGTTGCAACGGCAATGGCAATCACGCCTAGAGGCAATTGATAAAGACGATCAGCATACATCAAAGAAGAGACAGCCCCTGATTGACTAGAAGCAATGTTGGTATTGATGAGCAAATTAATTTGTGTGATCCCACCCGTGATGGCTGCAGGGAACGCTAAGGTTAAGAGCTTGCGTACATTAGGGGTTAAATGGGGACGACGGAAGAAAATTTTCATGCCACTTTGACGTAGCGCAACCGCAATTAGGAAAAGTTGAAGAAGGCCTGCCGCCAACACACCCCAAGAGAGATTTAAGCCGATGTGCCAAGCGTCAAGTTGATAGATCCAAGCATAGGCGAGCACACCAATCAGAATAATATTTAAAAAGAGTGGCGCAACGGCGGCAATAAAATAGCGGCGCAAAGCATTGAGCATGCCCCCCATCATCGCAGCGAGCGACATGCAGGTTAAGTAAGGAAACATGATCGCAGTAAAATGAATGGTGGCATTAAATTTTGTGGCGTCTTCGCTAAAGCCTGGCGCAATAACGGTTCGCACCAAAAAAGGCATACTCAGTTCCATCGCAATGGTTAACAGTAAAAGCAGCGAAAAGAGAACACCAAAGACTTCTTCTGCAAATTTGCAGGCAGATTCTTGACCATCTTCAGTGATTTTTTTAGCAAAAAGAGGAATGAAAGCAGCATTAAAGGCACCTTCAGCAAAAAAACGGCGGAATGTATTGGGAAAACGAAAAGCAGCATTAAAAGCATCAGAAACAGGACCCGTCCCTAGCGCTGCTGCCATAAGCATTTCACGGATGAAGCCAAAAATACGGCTCATAAGGGTTCCGGAAGCAACTGTTGCAATTTTTTTAATCAATGTCATAAAAAATATATCAGGTTTGTGGTAAAAGAAAAGCGGTGAGTAGAGAAATAAGCCGTTTTAAATCATAAAAATCTGATCTGTATTCCCATACAAGAATATATTTGTGCAGCGTTTTACGACGGTGTTTATCTTTCTGTCAACAATGGTTGCGTGAAGACTTTTAACATGCTCCTTGTTTTAGTTGCCTTACAATTTTTATTGTTGCCATAAAATCATTAAAATTTCTTTTTCAAAATGAAATATGGAAGCGATATCATAACAGTTTAGGGATATAGAATGCCCCTTTCTCTCTAGGGGGGTGATGTTCGTGGAGCGTGTATTTAAATGCGCCGTGTTTTACATGAGAGACGTGACCCATTTGTGCGCTTATGAAGTAACAAACTGGCTCACCATTACACACCTTTCCAGCTCTAGAATGTTGCGACAGACTTTGCATTTAGACGATTCATGAAAAGGCATTTTACTCTTTTCTTGAATCATTGTGATCCATACGTTAATCCCATCTGTAACGTGTAAACGAATGGTTTTGATTGATGCAACATAAAGAGATTTGAAATGAGAGAATCTTACGATTTTTGGAGCTCTCATTCAACATGCAAAGTAGTGAATACTCATCATAAATCAATTTATGATACCCTATTTAAAGATATGCAAATAAAATAAAAACGTGAAGCAATGCGCTATTTGCATTTTTGAAAAAGATAGAGGCTTTTAAAAGTTTGTCAGGCTGAGCTCAACGGTGATGGCAACGCTCATGTGAGGGGGGATACTTTTACAGCTTTATGTTCTCTCCAAATGAGGCAGCCTTCTTGTTTCAGAGATTCTATAAATAGAGGATGGCAAAACGTAATTTTTCAACAATATCTTGCCTGTTTTTAGCATCACTGGCAAGGGCATTATAGGGAATGAAAGGGATGAATGATCTTTTCAAAAATGACCAATCCTTATCAATTGTTCTGCTGAGATTCCTGTTCATCATTGATGGGGCTTTTTCTTCGTTTATTGAAAGTTTCTCTCTTATGGTTTTCGCATTTCGTTGACGCACGATTGATTTGCCGATGAAGGTAGGGGATAAAGCTTATCTTTTTTACCCTCTCTGGTAAAAAAGATAAGCTTATATGAATTTTTAGAGAGTCATGGCCTTTGCGTGCTCTGTTTTGTGAGAGGGCATATTTTTTTGTCTCTTGATGTTTTGATAGATGTTTTCTGGCATTTTTTGTGCTTTACTTGCTTCTTTATCAAGGGTGTTTGACCATGTTTTTTCAGTTTTTTTCTTGGATAATTGCTGTGGGAGAGATTGATGCTGCTTTGGTGCTAAGCGGTTACTCAATTGGTGGTCATAAAAAGCCAAGGGGTGTATATTTTGTTCTATCTCTTTTGTCTGCTTGACGATTTCCAGAATCTCTTTTGCTTTGACAGCTGATGTGCCAAGACTCTTAGCCAGTTTTTCGGGATTATTTTCTTTTATTGCTTCATGCTCGCTTGAGGATAAGCGTTCATTGATTTTTTTGATATAAACTCTCATTTCACCTCTTAATTCAGGAGAGTTTGATAAGGTTTCTTGCTGCTGTTCTTTTGGCAAGGAGAGGAGATTTTGCATCCAAACCTTAGGCATTGCGACCGACTGTTCACAGCGCCTTTGTTTGGCGTGATGGTCATGGAGAATGTCTCTTTCTGTTTGTTTAAAAATATTGATATAACAATCAATGGCTTTACAGAGGGGCAAAATATTGGCTTCAGCATTGGCACGCGCGTTATTTTTTATGCCCAATATATTGCTCCCAGACAACTGAGCAATCGATTGAGGAGATGTGGCAATTTGATAGGTAAGCTGTTCTCCTTCCCTGTGATTTTCATGGATTCTCTCAATTTTTTCCTGCAAAATATGTCGATTGCCATAAATGATGTGGCACAAAGTTTCGATTTCTGTTCTTCTTGCTTGAAGTAATACGTTGTTTTTTATCCTCGTGGCAATTTCGCTGCTTGTAAGAGGCGCTATTTTTTCTGCGGGGATCAGCACCTCTTGTGGGTGTTGAGTGCTTGGTGCTGTAAAGGAGAGGGCATCACCCATTCTTAATGTTTGTATTTGCTCTGGTGTAAGATCTTTTTTATTTCCTATGATGAAAGTCCCGTTGGCATCAAGCATGAATCCGTTGGGGCCACTGCCTCTATAGAAGCCTGTATAGGTATGACCTTCTTTTGCTGTCATAATCAGATGATGATGAATATTCTTAAGCCCAATATGTTTCATATTGTCTACGAATTCTTTTAGAATAAGTATTTTTTCTGGATTGGAGATATCTTCAAGCAGATGTTTCATCATGTCCTTATCGTTATGTGTTAGCGATGCAGTGCTGGCAAGGTTCATGCGTTTTTCTGTTACAAGAGAAAAGTCGAGTGTGTGTCCTGCTGCTTGAGCGAGTTTTTCAAAAAACATTCGTTGTGTGCGTCCATTACCTTCTCTGAAAGGGTGCGTATAGTTGAGCTGTATCAACATTTCAGCGGCATGTTCAACAAACGTTTCGCGGGTTAAGCCTTTTAAGCTATTTGTTTCAGCAAGTGTTTTATCTAAATTTTTTAGTCCTTCTTGTATTTGTTTTTTGGATGCAAAATGAACGCCGGCTTTTTTCATCTCTAGCATATAAGCAACGCTGCCATCTTCAAATGTAAATGGTTTATCGCGTGTTTGACCTGCCCATTCAAAAGTTTTTTTAAACAGGGTATGATGAATATATTGGAGATATGTGGAGCTTAGCCTTTGTGGTGGCTCTTCTTGGCGCAGATGAATGATTGCTTTTGCTGTATCATGGGCACATTGTTCTTTTAATTGTTCAGAGTCTTTTATTGCGTATTTATTTTTTAAAGTGATACTGTTTGGGTAAAAGAAATTATGGGACGCTGTATGATCTTTTTCGATGTTGGGCGATGAGGAGAATTTCTTCTGTGAGGTGAGAGGGGTGGTGTCCGTTTTCTCCCAGTATGCCATTGCTTTTGGGAGGGGCTGTTTTGCTCTTTTTTGATGGTCAGAGCTTGTTTCCTTGGTCATTTGGACAGATATTTGATCCGTTGTCGCTGTATGGCTCATCTCTAAAATGGTTTCTTGGAAATCTTTTTGCGTTTGCTTCATAGAGGAAGCAGAGTGAACCATGGGTTGAGCCCTTTGTTCTTTTTCTTGCAGGCTTTGGGGCATACTTTTAACGCTGTCATTTAAAGCATGAGAGGCAATCCATGATGCAAAATGGGCTTTTTCTTTTCCCTTTGTTGGAATGGAGGCGCTGTCTTTGCTCTTTTCAGTTATTTCATCGTTTTTCAGAGCCTCTCTTTTTTCTTCTGGCAGCAATGTTTTTTGCTGGGTTTGTTGCTGTTTTTTGTCTGGGCTTTGAGCCTTTGGGGCTGTAAAGGAGAAGGTTTCACCACTTGTTAATGTTTGTATTTGTTCTGGTGTGAGATCTTTTTTATTTCCCAAGATGAGTATTCCTTGAGCATCCATCATGAAGCCCTTGGCTCCACAGCCTCTATAGGTCCCATGATAGGTTTCGCCTTCTTTTGCAACGACAGTGAGATAATAATTTTTTTCACCCATTCCAAGCTTTTGCATAGAGTTGGTGAATTCTTGTAAAATGAGCAATTTTTCTGGATGGGAAATATCCTCAAGCAGATGCCTCATAGGTTCTGGATCACCCCGTTCCATGGCGGCCATGCGGACAAAGTCTTTGCGCTTTTTGCTCACAACAGAAAAATCAAGCGTATGGCCTGCTGCTTGAGCGAGTTTTTCAATAAACAGTCTCTTTGTACGCCTATTACCCTCTCTGAAAGGATGCACGTGATGTAAATCGATCATTATTCCAGCAGCATGTTCAACAAATTCTTCGCGCATTAAGCCTTGTAAATTCTTTTTTTCAGCAAGAGTCTTATCTAATTTTTCTAGTCCCTCTTGTATTTTTCTGCCTATCGCAAAAGGCTTTGTAAATTCGGCTCTTTTCATAATGGGCATAGAAGCAACAGTGTTATCTTCAAAGGTAAATGGTTTTTCGCGGGTATGGCCTGCCCATTCAAATGCATGAGAAAAAAGGCGATGATGAAGATATTTGAGATAAGCAGCATCAAACTGTTCTGGTGGGGGCTCTTGGAGAAGTTTGATCATTTCTTTTTTGACATCATCAGAACAGCGTTCTTTTAAGATCTCTTTATCTTTAATACGGTATTTATTTTTAAGAACTTTGCTATTGGGATAGAAAAAATTTTGCGCGGCTTCATTGATTTGCTTTAAAACGGCTGCATCTATTTGTTGTTCTTGTAACTCTTCCTGTGTGGAGGAAGCACCCTGTTCTGTGTTTTCTTTCATGCATATTTCCTTTCAAATTTTTTAATATTTGTTTTTTAAAAAGCTTCTTTTTTGCACTTTTTGCCTTATGTTATTTTTGTTAAGTATTTTCTTCTTCAAAGAAGAATGCCGATTTGAGTGATGGGAAAAGTTTGATCCTCTTCGCATGAAACAAAGTTCATGATGGCGCAACGTCAATGTTGGCCATTTTTATGAAATGTTATCGTGCAATTTTATTAATGCGCTTTGGCAGAGGAGAGTTTATTCAAATTTTTCTGTAGGTTATACGCTATCCTTTGTGCAATTTTGACCTTGGTGCAATCTTGGCAATATAATTACATAATTGCACCAAAGTTTTCTATGACAAGCCAAAGGTGATGAGACTATCACGACAGAGCCATGGCTTTTGATGCTTCACTTCTGCGCGGGCGAATAGGGGAGTGCTCTTCTTTTCTTGATGTTTCAGAAAGCTCTTGACGTCGCTTTGTTGTTGAGCGCTCAGGCAGCTGCGGGGTCTCTGATAGGCTTTGCTGCTTTTGCAATTTTTTATCGAGATCGCTAAGCGGTTGATGGCGTTGTTGTTGTTCTATCTGATGGTTTTGCACAATGGTTTCTCTTAATTGCTTTATCGTCTCACCATAATCTTTAATGGCGGTACAAAGGGTAGGAAGATTTTCTTCAGCGGCTTTGCGTGCACCATTTTTTATGCCAAGGGCTTTTCTACCCGCAAGGGGAGCAAAAGAGGTCGGATCTTTTTCAATTTGAAAAACAAGTTCTTCTCCCATTTCTGGAATTTTGTGCATATCTTCCATTCTATATTGCAAAACAAATGGATCTTTATAGACAATTTGGCACCAATATTGGACTTCTCTTTGACCATATTGAACCGATGGATCTTGTTGAACTCTGCGGGCAATTTCCTGATTGGAGAGAGGCTGGATTTTCCTTTCTGAATTAAGCCGGCTTTGTGTGTGTTGAGTGATTGTTTCTTCCTGTTGGGTGTGTTGATGCTGTCGTTGCTCCCCGTGAGCACTCTGTAAAATATTCTCTTTTGCATATTTTGAGGTATATAAAAAACCTTCTATGGCGTCTTGTAGAGCAGGAAGCGTTTCTTCAGCTTGTTTACGTGCATCACTTTTTATGCCAAGAACTTTTCGACCCGCAAGCTTCGAAATAGATAGAGGGTTTTCTTTCATATCCCATAAGAGTTGTTCTCCCATAGTCGGGTTTTCTTTGATCTCTGCTATTTTTTGTTCTAAAATAAGCCGGTCACCATAAACCTTTCCGCATAAAAATCGTATTTCTTCTTGATATGCTCCAAGCAAGAGCTCTCTTTCCATTGTATTAATAGAGGCTTTTTGTTCCTGAGACGGTTTTGGCTGTCTCATGGCTGTTTGTGGGGAGGCTGTTTTTTGCACAACAGCATCGCTTTGTTTTCTGCTTCCCTTACGAAGCGGTTTGTTTGAACGAGGGACTGCATATATTTCACTATCTTGTGATGATGAACTGCTTTGCTGCCGGACTGTTCTATGCTGGGGTGTTTTGGGTCTAACACTCGGGGCGAGGGGTTCAGGATTTTTGGTTTTGACGTCGGTTGGTGTTTTTTCTCTTACGCGTGGGGGAGGGGGTGGTGCCATTCTTTTTGTGGCGGAGGGGGAGGCTTGAACGTGTGGGCTGTGTTGTTCTCTATCTTTTGCACGCGGTGGTCTTTGTGGTGCTGCTTTTATAGGCGTGGGAGAGCTCTCTTGGGTCTCAGGCTTTTGGATTTTTGCACCGGTTGGTGTTTTTTCTCTTACGCGTGGGGGAGGGGGTGGTGCCATTCTTTTTGTGGCGGAGGGGGAGGCTTGAACGTGTGGGCTGTGTTGTTCTCTATCTTTTGCACGCGGTGGTCTTTGTGGTGCTGCTTTTATAGGCGCGGAGGGGCGTTCAAAGGTTTCAGGCTTTTGGATTTTTACGTCGGTTGGCGTTTTCTCTCTTCCGCGTAGAGGAGGGGGTGGGGCCATTCTTTTTTGGGTGGTGGGCGAGGATTCAACTTGTAGGCTGTGTTGTTGTCTGTCTTTTGCACGTGGGGGTTTTGGCGGTGCTACTTTTGTTTGTAGAGGAGGCGTCTCTTGGTTGTTGACGCTGGTTTGCATTGAGGCTCTCACGCGTGGGGGCGGCGGGGGCGCAACCTTTGGAGAGGGAGGTAAGTTCTCTGGGCGTTTTTGTATAGATGGTTTTTGCGGTTTTGGAGAAATTGGGGGAGGAGGGGTTCTGGTGGGGGATTGTTCAACCTTTTGTTGAAGTTTTTCCATCATTTCGGCGATAAAAGGGGAGGGGTGTTTTTTTTTCATGCATGTTCCTTTCAAGCTCTTCCAATATTGTTTTTAAGGACTATTTTAAAAAGTGCGTTGCTGTTTATTCTGTTTTATGCCTTTTCACTGTGACTTTATGAGAGAGGATATAAAACTGAGCAGTTTCATACGATTTCACTCTTTTGATGCCGTTTATGATCACTCTTTAAAGACTGTTTTATCAATAGCTTAGATTAAGTGGTGGGAAAATGAACTTGGTTCCAACGTTCTCTCTTTCTTGGCGCAAATCACCTTTCTCTTGTGTTGCGCCAAGATGTTCGATTCAACGTGGAAACTTATGTCTGTTTAGCTGGCAAAAGCCATCGCTTTTGGGGCGGCAGTTTTGCGAGGACGCAAATCCGTTTCTCTTTCCCTTTGCTGGGGAGAGGGCGTTGTTCCTTCATGTGCGGCTGTTGAAAGTTCAGGGCGTTGAGCAGACTGTGAAACGTTTTGTTGCTGCTGCAAGTTTTGTGTTTGCTCGGATGCTTCACGATGTTCTTGTTGTCTCTGCTGAGTTTGTAAAAGACTTTCTCTGACCTGTGCGACAGCTGTCGCATAATTGTCAAGGGCATCAATGAGGTGAGAAAGACCCGCTTCAGCATGAACGCGCGCTTTATTTTTTAAGCCCCCAAAATTGCGACCAGCGTATTTGTGAATAGACTTGGGGTCTCCGGCAAGTTGCTGTGCCAGCGGTTCTATTGTTTCAGGGTTTTGGAAAAGCTCTTTGACTTGTGCTTGCAAAATATTTTCATTACCAAAAACAACTTTGCTCCAATATTTGATTTGCGCATGATGTCTATTGACCCTTGAATGTTGGTGAATTTGGGTGGACATGTCTGCTTCTGAAAGACTTTCTTTTTCCCTTTCAGAATGACCCGGTTTTTTCAGCAGTTCAGCAACAGCAGCCTTTCCCATGAGACGTTCATAGTTTTTGAGTTCTTGCTCTGGAGATTGCAAGAGGCTCTCTCTTGCTTGTCTTACGGCTTCTGTATAACACTCAACGGTGAGACTGAGGGCGGAAAAACTCTCTTCCGCGTCTCTGCGTGTCTGATTTTTGAAGCCCAACATGCTTCTGCCGGAAAGTTTAGCAATACTTTTAGGATGGGCAGCCATGTGCCATGAGAGCTCTTCTCCGGCTTGAGGATTTCTTTGAATTTCCTGCATTTTTTCTTGTAAAATATGGGGATCGCCATAAGCACTTGCGGATAACCGCTCGATTTCTTCTTGATAGGTTCGAACCAATGAATGGTGGGGAAGTAATCGAGAGATTTCTTCTTCTGAGAGTCGTGTTGTTGCTCTTTGGGCGGCTTGTGGAGCAGCTGTTGCACGTGTCATTTCAGCTTCTTGCAGTCTTTGGGTCGCGCGCGTGCTTGAAAGAGGCGTTGTTGGATTCGTTATCCTAACAGATGCCTGTGCACTTGTCTGCATAATCGTTTCTTCTGCTAAAAGAGAGAGACTTCCCTCATCTTGTTCCGGTATCGTTGATAGTCTTTTGCTTGTTAAAGGCTTTTCTTGAGGGCGGGGGGCTTCGCCTGTGACCTCTGCCGCTGCTTGTTCATAGAGCTTTATCAGTTCTTGTACTGAAGAGGACGGAAAAGGGTGAGGGTGATCTTTTTTCATGCACGTTTCCTTTCAAAAATTGTTTTAGAAAACCTCTTTGGTGCATACTCGTTCTTTATGCTTGGATTACTTTGAGACAAAGGAAGATATCGAACTGATATGCGCTCCAAAGACCTGCGCTATTCGCCATCAGCGTAATGGAGCTTTGTGTCTTTTATACAGTTTTTTTGTGAAATCTTATCAATAACTTATAATAAGTTACAGGATCCATTTTTAGGACTATTTTTTGTACTATTCTAAAACAAATCTTGGCGCAATCGCAAGAAAACGATTTGCGCCAAGGAATTCATAGAAAAAGAGATTAAATAAAAAACAAAAGTTGATCTTTTTTTATGTTAATGCCCCTTTACATGGCATAAGCCATTCCATGTCTTTGTCGATGAGGGCTGTGCTCAGGACTATTTTGTTCTTGTCCTCTTGCGTGACGATGATGGTGATGATGGCTTTCACCTTTCTGAGAATGTTCTTGCTGGCGTCTTTGTTCCGCGTGAGGGGTTTGCAAAATCCTATCCTTTGCCTCTGTTACAGCCTTTGTATATCCATCAATGGCATTAACGAGAGGGGTAAAGCCATCTTCAGCGGCTTTGCGTGCTTGACTTTTCATGCCAAGTGCATGGCGACCAGCAAGTTTTCCCATGCTTTCAGGATTTTCAGCAAGTCGATCTGATAGTTCTTTTCCTTTAAGGGGATTTTTAAGGATGTCTTGCAAGTGTTGCTGGAAAAGGTTGTTCTGTCCATAAACAATGCTACTCCAATGCACCACCTCTTCCGCATATGCTTGGACATGTTGATTTTTTAAAAGCTGTACAGTTAATTGGTCAGCTGTAAGGGAGGTTCTTCCTCTTTGTTGTGGGGAAACCGTTGCATAGTCTGTTTCAGGATCTTCTTTCCTTTGATGTTGACGTCCGCCTCTTGAAAGAGGGGCTGCGGTGCTTACGGATGCGTATACAACTTCCTCTCCGCGTTTTGGGGGAGCAACTTCTGTGTAGTCGGTTTCCGGTCCTTGTTGCCTTTGATTATGGCGTCCGCCTCTTGAAAGAGGATCAATGGTGCTTACGGATGCGTATAAAACTTCCTCCTCTGGGTTTGGTCTGCGCTGGTTTCCTCTGTTTGGTTTGTTCACTTGTGCATAGAGGGCTTCTGGATTTGCAGAAGGGTGTGGATGATATTTTTTCATGCCTGTTTCCTTTCAATATTTTTAGAAAACCTCTTTGGTGCATTCCCCACTTTTAGTTTTGATAACCTTTATACAAAGGAAGATATCCAACTGAATGACCTCCAAAGATTTCGCGCTATTCGGAGTCAGTGTAACGGATCTTTGTGTCTTTTATACAGTTTTTTTATGAAACGTTATCAATGAGTTACAATAAATTACACCGTCCACTTTTAGGTCTATTTTTTGTACCATTGTAAAACAATTCTTGGCGCAACCGCTATAAAACGACTTACGCCAAGAATTTCACTGAATAAAGAGATAATATGAAAAACAAAATTGATCTGTTTTTATGTTGATGCCCTCTTACATGGCATAAGCCATTCCTTTTTCTCCATGCCTTTGTTGTCGAGGGCTGTGTTCTGGACTATTTCGTTCCTGTCCTCTTGCGTGGTGATGGTGGTGATGGTGGTGATGGTGACGTCGGTGTTCAGGGCTTCTTTCTGGACTCTCTTGTTTTTGACCTCTTTCCAGCTCACGTGTAAACTGTTTATGGAGCTTTTGTGCCTTATGGATATGTCTTTCAAGAGATGAGCAAAGGTGACGAAAACCATCTTCAGCCTCTTTACGATCGGGGCTCTTTACGCCAAGAAGCTGCCGACCAGCAAGCTTTCCAGGGCTTTCAGGATTTTCTGCAAGGCCCCATAAGATCTTTTCTGCTCCTTGAGGATTTTCAAGAATGTCCGCAAGTTGTTTATTCAAGGCATGTGGATTACCATAAACAACTGTACACCACTCTTGGGTTTCTCTTACACCATATTGAAAGCCTGTGTCTTTTAAAAGCCTTGTGGTAACCTCATCCTTTGGGGTTCTGGGAGGGGGCGTTGTTGCTCTGCCAACGCCTTGGTAGAGGGGATTTTCCTGTTGTTGGCGTTCTCCACCTTCAGCACCCGCGCCCAATGTTGTATAGATTGTTTCTAATGGTTTATGGGGAGAACGTCCGCCTTGTGTTCTGGGATCAATTTCTGCATAGAGATGTTCCTCTGGTCTTTGGGAGAAGCGTAAATCCTCACTGCTTCCGCTTGGTGAGTCATAAAGGGGGTTTATTTGCTCTTGGAACTCTGTTTCACCCGTCATTAGATTAGTGACTTGATAGGGATTTGTAGGATTGTCCGGAGAAGGCTCACGCGAACCCCTTCCAGCGGTGGTTGCACGGGTAGCTCCTAATGGGTATTGGGGTGCATAAGGAGTTTCTTGTGGTCGTTGAGAAGGGGGCGTATCATACCCTGCTCCCATTCTCGGGGAGTTATAGGGCGAATTTGTTTGCTCTCTTCCCCTCGGTCTGTCGTAGGGGGAACCTTCTTGGAGAGGTGGTCTTTTGTTTGCTGCTTGTACCTCTTCTGGGCTTGGGATGCGCGGACCGCCTCTTCCTTTGTTTTTATTTACTGTCGCGTAGAGAGGCTCTGGCTTTTGGGTTTCTGGATTTTGAGGTTCTTTGTGTGGGTGGCTTTTTTTCATGGCTGTTTCCTTTCAATATTTTAGAAAACCTCTTTGGGGCCATTCCCCACTTTTTTGATATCTTGATAAAAGAAGATATCAAATTGAATGGCCTGCCAAAGATTACGCGCTATTCATATTGATCTGTAATGGAGATTTATGTCTTTTATACAGTTTTTTTGTGAAATCTTATCAATAACTTATAATAAATTACAGGATTCATTTTTAGAACGATTTTTTGTACCGTTCTAAAACAACTCTTGGTGCAATGGAGATAAAATGACGGACACCAAGAGTTTTATTGGAAGCTAAAAGGTCCCCTTTTTAGCCGGTAAGAGCTAATGATGAGGAACGACTAACTTTTAAAGTACGAACTTGACATTGGGCTTCTTGGGTGTTCTTGACAGTCTGCGCAATTTCTTTGGCTTTGCTTTCCGATGTCCCAAGAAGACAAGCCAATCTTGTATGATCTCCTTCTTGTATGGCTTTGCGATCTTCTGAGGAGAGACGATTGTGTAATTGGCGTGAAAAGGTATGGAGTTCTTGTCGGAGTGCTGGAGAATGCAATAAAGCTTCCCTTTGTCGTTCTTCTGGTAAGGCAAAAAGTTTTTGTAAATTTTTTCCAGGTTTCTCAACCCCGTGGCTTAAGCGTTTTTGTTCTCTTTGGTGCTGCTCTAGAATTTCATCTTTTGTTTGTTTTGTTATTGTACCATAATCTCTAAGGGCTTGGCTGAGTTGTGGAACAGCCTGTTCGGCTTGTCTGCGACTTGGACTTTTCATGTCAAACATTTTTCTCCCTGCAAGTTTAGAAACAGATTGAGGGTTTTCTAAAATTTCATCAGCAAATTGATTTCCTAAGTTTGGAGATGCTGTTATGATATCCAATTGTGTCTTTAAGGCTTGGGCTTTACCATATACAGTCTTTGATAGGTCTTCGACTTCTTTTCGGTTTGCTTCAACATAAGGGTCAGTTGAAATTCTTACAAATAACTCTTCGCGGTTGAGAGGGGCTAAGGTTTCTTGTGGGATCAAGGTTTCTTTTACATTTTGAACGTTGCTTTTTTGAAAGAGGATTTGGTCGCCATTGCGCAATGTTTTGACTTGTTCTGGGGAAAGATCATCTTTGTGGCCCACGACGAATCCTTCCTCGACTTCCATGACAAACCCTTCTGCTGAAGAGCCTCTAAAGATACCTTCATAGGGAACCCCTTCCTTTGCGGCAACAACAACACGATTATTAATTTCATCCAGTCCAGCTTGTCTCATTTGGGAGATAAATTCTTTTAAAACAAGAGACTTTTGCGGATGGGTGATATCTTCAAAAAGATCTTTCATCGGTTGGGGATTGCCATGTTGCATGGCTTCAATACAAGCTGCTGTCATGCGTCCTTTTGTGGTGAACGAAAAGTCAATCTGATGCCCCGCTGCTTGTCCAAGTTTTTCCATAAACATTCGATTGACGCGTCCATTGCCTGTTCGGAAAGGATGGGCGTGTTCCAGCGCCATAAAAACGTCAGCGGCACTTTCAGCAAACTCTTGGCGCGATAAACCTTGTAAATTGTTCTTTTCGCTTAGTGTTCTTTCAAGTTGTGTGAGCTCTTTTTTTATCTGTGGACCGATGGCAAAAGGAACCTCATACCCTTTAGGGCGCATTGCTGGCATACGGGCAGTGCTGCCATCTTCAAAGGTAAAGGATGTATCGCGCGTTTGACCTGCCCATTCAAAAGTTTTGTGAAAGAGGCTCCAGTGGATTTGTTTGAGATAAGCAGCGTCAAATTTTAGGGGTGGTGGTTCATGACGAAAATTAGCAGCCTCTCTGGCAGCTTCACGGGTGCTGCGTTCATATAGTTTTTGGGGGTCTTTGATGCCATATTTATTTTTGAGTGTTGGGGTTCCTTTATAGAGATAATTTTGCTCTAACATATCGTCTCTCCTGAGAAAGTAGGGTGGTGGTTGATGCGCGCTTTAAACGCGGGTCATATTGAAAATTCCCCTTCGCGTATTCTTTTGAGATTTTGAGTGTTATAAGAGAGAAAGTGCCCTTTCCGCTTTGAGATGAGGGGAAAAGGTCAAAAAGAAAAATGTTGTTTAAGATTTTTGCTGTTTTGCTTTTCGTAAAGTTGTTTGCAAGAGCGCTTTGTTGAGGGACGCGGATATGGCGGAGAGGATTGTTCTTGGTCATCGGATGGCTTTGGGGCTTTTCATACACAGTGTTCAGGTTGGGAAGTCTATGGATAAAAGCAGTTATCACGAATTTTTCTCCATTATGTTCTTCTTCTTGGCCTATGGGGACCTCTTGTTTATACTTTGCAACAAAATGTTTTTTTACTTTGTGTTGTTGCTTTATGGTATAGCGCTACTTTAAAGCCTAAGCCTCATAAGGGTGAGAGACTTTTCTTTGGCTGGCGAGAAAGGGCATTTTTTAGCGCTTAGTCGTTAAAATAGAACACGTTATGATATATTAAAGGGGGAAGAAGCTTGTATAAGAATGATTTATTCATTTTTGTCGATCTCTTGAATGTTTTTTGGGAAAAGTCTATGTTTGTCGTGTGGGTGTGGTGAAGGTTTCTTGTCTCAAAGGGGAGGGAAATCTTTTGTTTTTCTTGCATCATTGAGATGGGTTATGAACGTTCTTAAATATCTTTGCTTGTCTGTAAGGGGATAGGTATTGCCGCACGCTTTCATTGATTGCGTTCTTAATCATGAAAAAGATTTGAAATAAGAGAATCTTGAGGCTATTGGGTCTCTCACTTAGCACAAATTTAGATAAATTATCATTCTAAATCAATTTGTTGTCATAAATTATATATGAAAAACTTTGTAAGTGTGTGTCCCTTTTCCTAAGAGAGATGTAGAGATATTGATATTGCTCTTGATTGGGGGATGGGCGTTTTTTATAAAAATTTAAAGGTCATGGTTGCTGGTAAAATGATACGCAAAATAGAAAGGGGAAAATAGAAAAGGAAAAATCACGGATTTTTTGACTCTGTTTTTTTGTATGGTGGCAGGAGAATTTTTTATGCGCAGACTTTTTTGAAAAAATAGGAATGTATTCTTTTTTGTTAGTATCTCATTGATGAAAGTTAGTTTTTCTTTTGGGGGGCAAAGCGGTTTTTTGCAGCAGCAGCTAACATTTCTTTTCTTCTGAAATAGATGGCGCGACCACATCGCAGAGGGGGTTGTCCTTGCATAAGAATAATTTGTTCATCTTGACGCATTTCTTGAATAACTTCATGGGGTAAAATAAGAGCTCTTTGTTGGTAATTGACGTTGTAAGAGCTCTTGCCTAAAGATAAACCTTTTGATCTGCTTGTTCCGGTGACTTCAACGGTCATTTGACCACAGCGTTCTGAAATGTCTTTTGCGGTTTGAAGGTCTTTAATGGCAGCATAGCTGACAAAGGAGCAGCTTTCAAACCATGAACGTGCTCCTGCTTCGCCAAAGTGATTGACCAACTGACCAGAAGATTGATAAAAGAGCATCAAGGATGTTCCATATTTTCGTCCACGATCACGTGCTTCTTCTAAAATATTCATATAGCCTAGAAGATCAACTTCATCTAAGACAAATAAAACACGCTTTTTATACTTACCGTCTGCTGTAACCATGGCATTGAGAAAGGCACCAATAATCACACGTCCGATTGCTGGATAACTGTTTAAAATGCTAGCAGGAAGATTGAGAAAAACATCTGTATTGCCATCTGTGATATCTGAGGAGGAAAAATCATCGCCGCAAACAAGATTGGCGTAATTGGATAAAGAAAGCCATTGGGTGTCTTTTGAGGCGGTTGTATAAACACCTGAAAAGGTTTGCTCCGCCATTTCTGTAAAAATCCCCACCATTTCGCGAATAAAAGGAGAAGGGGTTGTTTCTTGAATCATGCGTAATTGATTGACAACCGCTGTTTCTGATTGAGAGAGAATGCCACGCAATGTTTTTAAATTGCGCTCATCGTCTTCATATTCATCCGAAAATATAACATGAGCAAGAAGAGCTGTTAAAAGATTATGGGCTTGTGTCGAGAAATATTCCGCTGAAGAATTGTCTGATTTTTTATCTGTAAGAAGCAATTTAGAAAAGCTTACAATATTCGCTTCACGTTGTGTGCGTGGGACACTGTCATCTAAAAGCCAATCGATGACATTAAAATTTTTTGTTAAAAGTGAATTCGGATCGAGAACAATAACATTTCTATTGCCCATTTTTTGACGTGCAAATTTAACCATTGGGGCAACTTCTGTTGAAGGATCAAGACAAATAACAGAGCCTGGATAGGTTAAACACGTAGGAACGACTGTACTTGTGGTTTTATAACCACCAGAACCAGCAAAAAAAATCATATGCGTTGAACCAAAATCAAGATTAAAGGTGAGCAAAGGGGCTGTTCCACCTTTGCCCCATGTTGTTTTATTGCCAGGGGAAAAGGGAATTTTACACACATTATCTTGATCAACACGGTATCTTTCTCCTACAACAATTTGCCCATTGGCAGGAAAAATTTTTGCCGCTTCATTTAAATTCATCCATGCGGCATCCCCAAAAACACCCTTTTTGGCACGCTTGACCTTATTTTTAGGGGGAGAGGTTGTAATGAATTGAATGATGGAAAAAAAAACACCAATGATGATGCCAAAGATAACCATGGGATCCATGAATTGAAGCGCATAGCTCCACGTTATTCCTTGTTGGCCAACATAGGGACTTAAACGTTTTAGTTCACCCCCAACATAGTAAAGAGCAATGGTTGCAAAAAAAGCCAGGGAAACAAAAGTGATGATTTTACGCAGGTGTAGTTTTTGTGAGAGACTATACAACAATGAAACAGCAGCCGTTAGAGCTAAGACTAATAAAGGCTCTGAACGAAGAGTCCAATAAATTTGATCGCTCTTAAGGCCATTGGTTATCAGCAACAAAAAATGAGGGACAAGAAATATCGTTAAAGCCCCTAAAGCAATAGGGGTTAAAATAAGGATCATTTGTGTCTTGGTATATTTCATTGTATTTTATTCAATCCTCTTTAGAATATGCTGCGAAATGCCCTTTTTTCCAAAGGCACAAGAGAGCGCTCATCTGTTTTTGTTTGTGCGCTCTTCTCATGAAAAAGAAAAATTTTATCCATTCTTAGCTGGCCATAGCGAGCACATTTGAACGGTTGATTGCGCGTGTGCAGGTTTGCTGGTGCACTTCTTTGGCTTGCTTAATGGTTTGTGTAATTTGCTTGGCTTTATTTTCCGAGACACCCATGCTTTCAGCTAATGCTTCATACGCATTATTTTTGACAGCTTTATGTTCAGCTGTGGAAAGACGGCTATTGATGTTTTTGACAAAGCTGGTCAGCTCTTTTTGAAGTCCAGGATTTTTTGCTAAAACTTCTTGCTGTAATTCTTTTGGCAAGGCAAAAAGATCTTGCAAGCTTTGACTTGGCATTTCTACTGTTTTAGCGCGACGTTCTTGTTCTGCTCTATGTTCTTGATTAATTTCCTTCTCAGCATGTTTGACAGCATGGGAGAAATTGACAACGGCGCTACAAAGCATCTCAACATGATTTTTAGCGTTTGCACGGGCCTGATTTTGGAGCCCACATAAATTAAAACCTGCAAGATGAGCGACAGAGTCTGGAGCCTTTTCAATCTGATTAGCAAGCTGTTGACCTAAGGCTGGATCGTTAATAATTGCAGCCATCTGTTTGTTTAATTTTGTTTCGTTACCATAAACAATTTTTGCCAATTGCTGGACCTGTTTTAGGCTTGTGTTGACACAAGCATCTTCTGCAACCCTTTCAGCCTTTTCATTTTTTGTCAAAGGAACTAATTTCTCTTCAGGAATGAGAATACCTTTTAACTCTTTTGTTTGAGGAACGGTAAAGGTAAATCTATCACCGGGTTTTAATGTTTTGAGTTGTTCTGGTGTGAGATGTTCTTTACTTCCGATGATGTAAGCTCCTTTCACATTGAAGGCAAAGCTGTTAAGGCCAGCACCTCTATACAGGCCCGTGTAAGTTTCACCTTCTTTTACAACCATAACAGGGCGATCATTCACATTGCGTCCGCTGTTTTTCATGTTATCCATGAATTCTTTTAAAAGACATACCTTTTCTGGATTGGAGATATCTTCAAACAGATGTTGCATCGGTTCTAGATTACCCTTTTCTGCGACTGCAACACTGGCAAGAAGCATGCGTTCTTTTGTGACAAGCGAAAATTCAAGTTGATGGCCTGCGCTTTTGGCGAGATTTTCAAAAAATGCCCGTTGTGTGCGTCCATTGCCTTCTCTGAATGGGTGGACTTGGTTAAGAGCGTTAAATAAGTTTATTGCTTCAGAATTAAATTCTTCGCGCGATAAGCCTTGCAAATTGTTTTTTTCGGCAAGCATTTGATCTAATTGTTGTAATCCTTCTTGGATCTCATCTCCGATTGCAAAAGCATTTTCCCAGCCTGTTCTTTTCATTTCGGGCATGACGGCTGTGGTGCCATCTGAAAATGTAACGGGGATATTTCGAGTCAAACCAGCCCACTCAAATGTGTTGCTAAACAATTTTTTATGAATATGGCATAGATAGGCGCTATCGAACTTTTCTGGTAAGGATTCTTCGCGCAGATTAATCATCGCCTTTGCTGTATCATGCGAACATTTTTTCAAAAAAGTATCAAGGTCCTTTGTGCCATATTTATTTTTTAACGTAACAGTTTTAGGATAGAGATAATTATGGGGAGAAGGATTGTTTATATTTTTTGTTTTTGCTTTTGCTTTTGGCATTGTTACCTCCTTTATAATATTACGTTGTCCATCAGAGTGTTAAATTCCTCGAGTGAAATATTTCCCCTTGCGTATTCTTCTAAAATTTTTAGCGTTGTGGAATGAAGCTTTATCCCTTCTATCGTATGGGTATTGATGGCGGCATCAACGGCTTGGCGGCGGCATTTTAATTCTTCCGCTGTCATCAATAAAAGGTTTTTTCTGTTTCCTATTGTTTTGCTTTTCATGCATTTTTCCTTTTATGGGCAATGTATGGGAAATCGTTGCTTTAAAAGAGCTTTCAACCGATGTGATCTTATTCTAGTCCCCGCCAAAAATGTTACGTTGTTTGAAGGGATCATAATAAATTTCTGTGACCTTAAATTTCCCTTCAACCCGTTTGCATTGGATGATGATATCAATCATTGAAATCAATAAACCTCGAATATCATCACGCTCTAAATCACCCCCTCCTTCACTTTCTTTAACCAAAAGGGTCATTTGCTCAAAAGCAGCAAGGGCTGTTGAGGCATGGACTGTCGTAATGGATCCTGGATGGCCTGAATTGACATTGCGGATATAATAAAAGGCTGTACCATCTCGAAGTTCTTGCAAAAGAATACGATCAGGACGCATCCGTAAAGATGATTCAAGCAATTCTTTGGGGCCAACAGAAGCTAAGCCTTGTCCATCTTTTGAATAGATCATCGAGACATGGTTGGGGTGCGGAATCACCAATTCTTGGGTGTCTTCAATGGTGATAATACGCTCGTCTTGAGGAATTTTGGCGATTAATGCTTTTGATAATGTGGTTTTCCCTGAACCGGTTTTTCCCGCAATCAAAATATTTTTTTGGCATTTTACAGCTTGATTTAAAAAGGAAACAAAGTCTTTATCGCGGTAGGCATTGGCTAAGTTATGCTCAATGGCTTTGAGTTCACTAAAACGAGAATGATAATCATTCAATGGTGTGAAAGAGACCTGCTCACAGTGCGAAAAAAGACCTTTATTTGCCAGTTCTTCAAGAGAAAAACTCTGTGATGATGGTTTACGAATTGTCATACTAATCGTGTCTTTTTCGACAGCTGGTGGAATGACAATTTGAATGCGCTCATTGCCTGGTAGAGTCGCCGATAATATTGGGTTCTTGTCTGATATGTTTTGCTTGGAATAGGACGCGACAACTTTCGCGATTCCCATAAGCTCATTAAAAGAGAGAGCCGGTGCTTCTATTGTTTTCCAGCCATCAATCCCTTCCGTCATGACTTGATAGGGACGATTGATCACAATTTCGAAAAGACTCTCATCTTTCAAAAAAACACTGATCGGCTCAAGTTTTGTCAGAACAATCGCGACGGTTTCATCGCTCATGGTGTGTAAGGTTTGGTTCATTCTAAAGGTATCGCAGAATTTTTGTAAAAGTTTCTTGAAACGGCTCGATTGATAATCTGTTTTTTGTTTTCGATGACTTTCAGTTTATAAACACCGGAAAAATCTAAATCGCGGGCGACAAAAACGTTTACCATTTCCCCTTGGTTTTTAGATAAGGTTGGAGGAATATTGGCATAATTTTCGACAATAATATTGGCGATGTTTTGTCCTGAAGAGATCGTTTCAGTCTCTTCTTTTTCTTGTTTTTTTAATAAACGTTTATTGGCATAGCTTGTTGCATCTTTTATCAGGGAGACAAGAAGGGCAGATCCAATCCTCTCTAACCAATGATTATCAATATCACCGTCAATCCCAGAGCGTCCTAAACTGTCTGTTGCCGGTGATGCTAAAGATATAATGATACCATTAGGGGTTTTTGCTCTATTCCATAACACAAAGAGACGTTTTTGGCCTTTTTTCAATCCAGCGCGATATTCTCCAACAATTTGGGTACCTTTATCAAGAAGCACAACACGACCATTGTCGGATAAAATATCTCTGGAGACGATACAACTGGCAAAACCTTGTTGATCACTGTTGATCGCTGTTTCTAAGATACAAGGGATAGACGTTCCCATCGTGATAATGTAATTTCGATTGCCAAGGGTGGAAGCTCGAATCCCTTCAAGAACCGTGGGTTTGAGAAGATGATTAAAGCGTTGTGTTGTTTCATCAGGCTTGCTTTCTAGTTGGTGAGGCAAAGCGCTGTTATTGGTTTGTGAAGCTGTTTTGCCTTGTTGTGCATTCGCATAAGCTAATACAGGAGCACGTTGTGCAGCTTCCAGTAGCGGATCATCAGAATTTAACTGATTGATGTTGGGTGTTGGGAGCTCAACTTTGGGTAACAGTGCCTTATTTCGGTGTAACTGTTCAGGGGAGGGAGGGGTAGGCTTTGCAGGGCGAAAAAGTTCTGTTTGTTTGATAACTTTTCCTTCTTTTAAAGATTCAATCGATTGTTTTTTCTCTATTGGTTGTTTTTTGTCTGTGACAAGTGTGGAATAGGCTAAATAAAGACAGACACTGAAAAGAATAATAAGAGCAATGGCCTTGCCTACATTGCTCTGTTGACTTTTTCCTTGAGCATTTTTTATGGTATCGCGATCATTAATGTTTTTTTCATCCACGCTGTTATTCATGGCTGTTTCCTATGTTCACTTTACGTTGTACAGATGGTGATGTGGTCCCTGTCTCAGGGTTAATTCCTTGTGGGACGAACCTTTTATTAAAGATGCACAATACTTCATTTCCACGCCGTAGCGTGAATTGTGCTGCTGTCGCATGAACAATGACCTTGTTGCCTTTTATTGATTTAGGAATAAGAGCTTCTTGCCCATCAGGCGTTACAAGGTAAATGGTGGGGATTTCAACATTGCCTAAAAAGGTAAAGGTGGTTGTTTTCCCATTGTCATAGACAGAAGCAGGTTCAATGAGAGATGAGCCTTGGGCTTCATAAGCCCAATTGCGGGGTCCAAAATCTTCATGAATATTTAAAATATCATTGACATAGTTTTCTTCACGTTGTTCGGCTTTTGCTGCTTCGGCTAATTTCTTACGCAAAGCTTCATCTTCTGGATAACGAAACTTGACCAAGAAATAGGTTTCATTACCGGCTGAAACGTCGCCTTCACGGATTTGCAACTCAAATTGATAAGAGCGTTGTATTCCATCTTGGCGGCTTGTGACAATTTGTAAATTGGTCACAGGTTGTATTTCACGCGGTTTGAGAAAAACAAAGTGGCCAGCTGGCGCAACTTGCCAAGCAACGGAATTGCCAATTCCTACATAAGTGACTTCTTCATCATCGGCAAATTCTAGCTGAACCGAGGAGCGAATGGAGCCAATGATTTTTACGACATTGTAGGGGTCATAATTGACAAATCTGATGCGGTTATCTTTACGGGCACTGACAGGCGCTGTTTCCGCAAATGAGAAAACTGTGTGAAAGCCTTGAGTGATCGTAAAAATTAAAAAGATTATTTGTAAAAGTCTGATCATTTTATCACCTCTGGATCAGATCTGTATTCCGATACTTGAAAACCAAGGGGGTTGATGAGACGATCAGACGTTGAAATATGGGCGTTTACGTAAGAAAAATTTAAAATTGAAACCCAATGAGAAATATTTTCTTTTTCATTAAAGTCTCTGACCGTTTTATAATAACGAACTTGGATAAGATCTTTGCTTATAAAAGAGATTGATTTGATTGTGACCGTTGCAATCATGTTATGATAAATATTTTGCGGACTTTCTGGATTGTTGCCCGAGTACCATGTTGCAAAACGGTTTTGTTCTTTTGGAGAAGATAAAAGAGAGACTAAGCGAAAATTGTTTTCTGCTTCTGAGGACTGAAAACCTTCACGCGCACGAACATATTGGCTGGCAAAATAACGCGTTATTGCTTCATCATAGTCATTAGGAGAGTCTTTTAGGGCGCTTACAGTATCGATGATGCCTGTTGAGTTATCAACGCGGATAACAAAAGGCTCTACCGTTTTCAAAGGCGTTAAAGCTGCGACAGCCAAAGCCAGTGCAATTGTCATCAATCCAAAAAGCACTGTTAAAGCCATGGAAATTTTCATCCGTACGCGCATGCCGTGCATGCGATCAATATCAAATGAGCGGGCTTCTTTTATATATTCTTCAAGGGCATCACTTTTCATGCGGAACCTCCACAGTTTTGTCAGATCGCGCTTCATGAATAGCCGGCTTTAATAAAGCTGGGTGAACTGCTAAGTTGGCTGTTGCTTTTTCACTTTCCAAAGTATTGAGAATGATAGGAGTGGTAACAGGATGTACGGCCTTTTCTGAGGAGGCAACGTTTTTGTTGTCCCAATTCCACTTGTCCTTATTTAAAGCACGTGTCTGTTTGCCATTACAGCGTGGTGGTTTTTTGGGACCACTCAAAGAGGCACAGCCGGAAAGCGCGATTGTTAAGATCATAACAAAAGTTATTTTTCGTTTCATTTTTTGAACTCACAGATATCTTGGAATACAACGCATGAGAGCCTTTTATTTTGGACACTTTTACAAGTTTATGGGAGGCAAGATTGTGATTGGTTTTATTGTAAGGCCCAAGATGATATTAAGTCTTTCATGGAAAAAGACCATGGTGCGTGCGCCAAAAGGCGCACGCAAAGCAAAAACCAAAATGCTTCTTCTTTTAAAGAGATGCTTTATCTTAAAATCGACCACGACCACCTCCAAATCTTCCTGCTTTTGCTGCCGCGCCTGCTGCACCTTTCGCAGCATTTCCAGCTGCTCCTGAGATTTGTGAAGCAGCACTTTTGACGGCATTCCCACTCGCTCTTGCACCATTGGCAAGCATCGTGAAGATCTGTCCTCCTGAAGAGACACCAGCGCTAAAGTATGGTCCGCCAGAAGCTAGCGCTGTGGCAATACCAGGAAGTGCACGGAAGATAATAACCCCTATGATCGAAATGACGATGACAGGTGGGAAAAGAACATAGATTGATTCATAGGAAACTCTGAGAACCTGAATGATCACTTGACAATATAATTGTTCCAAGCATGATTACGAGAACTTGTAAAATGGTAAAATTAACCAAAGTTGTAATCCACGCATCGGTATATTTTCGCGTTGTATTGAACAAATATAAACTAATAAACAGAGGTCCAAGACCTATAATCATGACCAGTGCAACTTGGGCAAACATTTGCACAATAAAGCCACCTATACAAAAGAGAATAACGGCCAGAAGCATGATAGAACCAAGAAGACCCACAATGATCTTTTCAAAAAACCAAGCATTGTATAAAACTTCTTGATAGCGGTCACTTGCCTGTAACAAAATATAATCAAAAACATTGGAATTTGCAGGATTACTGTTTAACGCATTCCCAATAGCGTTGGACAAGTCATTGAAGAAAATATCTTTGACATATGTATTAAACGTTTCTGCATTCGTTGCCATTGTTGTCACAATAACAATTTTAACAACATTATTGAGAAGACTGTGCATGGAAAGCGCAATACGACCTGTCATAACATTATAGCCATAAAGAAAAATAAAAATAATTGCGGCGAGATTTAAGGGCGCTGAAATAGCAGAAGATAATCCACTCACCGTTGTGTCCATCACATTGTCGAGGGGCTTTAAAATATACCCAGAAATGCTTTCAAAGGGAGAAAACTTATCAAATTTAGGGAAATTATAGTCTGACATCTGCACCAGTACTTTCAAGTTTTTCTTTTAGCTTTTCTTCTTTTTCTTTTAATTGTGCTTGGAGTGTTTTATGCTTTTGTTGCTCCTTTTCTTCACGCAGCTCCTCTTTTGTCTTCGTATCTCTGGCTTGAATCATATTAAGGGCCTGAAGTTTTAAAGAATTTGCTTGAAGATCGGCTTGAAGAAGAGAAACTTTTACTTGAAGCTCTTGTCGAAGAGCTTGTCGTTTCTGCAATTCTTCAAGGTTAGAGTTTTTGTCAGCGTCTGAGGTCGTTTCAGTTGCTGTTGTCTCTGTTTGTGACTTCAGTTGTTCAAGTTGACCATTTATCTCTTTAATTTTTTTTGCAGTTTCAGTGGCTGTCTTATAAATGGTCTCAGCGGTTTCTGATTTTGCAGTATCTAATTTTTGTGTATTTTCGAGTGCTTGTTTATAATATTCGTCTGCATCGGGGGACATTTGTGAGAATGCATGAGAAATAAAAGAAAAAGATAATAGTGTCACTAAGCCATATTTTTTCATTGTTTTTTTCTCCTTTGATAAAAGATGGGCAGCCATTTTTCAGGGTCTGCGCCATGTTCGTTTATAATTTCATTCATGAGTTCAATATTTTTTGTTGTGCCGCTTAAAACGGCGATCTCATCGTTCATTCCCCGTAAGTTAAGTTCTGCAACGACAGAACTTTGTCCTTGTTTGACGAGAAAACGGCGGGATTCCCTGCTTAATTCTGACTGTATCAGTTCAAATTCACGCTCAGTGAGTTTAAAAGCTTCAACATAATCATTGTAATTTGCTTTTTGATTGGGAAAAAATATTTGAGTGGGGCATTGCTCAATAATGGTGTGCGCGATTGTGGAGTTTAAAGCGTCCTTGGGGCTTTGTGTGGCAAAGAGCATCATACCATTTTGTTTACGGATTGTTTTGAGCCGATCTTGCGCAAAGGCTTTGAATGAATCATCTTCCAAAGCTTTCCAGAACTCATCAACCACAATGATGATGCGCCGCCCATCAATCAGATCAAGAATGCGGTGAAAGAGATACATCATCAAAGGGCGCCGAATTTCTTCGTTGTCTAAGAAATCGGTCATGTCATAGCCAATGAATTGTGCATTTAAATTAAGATCATCTTGATCATTGTCAAAAACCCATCCTAAATCATTGCCTCTAATCCACCGTTGTAGCCGCATGGCAATCCCTTCTTTGGATGTATTGTCAAAAAACAGCTGAAGGGCTCCAAGAGAGCGGTGTGTTGGGGGTAAGTTTTCTAAAGAGTCAATGGCTTTGGCAATATCTTGTCGCTCTTCTTCGGTCACAATTTGCCCTTCACTGGTCACAAGCTTTAAAATCCAATGACGAAGAAAGATTTTATTTTTTTCATTGTATTCCATACCCTTTAAGGGGGCAATCCCCGTGGGCTGTCCATTTTTGAGAGGTTTATATTTTCCACCTCCAGCTCGGACAAAAATCTCTGCTCCTTGATCTTTATCGAAAAAAACCATGGTTGGATTGTGTTTTTGTAATTGCGCAAGAAGAAAATTAACAATCACTGTTTTACCAGATCCCGATGGACCACAAACAAAAGTGTTGCCAAGATCACCATAATGAAAATTAAAATAATAAGGTGAACCAGCCTGTGTTTTGAGCAATGCAACAGCAGCCCCCCAAACATTATCGTTCAATTTGCCAACGGGAAAAGAATGGAAGGGCGATAAAGCTGCAAAGTTTCTGCTGGTAATAGCACCTGAACGCGCACGATAGCTAAAGTTTCCAGGTAATTGTGCCCACCATGCGGCTTCTAATCCTAAATCTTCTCTGGCAATTACGGCACCCCCATTGGTTAAATGAGAACGTGCTTTTGATAAGTTCTCCGTCAATATTTTGGGGTGATCCGCAAAAACGGCTAAAGAAATATGGTGTTCGCCCAAAACAAAACGGTTTGACTCTAAATCATCCAGAGCTTCATCCAACGCATCAATTTGTGAGCTAGCCCGGTCGGCTGCATTAATCATTTGATTTTGCTTGCGGCTCATAATGGCACTGGCGGCCGCTTTACTTTTAAAAACAAATGATTGTGTTAAGATGAATTCAAAGGGGACCGTAAGCAAACCATCGGTCATTCCAGGGCGGGTTTTTGAAGGGTATTCTTTCCAGCCAAACATACCGACAAAGCGCTCATTGCTTTCATGGCGAATTTCGATAATTTCTTTTCCAAAAATAACGCGATCTGAGTAAATCGTTGAGGCAATGGTGCCAAATGTAAGAGGAATACGTTCGCGTCTTCCTCCCACAAGCTGGTGGAGAAATTCACTTTGTTCGGAAAATAAAAGTCCTTCATGTTCATAGATTGATAGGAGACGGGCTCCATATTCTTCTAAACCTTGCATGAGATCTTGACTTAACTCTTCGAGTTTCTGAATAGCTTCTGCGTCAGGTTCAGATTGTGTTTTTTTAGCTTTGCTCAAGCGCTGAAAAAATGAAGCTAGTTGTTGTGTTTTGTCCGCTGCGGGATTCCAAAGCAGTGAAATAAACAGATCATTTCGATACAGCTCTTGCGAAACCATTTTCTTTTTGTATTTTTCATCTAATGTTGTGGCAAAAGATGAAAGAAAATGACCCTCTGGGTAAATTGTTTCACGACGGCGAATGATGTGAGAATATAAAGCAACCCGTTCATCTGCGATATTTTTTAAAAGAGTGTTTAATTGGTTATGTAAAGAATTGAGTTGATCAATGTCTGCCGTGTCAAAATTAACACCTTCAACAGCCATCACAACCATTAAACAGCGTGAGTTTAAGGCAATGACATGCTGGTTGATGTAGCGTATATAGGGAATATATTCTTCAGGCAAAGTTTCCCGTTTCATCATTGACATCTGTTTCACCGGTTTTATTCCTTCAGCGTAGTTCCTTATAAGTGCGGACAAGGCGTAAGGGAGAGGTAGACCCCCCTCCCCATCGGCTGAGATTTTTTTGTTTTCCTCTTGTATTGAGCCACGCAAATAATACGCGAAATTGGTTGTGATCATATTTTGTCACTTCTCGCAAAATAAAGTGCATCCCGATGCCTAAACCAAACATGGTAAAATCACTGGTCACAATAAAGAGAATGGACGTTGCCATAACATTGAGCGCCATGGCTTCCATTGTAACACCAGCAAACATGGCCGGCCGTGTACAGGCCAAGAAAAGGGTATCTTCGTTCATTTATGCTGTACCTGCTAATTTGCCGACGAGACTAGGGGCGCCAAAAACAAGAGCAATCCCCAAAACACAATAAGCTGCCTTGCGTAAATCAATAAAGCCGTACATCCAGCCAATACCCACAGCAGCAACACATATAATGGCAATAAGCCTTGCCGTTGTACCTGTCATCACCGCGACAATGTTGCCTAGAACACCATCAAGATTCCCGAAACCACCCGCAGCAGTAGTAGAAGCAGCATAAGAAAAATCGCACATAAGTACTGCTGTAAAAAGCAGCATGGTCACGATAAAAATGATGTTCTGAAGTCTATTATCTGTCATTTTACCTCTCTTTTTAACAAACAATATTTGTTCATCTGTCGACATTCCATTGCCTCTAACAACTGAAGAATTCTGTTATTCTATAACAGTCTAAACTCCTCGTTTTTTCATTTAAAAGTCTTGATCGTGGATTTTCTCACTCTCAAACTCTTCTTTTAAAGAGACAGAAGTCTTTATCAAATTAAGATTGTGTTACATGAAAATGGCAATTTTAAGTTGTGTTTCTGGTTAAGACAACAATATTAAAATAAGGTGAGAGAGAATATTATT
Source organism: Bartonella elizabethae F9251 = ATCC 49927 (assembly GCF_000518165.1). Lineage (GTDB taxonomy): Bacteria > Pseudomonadota > Alphaproteobacteria > Rhizobiales > Rhizobiaceae > Bartonella > Bartonella elizabethae. The sequence continues at coordinate 48,681 of NZ_KI912393.1, forward strand.
TTTTACAAAATGTAGTTAATGTGCAAGATAGATATTTATATTTTTTTCTTTAAAAACAAGGGGATTGCTGATAAATAATGTAAAATGATAGAAAAATATGAACTTTTTGAGCGAGCGTGTTAAGAAATGCTATTTAAATGGATTGTTATTATTTACATTATGGGGTCCATAGTGTGGGGATTAAGCCAATATAAAGATCAAATAGATTTCAGCTTTCTTAAAATATTAAAAACGCAAGATATTCAAGATATCGTGGATCTCTATCGGGAAGAAAAAGATTTAAGTCAATCGATGACTCAACAGTCTTTAGAAAAAAATGAATCTGCGCTTGAAAAAAATAAACCAGTATTTGAGCAGCAGAAGACAGTTTTATCAAGCGATGGTGTCAATAATACAGTTGTTTTTCATGGCAGGGCATCGGTTACCAGTGGGGTTACGTTTAAATTGCTGACGCCTTCTGCACAATCTTGGCGATCTCATATGACCCGTGATATTCATCTTTATGGTGTGGACACATGCGCGCCCCGCCAAAAAGCAAAATTAAAGGATCAAGAATGGCCTTGTGGTGCGGTTACAACGGCTTGGCTTGTTACCAAAACACTTGGTCAGGATTTATCCTGTAAACGGGCTTTTATGCACAAGGGTGTTTATTATGCGCAGTGTTTTGTTCAAGGGGTTGATTTAGCCGAGGCAGGTCTTAGCGAAGGGATGTTGATGCTCTCAAAGGAGGATAAAAATCCTCTTCCAACACAGTATCATCATGCGGAAGAAAAAGCACGTAACAACAAGATTGGTCTTTGGTCAAGCGACTTTACCGAACCTTCAAAATGGCGGCAAGATAATGGATCTTACAACCCCTTTGCAAGTCAATAATTGGTCTTGTTATATTTACGTGATGTTTATTGCAAAAATGTGTGAGATTAGCACAAACCTTACAGTCTCATGAGAGGCTGTTCTTTGAGGTGGGTGATTAAAATAAACCAAGTTGATGTGCTTCCTTAAAAAGCTGGATTGTTTTGTTGACAGATTGAACTGGATTGAAACGTTTTTGTACTTCAATGTGTGCAGGAGGCTCGCTTTTTAGAGCGTTTTTGTTCGTAGCGCCTCATGGAACATTGTCCTTTGAGAGGTTGAAGCCAGCTCAGTAAAACTGGTAGACAAGACACCAGATTGTAAGCTGCTCCTTTTAAGCACAGGGGAGGTGGAGAGGATAGAACTTTTTCAAATTTGGAGCAGTCAAAAGAAGTATCGCTCAATATTTTAAGACATATATCATGAATTGTTTTCATGATGGCTTAATGAGCGTTTTCTTGTCATGATGTTTTTCGAGATATTTTCAGAGAAATATTGATGAAGCGGCATGAAGGCTTATGAAGAGAAAATATCGTGTTGCCTATCATAGGAAATCAGCCCAATAGTCTGTTCAATAAAAAAACGCGTTGTTTATAAATTGCAGGGCTTTGTTCTTAGAATAGAAAGCAGATTAGAGGATAAAGGTCATTTAAAACGTTTTAATTTTGATCAGAAATTAATTTTAAAATGGCTTTTTGTTTGACAGAGGTCAGAACTCTAAAACTTTTTAAAAGCAAAAACTCCTCTTTGCTTGATGCGATTTCTTCATGATGGTATGGGGTGTTTTCTTTTGTGATAATATCCGCATAAAAAAAGGAAACCGGAACTTTTAGGATATCGGAAATTTCCTTTAAACGTCCTGCGCTTACACGATTTAAGCCTTTTTCATACTTTTGAATTTGTTGAAAACTTACCCCTAAAGCGTCTCCTAATGTTTTTTGAGACATTCCCAACATTTTTCGCTTCAAGCGAATTTTTTTGCCGACAAAAAG
>NZ_KI912393.1:51333-75830 GCF_000518165.1 Bartonella elizabethae F9251 = ATCC 49927
GCACTTGGACATAGCAAAATCTCCCGGAATTCCAAAAAAAACGCAAAGCGGGATAATTTTATGGTTTGAGGTTTTGAATTTGTCTTTCCTCTTGATTGCCACGTATGGCGACCAAAACATCTTTCAGTGGGTAAAGTAATTTTAAGAGCTTGGCAATAAAAATCGTTTTTCTGAAAACGGGTAGATTTATTGAAGGAGAGATTGTTTGCCTTGCAAATTTTTAAGACGTGCTCAGCAAAATGATGTCCTCAGCTCTGCATTTGCTGAAGGGAGCAACAATCTCTCCGTGGAGTTTAAAATTCAGCTCTCTATGGGTGCCTCACGAGGACTTTGATCAATAACCAAAATGGTTTTTCTTATGTGGTTGAGAGATCATAATGAGAGGGAAAAGCTTTCATGAGTGAACATCCCTCAGGCAACACACAAAAACAAAATAGCTTAGACTTTGTCACTTCACCTGCTTGTTTTAAAAAGTCTTTCTCAAGGCTCGTCCTCATTTCATGAATGGTGCTGCCTGAAGTGTAGCAAGGGAAAGCTTCTATGGATAGGATAAACGCTATGTGTCTATCTTTCCTGAAAAAAGGTGTACAATGGCGCATAGTTCTAATCCTCTGTCAGTTCAAAATACTCCGATAATTTTTGCGTTTGAGAGGAAGAAATATTTTATTCTTTATCTTTAAGTGTTTTTATTGCTCATTCTACTTAATGAATGGGCAAACAAAGTGTTGTGATTGATTTAATATAAATAGATTTGAAATGAGAAAAGATATTTGGACTTCTCATGAGGCTTGAAGAATAAACGATCATTATAAATCAAGGATTTTATCCCTAAGGAAGTAATTTTTAGGCGTTTTTTTAATCTGTTTATTTTCCAAATAAACAACTTGAGTATTTTCGCTAAAAAACTGTATCAACGCAGTTGTTGTTGGAATTGAAGTTTTTATGAAGAAAATGAGTATTGTGGAATGATAAGCTTTTGTTATAAAGCACTTTAGAATTTTGCACAACTTAACGATAGCTTATTTATTTTATCCTTTCTTATGATCTTTAATAAGTGATGTAAAGTTGGGATATGGTTTGAGAAAGAAGATGACAGAAATATTATCTTTCGGTAAGTAGTTTTGAAGTAAAAAAACAGCTTGATCAATGACAAATAGAGATAGGTGCACCATGAATGAACTTACCCATATTGAGACTGTTATAGAACGTTATGATGCTGTTTTTTGTGATGTATGGGGTGTTGTGCATAATGGTGTAGAGGCATTTGAACCAGCGTTGAAAGCGTTGGATAAAATTCGACAAATGGGAAAAACTGTCATTCTATTGACCAATTCTCCTCGACTCTGGGAAGATGTTGCGGCTCAATTACAAAGTATGAAGGTTCATCGTGACTATTATGATGCCATTATCACATCAGGGGATGTCACGCGGGATCTCATTTGTGCTGCACCACGTAAAGTTTTTTTCATTGGTCCACAACGTGATTTGGTGTTGTTTGAAGGATTGACGTGTGAATTTGTTGAAGAGAGAGAAGCTTCTGTTGTCGTTTGTAGTGGTTTTCTTGAAGAGTTTGAGGAAGAACCCTCTGCTTATGAGGCGATGTTTCGTCGCATAAGGGCGCGGAATTTACCGTTTATTTGTGCTAATCCGGATGTGATTGTCCATTATGGAAATAAAGAATTTTGGTGTGCCGGCGCATTGGCGCGTCTTTATCAACAATTAGGAGGGGAAGTCCGCATTGCTGGAAAACCTCATGCCCCTATTTATGAGTGTGCCTTTGAAAAACTTCAAAAAATACGTGGAACAGTAGAAAAAAGTCAAATTTTAGCGATTGGTGATGGTCTTTTGACGGACATTAAAGGGGCGGCGCATTTTGGTCTTGATGCCCTTTATATTATGGGGGGGATTCATTGTTATGATTATATGCAAAATGGTGTGGTTGATAAGCAAGCTTTGCATTCTTTTCTAGAACGTCATGGTTATAGGCCACAAGCAATCATGTGGGCACTTCAGTAATGGCTAAATTTTTACGTCTTCAGGGAATTCATACCTTTCCCTCGGCTTGGCGGGGAGCTGTGTTGGCACTTGGAAATTTTGATGGTGTTCATTGTGGGCATCAGGGGGTGTTACAAAAAGCACTTGATTTTGCGCGGATGAAAAAGAAACCCGCTGTTGTTTTAACCTTTGAACCGCATCCAAGAAGTTTTTTTCAACGTTCAGCGCCTGTCTATCGTTTGACTGAGGCGGCTGAAAAAGCTGAAATTTTTAAAATCCTTGGCTTTGATGGCGTGATTGAACAGCCTTTTGATGCTCAATTTGCCACTCTTTCAGCCGATGAATTTATCAAATCGATTTTAAAGGAAACTTTTGATGTTTCCGTTGTGGTGACAGGTGAAAATTTTCAATTTGGTTATCAGAAAAGTGGAAACGTTCCTCTTCTTTGCCAAAGAGGGAAAGAAGAGGGATTTCAGGTCGTGCAAGTCCCTTGCGTTTCTCATCCATGTGTGTCTCATTCTCAAGATTCACAACCGTTAATCATTTCCTCTAGTTTTATTCGGCAACTTCTTTCACAAGGGGAAGTGGACAAAGCCGCTCATTTGTTAGGCTATCACTATCGGGTATGCTCCAATATTATTCAAGGCGACAAACTTGGACGTCTTTTGGGATTTCCTACCGCTAATCAGATGTTGCCTTCTCAAGTTCGTTTGGCTCATGGTGTTTATGCGGTGCGTTTGCGTCGTGCCAACGGGGTTTTATATGATGGGGTTGCAAGTTTTGGCTGTCGTCCAACGGTTGTTAAAGATGGAGCCCCCCTTTTGGAAACCTATTTATTTGACTTTAATGACGACCTTTATGGGGAAAGCTGTACCGTTTCTTTTTTCCAGTTTTTGCGCGGACAAGAAAAATTTGATGGGCTTGAACCTTTGATTGCACAAATGCACCGTGATGAAAAAAAAGCAAAAGAAATTTTAAAAACAGTCCAACCCTTATCCCCGTTGGATAGGCTGCTTACTTTTAAAAATATGCTCTAAGTTTATCTGAAAAAGAGAGAAAACTCGCAAAAATAGCACTTAAAGTGATGATCATCACAAACATATATTCCAAAACATCACGGAGTATATGTTTTTTGCGTTGTTGAGAGGGAGAATCGAATATCTGAAGATCTGATTGAGGCATTGTCTTTTTCAAAGTTAATTGTATGGCTTTTGTTGTCAATTAAAACTTTACTGCTTGTTTCTTTCTGATTCGTTAAAATTTATGATGAATCGTCAATGAATAAGGATACAGCATGTTTGGCAAGAAGAGATGAGAAGAAAAAGGAGAACTGTTTTTTTAACTTCTTACACTTTTAACCTTACACTTTCACAAAATTTAAAATCGATGATTTTTTTTATTTTAAAAGCTAATTGCTTTATCAATTTGCAGGAATTTTTATAGCTTTTTTATGGCTTTAGGGGTGGAGGTTTGTTGTCTATTTAAGAGAACAGCTTGTTTATTGCGTCCTATGAAGGAGGACCTTAAAGAGGAAAGCTCCAAGTGTAAGCTGTAAGACAAACATTTTTGACAGATTATTTTTTTACAGATCAGTGCGAATTGAAGAATTTTTGTTTTTTAAGAGCGCGTAAAACCTATGATTCAAGACATGCTAAACGATAAAGATGCAGTGAACGCGTTCCGCGATGGCAATAGGCGAGAAGAGGCAGAGATGCTGTTTTTAAAATTGTTTGCATGGTCTCAACATCTGATTTTTCTATGGTCGGAGGAGAAATGGGAAGGTAATAGGCTTTTATGCCATAGTCATTTGCGACCGTTTTAATGCTTGAAAAATCAGGTTGATGAGGTTCTTCGTGATCAGGGCGGTTACAGATAATTGTTTTAAAACCAGCTTCTGCCAATGTTTTGATATTTTCTATACTCACTTGGGCGCCGATAAAAATATCAGGGGCAATTTGCTGTAAATTCATTTTCGTTTATTCCCAATTGCACGATTTTTATGATAGTCTCAAGTCTATAAAAGGACATGAAGAAGGTAAAATCTTTCAAGGACATCTTAACAAAAATATTTTTTTTGTCGAGAAAACTTGCTTGGAAAAATGCCTTGTAAGATGCAACATATTCTACTGTATAACATGTTCGATATTGAATAATATATTGATCTATAATGATAATCTATCATTGTTTAACTTGAATTAGAACTCTGAAGACTGTAAAATTTTCTTGTTTTAAGGCTGTTCCATGTTGCATTAATCAAGATCTCTTGCTGATAAGCGGGGGGAGGTGCGTGGGGTGAAATTGTATAAGAAAGGACGAAAAATGCCTTTTATCGTTTCAAGGGACAAGAGCCTTATCATACGCTCATGAGCTGGCACAAGTTGTGTGATGAGGGTGATTTTCTCCTTTTCAAGCGTAAAGATAGATCTACTCAATGGCTGGACCGTTATGAAAGATAACGCTCTTTATGGCTGACTCATTGTTCTCGCGAAGCAGAGAACACCCCATTGTGTTACTTGTTTGTCCTGATTTTCTCAAGTCCATTCCACGCTGTTGTGCGGAAAGGTCTCAATTTAAAGAGTATAACATTCATTGTATATCCCTCATCTTTCATTCAAGAAAAGGGACAAACCGACACGATCATACACGAGCCATCGATGTGGACAGCCGTTCTTGGCATTTCAGACACTTCATTAAGACGTCTTTTTAGTCCCTTTTTCGTGTTTGTTCGCATCTGTGAGCTCTGCTGATGATGAGAGACAAGTGATTTTAATTGATTGAAGATGAGAGGGGGAAAATGAGTAAATTTTATCGATTTTGCTTTTCTCATGCAATATGTTCCCCTGAATTCTTCTAGGGTATTGGTTATCTCTTTAAGAAAAAGGCTTGTTTGTCGGGGTGGGGCAAGGACCCCATGAAGGGTAAACCCCAAGGAAGATTATGCTGAGACCATTCTTGATCAATTAGCATGGATTTAAGAAACCTTCATTTTAAGGCAGGGGAAGAAAGATCTATCGCTTGTTTAAATTTATCTTTTTCTTTTTAAGAATATTCCCTTCAGAATATTTGGGGCTTCATACTAAAAGAATATTCTAAAAATAAAATTGAGTGCTGTCGTTTTTATCGTAAAAGTTAACAGAAGTTGTTGTTTTGCACGTGTTGGATGCTTGCTTCTTTTGTTGTTTTCAGTATAATCGTAAAAACGATAATACTGAAAGATGTAACGAATGATCATTGGACTTTTGAATCAAAAAGGGGGCGTTGGAAAAACCACGTTGAGCGTGAATCTGGCAGCCAGTTTTTCCCGTACCGGTGCGCGGGTGTTGCTTATTGATGTTGATCCACAGGGAAGTGCATTGGATTGGGCTGCTGCGCGTGAAGAGGTTCCTTTGTTTTCCGTTATTGGTTTACCGCGTGCAACGGTTCACAAAGAAATTACACAGATTGGTCATAGTTATGATTATATTATTATTGATGGTCCACCGCGTGTGACGGATCTTGCGCGTAGTGCTCTTATGGCTTCGGATTTTGTGCTTATCCCTGTTTTGCCTAGTCCCTATGATATTTGGGCTGCTGATGGAATTGTCAAGCTGATTGACGAAGCACGCGTTTATAAAGAAAATCTCAAATCTGCTTTTGTTATTAATCGTAAAATTGTCAATACAGCGATAGGGCGTGATGTGAACGAAGCGCTTGGCATATATCCCGTCCATGTTCTTTCTTCTAGCGTTGCACAACGTGTGATTTTTGCAGAAGCTGCAGCTCAGGGTAAGGCTGTTTATGAAGTTGATAAGCAAGGGCTAGCCGCCGCAGAGATTGAAGCCGTTGCAGCGGAAATCAAGGAGTTAGTGTGATGAATAAAAAAATTAAAATTGGTATGAAACCAACCAATAAATCTATTCCTTTAACGGCTGATGCATGGGTAGGAAGCCACAAAGGAAACGAGAATGGAGGGATGAAGCGCCTCACAATCGATATTCCAGAAACTTTGCATCGATTAATGAAGGTCAGTTGTGCAAGTCGTGGAACTAAAATGGCTGATGAGGTGCGCGAATTGCTTGCAAAAAAATACGGAAAATAAAAATAATATATGATAACAGATCTATGATAATAAAAATGTGCGTTGGTTTGTTTTTTTTAAAAGATGATATCAGTCGTTTTTACATGAAAATAATCGTAATAAAAGCACTCATTTTTTTTACGCGTTTTTTTTCATACGATTCATTTCATGAAAGAGTCATGAAACCTATAAAAATTCTTCATTTCAATTTTTCTCCGATGGATGTGCTCATCCTCCCCCTTGTTATTTGTCTTATCGCTGGATAGTTCAGTTTATTCTTCCATAACAATTGTCTTGATTAATGGTTTTAAAGGTGAAGTTATTTTTTGTTTATTTTACTGAAATACATGGGTAAATCATATAAATTAGTAGTAGCGTTGTTTGTTTTTTTCTGTTAGACAATATTTCCTTTTTAAAATTATATTCATGTTTATCAGGGGGGAAAATCAATAAAATTGACTGATATGGGTGTGCTATAAGCTTTCCTCATAACCAAAAGAAATCATTGAGTGTGATATGAAAATTATTTCTTTCATTTGTGTGATTTTATAGACTACATGATTTTAGAGTCTGAGTATTGAAGGCTACTTGATGATGGTCAAGGGATGATCCTTTCTATGGCTATCAGGAATGTATAAGATCGCTTTTTTAGAATTTCTATTGGTATTTTAAAAGTGTAGGGGGCGTTTAAGTTTTTTTCTTTCTCGGCGGATTAAGAAATAAGAAAGAGCGCAATCAAATCATTAAAAGAGTTGTTGTTTCATTTGCAGAAAACTTGCAATGGATCTGGGTATGGTGAATTTTTGATACGATATTTGTGCTGCTTTTCATGATAAAGTGGTTCTTTTAAAAAAAAGAAAAATTCTTGAAAAAAAGTGATTAAAACGCTTTTTGAAAATATCAAGATATCAAATTGTTGCTGAAGTCTAAACAGTTCAAATCTAAAGAGCCACTGCGTAGATAACATTCCAAATGCAAGTCCAATAAAACAACTCTCATGATTCAACATATTGGCGTTGAAGCTGTTCGTATTTGTCAAAGGAAAGGTATACGTAAGAGCACAATACAGGATTTTGTGAATCCAATGATGTCGTTCTCAAAGTATAAAACAAGTTCTTAAAGTATAAAATAAAGAGAGGGGTAAATTCATGAACAAGATCATTCTAACAGCATTGTTGCTTTGCACAGGGCTTATCGCTGTTGGTTGTGAAAAAAACTACAGTGTTGAGGAATTTAAAAAAGATGAAAAATTACGCAAAGAGTGGAAAGAGAAATGCAATAAGTTAGAGCCACCTGCTTTTATGAAATCCCAAAATTGTGTAAATTTTGCACAAGCCGGTATGGAACTTTTTCAAGAGCATTATAGAGATCTTGCAAAGGAACTTCTTGAAAATAGCCAAAGTGGGAATGAAACTGAAAAACAGCAGGACAATAATTAAATTATAAACAATCTCGATAGGAGGATGCTTTCTTCGCATTCTATTGATTTAAGGATTGTAAAAAAAATCGCGTAGGGAAGTTTGATTTAAAATTTTTGAAAATGCACAATGGACCAAATGTGTAATTTTCACGGGACATTCAATTGTGTCCAAATTTTATCATCTAAAAGAAGGGGAATTTATTGATGAATAAAGTCATTATCACAGCATTGCTGTTTTGCATTGGATTTGCTGTTGCCGGTTGCGAAAAAGAATATAGCGTAGAAGATTTTAAGAAAGATCCCAAATTACTTGAACAGTGGGCAATGAAGTGCATGATATCAGGGGATTTAGATTCAACAAATTGTAAAAATGCAGACAAAGCTTATCGTATAGTTCATAGAAACGATTGGCCTGGCGCAAGTTTTGTACATGATGACGAGGAAAAATCTGAAGAAAAAAAGGAAGGGAATTAAATCATGAATAAAGTCATTATCACAGCATTGCTGCTTTGTACTGGACTTTCTATTGCTGGTTGCGAAAAGACTTATAGCGTAGAAGATTTCAAGAAAGATGAAAAATTGATGCAAGAATGGGGAATGAAATGTGAAAAGATGGAGGAAGCTGCCAGAGAGAAATCTAAAAATTGTCGAAACGTTAAACAAGCATATATGGAATTTCTTTTTGGCTTTCATTAAAACATAAAGTTCAGATAAGTTATTATCTCAATAAGGGATGGGACCGTTATTGATTTTATTCCGTTTTTTAGATTTTTGTTCCTAATTTTTGGGGCGCTTTTGACTTTAAGAGCTAATCTTTTACGATTTGTACTCTTTGTGGAACAGATGACATATTGTCATCTGTTCAGCTAAAAAGTGCTTTTAATTGTAGTACTGTTGCACCGGAAAGAGCAGCCGCGTGTTGCGGCTTATTTTTTCAAATTATACGCTGATTTTTTAATGCTTTGGTTGCATGCATGATGAAATATGAGATTCAATCTATGCTGGGGTGTTTAATACACATCAATATTTTATCACACGAAGAATGGCTTTAAGCTTTTACGGTTAATTTTGAAAAAATTGGGTGGAAATATCTGTTTGGAATTTATTTTTTTCTGTTTTTAAGAAAGGGAAAAATCATTCTGAATGGACTTATTATCGTTTTATAGTCAAATATTTTTCTTAAACTATTTTTAAAAAACCGCTTTTTATTGGAGAATATTATCACATCAATTAGAGTGTGAGCCAGTGTTGCTAGAATGGCTTTGCCGGACGCTGTAAGAGGGTGACTGCCTTCCCTGTTTTTTTTGTTTTTTTCTTTCAAGTTTGTATGCCTTTTTCTTGGTGTTTGTTATTATAATTTTGCCTTAGTATTATCGTTTTGAGTAGTGGTGGAGCCTATGTAAAATTTTATACATGTGTTCTTTTTTATTCTTGAGTGTTTGGTAAATATTCTTCGGACAATGCTTTGATGTGTAAAGAGTGTTCGTTGTTTTTCATATTGAATGAGTCCGCGATACGCGTAGAATTCTCTTATTTCAAATCTGTTCTCGGTTAAGTTACGCAACCCCATGTTTTTTGTACGTCAAAAATGAAAGTGTTCTCTTGCGAATAAAAAACGATTAAGAAAGGGATATAAATGCTTCTTATAAACGTATTCTTAAGAGCCAAGGGGCGTTGCACCATGAGGGGGTGGAGTGTATGATGGTGCGGCTTACTTTCTCATAGAGGTCAAGATGGTGGTGCTTTTTAGCATAAGCTTCAATATTTTCTTTAGGGGTGTGATATGCCTTGAGGGAGGAAATTAAGTAAAATCGGCTCGGTAAGATGCTTGATAAGAAGATAAATTGTTTACAGCTTGGATCTGGTCGAAAACTCTGTCCTTTAAGGTGGGGATGATGTTGGGCTTCAAGGGAAGTGTGAAGGAGCGTGAAAAGACAAAAATTGATGGTTAAAAATGCAAATAAAAAGGAGAGGTTAACACCAAAAGAGTTGCAAGAGATGTTTGAAATTGGGAGGTGGTTGATCGAGAGAGCTAAAATTTTACTTTGACCTTATGGAAAATCAAGGTGCTTATTTGCATAGATTACGAAAAGCTAAGAGATTATGCTTAGTATACCTCTATGATGAGCGCTAAAAACACAACAAAAGCGTTGAGGGTAATGATCAAGGTTGAATAAAGCATCGCGGCTTTTATGAGATCAGCCATAAGAACCTCTTTCTGTTCTCTTGGAAGTGATTTTATGAGTAACAATATGTTACAGCTTGTAATATATGCGGATACACTATATTCGGCAAGCTTAAAATCTTTTCTTTATTTAAAAGGGTGATGGTAAGAAGGGGAATGTCGTCGAAATTGGGTCTTTATTATAAACGATGTTTTTAGGTTAAGGTGTCTGTAAAGCTGCGATATTAAGAGTGGATTGTATGCTGTCCGTGAAATAATCGACAGGAAGATGAGGGAAAAATTTTACAAAGAGTCATGGGGGGAGAGCGAAGCGTTTTTCATTGATAGTATTTTTATTTATAAGAATAATCTAGCGTTCTTCAGCTTGAATGAGAGTCTTGAATACCGAAAGATTCTCTCATTTTAAATCTTTTTATATTCAATCAACCAAAGCTATGTTTCTTGAACATTACAAGCAGAGAAAGCCGTATGCCGTGAAACTGTATAAGAAAGGCATTATACCTCTCATGAATCGTTTCAAGTGCTAAGGGGGTAATATTGGGGGCTGAGTGTGTGGTGGTGGCTTATTCTTTTATAAAGCGTAAAGAGGTGGGTGGCGGCTCAATGGATTTTATCCATTTCATGGGTTCTGGTGCGAAATGGACTTGTGCGCAATGGGTTCGGGTGCCTTTTAAGAAATTGTTGTTTTTTAAACAAGCGCGTGAAGATGTGATTGAAGGCGTCTCGAACGGATGGGTTAAGAAACGCTTGAAAAGGTTCAAAAAATCTTATATAGTTGCTCACTGCAAAGAAAAGCGAAATGATAATTGAAAAAGGGAGATGGATGGCTATTTAGCTATTTTAAGATGTCTTTTTTAAGAGTGCTATATGGCTGATCTGTTCAAAAGAGCGTTCTCTTTATGTGTTGTGCAGAATACTGCGTGTATGCAGAAAGAGTTTGGGGTGGGGGTGTGTCTTTTGAATGGAAGCAAACTAATCTTGTAGGGTGCTATCTTATGGCACCAGAGAGTGTGCAGATTTGGGTGCTGGAAAAGCCGTAAAGTTATGGAGGGTAAAATGCTGCTATCGGTGAAATGCTGAAGTTTTTAATAGGCTTAAATCTCTATATGCTGCGAATTTTTGTTGGCAGGTGTTTTTTATTGCCAAGGGTATCGTCAGAGCATTGTTGTTTTCTGTTGAGGGCTTGGTGGTGATAAGATAGGCAAAGCGAAATAGACAGAAAACATTTGGAAGTTTCGATAGTGCCTACGCAGAGGTTTTAAATTTATAGCGTTTTGGTGAATGCGTATAGTAGCAAAAATGATTTTGGAGCAAAGCAAGAAAATATTTCAGAGAATACGTTGAAAGTTGAAGTGGTACGCACTTTGAAGGATTGTCGTGCTGTTGTCTGAGAAATGTTCACGTCACGAGCGCGATTGGGTGTATCAGCATTGAAGGAAAACTGTTTAATCTCCCTCATTTGAAAGCAAGATTGAACAATATGATTGAAGGGGAAATAAAAATGTCTGTAGTGCAATATGGTGATGATAGTTTTGCAGCAAAAGCAAAAGCTCTTGATAATAATCTTATTGACCGTGATTGGGCGATGACAAAATTTGTCGCTGCTGTGAAAGGTTTAGCCCAAGTGGTTGATTATGAAAGCAATATGCTAGAAAGCAGTGGTATTCCAGATTACGAAGAAATAAATTTATGTAAAATACGTGGTTTGCGTGATCTTAATAAATCGATGAGCGATGTGAGACGCTACATGAATCAAGATATTGAGCATGAAGTTGAAAGTTTGCTGTCTGATTTACAAAAAAAATTACAGCGTAATAGTGAACTACTTCAAACACATTTAAATGCAGTCAATGATCTTTCGCAAGCTATGCAGCTTTCTGGACTTGCAAAGGAATTAGAAGAATAATTTAAATTTGATTCATAGCGGTTGTTCTTACGCGATTATAATGATGAGGTAGGGCAGTGATTTGAATAAAAAGCGTGTTTGTTGAGTTTCCATGTTTTAAGCGCGTTTGGGTCTTAAAATTATCATTTTGCTGTTCTGTAAAACAGAGTCTCCAGTTTCTTTTAAGGTGATGTGACCCGCACACCTGTGTGGTGGCGAGCCAAGTGAAGCGGTTTTAAGAGAAGGTGGATTGTTTACAGAACATTGTTTTACAGAGTGGGTTGGTAGGCACTTCATTTTTTCGTTTGGGGAAGGCGGCAAGAGAATATTAAGACCGTCCCGTGATGCCTTATGCAACAGTCTCCTTTAAAGTGTTGTGATGTAAAAAGTATGGTGAGGTAAAGTTTTCCTCATTAAGTACTTTTGAGAGTCTTTAGTGAATATTGCTTGTAAATTTTATGAAGCTCTGCTGTTTGAAGTGTGCTGATGTGACCCGCACACCTGTGTGGCGGTGCGCCAAGTGAAGCGGTTTTAAGAGAAGGTGGATTGTTTATAGCGGATTGTTTACAGAACATTGTTTTACAGAGTGGGTTGGTAGGCACTTCATTTTTTTGTTTGGGGAAGGGGACAAGAGAATATTAAGACCGTCCCGTGATGCCTTACAACAGTCTCCTTTAAAGTGTTGTGATGTAAAAAGTATGGTGATGTAAAGTTTTCTTCATTAAGTACTTTTGAGAGTCTTTAGTGAATATTGCTTGTAAATTTTATGAAGCTCTGCTGTTTGAAGTGTGGTGATGTGACCCGCACACCTGTGTGGTGGAGAGCCAAGTGAAGTGGCTTTAAGAGAAGACGGATTGTTTATAGAACATTGTTTTACAGAGTGGGTTGGTAGGCACTTCATTTTTTCGTTTAGGGAAGGGGATAAGAGGAATATTAAGATCGTCCCGTGACGCCTTATTCAACCGTTTCCTTTAAAGTATGGTGATATGAAGCGGTTAGTCACTGCAAGCTCTATGTTTGAGATAAAGAGGCGGGTTTAGTATTTTCTCTTCTGTTGTCGTTTTTGTATGCCAGATTGGAGTACGCGTCTCTCTGTTGGGATTCGTATTTGAAAAGGAGAGGGAGCTTCATTGGTAGAGAATTATAAAATTGTAAAGGTGATATTTTTACTATCATCTTTTTGCTTTACAGCTTTTAAAGGAATTTAAAGCACTGTCTTTTAAAGAGTGAAGATCATACATTTTTTCATGTTTTTATATTTATTTGCGTTTTTAATGGGATCACGCTTCTCATGCAAAACAGAACGCTTCTAAAAGAATAAATTTATTGTTTCCAATGTACGCGCTTATTGTAAAGAAATATTTCTCAAGGCTTGCACATCCATTTTGTAAGAGTGCCTATTTTGTGATGTCGGTCTGTGACGAGATGGTATCCATGAAGGTATAAAGCTTTCATGGAAATAATATAAAATCTCCAGAACACTCTCATCCCTATAAAGAAGCAAGTTGGCATTGCCATATTTTTCAGCAACGTTACTTTATCATTTTCCAATGTTGCGACAGCTTTTGACACTTGAGATTCTTAGAGTATTTTTCATCTTGTTTTATTTATATACCACCTTTGCTTGTGATGGGAAAACAAGTGATTTTGATTGATTTATCCATAGGAGAAGGGCGATGATGAGAGAACCCTTACACTATTTGGTCTTAAAGTTGGAAAAGATGATTTATGACGATAAATCAATGTGTTATTTTAATAGAATGATGGGTAGAAGATGGATTGATAGGAGTGATCAACAGTGAGACCCCTCTTGAGGAGAAATTGGATTGTTTACAGATCTGAGGAGGAAGTGAAGGACAAACAAGAGTACTCTCGCCATGGTGCGTTTTAAGATATTTTCAGAAGTATTGATGAAGCGGCATGAAGGCTTATGAAGAGAAAATATCGTGTTGCATATCGTGGAAGTCAATTAAGCGGAACTTGCTAAATTAAGAAGCCAAATTGTTTATAAATTGCAGTGGTTTATTCTTAGAATAGAAAGCAAATTAAAGGATAAAGGTCATTTAAAATATTTTAATTTTGATCAGAAATTAATTTTAAAATGGCTTTCTGTTTGACAGAGGTCAGAACTCTAAAACTTTTTAAAAGCAAAAATTCCTCTTTGCTTGATGCAATTTCTTCATGAGGGTACGAGGTGTTTTCTTTTGTGATAATATCCGCATAAAAAAAGGAAACCGGAACTTTTAGGATATCGGAGATTTCCTTTAATCGCCCAGCACTCACACGGTTTAAGCCTTTTTCATATTTCTGGATTTGTTGAAAACTTACCCCTAAAGCGTCTCCTAATGTTTTTTGAGACATTCCCAACATTTTTCGCTTCAAGCGAATTTTTTTGCCGACAAAAAGATCAATATTAAGATTTTGGGATTGCATTTGCCCCCTCCGGTTGCGAGCGCCCTCGCATTGGTATTCCGGGAGTCTAAAACTGAAGCTAAATCAGCATTTTGCTTTTAGTGCTGGGAAGCACCTGGACAGTGCAAAATCTCCCGGAATTCCGGGATATCCGCAAAGCGGAGTAAATTTTTATTTTAGCTTTCGGGTTTTAGAGCCCTATTGGTCGTTGCGTATGCGACCAAAACACCTTTTAATTGATAAAGTAATTTTAGGGAATTTACAATAAAAAATAGCTTTTTTAACCAAAGGCGGTGTTTTCTCATGTAATTAAAGAAGGCATCGCTCTTTTGATCCTATGATCTTTCCATATCCGGAGGATAATATTTTACAAGCGGATAACTTATTTTGTGCATTGGATAGTGTTCAGAAAATGATGCAGGGCATTTTTCTTTGCCAATGAATAATGTCGTTATGGAGACCCTTTGGTTTGTGTTTTTACACCGCCGGTTGCGAGCGCCCTCGCATGAGTATTCCGGGAGCTTGAAAATACTGAACTCAAATCAGCCTTTTTGCTTTTAGTGCGTCGAGCACCTGGACAGTGCAAAAACTCCCGGAATTCCAAGACACCCACAAAGTGGGTTATTTTTACGCTAGGGTTTTAGGTTTTCAAGGTCCACTTGATCGTTGCGTATGCGACCAAAACACCTTTTTATTCGTAAAGTAATTTTAGGAGCTTGGCAATAAAAATCGTTTTTCTAGAATGAAGAGATTTCTTGAATAAGAGACTGTTTGTCGTTCAATCTTTTTAAGATGCGTTCACTCAACTCATGTTCTCAGACTTGCTTTTCACAAAGGAAAATCTTGGTTGTTAAGTTTAAAGCCTCTCCTACAGTGCTATTCTTAATCAATAACCAAAATGACTTGTTTTGTCCTTTTGCTGCAGTTGAGATATCATAATAATAGGGTAGAGCTTTCATGAGCGGATACGCTTCATACAAAATAACATACCCAAAATAGAATAGATTTGTTATTGCCCGTTCATATGCTTGTTTTAAGGAGATTTTTCTCAATACGCATACTTATTTCATAAGGGGGCTTATGAAAAGGATAGTGCGCTTCGAGAAGTGTATAAAGCCTCTCATGAGTGGCATAAAAGAATGGTACAAAAGCTGCTCTTTTTATGCATAGCAAAGGAGTAAGCGGGTCGTATGATTCACTTTGCCAATTTTCTGTGTTGCTTTTTGTTGTGGTTCATAAAGAGGCATGCTTTTTTCTACCGTTTTACTGCATCGAAGTTTTTTTCTCGGCTTGTGATGTGCAAGCAAAGCGTTTTGATAAAATAACGGCTTTTGAGAATTTTAAAAATAGACGTTTAAATAAAAAGCAGCACACTGTGCTGCTTTTTATTTTATTGAAGTTAAAAGTGCTTTTGCTTTAAAAATGATACCTTATTCCACCAGAAACATTGGTTCCCGATACACCGGTTTTTTGCAGTTTTTGCCGATAGCTAATGTCGGCGTTTAGCACGATCTTTTGAGAAAGATAGGCATTCACACCCATGCCTCCCTCAATTGAAGAACCCGTAGGATCAAGATCAAAGGTATCCGCAATTTTTATTGTTTTTCCATCACCAAAAGTTCTGATCACATTCATTTTACCATAGAAGGAAACAGCCTTGCTTTCTTCAACAGCTGTTATCGTTTTTGTTAAACGTCCACCAAAACGGATCAACCATTGACGCGGATTGCCCATGTCTACTTTTAAGCCATTGGCATCTGAGAAAATATCAAACATGAGATTTTGATAAATCAATTGTGCTTGTGGTTCAAAGACTAGCCCTTTTATGCTGGTTGCTAATTTCTGACCAAGGGTTGCAGAGAGATTAAGGATTTCAGTTCCATCCAATTTTGCAGCATTCCCAACAAGAGCTGTGGTAACATTCCCTTTTAACCTTCCGTAAGAAAGAAGCGAGTTAAGATATAGACCATTGCTATGCTCGATGGTGCTATAAGCGGCGAGGGACCATTTATCAAGAGTTGTCTTTTCAGAATCTTGCATCTCTTTTGGTGTAAAGGCAAGTTTTCCGTATGTTCCTAGAAGACCAAAATGTGCGCTTATGTCTTTGCTTTCCGAGGTGGTTAATATAACCCCCAATTGCAAAGCTTTATAGTTCACATCAGCATCATAACCATAGCGCAAGGGGCCACGGTTGGAGGATAAGGTGACTTTCTCGCCGTAGGAGGAGAAAAAGAGATTATGCTGTTTATGATCTGCTGCGCCAAAGACTGTTGTTCGTATTGCATCTAACAACCTGTTTTGGTTGTTTACATCAGCAAATCCAGAAGAAAATAAAGTATTAGGTAGGGTTAAATAGTTTGCCACCTGTGGTAAAAGCGCTCGGACTTTTTTATCCTTATCAATGTAGGCATTTTGTAAACGGAAATCCCAGAAATTATTACTCTTGCCAAAAAGACTTTGACTTTCATGAGATGTTCCAGGTTTATAGCCTTTCAGCACATATTTATAAGGTTGTCCACCGATAGTCATATAGTTTCGGGCGAGCGCAAAGGAATTTTCGTTTGCTTGTCCGGAAACTTGAATGATTGAAACCCCATGTGTCCCTAAAGGAAGAGGGGTCATCTGCTCTCCCCAAACAACAGAACCATCGGTTATCGTTTTATCTGTTTCTTGCAGATTGATGTGAACAATAGTATTCCCTGATACATCACCATTAATCACGACGCGATCGGTTTGTTGTTCCGTGATAGGAGAATATTTGTTCCATTGCGTGTTGACATAAATCTCTGCAACACCTGTTGCACTATAAACTGCTTCTGTATGCGCTATTCCATCTTCTTTGGGAAGTTGAGGACCTATAAATAAAGTTTGGTAATGTCCTGCCATAGGCTTGTCAAACATAATGGCACTGTTGCTAAGGCGCAATACAGAAAGATTAGAGAATGATTTTTCATCAAGACCAAACTGTCTATAGTCATACGAAATAGTATCATCCTCTGAGATACGATCATTATTTGCAGTATTCTTATTGGGCTTTAAGAGCCATTTCGTCCCTTCTTTTAGGTCAAAACTTGTTCTATTATCTCTAGAAGTTCTGACGCGACCTTCTAAAGAAGAGTGGTCCGCAACTAGAGTAAAGCTGTTTGTGGCTCCGCTTCCGTTTTTTATATTTTTTGATAAAATATCTGCATGAATTTCTGAGTTTTTAAGGCTGACTTCACCACTTGTGTTTGTTCCATAAAGACTGATACCTGTACCGTTTTCAACGAAAAGCTTTGTATTCTCTAGATTTACTTTACCGGTAATATCTTGTTCTTGAATGGTGTTGGCATTTCTTTCTGCATTGCGTGGACGTCGCTTTTGAGGGGCACGATAGAGATTATTGCGGAAAATAATACCATTCGCTTCAGATTTCCCTGTGACATGGATGCTTGAATCTGTAAGATTGATTGTTCCTTCTATGTTAACCAAAGCAGCTGTTTCTGCTGTCACCGTAATATCTGTGGCCTCAATTTTTCCACCTTCTGAGACACTGAGTGCAATAAAACCAGCATCAACGCTTCCCCCATTCATTTCGATTTTTGAATTCTTCCCCTCTGCATCTAAAGCACTCCATTTGTCTTGAATCTTTTTGTTATGTAGTGTGACAGTTGCACCGTTCTTCGCCTCAACGCTAGCACTTATATTCCCGCTTTGTGCAGGCTTTTCAGGCTGTATGGGAGATATCGGGTTTGCAGGTTCTGATTTTCCAGCCACTTTTTGTGTAGATGCAGATTGTCCCGACGCTGGTTTCGCAGATTCTGATGGCTCCTGTGATGTCGATTTTCCAGCTGCTGGTCTTAAAGATATTGATGAGCGTTCTGGCTCTTTAAGTGCCGGTGATTGCTCTGCTGTTGGTCTTGTAGATTCTGCCTCTTTAGACGTTGATGATACTTCTGGTGCTGATTTTTTAGACTCAGGTCTTATAGTGTCAGAGTTTTCAGGTACTCTTTGTGCAGTTTCAGTTTGCGTGGGTGTTGATTGTGCAGAGCTTTGTGACACCTCTGCTACGGGGTTTGTAGGTTCAGATTTTTCAGATACTTTTTGTGTATCCGCTTCTGATGTTAAAAGTATTCGCTGCTTAGATTCTGATCCTTGAGGCGTTGATAGCACCTCTGTTACTGGTTTTCTAGATCTAGAGTTTTCAGATGTTGACTGTAAATTAGGTGAAGGTTGTGTTACTTCTGGCTGTAAAGCTACAGTAGAATTGGGTGGTGTTTCTTCACTAGAAGAATCTGTAGGAGATTCGGAGACACCTGAACGTCTTCTCGATTTGGGTACGTTTGTTGTTGAAGCTGTTCCTGTCGTTGGAGCTTCTGTTGTTGGAGTTTCTTCCCTCGTTGGAGATTGTGTGATAGGCGTGCCCTGTGTGGCTTCAGGGCTAGATTGTATACCTTCTGTTGCGTTAGTCTTTGATGTTTGTGCACTTTCTTGAGCACGCTCAGACTTTTGACTCGAGGAAGAACCTGCGTTCCCAGTGGCTCCATTTGGGGATGGCGCTTTTTCTTTAGAGTTTTGAGAAGAATCCTTAGACGCCTCTGTGCTTTTAGAGGACGTTTTAGTCTCAGAAGAGCTTGTAGAGGTTTCAGACTCTGTAGAAAGAGGTGTCGCAGATCCATTCCCTGTAGGAGGAGTGGTTATTGGTGTGGAGCTAGATACGGTAGGGAGTCCAAGTACGCTAGGTGTTGAAGATGCAGATAAGGGACGAGGTGGAGTAGGTTGCCCAACTCCATCAACACGTCGCCCCAATCCATCCAAGTTACCATACAATGATTCCTCGACACTAAAAGTTTTGGATAGATCTTCAGCTTTAAGAGGAACTAGAGATATCTGACTTAGGTCATAACCTTCTGGCACAGGTCGGGGATAAATAGAAGAAGAGTTCTCAAGAGCAAGAGCATAAGACAAGCTGGTTGAAGAATAAAACAGAAGTCCGGAAACGGTGTAGAGTAAGAAGCTTTTTTTCATATAGATGTATTCCTAAATATTTCCCCCTCTCATAAAATATAAAATTTTGACCTCATTATGTCTCTTTTGTAAGAGACAAAACGAAACATAATGAGAGTACTTTATATTTCAAGATAGAATACAAGTATTTTTAAAAGTGATAGCGCATACCAGCAGAAATATTTATTCCAGAGATGCCAACTTTTTTGAATTTATGTTGATAACTCAGATCACTATGAAGCTCGATATTTGGCGATAAGTGCGCGTGAATACCAAAACCACCTTCGACTAAAGATCCCATCGCAGCAAGCTGAAAATTTTTACTAAAAGTTTTGATCATGTTCAGTTTGCCATAGAAGGAAAGAACATGGCCTTTGTTTTGTGTTAAACGCCCGCCAATACGCAGCAACCATTGATCAGGTTTGCTTATGTTTATTTTAGAGTTATCGTCATTTGAAGAAGCGTTGTCATTTGAGGAAGAGGTGTCATTATTTGAGGATGCACCAAGTATGAGACGCTGATAAATAATTTGTGCTTGCGGCTCTAGGATGACACCCTCGAAACTGGTGGATAGTTTTTGACCAACCGTTGCAGCTGCCCCTAAGATTTTACTATTCTTTATTTTTGGGGTCTCTTCGATGAAATCTTTGCGCAT
This sequence comes from Bartonella elizabethae F9251 = ATCC 49927, assembly GCF_000518165.1. GTDB lineage: Bacteria > Pseudomonadota > Alphaproteobacteria > Rhizobiales > Rhizobiaceae > Bartonella > Bartonella elizabethae. The sequence goes on from NZ_KI912393.1 coordinate 70,929, forward strand.
ATTTTCCTTTAAAATTCCATAAGAGAGAAAGCCACTTGCATAGATGCCACCATCATGCTGAATGTTTCCATAGGCAGTGAGTGACCATTTATCAAACATCTTCTTATGAGAGCTTTCTGCATTTTTAGGAGCAAAAGACAATTTTCCATATGTTCCGAAAAAACCAAAATTGGTGCTGATATTTTGATCTTCTCGCGCGATTAATGTCGCCCCTGCTTGCAATGCGGCATAGCGAATATCTGCATGAAGGCTTCCTTGTTCTGCTTTAACACTTTCTTGTTCTAATTGAACGTCATTTTGTTGTGCTTGTTGCTCTGCTTGAATGCCCTCTTGTTCTTTTTGAACATCATTTTGTTCTGTTTGAGTTCCCTCTTGTTTTGAATGAATGCGCGAGAAAAATGTGTTCTTATTGCCATAAGTGGATAAGAAAATACTTCTCTCTTGATACTCTTTGGGTTCAAACATTGTTATTTGCATATTATCTAACAAGATATTTTGATTGTTAGCATCAGCAACTCCAACAGCAAACATTGCAATAGGCATGACAAAAGAGTTTTCTATTTCTGGTGTAAGCGTTTTGCCGTTTGCTGTTCCATCAAGAGAAGAAGAAGGTGGGGTTGCTTTATCAGCTGTAAATTGAGATATGCTCTCAGTATGAGCGATGGGGCTGTTCTCAATCTTTGTGGGCACTTTCACATGAGATTCTGCGGATGTAAGAGCCGTTTTCGATGCTGAGGAAGCAGTGTTTGTTTTCAGATCAATAGCAGATTGGGTATTTTTATTTATCTCAAGCTGCGTAATTCTATGATCTGCTCTTAAGGATGAATTGTCCTTGTGTTGAGAAACGGCATCAGCTGATAATTTATTACTGGCGGGTTTTGGGGTTGTGTTGGAATCAATCACAGAGCGCTTATTCTCTTTATGCGATGTATTTTGTAAAACCTTTGTAGCAGTATTGTTTTGTCCTTGTAAGGCACTCCGTTTTATTCTCACTTGGTTAAGTTGTGCGTTGGCACCCACTATAGATTGTGTATTTTGAGGATATTGGTTTGCCATGGCTTGGGTATGTGTATTATCCATTTCATGTTTTAATACTGCATGATGTACACTAGAGCCAGCACGACTACTTCCTGAAAAAGAGCTATTGGAGGCTATCTCTTTAAGATTCTTTTCTGTCTGTGTTGGTATGTTTTTTAAACCAATGGCATAGCGATATTGTTCCGGTAATTTTCTAATTCCTTCAAGGGCATTGCGTGTTTCAGAGCTTAGGCTAGAAGCGATACTGATCGATGTGAAGGTAAAAGAAGAAAAAAACAAAGCACAAGCGGCTGTACATAACAAAAGATTCTTACGCATAGAGATGTTCCTTAAGATATTTTCATTTGTTTTGATAAAAAATGAACCACTCTTTGACGCATCACGATTTTTTTTGGGGAATGTGTCAAAATAAGCAGCACTGCTCACACTTCAGCGCTGCTTATGTGTCAAAAGTGAAAGCTAAGATTTCTAAAAGCGATAGCGCACACCACCGGAAAAATTAATTCCAGAAAACCCAGCTTTTTGGAGTTTATGTTGATAATTAATGTCAGCATGAAGTGCGATATTTTTGGAAAGTTGTGCGTTAATTCCAAGCCCACCTTCAAGGGAAGAGCCCATCGAATCGAGACGGAAAGGTTCAACAATATCGATCGTGCTTTCCTCAGCAAAAGCTTTGATGACGTTCAATTTACCATAAAAAGAAAGAATACGATCGTTTTCAATAGGAAGTATCGTTTTCGTTAAACGCCCTCCAATACGCACCAACCATTGTTGGGGGGTCTTTATATTAACTTCGAAGTCATCGATATCCGAAAGCGTACCAAAGGCAATATGTTGATAAATAAGTTGTGCCTGCGGTTCAAAGGACAATCCTTCAACACCGGTTGCTAGTTTTTGTCCAACGGTTGCCGATATATTTAATGTATCTGCATTTTTTAACTCTGCGGTGTTGCCAATAAGGGCTGTGGTGATATGTCCATTTAAAATACCATACGAGAGCAGTGCATTAACATAGAGACCATTGTCATGGTGGAGGTTCCCATAGGCTGTAAAGGACCATTTATCCAATATGCTTTTGTCAGAACCTTCCATATCCTTTGGCGTAAAAGCGAGCTTTCCATAGGTGCCTAAAAGACCAAAATTTGCTGTTAAATTTTGATTTTCTAGCGTTGCTAATGTAATGCCTGCTTGTATAGCAGCATAGTGAACATCAGCTCCATAACCATATTCCAATGGACTACGGCTGGAAGATAATGTCACCTTGTTGCCATAAGTTGATAAGAAGATGCCTTTCTTCTTATGACCTTCTAATCCAAAAACTGTTGAGTGCATATTATCTAACAATGTATTTTGATTGCTTACGTCAGCCAATCCAGAGGAGAATATTGCGTTAGGCATGACCAAATAGCTTGCTACTTGGGGAACAAGAGCTTGGATTTCTTTTAATACGTCAAGAGTAACATTTTGTAGACGGAAATCCCAGAAATACACATCTTCTTCCAAGAGATTTTGTCCGTTGTTTTCTTTTCCAAGAGATGACGCATTGATATTTTGCTTATCTTTCTCTTTTGATTCTTGTAATGTTTCGCTTAAATGACTTTGTGTCCTATCGGCTTTCCCGTGGCTGGATGTTGGTCCATAGCCATTGAGTGTATATTTATAAGGTAAGCCTCCTATTGTGGTATAGCCATGGGCAAGTTTGAAAGAATCTTCATTGGCTTGCCCAGAAACTTGAATGAGCGAAATCCCACGTCCATTCAAAGGAATTGAATCTTTTGCTTTTTCATTATCGAATGATTCTGCCTGCTTTGAAAGATTGTTGAAATAGACCGTTGTGGTGCCTGAGACATTCCCGCGAACGAGAACACGGTCAGTTTTTTGTTGCTCTTTTGGAAGACCGTTACTCCATTGGGTATTAAAGTAAATCCTTGCGTTGCCCGTTGCATTGTAAACCGTTGTTGCATCGGAACTTCCGTCTTGCTCTGTTTTTTGTGGATGTCTTCCCACATGTAAGGTTTGATAATGATTGTTTGCTAACCTATGCGGGGCATCAAATAGGATAGAGCTATTATTAAGGTTTAGGACTGAAACAACTGATCGTGCACGCTGCTTAAGATCAAGAAGCTTGTAGTCAAATATACTAAAACTATTTTCCAACTCAAATAGACTAATTTTTAAATGCCACTTGCTGTTATTGTTTAGGGTGAAAATTGTTGTATTTTGAGGAAGCGTTTTCGCTCTTCCTTCCATAATGGAATTATCAGCGTCTAATGTAAAAGTGGTAGGCCCAACTTGGGTGAAAGGTGAGCCTTCGTTTTTTAACAACATATCAGAACGAATTTCTGAGTTTTTAAGAGAAACCGCATTCGCAACAGCTTTGGAATAATAAGGCCCGAAAATACCTACACCATCCTTTACAAAAAGCTTTGTATTGTTAAGAATGGCTTTGTTTACAACTTCTTCCCCTTCTTTTATTGTGGAGCTTAGAATATAACCAAAATTGATGCCATAGACTTTGCTGTGTCCTATGACGTTGATGGTTGAATCTTCAACATGGATTGTGCCGTTTGTGAGTGATAAACCACGCTCTTCTGCTCTGCCTATAATTCCTTTAGCATTAATCTGCCCCCCTGACGTTGCAGAAAGCAAAGTAAAGCCTGAGTGCATGATTGAGTTTGTAATGGTAACATGACCTTTTTTAGCAACAACAGCATCATACTTACCACGAACAAAAACGTTATTAAGGTTTTTCTCTTCTCCATTAGTCACTTGAACCGTAGAAATCTCAGGAGGTTGTTTATTTGCATAAGTTGAACCGAAATGAGAAAAAATGAAAGTTCCAGCAATTGTACATAACAAAAAATTTTTCTTATAAATATATTTCTTACACATAGATATGCCTTTAGTATTTGGTATGCTTTGATGCTTACTTCATTCCCCTGATGGCGCAAGTACCCAATCAGCTTTTATATCATTATGTTTTTATTGTAAATAACAAAACGAATATTAAGTTTTGTTATTTATCGTTTAAAAATTGATCTTAGAAGCGTTTTTAAAATAGAAAGCGCAATCCATAGCGACGATGAATTTCAGAAAACCGAGCTTGATAAATATTTTGTTTTAAAGTGCTAAGAATCAAAATATTTTACAAGCATGCTTATTGCTTAAAGCTATTTAAAAACGCTACAAAGTTTTGGAGAAAATTTGTTGTCCGTTTATAAAAAGCTTTCAGTTAATTTTCTTGCATATAGAATTATTCACGGTGAATTTTTGGATATAAAAAAGCTAAAATGTTGTGTATTTTCCATCGATATACAACACTGTTTATTAAATTCATTCAATTTTTATAAATCAAAAAGAACGCTCTTTTGAGAATTCAACTGTCATTAGAGAGATAAAAGATTTTTTTGCATTGAGTTTGAACGAAATTAATCCTTTCGCGAAAGGTATATAGAAAGAACCGTTATCGATGGATTTTGCCGAAAGACTGCAAAAAAGGCAGCGTATTGTGCTGCCTTTTTTGTTACATTGAAATAGAATGACTATTTTACAGTTTTACCTTAAAACTGATAGCGTATTCCGCCTGAAAAACTTGCTCCAGAAATCCCCGTTTTTTGCAGCTTTTGTTGATAACTCACATCACCATGAAGGGAGAGGTTCGTGGATAATTGTGCATTGATACCAAGTCCACCTTCAAGTGCAGATCCCATAGCATCAAGTTTATAATCCTTATCAATATGGAGTGCCTGATCATCCCCAAAAGTTTTGATCAAGTTAACTTTTCCATAGAAAGACATAGGACGGTTGTTTTCAGTGGTAATGTTTTTGGTCAAACGCCCGCCAACACGGATCATCCATTGATGA
>NZ_JADB01000008.1 GCF_000518165.1 Bartonella elizabethae F9251 = ATCC 49927
AATGCGCGCCCATAGGAAAAGGTCAATTTCCAAGGCAATGCACCCAAACTATTCATGGCAGACAAATGGGCTGTCGCTTCCTCATCCGATTGCCCACCAGAGAGAAAAGCAATTCCTGGAACAGCGGCAGGGACAGTTTGTTTAAGCACACGAACGGTCTTTTCAGCCACTTCTTCAACTCCAGCCTTGCGCGCATCCTTGCCATCAATGACCATATTGGGTTTTAAAATCATCCCCTCTAAAACAACACGAGCTTCAAACAATTCTTTAAAGACAGTTGTCAAAACAGCGCGTGTCACCTCAAAGCAACGCGCAATGGAATGTTGACAAGACGGTCCATCCATCAGCACTTCCGGCTCAACAATCGGCACAATATTGAGTTCCTGACATAAAGCAGCATAACGCGCGAGAGCTTGTGCATTTTGATTAATGGCACCTCTTGTTGGTAAAGTATCGGCATTAATGGCAATCACCGCCCGCCATTTAGCAAAACGCGCGCCCAAAGCATAATAGTCTTTGAGACGGTCACGAAGACCATCCAACCCTTCAGTAATGGTCTCTTGGGGAAAAGCAGCTAAAGGTTTAGCACCGGTATCCACTTTAATTCCTGGCAAAGCGCCCGCATCCCGAATAAGATCGGTCAACATTTGCCCTGTTGATGCTTTTTGTCGAATGGTTTCATCAAATAAAATCACTCCAGAGATAGCACTTTCCATAGCTTCTTTTGCGCTAAAAAGCATTTCACGATAAGCACAGCGGCTATCTTCATTGGATTCAACACCAATGCTTTCAAACCGCTTGCCTATTGTCGCCGTACTTTCATCTGCTGCCAAAATACCTTTACCTGCCTGCACAAGAGAAAGTGCAATATCTTCAAGCCGTTCAGTCATAAAAAAATTCCTCTTTATTTTCTCTATTTTGTCTTAAAATTTTCCAACAGTGCACCATACGCTTGAACACACTCTACACAAATGACACACAGTTTTAAAACTGCTTTTCAAGTAATCCCTTTAATCCTGCATAAGGGCAAGAATTCCAGGAAGAACCTTCCCTTCCATCCATTCCAAAAAAGCTCCTCCTGCAGTTGAGAGATAAGTAAAATCATTGGCAACACCCGCATGATTAAGGGCAAAAACCGTATCGCCTCCTCCCGCGATTGAAACCAGCTTTCCCATCAAACTGCGTTCTGCGGCATGTCGTGCAACAGCAATTGTTCCTTTATCAAAGGGAGACATCTCAAAAACACCAAGGGGTCCATTCCACACAAGGGTCGCAGCCTTATCTATGGCGCTCTTGATATGAGCAATAGAGCGCGTTCCAATATCCAATATCATGCCATCTTCAGGAATATCGCCAATATCATAAAGACGATGCGGCGCATTTTTTTCAAAGCGAAATCCAACGATAGCATCCACAGGAAGTAGAAGTTTACAGTGACATTCTTGCGCTTTTTTAATGATTTTTTTGACTGTTTCCATCAATTCGTGTTCACACAGTGACTTGCCCACATGAATACCTTGCGCAGCTAAAAAACTATTGGCCATCCCACCCCCAATAACCAAGGAGTCGACTTTTTCCACCAAATGATTGAGAACAAAAAGCTTACTGGAAACTTTTGCCCCTCCCACCAGCGCAACTACAGGATGCACTGGATTTCCAAGCCCTTTTTCTAAGGCTTGCAATTCCCCTTGCAGCGATCGCCCCGCATAAGAAGGCAACAAATGGGTTATTCCCTCCACTGAAGCATGGGCACGATGAGAAACCGAAAAAGCATCATTGACATAAAGATCCCCATTATGGGCCAAAGCTTCTGCAAAAGAACAATCATTCTTTTCCTCACCGGCATAAAAACGAACATTTTCGAGCAGGATAACACCTCCGTTTTGCAATGCCTCCACCGCGACCTGCACCGCCGAGCCAATACAGTCAGGAACAAAAGCAACCGGCTGTTTTATGATCTTTTCCAGCACTGGCACAACAGGGCGGAGTGAAAATTCTGACTCGACCTTTCCTTTGGGGCGACCACAATGAGAAAGCAGAATAAGCTTAGCCCCCCTCTTTTGCAGCTCAACGAGTGTTTCTTTATGTCGTTGAAGACGCGTCTCGTCACAAACTTTGCCCTGTGCCATAGGAACATTAAAATCCACGCGTACAAGGACACGTTTGCCCAAAACATCAACATCATCAAGCGTACGAAACCCCATCACTGCTTCCTCTTCACTTTCCATTCCATTGTTTCAAATAAAGATGCATCGAACAAACCTGCTTAATTTCATTTCCACCAAAACGCTTTTTACTTTTATACAAAAGAGTTTACCTCTTTCGTTTTCTGACGGTTTCTCAAAAGTTATCCAGTGTCAGATGTTTCTCAAAGTTTACTCTTTCACGCAGCTTTTAAAAGCAGATATCGCCTCGTATCAAAAAACGCCATCAATCTTTCAACAGCATCTTCTCTCTGGCGCATAAAACAATAACCTCTCTCGACTTTCTCAAAAGAATGCGCCTTAATTTGTACAAAAACGAGGCTTTTTCTTATAAAACTTTTTCCTATAAAAAGAGGACCCTAAGGTCCTTCTTATGGTGTTTATATTGTCTTGGCAAAAGCCACAGCCGTATCACTCATACGGTTAGAAAAGCCCCATTCATTATCATACCAGACGAGAACACGACAGAGCTTACCATCAATCACTTTGGTTTGGTCATTGTGAAAAATCGCTGAATGCGGATTATGATTAAAATCACAACTCACAAGCTTTTCTTCTGTCGTATCCAAAATTCCCTTGAGAGGACCTCGTGCAGCAGTTGCAATAGCCGCATTAATTTCTTCAATTGTTGTGGAACGCTTAGCATTAAATGTCAAATCAACCACAGAAACATTAGGGGTTGGAACACGAATGGACACTCCATCAAGCAATCCCTTTAATTCTGGCAAAACCAATCCCACAGCTTTTGCCGCTCCTGTTGAGGTAGGAATCATCGAAAGAGCAGCCGCACGCGCACGATAAAGATCACGATGCATGGTATCCAACACAGGCTGATCTCCCGTATAAGAATGGATTGTTGTCATAAAGCCCTTTTCAATACCCACCGTGTTATGCAAAACTTGTGCAACAGGCGCCAAACAATTGGTTGTACAAGAAGCATTTGAAACAATGCGATGCTCACTGCTTAAAGACTGATGATTAACCCCATAGACGACCGTAAGATCTGCGCCCTCTGAGGGAGCGGAAACCAGAACACGCTTTGCCCCCGCATCTAAATGCGCCTTTGCTTTATCACGCGCAGTAAAAATACCCGTACATTCCAACGCGATATCGATATCCAAATCTTTCCAAGGCAATTGTGCAGGATCACGCTCTGCGCAGACCTTTATTAAACCAGCCCCCACATCAATGGCATCTCCCACCACCTTAACGTCCCTCGGAAAACGCCCATGAACTGAATCATAGCGCAACAAATGGGCATTTGTTTCCACCGATCCCAAATCATTAATTGCGACCACTTCAATATCTTTTCGTCCACTTTCCATAAGTGCCCGTAAAATATTGCGTCCAATACGACCAAACCCATTAATTGCAACACGAACTGTCATTTCACATGTTTCCTCATCTAATTTTTAAAAGCATAACATTTAAAACACAACAAATGGGCATTTTCCAATCCCAAACTATGAATTTCCAAGACGTCAATATCTCGATCAATCAATCACTTATCCACAATAATGCACAACACTATCCACACCACTGTACAGAGCGTGATACCTTACAGACACCCCCACGCATGACAATACAAGTTGTCACTTTGTCTTTTCCTCTTCGATCTTTTCCAGCTCTCTTTCAACAGTCGCAACCACATTTTCAAAAGTAAGACCAAAATGTGTATAAAGGTCATCAATTATTCCACTTGCCCCAAAGCTCTCCATACCAATAAACACCCCGTCACAGCCAATAAAACGGTCCCATCCTTGAGCAACAGCAGCTTCAATCGCGATTTTAATCGGCGCATCACCAATGAGAGCCCGTTGATAGGAGCAAGACTGTTGAGAAAAGAGTTCAAAACAAGGCACAGAAACCACACGGGTTGGGATGCCTTTTTCTTCTAAGGCTTCACGTGCTTTGACCGCAATCTGCAATTCTGAACCAGAAGCAAACAATGTCACTTTCGCCTCATCACTGGCTGTTAACAATTCATAAGCCCCAAGCGTACACAGATTTTCTTCTTCATACTCTTGACGCAACAGCGGCAGATTTTGTCGGCTCAAAGCTAGAGTTGAAGGGGTCCCGCGTGCTTTCAAAGCCAATTGCCAACACTCAACGGTTTCCATAGCATCAGCGGGGCGGAACACCAGATGATTAGGCATGGCGCGCAGGCAAGCCAAATGTTCCACGGGTTGATGGGTCGGACCATCTTCACCAAGCCCAATAGAATCATGGGTCATGACATAAACCACCCGCAACCCCATAAGAGAAGACAAACGCATAGCAGGACGCATATAGTCAGAAAAGCATAAAAATGTTCCCCCATAAGGAATAAAACCTCCATGAAGAGCAAGCCCATTCATGATAGCGCCCATAGCATGTTCACGAATACCATAATGGAGATAGCGCCCTGAAAAATCATCTGCCGTAATACTTTTCATCTGGCTGCTTTTTGTATTATTAGAGCCGGTCAAATCAGCAGAACCACCAATGGTCTCATGAACGACCTCATTGATCACTTCCAAAGCCATTTCCGAAGCTTTACGGGTCGCAACAACAGGAGACTCTTCAACCAGTTTCTGTTTATAAGCATCTACAGCACCATCAAATCCCCCCACGAGATCACCACGCATTAACCTTTCAAATTCCACCCGCTCTGAGACAGGAAGAGCAGCCAATTTTTCTTCCCACTTTTGTCGCTTTTTAGCAGCATTAAGCCCTGCCAAGCGCCAATTATCGAGAATATCGGCTGGAATAACAAAAGGCTCTGCCTCCCACCCTAAGGCGATACGGGTCTCAGCAATTTCTCGCACACCTAAAGGGGATCCATGAATTTTATTGCTTCCCGCTTTATTGGGCGCTCCAAAGCCTATTGTTGTTTTACAGGCAATCAACGTTGGCTTATCACTCTTGCGTGCTGCTTCAATAGCTTGTGCAATGGCGGCTTGATCATGCCCATTCACTTTGAGTGTATTCCAACCGGATGCTTTAAAACGGGCGATCTGATCTGTACTATCCGCAAGGGAAATTTCTCCATCGATAGAAATATTATTATCGTCCCACAATACGATAAGCTTATTAAGTTTCAAATGCCCAGCCAAGGAAAGTGCTTCTTGCGAAATGCCTTCCATCAGGCATCCATCCCCCACCAATGCATAAGTGTAATGGTTGATAAGATCACCAAAACGAGCATTGTGCAACCGTTCTGCAAGAGCCATTCCCACGGCATTCGCCAACCCTTGTCCGAGAGGTCCAGTAGTTGTTTCAATTCCTGCTGCATGCCCATATTCTGGATGGCCTGCAAGCTTCGCCCCTAATTGGCGAAAACTTTTGAGATCCTCAAGTGAGATATCTTCATAACCTGAAAGATAAAGCAGAGCATAAAGCAACATAGATCCATGCCCTGCTGATAAGACAAAACGATCACGATTAGGCCAACGAGGATTTTTGGGATCATGAGCAAGGAATTGCGTATAAAGAACCGTCGCAATATCAGCGGCTCCCATTGGCAAGCCCGGATGACCAGAATTGGCTTTTTCAATCGCATCAATAGCAAGAAAACGGATAGCATTGGCCATCTGATTCTGTTGGTGGGTGTTTGTCATGAATGATCGACCATTTCGTTAATTACGTTATACTGTTGCTTTTTCCGTATTCTCTTAAAGTTCCTTAAGAAATACTTTTTTTAACCATCAGCGTGAGATTTTTTGTCATCACTTCCATAACACTAGTAACACATTCCCCTCACGCATCCTGTATACCCATGTCATTTATGCCAATACGCGCAAAAAATCCAGCTTTTAATTTATATCTCACCCCTGCTTTGCTTGCTAAAATATCCTACATACTTAAAAATAAAAGAGACACACTATGAGAATGTAAGTGATTCGTTTTTGCATAACGCATTGATAAAGGATACAATTACCCAAAGGACAAAAGCAATGAACCAAGAGACTACGGTTCTGCAAGATGCTCTAGAGCACCTAGAAAAAGCACTTAGAACCTTAGAGATCACCATAATAAACCGCAACGCTGTTATTGATAAAAATAACGAATGGGAAGAAGAAATTCAACGAATGAATGCTGACCGCAGCCATCTTGCCCAAGCGCTTGACAAAGCTGAAGCCCAAATTGAACGCTTAGAATCTGTTAACAAAGAAGTTTCCAAACGTCTTATTAAAGCAATGGAAACGATTCGTGTCGTCATTGATAGATAAAGGTTTAAATGTATGGAAACAGTTTCCGTTACCATTGATGGTAAGAATTATCGCATGGCTTGTAATAAAGGACAAGAAAGTCATCTTATTGCGCTTGCAGCACAATTGGATCAATATATTTCCCATTTAAAGAAAAATTTTGGAGAAATTGGCGACCATCGTTTATCGGTCATGGCAGGCATCATGATTATCGATGAAATGGAAGAAATAAAACGAGAAAATAAAAAATTACAAGAAAGCTACGATGCTCTTTTACGACTCCACAATGAAAAGGAGCGCGCCATGGGAAGAATTATGCGTGACACCACACACCGCATTGAAAAACTCACCAACCAATTGCTCAAAGATGATCAAAACAGCAAAAACATTCAAGAGCAAGAACAGGAAGACTTTTAAACACGCATCATCACGGAAAAAGCAAGCCGATTTAACTTACCTTCCGCGCCTCAAAAGGCACAAAACTCTAAAAAACGCATACGCATAAACAATTCGATTTTTTATCAAGAGGATTCCAATAACTGATCACGCATGGCTCTCATGGAATTGGCTTAAAGTCTGATCAAAAAAAACCTTAAATATTTCACTGACACATAAACACTTCATAAATCAAAATCAAAGAAGCAGCCTTATACCACTGCGCTTCCAATGAAATATCTTGCACAACAAACGACCAAAACCACCCCCCAAAACAACCCCATTGTAAAAAAAATCATAATGCATAAAGCCAATTGCTTTTACATAAAAACGACACATAAACAGCCTATTTTTTTAAAAGACATTCACCCATCACTTTATTCTCATGCCTAACCTTTATGATTTTTGAGGACACGTAATTTTATTCAATTCTGCTTGCAAAAGTTTCATCCATTCACAAAAGCTTAAAGTGAGAAAAATTTTAAAGTTCTCATTTAAACAGCAAAAGAATGAATTTTCATGATCAATGAAGCTCTCGCTTATAAGACATCAATAAAATGATCTGAAACATATCTAAAAAGATGATAGAAAAAATCTTCCACCATAGGCAACCATCTTCAAAACGAACGATAAAATTACAACATCACCGCATCCCAACCCCAAAACCTAATACCCAAACCCCATACGACCATACTATTTCCACAATGGGCGATCAAAGCAATAATCGATCTATTAGGACGCTCACGAGAAGCGCACACCCGCTCTGTTCCTGAAGCCTGTTTAAAGGCGCATGAAAAAAACACATGCGTAAACGGATCAAATCCCCTTCGTTCCATCTTGAGAAACAGAAGCAATACGCAAAAGGTTTGTTGCGCCAGGTGTTCCAAGAGGAACACCGGCTTATCACAAGGAAACGATCTCCCCCTTGGCAAAAACCTTCCTGAAAGGCAATGGTAGCTGCACGATCAACCATATCCTCTAAATTCTTTGCATCTGCAATGACCACACGAATGAAGCCCCCAAACGAGTGCCAAACGTCGTGCTGTTTCCACAATGGAAGATCAAAGCAATAATCGGTCTATTAGGATGCTCACAAGAAGCGCGCACCCCCACTGTTCCTGAAGCCCATTCAAAGGCGCATGAAAAAAACACATGCGTAAACGGATCAAATCCCCTTCGTTCCATCTTGAGAAACAGAAGCAATACGCAAAAGGTTTGTTGCGCCAGGTGTTCCAAGAGGAACACCGGCTGTCACAAGGAAACGATCTCCCTCTTGGCAAAAACCTTCCTGAAAGGCAATGGTAGCTGCACGATCAACCATATCCTCTAAATTCTTTGCATCCTCACTCACCACACAATGAAGCCCCCAAACGAGTGCCAAACGTCGTGCTGTTTCTACAATGGGCGATAAAGCAATAATCGGTCTATTAGGACGCTCACGAGAAGCGCGCACCCCCGTTGTTCCTGAAGCCGTATAGGCAACAATCGCGGAGAGTGAAAGTGTTTCAGCAATCTGACGCGCTGCAAGAGAAATCGCATCCGTCCCTGTCGTTTCCGGTGCAGGATGTTGTGCTCCAACCTGAGCAGCATAAGTATGATCTTGTTCAATTTGTCGCGCGATTTTATCCATCATAAGCACCGCTTCTTCTGGATAACAACCAGAAGCAGATTCAGCCGACAACATCACCGCATCTGTTCCAGCATAAACCGCTGTAGCAACATCGGATACTTCTGCCCGTGTTGGCACAGGAGATGTGATCATTGATTCGAGCATTTGTGTCGCCACCACCACCGGTTTTCCCGCTAAACGGCACGCTTTGATCAACTCCATCTGAAGTGCTGGAACCCTTTCCAGAGGCATTTCCACCCCGAGATCTCCGCGTGCAATCATAATACCATCAGAGACTTCAATAATCTTTTCTATATGTTCCAAGGCTTGAGGCTTTTCGATTTTAGCCATCAAAGACACCTTGTTTTTTGTTAACCTGCGCACCGCTATAATATCTTCTGGACGCTGGATAAAAGAAAGAGCAACCCAATCAACAGGCAGCTGTAACAGCGCCTGAAGATCAGCCTTATCTTTTGAGGTCATCGAATCAAAAGGCAAAATTGTATCCGGAAAACTCACACCTTTTCGATCAGAAATATGGGTTCCAGCAACCACGCGACACTGAACAAAATGATCATCACACACTTCAGCGCGCAGTTCCAACTTTCCATCATCAATTAACAAGCGATCCCCTGGTTTAAGTGCTGGAAAGACATCCTCATGAGGAAAAAAAACACGCTGTGTATCGCCAGCCACATCGCGATGATCTAATGTGAAGCTTTGCCCAACACGCAAATCTTCTTGACCTTTGTCAAAACAACCAATACGCAATTTTGGTCCCTGAAGATCTACTAAAATACCAATGGGTCGGCGAACCGTTTTTTCAACCTCCCGTATCGACTTGACCAAATCGCCCAGTGTGTCACGATCCGTATGACTCATATTAAGGCGAAAAACATCTGCTCCTGCCCTAAAAAGCTTCTCAATCATAACACGAGAAAAAGAAGAAGGACCAAGAGTCGCAATAATTTTTACTTTACGAGCCCGTTTCACGGCGGAGAATTTCCTGAAAGAGAAGAGGAAACTGAATTGTTGAACAAAGAATCATCCGTCAACTGTACCATCCAACTGGTTTGATTACCGGTATCGATTTCCTTAAACTCAGCCTTTTGATATCCTCGAGGGAAACAATCATGAACCCCTTGAATAGTAAATTGGCTATCTTGCACACACATGGTGACAGAGCCTGCCCAGCTTCCTTTTTTTTGTGCTCCTTCTGCATAAAAATAATAAAACCGCGAAGCAAGAGGTCCTTCGATTAAAGTTTTACATTCTGTCACGGGAACCACCCACCAGCCTTCGCTCACCCACCCTGAAAACGTACGATACCCAAGAGCAACCCCTACAGACTGTTGAGTTGTGTTACACACCCTAAAGTCAGCCTTTGCACAAACAACAAGGGGAAAGTAGAGCAAAATGCTCACGAGAAAAACTTTTAATCTTTTCTGAAATGCCCAATATTGTTTTTTCAAAATCACAAAACTTCCTCTATAATGTCAATTCTCAAAACAAATCATACATCTTTTTTTAAATCGTTTTTTCAAAAGCCTTTCAAATCTAGAACACATATTTTTATATTTTTCTTTTTATAGCCCTTTTATCAATACATATATCTTAAAAACTTTACAAAATATTTAAAGTCAATTTGTAAAAAAACTGTGGGACTTGATTGATTTTTTATTTTTCAAGCTTTTTCGACATAAATTGGTCATCGAAAAAATAACGTACAACATATAACTTGGAGAAAATACAATGAATGATACAGTAACCGATCAAACACACGCTATATCCGTCAACCAATTACGTTCTTTTATCGAACGAATTGAACGACTAGAAGAAGAAAAAAAAACCATTTCCGATGATATTAAAGACGTCTACACGGAACTTAAAGGCTCTGGTTTTGATAGCAAAGCTGTTCGAAGCATTATACGGTTGCGTAAAAAAGAAGAGCACGAACGAATGGAAGAAGAAGCAATCATTGAACTTTATAAAAATGCACTTGGGATGAATTAACAACATTGATAACATTGGAATTCTTCTTAAGAAAGTGAAAAATGAAAAAACGCGTGAATACACAAAAATTCTGCCAACCATGAGCAGTTTATGCAAAATAACAAAAAATTTATGTAACCTGTGATGAGACGACTTCACAGGATGCGTAACATTGTAACAGCCCTCACATTTGAAAGAATTCATGCAAGGTGAAAGGATTCATGAAAAGCGCATTTTTACGTCTTATTCTTCAATTATTTTTATCCACAGGGGCATTTTTATTCACAGGGAGGGTATTTTATCCATACGGGTCCCCCTTGTAAGCCAACCCCACTCATACATGCCAGCAAAGCGCTTTTGAGTCCTTCAATCTAAAAACAGGTGTAAAATAGAGAAAATCTTGCGCTATTGAAGACTTTTATTCAAATTGCAAAACAATGAATAATGATGATCAATCAATTGATTATCTAGGATAAAAAAACATTTAAAGAGGTCAGCAGCTGAAATTCGCTAAACATAAGGTCTGAATTGTTTACAGAAGAGAGATTTAAGAATCTTTATCTTATTAAGATCGTGAAAAATTCAGCATATTTAGACATCTGGTAAAAAGGCCCTAGCTTTATTAAAATCTTTTATTCAAATCTATTGACGGGCTCATAAAGGTCATTGATTCGAGAGGTTAGAATATGATCTCTCCATTTTCCAGAAATCATCAAATAATCTTTGGCATAGCCTTCTTTTTCAAAATGAAGGCGCTTTAATAAAAGTTTGCTTTTTATGTTCTCAGGTCTATAATTTGCCATCACTCTATGCAGGTGATAGACTTGAAAGATATGGCGTATAAGAGCCGATAAACTCTCAAACATAAGGCCTTTGCCTTGTTTTTTCTCATCAAGAGAAAAGCCAAGATGACAGGCTTGAAAAACACCACGAACCACGTTTGTAAAGTTCACAACACCGATGATTGTATTTTCATTTTTGAGTCGTACGGCATATCGATAGGCTTGCCCTTGTGCGCTTTCATAAGCAAATGCATCGGCGCGTGTTTCCCAAGCTGTTAGGCTGTGGTAATCATCAGTTCTCAACGGTTCAAAAGGGCGCAGATAATTCGCATTCCGCAAGTAATAAGCAGACAATGAAGCGGCATCTTCTAAACCAATCAATGTGGAAATTGTTCGCTTTGTTTTAATTGCCATCATTTTCTCCTCCTAGAAATGTTACAATAACACGTTGATTTGTCCTGACATATCATCATTTTTAACCTTAACCCGTAACATCGAATACCTTACGCTTTTTCGCATCACAACGCTTCTCACATGAGAATCAATGAGGCTCATTTGCTTGTTTCTTCATAAGCGTGGGTGCTTGGTTAGAATATAAGGTAAAGACAAGAGAATGCTTTTTATAAATGCGCTCAAGAGCCACGGGTGATAGCAACATTGGGAACTGGCAAAGCGTGTGAGTGTATTGCCCTGCTTGCATACAGAGCATTTTGAAAAACGCACCGCACCAATAATTTTTTCTTTATCAAGATCTCTTTTATCAAGAATTGTGCAAAAAAGCCAAACATATACAGTCAAGCTTGCTTCAAAATCCCATTAATCAGCCCTATGACTTTGAACCGCTGTCAAAAGTATTTTTCTACAATCGGCTCTTTATGCATTCATAAGACACTGTGGTTATTCTTTAATATGTCCAAGTGCTCTACAGAAAGCGATGAAACAATAGGAATCTCTTATAAATGCTGAGAGATGATGAGAAACATTAATGTGAATAAACTTCTATTTCTTCGCGTAAAATTTCAAGTTCTAGCCATTCTTCTTGCTTTTGTGTGCAAATCATTTTCTTTTTTTCCAACGCTGTTGATAAACGCTCAAAACGTTCTTTATCATTGCAATAAAGAGTTGGGTCAGAGAGCTCTTGTTCAATTTTTTTTATTTCATTTTGCAAAACAGCGATTTCTTCAGGCAATTTTTCCAATGCATAAACCTGCTTATAAGACAATTTTCTTCGTGTTTTTTTCTCTCCCGCACTATCCAAACTAGAATCTTTTGATGAAGCATATTTTCCGCCCACCCCTGCGCAAGATTTTGCAGATATTTTACGGTGCGATAATTCTATTTCTTTACGTTGAAATGTCAAAGCCTGTTTATTTTGCGCCATCATATCACTATAGCCGCCCGCATATAAAACCCAATGACCATCGCCCTCCGGTGCCAACATATGCGTTACAGTACGATCTAAAAAATCTCTGTCATGGCTTACCAACAACACAGTTCCCGCAAAATCAGCGATAAATTCTTGCAACAAATCCAAAGTTTCCATATCCAAATCATTGGTTGGTTCATCAAGAATTAAAAAGTTTGCCGGACGAGAAAGAAGGCGTGCAAGCATGAGTCGTGCTCTTTCTCCTCCCGAAAATTCTTTAAGGGGGGTGCGCGCTTGTTCCGGCAAAAATAAAAAGTCTTTCATATAAGAAACCACATGCCGTTCTTGTCCATTGATCACAAGAGTATCGCCCCTTCCCCCCGTTAAATAGTGCGCCAAAGTTTCTTCTTCATTGAGAATACGTTGCTGATCAAGCAATGCCATGGAGAGGTTATAACCATGCCTCACCGTCCCACTATCCACGGTTTTTTGCCCAATCAATGCGGAAAGAAGCGTTGTCTTTCCAATCCCATTAGGTCCTACCAAACCAATTCGATCCCCCCTCTGAATGCGTAAAGAAAAATCTTTCACGATAACGCGATCCCCATAGGATTTTGAAATTTTTTTTGCTTCGAGCACCAATTGACCAGAATCATGAGTTTTTGCTGCTGTCAACAGTGCACTTCCAGGCTGCCCCTGATAGGTTTGATGACGCTGTCTTAAGTTTTTTAATTCGCTCAAGCGCCGTACATTACGCTTACGCCGTGCTGTTACCCCATAACGCAACCATTGCTCTTCACGGACAATTTGACGCCCCAATTTATGCTGCTCGAGTGCTTCTTCTTCCAGTGTTTTATCGCGCCAATTCTCAAATTCTGAAAAATGCTTTTCCAGTCTTTTGGTTGTCCCACGATCAAGCCATACCGTTGAACGCGTGACATTTTCTAAAAATCGTCGATCATGAGAAATCACCACAATCGCCGAACGCAAAGAAAACAACACGCCTTCCAACCATTCAATGGTTGGTAAATCAAGATGATTGGTTGGTTCATCTAAGAACAAAATATCCGGCTTTGCTGCAATGGCCCGTAATAATGAAACACGCCTCTTTTCACCGCCCGAAAGCGTTTCTAATTTTTCCGCGCCCGAAAACCCTAAATTTGTGCGAAGCATATTGATCCACTGAACATCAGATGTCTGATCCAATCCTGCTTCCATATAAGCATTAATATCCTCAAAACCTGAACAATCCGGATTTTGAGCGACATAACGAAGTGTTACGCGAGGGTGGCGAAAAATTTCGCCACCATGAGGCTCTAATATTCCTGCGGCAATCTTTAACAGGGTTGATTTTCCACAACCATTACGGCCTACCAACGCAATACGCGCTCCCTGCTCAACCGATAAACAGGCTTGGTTGAGCAAAGGCGTTATCCCAAAGGCTAGGGAAATGCGGTCAAGCCGCAGCAATGGCACCGCCATTAACGAACGCGGCGCGGACAAGGTGCTTGATACATCACCCCTCTTGCATCACGATAAGTACATAATTGACGTACTGGGACTCTTTGCGCACAAGGTGCTTGGTAAACATGTCCTCTGCGAGAGCGATATGTGCACAATTGTGAAGCTTGTCTTTGTTGTCTTCTTTGATTTACAGCCTCACCCGTTATGGTTCCAGCCAAAGCACCAAATGCCGCACCAGTAAGCGCTGCTCCAGGTGTACTTCCAGCAATAGCTGTTCCAGCCAAGGCCCCGATTGCTGCTCCCCCTACACCGTAACGCGCAACGCGTTCATCAGTTGTCGTACAAGCCACCGAACTGAAACCAATCGCAGAAACGACGGCTACTTTTAAAATTGATTTGAACATAGCAAAACCTTTCCTTCTCAAGATCAATACATAATATATCAGTTATGTCGGCACTTAATCACTCAGCCCCCCCCTGCCTTATTCAAAATATATTGGAAGAGCTTTACGGAATAGGCACAGACGCTAACAATATAGCTTTTCCAGAACCTAAATGGCAAGAAAAGGTTCCACAAATACGGTTAGAAAGTGTTAAAGAAGAGCCAAATGACACATTTTTATCACAAATTGGCCATTTTACCCCTTCAAGCGTTAAGCCTTGTAAGTCAGAAAAACCGATAAGACTAAACAAACACTCTTGAGGCAAATCATACAACGCAAGTTTAGGCACAACCGGCCAACCTTCTTCCAAACCGCTTGTCAACAACACTGAAATGCCTTTCTCAGCCATCATCAATGCTTGCGTCATATGAGAAAGGCTATGATCACTTCGCTCCCCTCCCAAAGCCCCGCACAAAATCAGCTTTTTAGCCCCCTTTTGTAGCGCTCTTTCACAAGCCAAAGCACTATCTGTCATATCTTTATCAGAGGGAAAAACCTCACGCGGAACATGACTATATTTGTCGATCAGAGTCTGATCAGATGAATCAAAATCCCCTAACCACAACTCAGGCATCACGTTAAGTACTGCCGCATGACGCATCCCACCATCTGCAGCAATCACCCGACTGTTTTGAATTTGATTAAGCAAACGATCAGTGATAAAAAGATCTCCATTTAACAATATCGTAAATGTTGTCATGCCATATTTTGCCTTTTTTTTATAAACGATAACCGTGATATAGCCAAACGAATCCTTAAAGCTTCTCTTAAAAAAACACACGATATAAAGATACACATGAAATTTGCCATATTACACCGCAGAAATAACCTGCCTCGCGATCCAATACACGCCATTTTTCAACGAAATTTTCTTTTTCGCTCTCTGCCTTATAAAGCAACTTTCATCAGTTTAATGCTTCTCCTTTCAGCTTGTCACATCCCTCTTTCTCAAAATGATAGGCTCTCTTCCAGTTCTTCTGAAATAATCAAACATACTGACAATCATAATATCTATGTCACATTAAGCGCTCTGCAACACCCCCGTATTTTGCAAATGTATGGTGGCGCTTATCATGATGCAACACTTGAACGCTTTTTAGCAAAAATTATTCGTAAACTAACCATTGCCTCCCACCATTCTCCTCAAAGCTATTCTGTCACAATTTTAAACTCAGAAAATGTCAATGCATTTGCACTCCCCAATGGCTCGATCTACATCACCCGTGGTATGCTAGCACTCGCCAATGATTCTTCAGAAGTTGCGGCCATTTTAGCCCATGAGATGGCCCATATCAGAGCTAATCATGGCATTTTACGCCTACAAAAAGAAGCCCAATTAAAGAAGATGACACATCATATGTCTCCTCGTCTTTTTTCTACTATGGGCAAAAATCACAATCCCGTACACAACAAGCAACAACTTGCACAATTTTCCCGCAATCAAGAGCTAGAAGCTGATTCCCTTGCCCTCGAAATGCTCCAACAAGCAGGATATGATCCCTTTGCTTCCCCGCGCTTTCTTCAAACAATGGAAGCCTATAGTGCGTTTCAGAATATTTCTGGCACCTCAAATGCCTCCTTAGACTTTCTAGCCTCTCACCCCACCACCCCTCAACGCATTCGACTTGCGATAAAAAAAGCCCGTAAAATCAATCAACAAAATAGTGGAAATACTGATCGTGATTCTTTTCTCAAAAGCATTGATGGCATGACTTTTGGAGGAAGCTTTTACACTGGATTTGTACGAGACAACCAATTTATTCATCCACAATTGCGCATTGCTTTTTCTATTCCCAATAATTTTACAATAGAACATTCCGCACAAACCGTTTGGGCGAGTGGTCCCAATAAAATTGCGATTCGCTTTGATGCCATTCCCCGTCCAGCAAGAATGTCTGCAAGTGATTATTTGAAAAGCGGGTGGATTATTGGGCTAGACCCATCCTCTATCCGCCCCCTCACAATTCAAGACCTCCCCAATCAAGGATTCACGGGTCCAGGACATCTCGTCCACAATTTACTTGGAGCACAAGCCCGCGCAACCCATGAGAAATGGCAATTTGATGTGGTTGTCATTCTGTTCAATAATCATATTTTTCGTTTTCTGACAGCAGCCCCCTGTAATTCTCAAAATTTTGCAGAGATTGCAAAAAAAACGGTACAAAGCTTTCACCCTCTTTCAACTTCACAGTTAAAAAAATTGAAACCCTTAAAGATCAGTATTGTCCGCGTTAAACAAGGAGAAAATGTTGCAAACCTTGCCAATAAAATGCAACACACACCAGACAAAGAAAAACTCTTTCGTATTCTCAACGGCCTCTCACCAACTCAAACTTTAAGTGCCGGTACAAAAGTGAAAATTATCACCGAATAAGGCTCTTTTTTCACCTGCTATAGTTTTGATTCTTTTCTGTCTGTATCACGCCTTCCCCCCAAGCAATTGGCAAATGAAGCTGGTTCCCTCAAAACCAGCTTCATCATGCCCCCCTCACCTATAACATTCTCCTTCCCCCTAAAAAGCCTTATCGCAGCTTATATATCGTGAAGATCTTCTGAATGAACGGTAATGAAGAGCAGAACATTATTTCCGCACAGTCCTTCTCAGACAAACCTCCCCCTTCAATCTTCTTCTGCTCATAAAATGGCTCAATGAACCCGTAAGGAAAAGTATTGCTTGATAAAGCTGGTACCCTCAAAACCAGCTTCATCATGCCCTATCCCCCCGCACCTGTAATATTCTCCTTCTCCTTAAAAAGCCTTATCGTAGCTTATATATCATAAGCATCTTCTGAATGAACGGTCAGGAGAGCAGAACGCAATTTTTGCAAAGCCCGAGCTTCAATTTGACGCACACGCTCTTTCGAAATTCCTAATTTTTCACCCAAGACTTCTAAAGTAGCCCCCTCTTCATTGAGGCGACGAAAGCGAATAATTTCCAACTCTCGTTCATTGAGAATTTGCAACGCATCGTAAAGCCATTGCGTACGCCGTTGACCATCAATCACTTGCTCAATTAAAGCATCAGGAAGAGGACTCTCATCAACCAAAACATCCATCTTCGCAATGGGATTATCACTGTTTTCAGAAACAGAAACGCTCAAGGAATTATCAGAACTGGAAAAACGAAAATCCATAGTTTCAACATCTCGTACAGAAACACCAAGTTTTTCAGCGATTGTGCGAAAAATATCCTGTTTTGACAAAGCACTATCATCTTGCACCAGTTTTGCGCGCAAACGCCGCAGATTAAAGAAAAGTGCTTTTTGCGAAGAACTGGTTCCTCCACGAACAATTGACCAGTTTCGCAAAATATAATCTTGAATAGAAGCGCGTATCCACCACGTTGCATAAGTCGAAAAACGTACTTCCCGATCAGGTTCAAAACGTGCAGCGGCTTCCAATAATCCGACATAGCCTTCTTGTACCAAATCCCCTAAGGGCATTTTGAAACGTTTAAAGCGGTTCGCAATAGCAATCACCAAACGCATATGAGCTGCGGCAATTTGATGCATGGCATCATCATCGCGTTTATCTTTCCATCGCAGAGCCAAATCATGCTCTTTTTGTCGTTCAAGATAAGGTGCTTGCATAGCAGAACGCATCATATTCCGTCCTAAGCTTTTGTCTGCATCGCTATAATTTTTGCTGCTTTTATAAACAGCATTTGAAAGATTACCCATAATAACCCCTTGCGATTAAAATTATCAAAATTGATTTGGTAACGACATCATTGTTCTTTCTTAAATTCTTCCTTAAAAAGAACTAAAAAGTTGTCCACTTTTGTCTCACTACTTTAGCGTGTAAATTTATAATCGCAATTGTTTTTTTCATGATCATGGTAAAACTTCTTGTCATAAGACATAATTTCACCTGCAAAATGCCCCTACAATATGCCTTTTAGCCTATGAAATATTTGAAAAAAACTTTCTCTTCACTTTTCATGACAAAACGGCAAAAAAAAGTGATCAAACAAAACACATGCTACTTTTTTGATGACCGATTCCATTTCCTTTTAATTTTAGAGAATCTGTTTATGCTTTTTACGCTTTCAGCTTTACATTACAACTAATAAGTGTAATCTACAAATATAAAACATCCCAACTGAATAAAAACTGAATAAAAAGCAGGCTCTAAGTTTTTAAAGACGCAAAAAGAAACATCAAAAAACGACAAGAATGATTGAAGCAAGCGCAACAAACGTGTTAAAGGAAGAACAGCATTATGGAGTTGTCGCAAAAGGCTTTTACCAGTGTCACACTGAGAAAGAAAATGATCATGGATAGCAAGATTGTTCAACAGAATGAGATTCTTCAGGATGATATTCTCATTGAGAAATACGGAAGGGGTAAATTTGAAGGTTTTCGTTTTTATGCCAACAAAAACAATACCGATCAAACAGTTGAGCAACAATGCTCAATAGAGAATGAAAATTTGATTCTTGCGTTTTCCAAACGCGCGACGCGTTTTTGTGCTTGTGCAAATGGTGATTTTACCCTCAGTTCTGATAGCATTGTGCGCTGGATTGGTCAACCTGTGGGGCAACTTGTTGCGACAGAAGATTTTTTCAAACCCAAACTGATCGTTTTAGCAGACACACAACTCATCGGAGAATCCCGCGATAACGTCATAAAACGATTAGAGCGTTTTGTAACCTTTCATTTTGAAACGGCTTTAAAGCCCCTATTTGATTTGCGCAATGCCGATAATTTGACAGATTCAACCAACAATCTTGCTTTACAACTGGTTAACGCTTTAGGGGTTTTACCCCGCCGCGAAGTTTTAGACCTTGTCAAAAACCTTGCGCAAGAATCCCGTGCTGTGCTTCGGCGTCTAGGTGTGCGTTTTGGTGCTTTTCATATCTATGTTGCCGGAATGCTTAAGCCCGCTCCGGTTCAAGCCATTACCCTTTTGTGGAACCTTCAAAATGCAGGACAAGACCAAACGGGTTTGGATGAAATTTTTACAGCATTATCTGCTGGTCGTACCTCGTTAATTGTTGATCCTACCTATAACCGCCAATTTTATCAATTAGCCGGTTACCGAATCTTAGGACAACGTGCCGTACGGGTTGATATTTTAGAACGTCTTGCCAATCTCATCCGCCCTGCCCTTCAGTGGAAACAAGGAAGTGATTCCAAACCTGATGGTGCCTATGATGGTAAAAGTTTTTTTGTGACCCCAGCCATGATGTCCATTCTTGGAGCCAATGGAAATGATATGGAAGAAATCCTCAAAGGACTTGGCTACCAATCATACAGCATAAGCAATACTGTTTTTGAACAAAATCTTCTTGCAGATCACAGCTCTTTTCCTGTGGCTGCGACAACACAAGAGGCTCGGCCCGCAGAATGCGTTGGTAGTCTATGGAAAACAATCACAACTTCACAAACAATACACGAAGAAACAAATACCTCATCCCTGAAGACTTTATCCTCTCATATTGCCCCCCCCAAAAAAACCAATTGTTTACCAGCCGCTGAACCTATTGGAAACTTTGCCAAGCCCGCCCTCACTAAAGCAGAAGATAAAGTTATTTTATTATGGCATTATAAGCATCAATTTCACCATCACACACAAAAAAAACGAGATAAATCTGGACATAAATGGAAAAATAAACTGAAGAGTTCTGTAAAAACAGGGGACAAGGCGAATGGAAATTTCTCTCACGAAGCCTCCTCACCAACAAAACGTTCTCATAAGTTTCACAAATCCCAAGACAAACGTGCAAATTTTAAGCCTTTTCGAACAGAAAAACGTCTTAACCCTGATTCACCTTTTGCAAAATTAGCTGTGCTACGCGATCAACTCACCAATCATAAAAACACAGACACACTTTCCTCTAAAGAGCATTAAAGTAACAAATGGAGTTTGATCTTGACCCACGTCGTAACCGACAACTGCATTCACTGCAAATATACGGATTGCGTTGAAGTTTGTCCTGTTGACTGTTTTTATGAAGGTGAAAATATGTTGGTCATTCATCCTGATGAATGCATCGATTGCGGTGTTTGTGTACCCGAATGCCCAGCAGAAGCCATTATACCGGATACAGAACCAGGACTCGAAAAGTGGTTAGAACTTAATCTTCATTACGCAAACAAATGGCCCAATTTAACCACAAAAAAAGAGCCTCTTCCTCAAGCCAAAGAAATGGATGGCGTTCCAAACAAATTAGAAAAGTATTTCTCAGAAAATCCAGGAAGTGGAGAAGAGTAATGCTACAGTGTACAGCGCTCTCCTTCAACAATTGAAAGACTTCTCTTGTAAAAATAAAAAATCCTCAAGCGAAATGATTGATTCTTTTGAAGTTTGATGTTAGTGTTATTCTAGCATGATCATCTTTCTAAGTATTTTTCTTTGCTTTTTTTATTAAAGCAATGTATTTTTTTTGGATTTAAAAGTACTCGGCTTTTATGCTCACTTAATTGGTACAATATACTTGGTTAAAGAAAACTCAACCCTCAGGTTTATAACCTGTTTTCCGATGCATTTGTTGATCATAAGGGAGTAAACTAAAATTATGGCATCCCAACATGGAACGTCCTCAAAGACTAAAGAATTTGCAACCTCTGAATATATCGTCTACCCCACGCATGGTGTAGGACAAATTATAGCGATTGAAGATCAAGAAGTTGCAGGACATAAATTAAAGCTTTTTGTCATTCATTTTGCGAAAGATAAAATGGATGTCAAAGTCCCTATTGCCAAAGCCCTTTCCGTTGGAATGCGTAAATTATCTGCTGGAGATTCCGTCGAACGCGCCTTAAAAGTTTTACGCGGAAAAGCACGCGTTAAACGAACCATGTGGTCCCGCCGCGCTCAAGAATATGATGCTAAAATCAACTCAGGAGATCTTATTTGTATCGCTGAAGTAGTCCGTGATCTTTTTCGCTCTAACCTACAGCCTGAACAATCCTACTCTGAGCGTCAACTTTATACCGCTGCTCTTGAAAGAATGGCCCGCGAAATTGCGGTTATTAATAGCCTTTCTGAAACAGAAGCGATTAATCTCATCGAGATGCACCTCTCCAACAAGCCAAAACGCGAATTTAAAACTGAAAGAGAAGAAACAGCTGAAAACAGCGAAGCTGTCTACGCTGCATAATACACTCTTTCATAACAACAAGATATTTTGATAAAACCAGCTTTTCGCTGGTTTTATTTTTTTATAATCCTCTGTATTCTCAAGAATAAAGTTTCTTAAAGCACCAATCAACACTTTAACTTTTCGACAAATCACAATCGCCACCGCTTCATGCGTTTTACTTCATAGCGAGCTCATTGACTCATCATCATAAGATATCATTTTTATCTTCAATCATTAGTCTAAATACAGGAAGCTTCTCTCCCATTAAACCATTCAAATGTCCCCTCACACATCCCATGTAATTCAAAATATTGATTTATAAAGATAATTTATCATTTTGTCTTATATTGAATTACCCCCCGAATATCGTAAAGTTCTTTTATTTCCAACCTATTTCCATGTTGAATCAATTAAAAACACTCGCTTACCCATTACAAGCGGAGAGGTTGCGTGAGTAAAAACTTTACAAAAAAAGCATATCTCTTATGAACCGCTTCAAAAGTCAAAAGCTATTTGCACACCCACGAGCTCGCAAAGTGTGACAGCGCTCGCTTGCACTTTTATGCAGCTTAAAGGCAAATAAATTTTATATTCTTTCATGGGGCTTTATCATTATACCCTTCACGAAGTACTGTCGCGAAATGGTCTGAAAAGCACGCTGAGAGAGATATTTTTAAAAAACGCGTAGATGTACAACACCAGTATATTCGATTTGGAGCGTTTTATTTATATGATGGCTGTAATCTTCATCAAAGAACAAGAAAAGCATGAAACAAACCATCATCTCCATTCTTTAAAAGACACTGCACACAAACCATCCTTTATTGTCTCTCAAGAAAACAAAAAAACACCCCACCCCAATAGAATCATCTTTTTACGAAAAAACCTTACCCTCTATTCTAGGGAATAGCAAAAAATGCACGCTCAAGAACGCACATTCACCCATAAATCAAAAGAAACTTAACCAGCACAGACAGAGAGATAAAAGACTAAAGCCTTAATCCCTAAAACGGAACGTCCACGATACATTTTCGCTTTCAAGTCAATAGGCCGTTTTCAAATCAATAGCATGAGAGCAACGCTAGGTCACCTCGACAGCCATCTTAAAGTGCAAATGCACAACTCGAGAGCGTGCATTCACCAAGAAATCAAAGGAAACCTAAGCATAGAAGAGAGATAAAAGACTCAATCCTTAACCACTAAAACGGAACGACCACGATACATTCCCGTTTTCAAATCAATATGATGAGGGCGACGCAACTCACCAGAATTTTTATCCTCGATATAAGTCGGCGCCTTCAGAGCATCAGCCGAACGGCGCATGCCCCTCTTCGCTGGAGAGGTTTTTCGTTTAGGTACAGCCATAAAAAGACACTCCAAATCCATTAAAACAGAAAAAGCAATGTCAAAAATGACAATGCTTCATTTCAAAACACCATAAAATTTGAGGGCATTATATACTGATAAAAAAGAAGAGGCAATGTCAAAATGATCTTCCTCTTAGCAAAAATAACCTTTCTTTTATCAAAAAGGATGTCACAATGAGCAAATGAAAAGCAAAAGCACCACAAAATTTATACGTTTTATACACTCATGAAAGTATTTTCATAAGGCTAACATTTAATTTTTTATTTGGCATTATTTTATTGAGCTTTAAAAGGGTTTTGCGCATACAGTAAAGATACGCAAATAAAGAGAAATTGATTTTTAATAAAAACCTACGCCCATTGATGAAAATAAGAAAAAGCAATAGCCTCTCTTTTTGAACGTCATCATTTTATTTTCATAAAAACAAAGGAAGCAAGAATGCACGAATTTACCACCCTTCTTGCAAAACATGGTCAAAGCGTTGAAAGTCGACTAAGCACACTGCTCAGTGATCACATCCAAACTGGTGAAATTTCACGCCCTGAAAACCTCATCAAAGCCATGCGCTATGGGGTGCTGAACGGTGGAAAACGCTTGCGACCTTTTCTTGTGATTCAAAGTGCTGCACTTTTTGATATCCCTGTAGAGCATTCGCTTGATGTTGCATGTGCCTTAGAATGTGTTCACTGTTATTCGCTCATTCACGATGATCTTCCAGCCATGGATAACGATATCCTCCGACGTGGAAAACCCACCGTCCACATAGAATTTGATGAAGCAACAGCAATTCTAGCAGGCAATGCTCTCTTGACATTTGCCTTTGAAATCATTGCCCATAAAGCCAATGCACTCTCTACAGAGATAAGAATAAAATTGATCACAGCTCTTGCACAAGCATCAGGACTTGGTGGTATGATAGGTGGTCAGATGCTTGACATTGAAGCAGAAAAAAGATCACAAGAAAGTACTGACATCATCACCCTACAACGCATGAAAACAGCTTCTCTGATAAGCTTTGCTTGCCAAGCAGGCGCCATCATTGGTAATGCGTCAGAAGAATTATTGACAAAGTTGACGGCTTTTGGAACCTACCTTGGTCTAGCCTTTCAATTAACGGATGATCTTCTTGATGTTACTGCCAACACACAGACTTTAGGAAAAACCGCTGGGAAAGATGAAACAGCACAAAAGGCAACTTTTGTTCGCCTCTATGGCATTGAAGAAACCCAAAAAAAGCGAGATTCCCTCATCACAAAAGCAGAAGCCCTCTTACACCCTTTTGGTATCAAAGCACTCCCTCTCCAACAAGCAGCTCGCTTTAGTGCAACACGCAAAAATTAACGTCATCGGCCCTATTACATTCCGCTCTATTGTACAGAGCTTACACCATCCTTTTTGTTAAATATCCAAGAGGTTTTTTCAAAAATCTTACCATTGATCTCCATGATATTATTGGTCCCATCATTCAATGGATATGACAAACCCTAAGGGGATATGACAAACCTTGAAGAGATCCATTAAAACAAGCACATGAATTTATAAAACACACATGTAATAATAATCTCATTGAACTTTTTTGCGCGTTCCTTCTAAAAAAAATACGGACAACAAGTAAATCAATAAATAAAGAGCAAAAATATAAACGAGTGAGAAAAAGCCAAACCTATTGACCATAGAGGCACTCATGTAAAAAAACACCAAGAGACTCAGTCTTCCAACCGTTGACAAGAAAGATTCATATGTCGCTCTGAGGTTATCGTTAATACTGTCGTGTAGGATAACTTCTACACGAAGATAGGTATACTTAATGAGATAAAAGATCATACAGACTAAAATGACAGCAATTTCTTTTCTTGGTTCAAAGAAAGCCACTGTAAAAATCAGACAAACAGAAAGAAACAACAATAAAGCAAAATTTATCTTCTCGCTTAGTTTTGTAAAGAAAAAACTAGCCAAGAGCTGAGAGAGCAATATCAGTGAAAATGTCACTCCAAGATCAAAGTAAGTGACATGAATATGATGATCTTTAAAGATCCACTGCCAATATTGCGAAAAGATATTGAAAAAAATCAATGAAAAATAAAAGCATAAAGAGATATAAGGAACTTTCACAAAAATAGAGACCATCTCTTTAGCTTCACAAATAAGAGAATTTGCCTGAACAAAATTTCTATGGCTTGGTTTTCTCTGTCCTTTAAGGTCATCAAGAAAAAACAAACCAAAGAATGTTGTCATCAACATTAAAAATGCCGCGATATACCATATATATTGGCTCGAATAATCAGCAAAATAAGCACCAATCAAACTAAAGATAAACATGCCAATGTAATTATATTGAGAACTTAATCCCAGCACTTTTTTAGTCGATGTTACTTTTGCTTTTGCATATTGAACAAGTAAAGCATTATAAGCCCCCGCAATCAATGTAAGCGACAAAGCATTGAAAGTTTCTGCTAAAAGAAAACCGTAAAAGCTTGTAGAAACGCCCATAAGAAAGAGCCATGTAGCAGCAAAAGCAGCTGCTAAAACAATCGATATTTTATAACTTTTTCGATCGGCAAAATACCCCAGAGGGATATCGGTCACCATCATAATAAAAGCCTGAAATGACTTAATGATCCCGATATCAATAAGTGTTAGTCCTTTTTCAAGCATATAAAAGACAATAAAGGCGCCTGTTAAAATTCTTATACAGTTAAATAAAAAGCCAAAGGCTAGTATACTTTTCATTCATTCCCCCCAATAGCGCCAAAAAAGGCATCCAGATACATCATTTTATAGAAAAATAAAAGCTGACCTTTTATGACAGATAGGGCAATATCCGCTATAAGGATCTTCAGTTTTATCAATTTTATATCCGGAAAAATGCCTAAAAATATCGGAAGAAAGAATAAATCATGTTCTTTCTATAATTTTGCTTTTGTCAAAGTCTATTATTCCACGAACGCAAGAACCGCCAACGAGCCAGCATCCACATTTAAGGATCTATCAAAGTCTTTATATTGTTTTACTGAATAGTCTTAAAAAGCTCAAACGCATCGATATCAGTCATAAGTTTCTGATACCATGCATAAAAGCTGGTTTTGCCTGAGATCATCAGCAGTGCAATACTTTCACACCGTACCAAGCAACTGATAAACAAACAATACATTGATTTATAATCATCATTCATTGTTTTGCATGTCGAATGAGCATCCTGAATATTGTAAAATTCTTTCACTCACTCATAGTGCATCAATTCAAATCACTTATCTGCCCTCACAAGCGAGGGAGACATGTGAGTAAAAACGTTACAAATAAAAACTAAAATGTCTTTTATGGTACCATCTCAAATCTTAAAAACTGTATGGAAGCCGGCGCAAATATATGATGCTGCGGGTTGTTCTTTTATTAAACTTAAAAGATGGGGGGACCCTATAAGTTTTATACCCTTCACGAGAACTTTACCATTATAGCATTTCATAAACTCCATCGTGAAATGGAAATCTTAAGAGATATCTCTTTAAAACAAGGGATCTTCTTTATTTCAACCTTGTGCAATTATTCAACCTTGTCCAAAGCGTTTATGAATATAATCACTCAAAAGCCCCTCGAATTCTTCAGCAATATGATCACCCCGCAAAGTTTTTACCTTTTGTCCATCAATAAAAACGGGTGCCGCTGGACTTTCTCCCACTCCGGGCAATGAAATTCCAATATCCGCATGTTTTGATTCCCCTGGACCATTGACGATACATCCCATCACAGCAACCTTCAAACTTTCAACTCCAGGGTATTTTTCACGCCAAACGGGCATATTTTTGTGTAAATCTGTTTCAATTTTTTGTGCCAATTGCTGAAAGACCGTTGAAGTTGTACGCCCACATCCAGGGCAAGCTGCAACCACGGGGAGAAATTGCCGAAATCCCATCACTTGCAAAAGCTCTTGCCCCACTTTTACTTCTCGTGTTCGATCCCCACCCGGTTCCGGCGTTAAGGAAATCCGGATTGTATCGCCAATCCCTTGCTGTAATAAAATGCCCAAAGCCACTGAAGAAGCCACAACCCCCTTTGTTCCCATCCCTGCTTCTGTTAAGCCCAAATGAAGAGCATAATCACAACGCTCTGCCAAGGAGGTATAAACAGCAATAAGATCTTGAACATCACTCACTTTAGCAGAAAGAATAATCTTATCACGCCCCAATCCCATCTCTTCAGCCCAACGAGCCGACTGTATAGCCGACTGCACAACCGTTTCCCGCATCACTTCAGCAACCGATAAAGGATTTTCTTGTCTCGCATTTTCATTCATAAGCTGTGTTAACAACGCATTATCAAGAGAACCCCAATTTACGCCAATGCGAATAGGTTTATGATAGCGACAAGCAATCTCAATAATTTCTGCAAATTGACGATCTTTTTTTGCACCAAAACCTACATTTCCAGGATTGATGCGATATTTAGCAAGAGCTTCAGCGCATGCCGGATGCTCTGATAAAAGCTTATGGCCAATATAATGGAAATCCCCAACCAATGGGACAAAAAATCCTAACCGCTCTAGTCGCTCACGTATTTTTGGGACAGCTGCCGCCGCTTCATCACGATCAACGGTAATACGAACCACTTGTGAGCCTGCTTGCCAAAGAGCAGCCACTTGAGAAACGGTTGCATCAACATCAGCAGTATCTGTATTGGTCATTGACTGTACAACTATCGGGCTCTGCCCCCCAACCATTACATCACCAACAGCGACGCCCACAGAACGGCGACGCTCAAGAGGTTTCGATAAAAAATAGGTTGTACTCATCAAGTCCTCAAATTTTTAAAATCTGCACTATCAGTCATCATTGACATGGACTTTCTCGGCACTTCAAAGGACGAAAACACACCGCCCACCAATCTTAACAGATTGCTTAAAGTTCCATCTGTTTCCCCTGATGCAATTTAAGCCCATAAGCGAGATCCATTCATAGATGCCTCAGATAAATCCTACCACGCCTGCTCACATTCACACTTTTACACTTGGTTTCTTCAAAAAGAAACTGAAATCAGACAAGGACAAGACCGCATTTTTAAGTGGCACCCTATACCTTACATCCACGTCATCGAAGAAAAATGTCTTACAGCACAATAAAGAACGCTTATCAAAGCGCAATTTTAAAAAATGTATGAAAGATAACCGACCAATGAAGTCAACATATTGATTGATAGTACTTTCTCTTTTTACAAATTTGAATGGAAAACTCAAATATTGTAAGCTTCTCTCATTTCAAATCTTTTTATCTCTCATCAAAGCCATGTCCCTTACACACTTAAAAGCGCCCATGAAGATAAAAAGTAAAAATACTTGAAGAACTGTCTTCAAAAGCAATCACAACACTTCGCAACAAGCACAAAAAAATGAAGCACCCAATTTGATTCCTTTATGAAATAATGATGAAAATGCGCGATAAGCTTGAGACCTCTCACGAGAGATTATTCTTTGCAGGAGATTTTATCTTATATCTTTCACCTTCTCATCATGAAATGAACACAAGCTCGTTAAGAAACGCCTCATTAAACCCAAACGCTTAAATTTTCACCTTACCCCCGAACCACATAATCCCCTCCAACAATATACCCCTAGGCCGCATAATCAATGCAACCTTTCAAATTTTAAGCCGTTATAGCAAAACCCCAAACACAATTCCAAAGATCATGCAACAATTTAACACATGAAGGAGTCAACAGATGTGTCTATTTTCAACCAATGCCAAAAATGCTAAAATTAAAAAACGTATTGCACAATTAAAAAGAGAACTCGTTCCTGTAAATCGCTGGAGCTCTCAAAATGATAGCTTTGAAAATATTTCTGAGCTTTTTAACACGTGGAAACAAAAGGGCCGTCATGCGCTTTATCATCTCAACGAACAAGCAACAGAATTAAAGAAAAAAGTGAAAGCAAACCCTAAAAAAACCCTCGCATTAGCTGCAGGATTAGTTTTAGCAAGCGTCTTACTCATACGCAAAAATTACTAACACCAATAATTTCCCCCTTTTAATGCCCGCTTTGAATCGGGCATTTTTTTATCGTTGATAAAGTATAATATTTTACGCCCCCTAACCTTACGCGCCCAAAAGATAAATTTTTCACCCCACAGTCTCTCATGCAGCTTTTGATCTAGCCGGATCACTGCACGCATGCAATCCACATCCCCACACTTAAAAGAACAGCATGGTAAGAGACGACAAGCAAGCTTTTACGTATTATTCCATCCCCCTCGTCCCCCCGTGACTGAGTTATTTCAAAAGAAATGGAAGGAATTAAAGAGACATGCGCTTTAATATTTTTTAGAGCATTATTTTACATCATGACCAATAAGAGTTTTAAAAGCTTTAAAAGATGGAGCATCACAAACCAAACGAAATCTTCTAAAGTGAACAACCACTTGCTATAAGAAAACGGTATAAAAATTAAATTGAAAAAACCCAAAATTTTATCCTCCAGAATCGACTCGCTGCGAAGTATCCACATATGTCACCACAGACATCCCAGGAATGAGTTTTTCGATTCCTTCCTGTCCAGGATCTAAAGCAATCCGTACGGAGATACGTTGCGCAATTTTAATAAAATTACCAATTGTCGTATCCGTTTTTAACAATGAAAACTCTGAACCTGTCGCAGGAGCAAAACGAACCACACGCCCTGTTAACTTTTTGTTGTTCAATGCATCAACAGAAAAAACAACCGGTTGTCCCACACGCATCTGAGAAAGTTGCGTTTCTTTATAATTAGCAATAATCCAAATATCATCAGAAATGACGGAGACCAATTGCGTTCCCGGCATAACATATTGTCCTACCCTAGCGCCAACCAATCCAATATAGCCTGTTCGAGGCGATAAAATCTTTGTATGATCGAGATTGAGTTTAGCCAACTCAACCCCCACTTTTGCGCCCGCAACTTCTGACTGTAAACTTTGCCGTTCAAGATTTAATTGTTTTTGCAATTGCCGTTTTGTTTCCAATGCCGCCAAGAGTTGTGAAAGAGGACGAGAAACAGTACTTGCCGCATCACCAAAGCCTAACTTTTTATCAGGAACAACATTGGAGAATGCTCGTGAACGGGCCAATTCGACTTCTGCTGTATTAATTTCACCCTGCAAAAGCTGTGCTTGCAATTCAATACTGGCCAATTTTGCATTTTTTGAATCGAGAACAGCCTGTGCTCGTGCAAGCTGCTGACGAAAAAGAGAATCATCAAGCTCAAAAAGCAGCATTCCCTTTTCAACGCGTTGATAATCTTGCACATAAATCCGTGCGATCACCCCAGAGATCTGTGAACTAACCAAAGTAACATCGCCTTTAATGGAAGCATTATCCGTTATTTGGATATTGCTTACAAAAGGAGGAAGTCTCCAAGCCCACAAAATCAGCAAAACCCCCATAATACCTGACAGGAATGCAACAATCGTAGCCTTTGACCGTAATGCTTTTATCATTTTTTGCACCCCTCTTCTATGACATCACTTTTTTTCTAATGCACGCACAGAGCATGACTTAACAATCATTGTGACAAGAAAAATAACGAATACAACCATTGAAATATAAAAATAAAGCCGAAAAACGTCATCATAAGCAAAAATATTTGCTGTTAACTTAAATTTCTCTATCAATAGAGAAGTCCCCTGATCTTTTCCCAAGCCATGAGCAACAGAAGCACCATAAAAAGGCGAAAATAAAGTATTCATCTCACCAGAAATAAGCGGATCAGTCACAACAATATTTTGTGTTAAGGACTCAAAGTTCTTATGGGCAAAATAAAACTGCAGGCTGCCAAAAAAAGCCGACCCCATCAATCCCCCCGTTACTTGTGTGAGTAAAAAAACAGCAATAAAACTCAAAACATAACGCGGTCCTCGCTCACCAGCGATCACAAACCCTTTAAAAAGCGCAGGAGGCAAAAAAAGTGCATAACTAAAACTCACCAATCCTTGGCTCAACATCATATCTTGTGGACGCGTTAAATGGTTTACACGACTATCTAAATAAGCGCCAAGAGCCAAACAACCCAAAGATAACAAATAAAAATAATCCTCACGCCCTGCCCGTAAAAAAAACACACAAACAGCCCCCCCTAACAGAGTCCCCAATGTCACTGCAAAATACATGGGTGCCATCTCGCGATTGAGCAAACCAAAAAGATTAAAAAAACCGAAGGGCAAATTGGATCGTTCCAACAAGAAAACATGAAAAATCAATAAAATAAAAACAGATTGAATCATTTCTTTACTGAAAATCCAACGCAGATCAATCAATGGTTTTTCTCTATTAAGCTCAATCATAATAGCAACAGCCAAAGAGAAAATAGCCAGTGCAAGCCCCCAACCAATCCACGGTGTTTCATACCACCAATACAAGATGCCAACAGACATAATCACAGCATTAAGACCAAGACCAAGAGCAATCAAACCATAGCTTATCCAATCTAACTTTTGAATAACCTTACTCCGGACAACAGGGGTCAGAGGCAACGTATAGATACAGACCAAACTGATGAGAACCAACCCCATTTCCAAAGCAGAAAGACTGGAAAATCCGCCATTTTCCAACAAATCAGGAGAAATCAAATGCGATAAAGGTGCTGCTAAAGCCGCATTCATATAATTCAAACTAAGACCAACAGTAAACTTTTTCGCTGGCGCAAAAGCCTCCATCATATAAAGTAACGCAAGCGAAGCCAAAGGCGCAGCAGCGATCCCAGCAAAAAAGCGAATAATCAGCGCAGAACGCAAATCGGTCACAAAGAGCTGCAACGCGCAAACCAAAACGAAGCCAAGGATCGACAGTTCAGCAAAAGCACGCAAACCAAATTGATAGCGAATTTTGATCAACATAATCGCCACACTGACATTTGGTGCCATATAGGCTGCAACCAACCATGTCGTCTCGGCTAAAGTTGCATGAAAATCACCGGTCAGATGGACAATATTAGACTGAACAATATTGGCTCCTAAGCCATAAGCCCATTGCAAAATAAGAGAAGCGAAAATATAAACAAAACATTTCGGCAAAGGTCCCGCAAAAACACGACCAGGACGAGGAAAAGGCTTTCCGCCCCTTTTGGCAGACACAACCGTACTCTTTTTTCCGCTCATGTCACCTTTTCCTGTATACCTTGCTACGCCTCTATCAACACAGAACCATCAGCTGACAATTGTTGGAAAAAAGCCTCGATTTTAGGATTGTCCGCATCACTCGTTCCCCCCTCTAATGTTGCTTGAACCTGCAAAATCTGCTGTTCTAAGGCATCAAAAGAAAGATGCTCCACAGCCACAACATGCTCGACCAATAAAGAGCAACCCGAAAAGGTAATATTTGCAACACCTCCGTAAACAGCAAAGAGCTTTTCTCCCACAGAGGTGCGAACACGAACAGCCCCCAACACAATGCTTGCCACCAATGGTGCATGATGTGCCATAACAGTCAAAGCACCAGAAGCGGAAGGAAGAACAACAGACACCACCTGCTCTGAAAACACCATCTTTTCAGGCGAAACAAGCTCAAACAAAAAACGCTCTTCTCTATTGTTTTCCACAAAAGTCTCCACAATACCCTGAAGGACTCTCCGCCCTCTTTACCAACTTATCTTTTTCAACAACTTGCCCTTATTTAACGACAAATATTCACGACAGATTTTTCCTCAAGTAAGAAGCTTCTAATTCAAGAAGCCTCTGCCATGAGACGTTTTCCTTTTTCAATGGCTTCATCAATCGAACCCACCATATAAAAAGCAGCTTCTGGCAAATCATCATAATCGCCCGCACAAAGACCTTTAAAGCCTTTGATTGTGTCTTCCAAAGGAACAAGTTTTCCTGGCGAACCCGTAAAGGCTTCCGCCACATGGAAAGGTTGCGAAAGGAAACGTTCAATTTTACGCGCCCGTCCCACCAACAATTTGTCATCTTCAGAAAGTTCATCCATTCCAAGAATAGCAATAATATCCTGAAGCGCTCTATAACGTTGTAAAATGGTTTGCACTTGACAAGCAACCGTATAATGCTCTTCCCCCACAATCAATGGATCCAACATACGCGAGAAAGAATCAAGCGGATCCACGGCTGGATAAATTCCCTTTTCCGCAATAGAGCGCGAAAGAACGGTTGTGGCATCCAAATGGGCAAAAGACGTTGCCGGCGCAGGATCTGTCAAGTCATCAGCCGGAACATAAATAGCCTGAACAGAAGTAATAGAGCCTATTTTTGTACTGGTAATACGTTCTTGCAAAGCCCCCATATCCGTTGCCAAAGTAGGCTGATACCCCACAGCAGAGGGAATACGACCTAAAAGAGCAGATACCTCAGCCCCTGCTTGTGTAAACCGGAAAATATTATCCACAAAGAAGAGAACATCTTGTCCTTCATCACGGAAGCTTTCTGCAATGGTCAATCCTGAAAGAGCCACACGCGCACGTGCTCCTGGTGGTTCATTCATTTGCCCATAAACAAGCGCACATTTTGAGCCTTCTGTTGAACCATTGTTTTCTTTTGGATTCACATTCACGCGGCTTTCGATCATTTCGTAATAAAGATCATTTCCCTCACGTGTCCGTTCTCCCACACCAGCAAAGACGGAATAGCCACCATGTGCCTTTGCAATATTGTTGATAAGCTCCATAATGAGAACGGTTTTTCCA
Source organism: Bartonella elizabethae F9251 = ATCC 49927 (assembly GCF_000518165.1). Classification (GTDB taxonomy): domain Bacteria; phylum Pseudomonadota; class Alphaproteobacteria; order Rhizobiales; family Rhizobiaceae; genus Bartonella; species Bartonella elizabethae. Next base: position 33,595 of record NZ_JADB01000008.1, read on the forward strand.
ACACCAGCACCACCAAACAAGCCAATTTTACCCCCTTTAGAATAAGGGGCTAACAAATCCACAACCTTAATACCCGTGACAAGAATCTCTGAAACAGTTGATTGTTCGACATATTCAGGTGCCTCTTGGTGAATAGAACGCGTTTTGGTTGAAGCGATTGGTCCCACATTATCCACGGGTTCTCCAATCACATTCATAATACGCCCCAATGTCGCTTCTCCTACAGGAACACTAATCTGTGCACCTGTATCCACGACCTTTTGTCCCCGCATCAGACCATCGGTCGTATCCATCGCAATCGTACGCACCGTATTTTCACCCAAATGCTGCGCAACTTCTAACACTAAGCGATTGCCTAAATTCTCTGTTTCCAAAGCATTGAGAATATTTGGCAATGCCCCTTCAAATTGCACATCAACGACAGCACCAATAACCTGCTTGATCTCGCCAACAGCGCCTTTTGCACGCTCTTCTTTTTTCACCGGTGTATCTTTAGCGGCACTACGCGCAGGCGCAGACGAAATCTTTACATTCACTTGAGATTTCGAAGCATCTTTTTTCACACCGGAACGAGCAGCTGGTTTCTTTTTTTCACCTTTTTCTGCTCCTTTACTTGAGGTTACTGCTTTTGCCATCAATCCTTACCTTTTCCATTTAAAGCGCTTCAGCGCCCGCAATAATTTCGATCAATTCTGTGGTAATCTGTGCTTGACGTTGACGATTATAAGCCACCGTCAATTTATTAATCATTTCACCTGCATTGCGCGATGCATTGTCCATAGCGGTCATCTTTGCGCCCATTTCACCAGCAACATTTTCGAGTAAAGCCCGAAAGATTTGCACTGAAAGATTGCGGGGCACCAGCGCCTCTAAAAGAGAAGCAGCATCAGGCTCATACTCATAAACAATCGCCTCATGAACAATTGATTGCGAATCTCTGCTTGTCTCTTTTTGTTCCACAACATCTGTTGCCTCAACAGCTGCTTTTGGAGCCCCCATTGGGATCAAGCCAAAAGCTGTTGGACGTTGATTAATCACGGAAACAAATTCAGAATAAAACAATGTACAAACATCAAAAGCGCCTTCATTGAACAAATCAACAATGCGTTGACTAATCACCAGCGCCTCTGCAAAACCGATTCGCTTTACAGCATGTAAATCGATGTGATCAATCATCAAACTTTTGTAATCACGCGATAAGATATCCGCACCTTTTTTGCCCACAGTGATAATTTTCACAATTTTACCAGCGGTCAACAGCGCTTTAATTTGCTCACGAGCACGACGAGCGATTTGCACATTAAAAGCACCACATAAACCGCGCTCAGCCGTACAGACAACCAAGAGATGCACATCATCGTGCCCCGTGCCCCGCATAAGAGCCGGTGCATCAACACCATCCACATCCCCAGCAACACTGGTTAAAATATCAGCCATCCTCTTCGCATAAGGACGTGCTGATTGGGCTGCCTCTTGTGCACGATGCAACCGCGCTGCTGCAACCATCTGCATAGCTTTGGTAATTTTCTGTGTTGCTTTAACCGAAGCGATACGGTCTCTAAGATCCTTTAGTGAGGCCATTCAAGCATTCCATCAATTCATCACGAAAAATTTTTTGCATAAGTGTTGAGAACAGTTATCAACTTATCTTTTAGCTCATCTGTTATCTGCTTTTGCTCAGCAATTGCTTTTAAAAGATCTTGATAATCACTCCGCAAAAGTACCAGAAGCCCCTGCTCAAACCGCGCAACATCAGAAACCGCTAGAGAATCAAGATAGCCATTCACCCCTGCGAAAATAACCACCACCTGTTCTTCTGTTTTAAGGGGAGAAAATTGTGGCTGTTTTAAGAGCTCTGTCAAGCGTGCTCCCCGATTTAAAAGCCGCTGGGTTGATGCATCCAAATCAGAACCAAACTGCGCAAAAGCGGCCATTTCACGATATTGCGCCAATTCCCCTTTAATCGATCCAGCAACCTGCTTCATGGCTTTAATTTGTGCAGCCGAACCAACACGCGATACAGAAAGACCAACGTTTACAGCAGGACGGATACCCTGATAGAACAAATTGGTTTCCAAGAAAATTTGCCCATCGGTAATCGAAATCACATTTGTCGGAATATAAGCCGAAACGTCATTTGCTTGCGTTTCAATGACCGGCAAAGCTGTCAACGACCCTGATCCATTTTCCGCATTCAATTTTGCCGCCCGTTCTAAAAGACGTGAATGAAGATAGAAAACATCTCCTGGATAAGCTTCACGCCCCGGTGGACGACGCAGCAAAAGAGACATTTGACGATAAGCCACTGCTTGTTTTGACAAGTCATCATAACCGATCAAAGCATGTTGCCCATTATCGCGGAAATATTCGCCCATCGCGCATCCCGCAAGAGGTGCTATAAATTGCAAGGGCGCAGGATCAGAAGCGGTTGCCGCAACAATAATAGAATATTCCAGTGCTCCACGTTCTTCTAAAACTTTAACGAATTGTGCCACCGTCGAACGTTTTTGACCGATAGCCACATAAATACAATAAACTTTATCCTGCTCTCGTCCAGCCCCTTTTTCATGGAACGGTTTTTGATTTAAAAATGTATCGAGCAAAATCGCGGTTTTTCCTGTTTGGCGATCACCAATCACCAACTCACGCTGCCCCCGCCCAATAGGGATGAGCGCATCAATAGCTTTTAATCCGGTTGACATAGGCTCATGCACAGACTGACGCGGAATAATCCCTGGTGCCTTAACATCAACACGACGACGCTCTGTTTCCTTAAGTGGTCCCTTACCATCTATAGGATTTCCAAGAGCATCAACCACACGGCCAAGCAAAGCGGGTCCCACAGGGACATCGACAATAGCGCCCAATCGCTTTACACAATCCCCTTCACGAATATCGCGGTCTGAGCCAAAAATGACCACACCGACATTATCAACTTCCAAATTGAGCGCCATCCCGCGCACACCATTTGGAAAAGCAACCATTTCCCCAGCTTGAACATTATCCAAACCATAAACGCGAGCGATACCATCCCCCACAGAGAGAACCCAACCAATTTCTGAAACCTCAGCCTTTTGGTCAAAGTTTTTGATTTGCTCTTTCAGAATTTTTGAAATTTCAGATGGTCTAATATCCATCAGCTGACCTCTTTTTTCAATGCAAGCCTAAGCGAAGACAATTTTGTGAGAAGAGACGTATCAATTTGAGACGCCCCGACACGAATGATTAATCCACCAAGAATTGTTGGATTCACAATGATATGTAGCAAAACTTTTCCCCCAATGACACCTTCCAAAGTCTCACACAACTCTTGTTTTTGTTGAGAACTCAACGGGCGCGCAGAAATAATTTGCGCAGTAAGTTGCTTCCGAGCGCGTGCAACACAACGCTGAAAAGCATGGAGAATACCAAATACAGCACTAAGCCTACGATTTGCTGCGATAACGCGTAAAAAATTACTAACAATCTGCCCTGCTTCTTTATCAGCAAATTTAATGTTTTCACAAACAGATTGCATCACCTTAATTTGCTCTTTGACTGAAAAGAACGGACTGAGCACGAAGTGTTTTAAATCTTCATTTTGCTCTAAGACAAACAAAAAATCTTCCACTGCCTTTTCAATTTTTTCAACGTTTCCTGCTTCTTGAACGCAATTAAAAAGCGCTTGCGCATAACGTTGATCTACCAACGGCAGCGGTATGAGAGAAAATGAATCCGACACGAAATACCGCCTCTTTCCCTTGAGCGACTCTCTGATAGTTATCAGATGATAATGAAACAGACATTCTCACTCTTAAGAATCTTCTTCTTAAAACCTCGAACGAAAACCATTCGGTTTCTAGCATAGACATAGCCGACTCGCAACACCACAAATCGCTGCTTTTTAAAAATTTTAAATAAAATATTCAAAATATTTTTGAAAAGGATTTTTTTAGATCTCCAAGATGGCATCACGGTTTTTTTATGCCTCTTTTTGACATTGTTATAAGCGATTTTCACGCTCTCTATTGTGCTTCAATTATTGTGCTTCAAGCGCTCTTGCCCTCCCAAAACAGTTTTTCTTTGAAGATTACTCCTCTTATCCTACAAAAGTTTTGCGAGAAGCGACTACTACTTTAAAAATCTATTATTTCAAATGAACAAGCAAAAAATAATAATAGATATCTCCTTAAAATTAACAAAAATGATCCTTTCGCTTTAAATGCCCTCTACTTTTTAAAATATTTCATCAAGTATATTTTCTTGCAAAAAAACTGCCCAAAAACACTTCTCATGTATCCACAGTTTCTCAAAGCTCAATAATGGTACCACCCGATACCCTAAAGATAGAAAGCCTTAACGGCTTTTTCATTTATACAAAGCATTTACATTATTGATGAGCAACATCATAAAATGAATACCAACACTCTGAGAAATATTTGCTCAAACAATTAGATGAAAGTAACCATAATGATATTCTTTTTTGGGAATACTCGATTGGGAATGCTCTGCTTTGCATGAAAAATCTGCTTCCATTAAAGAACGAAAGGAACAAAACTGTAAGAAATGGAGAATCTCCATTTCGCGACAGCACCCATGAAGGCGATAAACCGCCATTGAGCCCCCATCTTTACGTTTGATCAGAAGCAAACCAACGGCTCTCACCCATTGCCTCAATGTTGCGATAAACCCTTGACACTTGAAACAGTTCATAAGAGGCATGCCTTTCTTGCACAATTCCACACCACACAAGCGCCTCACCTGTAACGTGTAGAAGTTAAAACTCTTAATAAATCAATATGTTGTACGAATAAGGGTGATGTCTCTGTTGATTTATTAAGCAAGATATTTCCCCCCGGTGCACGAGCTTGATGTAATACACGCGCATAACATTCTGCGGCTTGGTGCTGTTGTGCGACACAATCAAAGAAGCAAACCGCCCATAAGGAGACAAATGATAATATTGGCGTGCTGCAATCTCCCGTGTGTAAAAATCTTCTGGTTGGCATGAAAGTAAAGCTTTTATGACCGGATGGATCGGATTAATCGATTTGCAATAATCTAAACTTTCCAATCCAATCCCCCCTCTTCTTCCAATTACTTGAAAGAGAAATTTGATTTTTAAAAAAAGCTTTGCGGATCGATATCAATTTGAACCCGAACAGAACTGGGCATTTTGGGGGCATTGCTCAGCATTGCCCGAATAAACCCTTGTATATCAAAAGAGCGCTGACCTTGCAATAAAAGCCGAAAACGATAACGCCCCCGAACCAGAGCCAAAGGCGCCTCTGCGGGTCCCATAACTGAGATATTTTTCTCCCGCGGTGCGGCTTGACGGAGTGCTCGCGCATAATGTTCTGCAGCTTGGCGCTGTTGTGCCGAAACAATCAAAGAGGCAAGACGCCCATAGGGGGGCAAATGATACTGTTGACGTGCTGCAATCTCCCGTGTGTAAAAATCTTCTGGTTGGCATGAAAGTAAAGCTTTTATGACCGAATGATCGGGTTGATAGGTTTGCAATAATCCTAAACTTTCCAATCCTACCCGCCCTGCTCTTCCAGTCACTTGAGAGAGAAGCTGGAAGGTTCGTTCACTGGCGCGTAAATCACCATTGGCAAGACCAAGATCAGCATCAATAACCCCCACCAAAGAGAGCTTGGGAAAATGATGTCCTTTAGCGACCAACTGTGTCCCAATAATAATATCCACATCACCTTTGGCAATGGCTTGCAATTCGCTTCGCAACTGCCCAATCCCCCCTTTGAGATCTGTTGAAAGAATCAATGATCGCGCCTGCGGAAAAAGCCCTTGTGTTTCTTCTGCAATTCTTTCCACACCCGGTCCACAAGCCACAAGATGGTCTAATGTTCCACATTCAGGACAGGCTTCTGGAAGGGATTGATGATAGCCACAATGATGACATTTTAATTGCCCTTGCGCACGATGTTCGACCAACCAACTTGAACAATCGCGACAATGAAAACGATGTCCGCAAACTCGGCATAAAGTTAAAGGCGCATAACCACGACGATTAAGAAAAAGCAGCGCCTGCTCGCCTTTTTCAAGCGTTTGTTTTAAAGCCCTTTCAAGGGCAAAGGAAATAAAGCGCCCCTTTTGCACTCCTCCTTGGCGCATATCAATGACCCGCAACTGTGGAAGGGCAACTTCTTTAAAACGGGAAGGTAAATGCACCTTTTGATAACGCCCTTTTAAAACATTGGCTTGGCTTTCAATTGACGGTGTGGCTGAGGACAAAATAACAGGAAAATGCTCAAAAGAACCCCGAGCAACAGCCATATCACGCGCGTGATAAAAAATGCGCTCTTCTTGTTTATAAGCACTATCATGCTCTTCATCGACAACAATCAAGCCAAGCGCATGAAAGGGAAGAAAAAGTGCCGAACGAGCTCCCGCAACAACACGCACCCGCCCTTCTGCAACTTGTCGCCAGACACGTTCTCTACGACGCGGTGTCAAATCGGAATGCCATTCTGCTGCCGCAGCGCCAAAGCGTGCATAAAAACGATCTAAAAACTGCTGTGTTAAAGCAATTTCCGGCAATAAAATTAAAACTTGGCTACCCCCTTTGAAAGCTTGAGCAACCGCTTCAAAATAAACTTCTGTCTTTCCAGAGCCCGTCACACCATCGAGCAAAAAAACTTGAAACTGAGAAGACAAAACACCTTCCCGCAACAATTTTGCTGCTTCACTCTGTGCCCCCTGCAACTGAGGAGGACAAAAATCAGGATCGGGCATGCTCACAAGATCAGGAGCAGGAATTTTAACATCTTCAAAAATTCCTAGTGCTTTTAAACCTTCAACAACAGACACAGACGTTCCAGCCGCATGCGCAAGACCAGAACGTGTCCAGATCTTCTCATTGCGCACCAATTCCAAAACCCGTAAGCGGGCTGGTGTAAGACGTTCCACATCTCCCCCACAATAGCGCAGTCCCAGCATTTGCGCTTCTGGCTCTAAAGCAGCCGGTACAGACAAAACCAATCGTGCAACAAGACCAAAAGGTGTCATGGTATAACGGCTAACAAACCGCAAAAATGCAATCATCTCTGCCTTTAATGGCGGACAATCAAAAACATGTAAGAGAGAACGTAATTTTTCACGCGCCACCGAAGCAGTTCTTTGCCCATCTTTTGTCTTCTCCCCAACATCCACCACAAAACCGCAAAGCTCACGCCCCATCACCGGAACCCGAACAAAAGAACCAATTTCCACTTCCATAGAAGACGGAACTTTATAACTATAAGCATACGCAACAGGAAGAGGAACCAAAACAGAGACAACCTTTTCCTCTATCATGTTTGAATTCACCCTTTTAACCAATCCACCCCCCCTTATCTACAATCCTTTTGTCTACGATCCTCTTGAACACTAACAACTCTACCCCTTATCTTTAAACACTCTTATAAAATTCATTGCAGGTAAAATTCATGGCGGGCCTCAATCACTCCCCTTTTCACAACAAGCTTCTCCCAAAAATTCTCGTTTAAGACGCATTCCATCACCAAAACACCAACAAAAGAACCAATCTCATCCTCTCTAACAAAAAAACAGCACCATTCTCCAGTGCCAATTAAAATCCATCACAATTAAGCATTCCACACAACATTATCACTATTATCACTGCACTCCTTTGCAATCCCATAGTGTAACCTCATGCCAACATACACATTTTTATTTTTTCCAGCTCAACGCTCAACTTATTCTCAATAGATTGATTTATAAAGATAAATTATTTTACATATCGTCATAAAAACGTTCAATACGAGAATTTTTTCGTTATAAATAAATTCTTTGAACATAGAAAAAACTTCATGCGTAAAACACATACTTTCTTCAAGGGTAATTTATGACACAAAAATCCATTCACTGACCCGCGATCTTCCTTTCCAGAAAGCGGGCATAATAAACATCATAGCATTCTTATTCTTTCTATTAAATTCTTGCTCTTGCTTTTGTAGTCAACAATAGCGCATAACAAAAAAACAGACGACAACATGAAAAGCTTTGAATAAAAAAGCTAAAGAAGAAGAGGTTAGAGATGAAATTTTTTGTGGACAGCGCCAATATTGAAGAAATCCGAGAATTACAGAATTTAAGCCTTGTTGATGGTGTGACCACCAATCCCTCTCTTATCCTCAAATCAGGACGCAATATTCTTGAAGTGACAAAAGAAATTTGTAGTCTTGTCAATGGTCCTGTTTCTGCTGAAGTTGCCGCAACGGAATTTGAAAACATCATGAAAGAAGCGGCTGTTTTAGCAAAAATTTCTGATAATATTTGCATCAAGCTTCCTTTAACACTGGATGGATTAAAAGCTTGTAAAGCCCTTACAGCCGAAGGACTAAAAACAAATCTCACCCTTTGTTTTTCTGCCAATCAAGCTTTACTTGCAGCCAAAGCAGGTGCAACATTTGTTTCGCCTTTTATTGGGAGACTCGATGATTGCGGACTCAATGGAAGTGAACTCCTTCATGAAATTCGCACAATTTATGATAACTATAACTTTAAAACACAAATCTTAGCCGCTTCAATCCGCACCGTTAACCATGTAAAAGAAGCAGCCTTAAGCGGTGCTGACGTTGCAACCGTTCCACCCGCAATCTTAAAAGCCCTCGTCAACCATCCGCTTACAGATAAAGGGTTACAAATATTTCTCAACGATTGGCAAAAAACAGGACAAAATATTGCCTAAGAACTAGAAGTTTTATTGGAAAGATCTCTAGAAAGTAACAAAAAAATCTGTTCAGCCAGCTCTTCTGCCACACGCTTTTTTGCATCTTCTTCTGCTTCTATCGTTGCATATTCTTGACGAAGTCGCTCAAAAGATGCATTCATTATTGCTGTTCCCTTTGCAACAGGTCTATTTTTCATATCCTGCAAGGTATAGGAAGCTTTGCTCATAACAGTTCCAACAGAAGGACGCCCCTTTCTCTTTTTCTCAAAATCAACCTCTATCTGCATTGATTCTCTTGTCAAGACGGATATCTGCAATGCCAATCGATAAGCCGGTTGAGAAGGTTTACCACCCTTTCCATACAATAGAAACAGCAGATGATTGCGCACCATTTGTCCAAAACGATCCGAAGGCTCTTCCAAAACAATAGAGCTAAGCTTTGCTGAAAGCCCCAAAGAAGCTTGCTCAGAAAGAGAATTCTGATGCGCGTAAGACCCCTCATAAACAGCAGAATTCATTACTCTTAAACTCTGCGACTCTTGACGGTAGAGTGGTTCAACTTTGCATCCATACAACAGTGTGAAGACACCCGCTAAAACAACAAGCAGAAAACTTTTAAAGAACGACATTCACAATCCTTTGTGGAACAATAATGATTTTTTTCATAGGTTTTTCACCCAGCTGCACTTGGACGAAATCTAAAGCCAAAACCGCTTCTTTAATCATTGTCTCATTCGCAGTTGCAGCAACGGTGACCTCACCGCGTTTTTTACCATTAATTTGTACCGGCAAAGTATAGCTTTCTTCAACAATTAAGGCGGGATCATAGACAGGCCAAGCAAGTTCAGACATTAAAGTTTTCTCCCCTAAAGCCGCATGGCATTCTTCAGCTAAATGGGGCATGATCGGTGCAATCATAGCAAGGAAAAAATCCATAGCTTGACGCAAAGCCGCTTTCATTTCATCCTCAACATCTTCTACCTTATTTAACAAAGGTGCCATAATATTCAAGAATTCATAAAGACGTGCAATAGCCCGATTAAAAGCAAATTTTTCTAAATCATCTTCGACAGCGTGAAGCGTGCGATGTGCAACCTTTGAGAGTTCCAAAGCTGTCCCCTGATGCCCTGCACAAGGGGCGACATCCCTTAAAACAGAAGCACTCAAAGCCACATGGCGCCAAACACGCTGGACAAAGCGATGCGCACCTTCAACACCCGATTCTGTCCAGATAACATCTCTTTCCGGCGGTGAATCAGACAACACAAACCAGCGTACCGTATCAGCGCCATAGGAGGCAATAATATCATCAGGATCAACGACATTCTTTTTTGATTTTGACATTTTCTCAATCAAACCAATCGTCACTTCACTTTGATCGGTCAATTTATAAGCGCACCGTTTTCCATCTTTTTCAACAATCGAAATCTCTGCTGGAGAAACCCACCCTTGATCATCGCGATAGGTTTCATGCACCACCATGCCTTGCGTAAACAACCCCTTAAAAGGCTCATCCACACTCACATGACCAACCAGTTTCATAGCACGCATAAAAAAGCGCGCATAAAGAAGATGGAGAATAGCATGCTCAATTCCACCAATATATTGTTGCACAGGCAACCATTCAGCGGTTGCTTGTTTTTCAACAGGTTCTGCGGCAAAAGGATTCGTAAAGCGCGCATAATACCAAGAAGAATCCACAAAAGTATCCATGGTATCGGTTTCGCGTTTGGCAGATTGACCGCAGGAAGGACAAGCAACAGCTTGCCACCTTTCATGGCGTGCAAGAGGGTTTCCCGGCTGATCAAAAGTAACATCATCAGGCAATACAACCGGTAAATCAGAACGGGGGACAGGCACAACACCACACGTTTTACAATGGATCATCGGAATGGGGCATCCCCAATAACGTTGACGCGAAATTCCCCAATCACGCAATCGAAATTGCACTGTTTTTTCTCCCTGCGGTTGCCCATTGAGCAGTTGCCCCTCAAGCCTTTTGGCAGCTTCCTCAAAGGCTTGTTGGGGCGTCAAGCCATTCAAAAAGCTGGAGTTAATCATCACCCCATCACCCACATAAGGTGTTTCAGTAATGACAAAATTTTCTTTCTTCGTCCCTTTTGGCAAAACCACAGGTTTTATCGGAAGATCATATTTACGCGCAAAATCGAAATCTCTCTGATCATGGGCTGGACAGCCAAAAACAGCCCCCGTTCCATAGTCCATCAACACAAAATTAGCGATATAAACGGGGATATGCACCGCCACATCAAAAGGATGTACTGCCACAAGCGATGTGCGAAACCCTTGTTTTTCCGCTGTTTCAAGGGCTGCTGTTGTTGTTCCACCACTCCGACAACTCTCAACAAAAGCTGCCAAGGCTTTGTCTTTTTTTGCAAGAGCTTGCGCAATGGGATGATCAACAGACAGAGCCAAAAAAGAAGCACCAAACAGGGTATCAGGACGCGTTGAATAACAAACAACCTCATTAAAGGACTGACAAACATCATGAGCATCCCTTGCATCATCAGCTGTTGCCTTTAAAGCCCAACGAATCAGCAAACCTTGGGATTTTCCGATCCAATTTTTTTGCATCGTACGGACTTTTTCAGGCCATTGATCCAGTTCTTCAAGTCCTGCGAGTAAATCTTCACTAAAATCGCTAATTTTGAAAAACCACTGGGTTAATTCCCGCTGTTCCACCAACGCGCCCGAACGCCAACCCCGTCCATCCACAACCTGTTCATTGGCCAAAACCGTGTGGTCAACGGGATCCCAATTGACCTTAGCCACTTTACGTGTCACCAACCCCTTTTGATAGAAGTCAAGGAACAGCATTTGTTGGCGGTGGTAATAGTCCACATCACACGTTGCAAATTCCCGTGTCCAATCGAGTGAGAGTCCTAATTGCTTTAATTGCCCCCGCATGACGGCAATATTTTCATAGGTCCACGTTTTAGGATGCACTTTACTTTGCAAAGCAGCATTTTCAGCCGGCATTCCAAAAGCATCCCAGCCCATAGGATGAAGCACATTAAACCCCTTTGCGCGTTTATAGCGTGCCACCACATCTCCCATGGCATAATTACGCACATGCCCCATGTGAATACGGCCTGATGGATAAGGAAACATCTCTAAAACATAATATTTTTTACGACCATTTTCCCCTACAGTCTGAAAAATTTTCTTTTCATCCCAAATTTCTTGCCATTTTTTTTCTCTCGCACGTGGATTATAGCGTTCACCTATCTTATAATGCTCAAATGTCATTCCCATGATACTCTTTTAATAAAACTGAACCAAAAACTTGTTTTATTATGCTTGACCATGGATTAACCTCATCGTCAACATTTTCGTGCAATATTTCCCGAAGTATTTTATAAAAATAACCACCCCCTGAATAAAACTTGTATAAAACTTGAATAAAAACGGTAAAGCACAAAAATATGAAGACACACACACGCCCCCAAGGCTCTTCCATTGAAGCATGGCAAAACCTTCAAAAAGACATTGCAGCAACATGCCAAGAGCTCCAACGCCCTGTGGAAGAAGTTGAACTGATTGCTGTTTCAAAAACTGTTTCTGCTGCTGATATACGTCCCCTTTTGCAAGCTGGTCACTCTCAATTTGCAGAAAATCGTGTGCAAGAAGCAGCACAAAAATGGCTGGAGTTACGTCAACAATTTGAAAATATTAAACTTCATCTCATTGGTCCTCTACAATCCAATAAAGCCGCTGAAGCTGTTAAAATTTTTGATGTCATTCAAACGGTTGATCGTGAAAAAATAGCTAAAATTTTGGCAGAAGAAATGCAAAAACAAAAAAAGCATCTCCCCTGCTATGTTCAGGTCAATATTGGCTTAGAGCCACAAAAAACTGGCATTTCGCCGCAAGACGTGATCCCTTTTGTTTCTCAATGTAAAAACAACTATGAACTTGATATTATTGGTCTGATGGCCATCCCTCCTGTCGACGAAAACCCTGGACCCTATTTCGCCCTATTAGCAAAACTAGCAAAACAAGCCGGTCTTCTAAAGCTTTCCATGGGCATGTCTAATGACTTTAAAACAGCCCTACAATTTGGCTCGAATGTCCTTCGCATTGGCTCTGCTTTATTCGGCAAACGCCCTGTATGAAGTCATTCCCTTTCATATAAATTCATTCCCCCTTCATATAATTCCCCTTGAAAACTCTCCGAACAAGCAAAAAACAACAGACATGAGAAAAAATATTCCCCTCAATAAAAGAGCAACTCTAACAGAAAACATTCCCGTCTTTCTTTCACCCTATGAGCAAAATGAACAGAAAAACCGCTCTTCAGGAGATTCTCACCAGCCCATCTTCAACCCATAAAATGACTTCAAGGCAATTTCTGCTTTAGCTTTCAGGGTTCTTCACCTTGACTCTGTGCTTTATGAAGAGGTAAGCTGGCGCCATTCTACACTTCTTCCCAATGTTGTGACAACCATTAAACTATTGAAACCGCTTTATAAAAGGTATGTCTTTCTTGTACAGTTTTACGCCACGCAAGGCTTCCCCTCTTGTAACGTGAAAGCAAATGGTTTTGATTGATTCACCATGGAAAAGATTTGAAATGAGAGAATAATCTTGCGAAATTCAAGGTTCTAATTCAAGATAAATAACGATATATTATCATTATAAATCAATATATTAAATTATTTAAAAACACCTCCTTCTCCCCCTCTCCAGAAAAAAGGAAAGAACTATTTTTAAAGGAAAAGTGATAAGAACAATAAAAATAAGTTGCGCATTAATGGAAAAGGATTGCACAATAAATAAAAGAATATTCCAGTTGCCGCGATAATTTTCGTTAAAAATGCATTCTATTCAGCTTTCCGATACGCGCCCCTTCAATGCTGTCAAGCGGCAAAGAAAAGCTTCGAAGACGAACTCTAAAAACCAATGCGCTAAAGATGTTCTGCATCCGAGAAAATATAGAAAATTGTACTCAACACCAAGAATGCCATTATTAAGAACAACAAAGGCTTTCTACACACTGTATGTAAAATACAGGGCGATATTTATCTGAAAAATAAAAGCCCCTCATATGTAAGTGCAAAACACATACACACAAAACAACGGCAACAAAACTAAATTCAATAACAGACTCATTTCCTTTTAGACTGTTATAAATCAAAAAAATACTAACTTCTTAGATACATAATTTTCTAAATTTAAGTTTTGTCTACAATTATGGTTGAGATGGACTTCAGAGATATTTATACTTTATAATCACACGTATTGTAATTTGGATTTCGTAATGTCAGATTTTTCTTATAAAATCATTGAATCACTTATAGCGACGTTTTTCTTTGGTTTTTTATATATGTTTTATTATAGATTTATTTATTATAATAGTTGGAAAGATTCTCTAAAAAATTCATTATTAATAAGCTCTATATTCTTTATGGTTAGTCTTTTACTTAACTATATTGGTTTATATCAAATTGTGAGAAATATTTTATAATGAATATTCTTTATTAAATTATAAGACTGTTTTGCATGCTTATTATAATTACTCCTATAATTGCCCTTCCTTTTAAAATATTCAGTGGTATGGGATGGAAGTTGTCTATTATAATGGCATTATCGTCAGTTATTATGTTCATTATGTCTAATTTTTTGTGTAGATAATTTGGTTTACATTAATATTTAGTCAATTTATTCTTTTAAAATGAGTGAGTACAAAATAAAAATATTCTCATCAAAAAAGCACTCTCATTCCCTCTCCTAGGGTGTTTTTTTAACATCTTTATGCTTTTGTTAAAAAGCTCTGTACGACAATAGGTTCTTCCGCATTTGCGTGCCCTAAATGAGCATAAGTTACTCATCTGAAGACAAACGTATCAGATTTTTAAAATTGACTATTCCAATCTTTGTCATTTAGTCTACCCTCACAATGAAAAGCTTATGGGGAAGTTTTGCCTAAAAAATACTATGGCTGATTTTTCCAAACAATAAATTAAAAGAGGGAAGCATGACTGAAAAAATTTATCCGATATCAGAAGAGATCAAAAAAAATACTTTACTCAATGAGGAAACTTATCAAAAATGGTATCAGGAAAGCATTAATGATCCAGAAAGCTTCTGGGCAAAACATGGTCAATGTATTGAATGGTTTAAACCTTTTACAAAAGTAAAAAACACTTCTTTTAATGATGATGTATCAATTCAATGGTACGAAGATGGGATAACAAATGTTGCCTATAATTGCATTGATCGCCACCTGAAAACCGATGGAGATAAAATCGCTCTGATTTGGGAAGGGGATAACCCCTATCATGATAAAAAAATAACATATAATGAGCTTTATGAACATGTTTGTCGTTTTGCCAATCTCTTAAAAAGCCGTGGCATTAAGAAAGGCGATAAAGTAACCATTTATCTTCCCATGATTCCCGAAGCAGCCTATGCCATGCTCGCCTGTGCCCGCATTGGTGCTGTTCATTCGGTTATTTTTGCGGGCTTTTCTGCTGAAGCCATAGCAGGACGCCTTGTTGACTGTGAATCAACCTTCATTATTACCGCTGACCATGGCTTGCGTGGTGGCAAAAGGATTAACTTAAAAGACAATGTTGACCATGCCATTGAGATTGCCGCCCGTCAAAATGTGTGTGTCGATCAAGTTATGGTTATACGGCGAACTTGTGGACCAATTGATTGGGTAGAAGGGCGTGATTTTTGGTACCATGAAGAAATTGCTCATGCCAAAACAGACTGTCCAGCAGAGCCCATGAATGCTGAAGATCCACTTTTTATTCTTTATACTTCAGGCTCAACCGGCAAACCCAAAGGTGTGTTGCATACCACAGCAGGTTATCTGGTTTTTGCTGCAATGACCCACAAATATGTTTTTGATTATCACCCCAGTGAAATTTACTGGTGTACAGCCGATATTGGTTGGATTACGGGGCATTCTTACTTGGTTTATGGACCTCTGTGCAACAAAGCCACCACTTTAATGTTTGAAGGCACTCCAACCTTTCCTGATAAGGGTAGATTTTGGGAAATTGTTGACAAACACCAAGTTAATATATTCTACACCGCACCAACTGCTATCCGCGCCTTAATGGGAGCAGGTAATTCATTCGTTGAACGCTCGAAAAGGACATCCTTACGTCTCTTAGGAACTGTAGGGGAACCGATTAATCCAGAAGCATGGGAATGGTTTTATCACACAATTGGAAATGACCGTTGTCCGATTCTCGACACATGGTGGCAAACAGAAACAGGGGGACATATGATCACCCCCCTCCCCGGTGCAATACCCCTCAAAGCAGGCTCAGCCACACGTCCCTTTTTTGGTGTTCAACCCCAAATCGTTGACGCTGAAGGAAATGTTTTAGAAGATGAAGCAGAAGGCAATCTTTGTATCAGTGATTCATGGCCCGGACAAATGCGCACGCTCTATAAGGATCACGAGCGCTTTATTCAAACCTATTTTTCCACCTATAAAGGAAAATATTTTACAGGCGATGGCTGTAGGCGCGATAGCGATGGCTATTACTGGATTACAGGACGGGTTGATGACATTCTCAATGTCTCAGGGCACAGATTAGGAACCGCTGAAATTGAATCTGCCCTTGTTTTACACCCTGCTGTTTCAGAAGCCGCTATTGTAGGTTACCCACATCCCATTAAAGGACAAGGAATTTATAGTTTTATCACCCTCATGGAGGGGCAAAAATCCAGTGAAGAGTTGTGCAAAGAGCTGATTAAACATGTCAGAAAGGAAATAGGCTCTATTGCCATTTTGGATAAAATTCAGTTTGCTCCGCAACTTCCCAAAACGCGATCAGGAAAAATTATGAGACGTATTTTACGCAAAATTGCTGAAAATGATTTCAATAATTTAGGAGATATTTCAACCCTTGCCGAACCACAAGTTGTTGAAGATCTGATTGCCAACCGACAAGATTAAGAAAACACGACAAAATACAACCATACGGTGGTTTTTATTTTTTCCTCAAATATTTCGGCATTATTATGAAAACCACCGATAAGAAGAAAAACTTCCTAATTGGAATATACTCTTAATGGGAATATGCATGTGAATAAGAAAATAAGATAAAAAGAGCAACAGAGCTTTTCTAAAGTGCCTTTTTAATGGCTTCATGCCCCCCTCAATGCCAAAAAGTCTCTGAGCAAGAAGAAAAGATAATTCTAATGTTTATGCTAGAATCACTTTGAAATTCCTGCTAAAATCATAAATAAAGGGAGAAAGAGCAAGTATAAATGATAATATTTTTGAGCAAGAATATTGGTCGATAACAAAAGCGCAGAAAAAACCATGAAATCTAAAATGAACAAGCTTACACCAAAAGCCTAACGCAACGAAAAGACAAAATTTTTTAGAATAAATGCTACAAGATAAAATCAGGAGTAAGAATAAAAAGTGATTCATTTTGAAAATGTCGGTCTGCGCTATGGAATGGGCCCAGAGATCCTTCGTGATATTAGCTTTCATATTCCTGCTGGATCATTTCAATTTCTCACGGGAGCCTCTGGAGCGGGTAAGACATCATTGATGCGTCTGATGTTTTTAGCACTCAAACCAACGCGTGGTCATATTGATTTATTTGGAACAGACACAGCCTTACTCAGACGACAAGAGCTCCCAGCTCTGCGACAACGTATTGGTGTGGTTTTTCAAGATTTTCGTCTCCTTGACCACATGACCACTTATGAAAATGTCTCTTTGCCCTTACGTATTAAAGGGCAAGAAGAAGCAACCTATCGCAGTGAAGTAGAAGACCTTCTCTGTTGGGTAGGTCTTGGCGATCATATTCATGTTTTACCACCGGTTCTTTCCGGTGGGGAAAAACAAAGAGTCGCCATTGCGCGCGCGCTTATTGATCAGCCTGAAATTCTTCTTGCGGATGAACCAACAGGAAATGTCGATCCGCCCTTAGCAAAACGCCTGCTGCGCTTGTTTATTGAATTAAACCGTTTTGGAACGGCTGTCATCATTGCCACCCATGATATCGCCTTAATGGAACAAGTTGCAGCACGACGTATGCTTCTCCATAATGGACGGATGACGATTCATGAATAAATTGTTCTCCATTTTTACCGGCAATAAAAAAAACACAACGGCGATTATTCCCAGTAGCAACATTTCTGGACAAGCGCTGGTCGCCGTGATTGCTATTATGACATTTCTCTCAAGCCTCACCTTAATTGGTGTTGATTTAGTCCAGCGTTCTGCCAAAAATTGGAGCAATCAGATTAGCTATGAAGCTACAATACAAATACGCCCCATTGACAATGTTGATATCAACAAAGCACTTCATGATGCCGTAACATTGGTTAAAACCTTTTCTGGTGTACAAGATGCAAAAATTGTTGACCAAAACGCCACCGAAAAGTTACTCGAGCCATGGCTTGGAACAGGTTTTAATTTGAACGAATTGCCCCTTCCCCGCCTGATCATTGTCACCTTAAAAGAAGATGAGACAATCAATTTTGCCGCCATTAATCATGCCATTAAAACTCAAATTCCAGGCGGTCAATTTGATGATCACCGTGTTTGGGTCCATCGTTTTGCAACCATGGCATATACCACTGTTTTTATTGGTTTTTCAATTTTAGCATTGGTTTTAGGCTCTCTTATCCTCACCATTGTTTTTGCCACCCGCAATGCATTGGCAGAAAATGCCCATATTATCAATGTGTTATATTTTCTTGGTACTGAAACCCTTTTCATTGCGCGTCAATTTGACTGGCATTTTTTTAAAAATGCGCTGCGCGGTGCTTTATATGGTGGTCTCACAAGTATATTTCTGTTCTCAACCCTTTGTCTGTGGACAAATTATAACTTAGGAAGAGCAGAAGCCAGCCAAGTAACCGCTTTATTTGGACATATTTCCATAAATTCCATTCCTTATGGAAAAATTATTCTCCTGATTATTTTTGTTTCTTTTCTCACCACTTTGACAAACCGCATGACTATTTTAGCGCAACTGAAAAAAATCGATCAATGTGAAAATGGTTTATTTTAATTTTATGACTCACAACAGCTCCAACTCATTGACTCAAAATAATTTAGAACGTCCTGTTTCAAAACAGCCCTACCATAGCTGGTCTCCCCGCCGTTTATTTCGCTATTTTCCACCCACAACCCTTACTCTTGCCGTCATTGTTTTCATTTTTTGGGGTGGTTTTATTATTTTTTCTGAAAAAACCGAACGGCTTTCTCCCCCAACGCCTCTTCCCAAAGCCGATGCCATCATCGTGCTTACAGGTGGAGAACACCGAATAGAGACAGGACTTCATCTCTTACAAAAAGGGCTTGGTTCACGACTTCTCATCAGTGGCGTAAACGCCTCAACCAATCTAAAGGGTTTTATGCATAATATGCATATTAGCCCACAGCTTATCTCCTGTTGTATTGACATTGGACACCAAGCAATTAACACCAGAGGAAACGCCGAAGAAAGCGCCGCTTGGATTAAAAAGCACCACTATAAGACCCTTTATATCGTCACCCATGATTACCACATATGGCGCTCAATGCGTGAACTTAAATATCTCATGCCTGATATCCATTTCATTGCTTATCCTGTGAAAAAGAGCGATGCTGAAAGTACAATACAACAGATCAAGCAAGCCCGCATTCTTATAGTCCAATATATTAAAACGCTCCAAGTCTATATCAGAACCGCCTTCTGATTTCCCTCCTGATCCTTTATTCTGGTACCCTTAAATCTTGCCACTTTCTGACCATTTCCTAGTATTTTCTCCATACCCTTCTCACGGGATTCCTCCATAAAGGTTTGACAAACAAATCCTCCTGCCAAGCAAACGCCCCAATACACTTATGCATTCATTACAACACATTGATTTATAATGATTATCTACCATAATTTATCTTAAATAAGAGTTTTAAATACCGTAAGATTCCCTTTTTTCAGATCTATTCTCTATTGAAACAATCAAAACTGTTTTGTTACACATCACAAGAAAAGAGAAGCTGCGTGGCATAAAACTGTCCCAAAACAGCATGCCTCTTATGAAAAGTCTCAAGTGCCAAGGGCTTATCACAAAATTGGGGGCAGTGGATAATGATGCTGGCTTGGATCACGCTCCCTTAAAGAAGAATGTTTTATCACCACCCCCAAAGACTCTCATTTTACCGCACAATGGACAACTGAACCTTTTCAGTTTCTCGCACTTCCAATTTTGGAAGATTACGCACAATTTTCATGGTTTCTAAGCTTACCGTAATAACCCGTTGAAACAATTCCAAAGGATAGGCTGGATTACCCACCGTCTCAACAGCATAACGATTAGCATCATTCACAATCCCACTTGCTTTATCTGTTTTGACAATCTGCCGCTCCATCACCCATTCAAGAGCGGACCTCCCATTCACCACATAGTCATAAGCTTCAAGGGGAATATTCTGCATGGTAATATTGCTATTATAAACCACGGTGCTTTTATCAATAGCCCCGCGCTTACCCGCAAATTTCATCGCTTGAACACGATAGAAACTCACCGCATCAGCAATCACCCAAGTTTTTGGATCCCCCTGTTTATAGGTCACCGGATAGGGCTCAACCTCTTCATAATTCATGTGCAAATCGCCAAGCTTTCGCCCTGCTGTTACAAAAGCCCAAAAGTCTTCTGCTTTTTTAACCGTTGGAATCCGTGGCAATTCTTTAGACAGATTATGCGCATAACGCTTGCGATAATCCTCAGAATGCAAAATCCCATAGACATAATAAAACAAATCATCTTTTGTAATCACTTCACTAGGATAGGCTGCCTTAAAATGTGCTAACCCTTCATCTGTCAGTGCATCACGCCGCTGCAGACCAGCTTTTTTGTTTTCCTCTGCAAAATTTGTAAATAAATGAGCCTGATCCTCATCTTTATCCTCTAAAGACTTAAAATCCTCATAAACATACCGTGGAAAACATTGACCATTACTTATTACCTGAATATCAAGCAAAATCCTACTCATTAAAACAGAAAAACCATTGTTTGCTCCAATTCCCGTAACTTGTATCACCCTATTTTCAACAGCTTTTTCTAGAGGAAAAATACGCGGCATTTGATATACTCTCTCATTGAAAGCACGATTATAATAAAGCCACTGTCGTGTAAAAGGACGATACAAACTCTGAACTAAGCAATCACTCTCAAATTTGAAAAACTTCCCCCTTATTAATTCTTCTTTAAGACTACTACTCCAACTGATCTTTTTAGCATCTGTATTGACAAAACCATTCATAATATCCGCACGCATTTTACGATCAAAATGTGAAGCATTAAAACGTTCTACTTCACTATTATAGAAAGCAATCATATGATTCATATTGTTTGCCAGAGCTTCACGACTTGAATTATAGGCCCAAGCACTACGATTAGTTGAAATACCAAGTGAAAAATTTTCAAAAAGTCTTTTATCACTGCCCTTCTTATCACCTAAGGCTAGAAATTTTTCAAAACTTTCATCACGTTGATTAATCCAATCGCCGTGTTCATCTGGCGTAATCATCTGCCAGCCAAGTTCACGCTTAATGCCACCAATACTACTCAATCGCTTAAGCTCACAGAGTTTTTCTTTTGTCGTGAGATTATTGCCAATATCATGATAGTAAATTTTACAAGGTCCTGTAGCATTGGGATTTTTAACAAACAGCGTCACCGCAATTCCTGTCATGCTGCCACTACCGAAAACATTTTGCCCTTCTTGAGCGCGCCCTTTACTCATCATATTTTTACGAATATCGCCCCGTAAATTGAGAACATAAATGTTTGAGAATTCCTCACTCAAATTTTTTCTGAGACCATCCATCGCTAATTTTTCAACATAACCTGACCCCGTCACAAAACCAATAACACCACTTTTCTTTATGCGATCACTTGCCCAGCGAATAGCACGAATATAACTGTCATAAAGCCTATTAACATTACTTGCTTTGGATTGAACAGCATAGGTTTCACGGATACGATGATCCAATTTAGGATAGCCAATATTTTTCGCATTATCATTTTCATTCTTTTGCCCAAAAGAATAAGGAGGATTGCCTACGATAACACGAATATCCAGTTCCTTCTGGCGTGACCTGCGGGTGCTGTTAGCCGCTAGCAAATCGCTAATCAGATCTTTGTCTTGCTCATACAACTGAAATGTATCGGTCAAGCAAATCCCCTCAAAGGGAACATAATCACCCCCCATCAAACCATGATAGGTTGTTTCAATATTAATGGCTGCGATATAATAGGCTAAAAGCACGATTTCATTGGCATGAATTTCATGACAAAATTTGTGCTTCATTTCTTCTGGTTTGATCAAGCCTGATTGCAAAAGCCGTGTGATAAAAGTCCCCGTTCCGGTAAAGGGATCCATGATGTGCACCCCCGAAGAACCAAGGGTTTGGCCAAATTCTTGTTTTAACACATCATTGACAGAATGAATGATAAAATCCACCACCTCCACAGGCGTATAAACAATGCCGAGTTTTTCTACTGTTCGCGGAAAAGCATAACGAAAAAATTTATCGTAAAGCTCGATAATTAACCTCTGCTTTGCTTGTGGATCGGTAATACCACTGGCGCGTAATTTTACACTGGCGTAAAATTTCTCAAGATCTTTGGATTCCTTATCAAGATTTTCCTCATCAAGCACATCAAGCATCTGTTGCATAGCACGCGAGACAGGATTTTCACGCGTAAACTGATAACCTTCAAACAACACCTGAAAAACAGGACGCGTGATAATATGTTGTGCCAACATCTCAATCGCATCAGCCTCTGTAATCGTATTGTTTAAGTCATCACGCAATTCTGCTAAAAACTGATCAAAAGCTTGACGCGCCCTCGTCTCTGGCTCTGCCAGAATCCCTGTTAAGCGCGTGATATGATTTTTAGCAATTTCCGCAATATTGCTCGCCCAATCTTCCCAATAATCCCGTGTCCCGCATTTTTTAACAATCTTAGCCATGATGGCACGCGAAAGCTCATCCACAGAGAAGGAAAGCTGCCCTTTGTTCTCATCTATAAAAAGCAAATCACGCTCAGGACTTCCAATGCCCGATCGTGCCGGTTGTGAGCGGACCGGAAGACTCTCGACAACAGCTGTCACAGCCTGTAACTCAGTACTCTGTGTCACCCCAATAATCTCAATCACATTACTGATATCTTGCCCCAAGGATGCCTTATTAATCGTCGCATCAAAACGATCATCATGGGCGCGCAAAGCATTTAAAATTTGCCAAACAACCCGATATTTATCATTGTTGTTTAAAGCCTGTTCTGCTGGCGTATCAAAAGGAACACCAATGGGCAAAATGACATACCCCATCTTTTTGCCTTCACTGCGACGCATCACCCGCCCAACCGCTTGCACAACATCAATCTGACTCTTGCGTGGATTTAAAAACATAATGGCATCAAGAGCTGGAACATCCACCCCCTCAGACAAACAACGGGCATTAGTCAAAATACGACAAACCTCATCACCACTATCCGCTTTCAACCAATCAAGCAGTGCACCACGATCCTTGGCATTAAAAGTACCATCAACATGTTCAATTTCACACTGCAGAAAATTCTCATTTTCCGTATTCCCTTGCGTATACTCAAGATATTCCTCAACAACCGCAGAAAATTCATCACGGACCAGTTTAGAACTGCGAATATCTTTACAAAACGCTAAAGCACGATGCATGGGATATTGATCCATACCAACATCAGCCTTCATATCCTGTTTTGTCAGCGCCTTATAACAACCAATAATCTTCGTAGCATCATCAAGAATAAGCGCAGACTCGCTATCACTAAGACGCTTTTGAACAGCGGAACTGACGAGTTTTTCATCCACAGCTAAGACAATAACCTTATAGTCCGTTAAAAGGTCATGCTGTACAGCCCATGAAAACCCTCGATAAAAAAGTGTTTTACCAAAAAGCTTTTCATCATCCATCGAAGCAAGAACGGCATTGGCCTCATGTGCGCGACTTTTTGCGTTATCCCCAAAAATGCGGGGGGTTGCTGTCATATAAAGGCGTTTTTTAGCACGAATAGCATCATTGGAATGCACCTTCACAAAATTGGATTCATCCTCCCCCTCCAGCGTTGCCCCTGTTGTACGATGCGCCTCATCACAAATGATCAGATCAAAGGTGGGAAAACCATAGTTTTTCTGGGCATCTGCAATCACCTGAATGGATTGATAGGTTGCAAACACCACGCTCATCTCATCTGCAACAGTTTTGCCCACCTGTTCTGCCAGTTTTGCTGCATCGGTTGTCGCTGGAAAAGCAAGATCACACACATCAATTTCTGCAACATCATCACTATTTTTACGACGCTTTCCCACTTGTGTATCAGAACAAACCGCAAAGGAACGTAAATCAATTTCTGCATCCGTCGTCCATTCACGCACCGTCTGTGACATCAGTGCCAAGGAGGGCACAAGAAACAAAACAAACTTACCTTGACCGGCTAAATCTTCAGCAATTTTAAGACTGGTAAATGTTTTACCGGTTCCACAAGCCATAATGAGCTTACCCCGATCAGCCTGAGCAAGCCCCGCACGCACAAAACGCAATGCCTCCCCCTGATGGGGACGGAGTTTCTTTTTACCCTCCAACGCAATTATGCCTTTGGCTGCAAAAGTCTCCCAACGAATTGGACTTTTTTGCATATCGGAAAGATTAATCCGTATCACAGGAATTTTTTGCCCCCGTATCATTGTTTCAGCATTGTCAGTCCAAGCATTTATAGTGCTGTCTATGATCACACGCTGCTTAAACGGTTCTTTCCCTGATGCTGAAATAAAACTATCAATATCTGCTTTTTTAATCCGATAGGATTCATCATAAAATTTACATTGGATTGCCGCAAAACCATCTTCATGACGAAGCTTTGCCACCAGATCAATCCCAGTATCACGACCATCCCAGCCATTTTCGTGCGCCCAATCTTTAAAAGTTTGAACCTTTTCATAACACTGAGACTGGAGAGGGTCATGGGTCAGATAAGCAAGAGCCAAACGCTCAAAATACGTGCCCTTATCCCGTTCAGTACGCGCTTCCTCACGATAAGTCTGTAAAAGCGATTGTAGCGTCGTCATGCTTCCCCCCCCCAATTTAAAATACCTTCAATTATCGAATCTAGACCAATTCGTCAATGCCTCTTGTGTCACCCCCAAAAGGTTTAAAATATCTTAATTTTAAGATGTTCTTTCTATCCTTGACGACATGATATGAGGAAATCTCTTTGCCTCCTACCAAACTATCTAATGAATTGATTGCATGTCTCCTCTCTTATGGAAATAAAAGGAAAGTCTGATGATTTTGAAAATATTTTATTGTCTTTTGTAAAAGACACAATAAAGTGCGCAATAATTTTAGGATTGAACTTAAAAAAATGAGAGGGGGAAATGGACACGACATCTGTAAACACACAAGACACTAGGAAAGAAACGCCCCACACAAAACGACACATTCTAAGAACGATAACGCGTACAATATTCAACATATTAATTTTTTTCATCTTTCTTTTTCTTTTGTTCTTTCGTGGTCCGATTCTTGCTGTATTAAACTTTCTAGCGTTCGGATCAGCTTTCTTTTTACTTTTTTTTATTGTGGGGAGTATACTAGGAGGGCTAGGAGAAACAACATCAGAAAACACCATAATAGTCATTGTTGCGATTGTCTTTTTTTTCGGCAGCTTATCTGCAGCTTGGTTTTACGATACCCTCTTATTCCGTCTCGCTCCTGCTAAGTATGAGATTATGCTTTTTCAATAAATGAAAGCCCTTTTCATTCACACGTCATTCAAGATGAGAGGCTTTCCACCTCTCAAGCTTTTTATCCTCCTCACCAAAATTATGAGATCAAACCGGCATTTTATGAAGTTGGTTTTTAAAGTCTCCCCTCACGAAAACACCGATAGCATCCTTGTCTCAGATAACCAAAATAGCTTGTTATCCCGGACCCAAAAATAAGAAGATGGAGAAGAAAAAAGTAATGTCTTAAATAAATAGTCTAAAGAAAGCTGAGTTACGCGCATGAAGGAATGGAAAATGCCTTTTATGAAGAGTTTCAAATCTCAACTCTTCTTATGCCAACGGCTGTAGCAATATTGGAGAGCAATATCTGATGATTCCAGTTATGCTCCTGATCAAGCATAAAGATAGCGGATCATTAACGTTTTACATCCATGTTTTCCTTCACCAATACTTCATCCGATAGAACAATAAACATGCCCTAGGTTGATGAGCACTTAATCCCGCGAGAGTGCAACAACAGGATCAAGCCGTGAAGCTTGTCGCGCTGGCGAAAAGCCAAAACATACCCCGATGAGGGTGGAAAAAGTAAGAGATAGAATGATTGAATCCATCGTATAGACGAGGTGAATAGGCGCCTTAAACAACAAAAACAAACCACCGATAGAAAGCCCAAAGAGAACGCCCAATCCACCACCAATGACACAAACCAAAATTGCTTCAATAAGAAATTGCTGCAAGATATCACTTTGGCGTGCGCCAACAGCCATACGCACCCCAATTTCATTGATCCGTTCAGAAACCGTAACCAACATGATATTCATCACCCCAATTCCCCCTACAATCAGTGAAATTGCAGCAATGGAAGACACTAAAAGCGTTAAAATATGTGTGCTTTCCATGATACGATCACGAAAAAACTGAGAACTTCTAATGAAAAAATCCTCTCCACCGTGGCGCATAATAAGGAAACGCTTCACCATATTCTCGGCTAAATTTGAATCAATATGATCAGCAATCTTCACAGTAATGGCCCGAACTTGAGTTGTACCAAGAAAACGTGTTTGTAAAGTTGTATAGGGCAAATAAACCTGCAACGTATTTGAAGACCCTCCTCCCATATGTTGAGGATCGACCACACCAATAATGCGCGCAGGAACATTACCCAAATGAACAATTTTCCCTATGGGACTCCCATGACTATGAGGGAAAAGCACCGAAAGTGCTTCCTTTTCGATAACGAGATCAACCGCCCGCTCATGCACACTTTTTTGATCAAATAACTGCCCTTGAACCGCTTTAAGTCCCTGTGTTTGAAAATATTGTTCTCCTACCCCAGAAATGACAGCATTGACTTCAACTGCACCAAAACGAACCATAGAACTTGCTGAAATCTGAGGTGTTACACCAGAAATATAGGGTAATTTAGAAAGGGCTTCTGCATCCGCTTCCACCAAACTGGTTATTTTCTCTGCTTGTGGATCAGAGAGGCTTTTTCCAGGCAAAATGGTTAATGTATTAGACCCCAAACTTTTAAAATTATCCAGTATTTTTTCCCGCGTGCCATTTCCCAAAGCAACCATGGCAATAATCGCTCCAATACCGATAATCACCCCAAGCATTGTTAAAAAAGTTCGCATACGGTGTGCATTCATAGCCAGCAATGCCATGACAAATGCTTCACGAAAACGTTCAACAAAAGAACGAAAAAAACCCAATGTTTTTGGATCTTTCATATTTTCTTGTTCCTGAAGAGGTTGAACACTCGTTTTTGTTTTTGCACTTTTTGAGAGCTTATCAGCAATAATTTCCCCATCACTGATTTCAATAATACGATCTGCTCTTTTAGCCACCTGCATATCATGCGTTACAATAATAATGGTGCGCCCTTCTTGATGAAGCTCATCCAAAATACGCAACACTTCTTGCCCACTCTGTTTGTCTAGTGCACCGGTTGGCTCATCGGCAAGAATAACCTCCGCATTATTCATCAATGCCCGCGCAATAGATACCCGTTGTTGTTGCCCTCCTGAAAGTTGATTGGGACGATGATTAATTCTCTCTCTCATACCTAAGCGTGTTAAAAGGGCTTCTGCACGTTTTTTTCTCATATCCGGTGCATAACCTGCATAAATAGCTGGAATTTCAACATTTCCAAGGGCGGTTAATTCATTCAACAAGTGATAGCGCTGAAAAATAAATCCAAAATGATTGCGTCGTAAAGCTGATAATTCATCAGCAGAAAGAGAAGCTGTTTCTTTTCCTGAAATCCAATAACGCCCAGAACTTGGTCGATCAAGACACCCCAAAATATTCATCAGTGTGGACTTTCCAGAGCCAGAAGCCCCCACAATTGCCACCATTTCTCCACGTTTAATGGTCAAATTGATATCCTTTAAGACAGTAACAAATGTCTCACCCGCAGGAAATGTGCGCACAATATTTTCTAAAACGAAAACAGCCTCTGCTTTTTCTGTTTTCATGACTTAATTCTCATCTTCACTGTGTTCATCAGGAATTTCTGGCATCACACCATCGCGCGAACCAGTAATAACCACATCCCCCTCATCAAGTCCTGAAGCAATCTCTGCCATCACTTTGTTATTAAGCCCTACAGTCACTTGTTTTGCCACTACTTTATTTTCCCCGACCAACACTGAAACCCATGCTTTTCCTTCTTTTGTTTCATCACGCAAAGCATCACTTGGAACCAGCAAAACATTCTGAGCACGTCCTAAAATAATATGCACTTGAGCAGTCATATAAGTTCGCAAAAAGTTATCTTTATTATCAATATGCACGATCCCATTATAATAAATTGCCGCCGATGAGAGAGAGCTAGAACTTCCTAAACCAGGGTTAATACTCACATCAGCACGAATGGATTCAGGGGCTGGTTCAACTCTTTCTAACGTTCCCTCATAACGACGATCTGCATTACCCAATACCGTAAAATAAAGAGGTTGCCCGGCACGAACTTTAAGAATATCAGCTTCCGAAATTTGTGCTTTAACGGTCATCTTTGACAAATCACCTAAAATAACAATTGTTGGTGCCGACTGAACAGCATTAACATTTTGACCTTCTTCAACGACTGTTGCCAAAACAGTTCCCGCTGAAGGAGCAGTTATCCGCGTATAACTAAGATTAACCTCTGCACTCTCCACATCAATTTGGGCTTGTACAATCTGTTGACGTAGTTGAGCAATTTGCGCTTCACGTATTTTCACCTGCGTCACGGCATCATCAAAATTAGCTTTTGAAATTGCACGCGTTTCGATCATTTTTTTCTGCCGTGCTAAATTTTTTT
The DNA here is from genome assembly GCF_000518165.1 of Bartonella elizabethae F9251 = ATCC 49927. Taxonomy (GTDB): domain Bacteria; phylum Pseudomonadota; class Alphaproteobacteria; order Rhizobiales; family Rhizobiaceae; genus Bartonella; species Bartonella elizabethae. The sequence goes on from NZ_JADB01000008.1 coordinate 62,344, forward strand.
GCGCAAGGGAAAGATAAGCTTCTTGTTCCATTAAATTTGCATGATAATGCGCTAAGGCTGCTTTTTTTCTTTTAAGATCATTTTCTTGGTCTGTAGGATCAATTTCTGCCAAGAGATCTCCCTCTTTCACAGTACTTCCCGGAAAGACGCGCATGGATACCACCCGCCCTGTAGCACGCGCTCCAACTGCCACCAATCGATAAGGGCGCACAATCCCAGAAGCCAAAACACTTTCTTCAATATCACCACGCTTTACCACAGCTGTCATATAGGTTGGCGTAGATGTTCCAAAAAAAACAGAACGTAACCACAACAAAATGATAATAATGAAAAGAGAAATAAGCAAGAATGAAAGCTTTTTGCGTTTTATAATGAAATTTTTGATGAAACTTTTTTTCATTGCCCTACCTTTGCAAGTGAATGGGAAACACCATCAACGACTTCCGGACGTGACACATCAACGACACCATCCCATCCACCACCCAATGCTTTCATCAGAGCAATATATTGGGTAGCTAAAGCAATGCGGCTATCTTTAAGTGCCATTTGCGCAGAATAATAGGAACGATCAGCATTTAATAATTCAAGAAAACTGGTATTGCCATTTTCAAAAAGACTTTGTGAAAGGTGTAAAGAATGCAGAAAAGCTTTATTTGCAACGACAAGCTTTTGTAAACGCTGATGTTCCTTTGTTAATCTCACAAGCGCATTTTCAACATCTTCTAAAGCCCTCAATACAGCAGAGCGATAAGTAATAAAAGCCTGATCACGCTGCGCCCGCGCCATCGCAACAGAGGCAATAATCTGTCCTCCATTAAAGAAGGGGAAACGAAGACCAGGTCCAAAAGACCAACCAATCGTTGAGCTTTTCCATAATTGATCTATGGCTGTTGCTGCTGTTGAAATATTCCCCGTTAATGTAAGTGAGGGATAACGTTCTGCCTCACGTTGACCAATGCGCGCTGTTGCTTGTGCATATTGGCGCTCCGCTCGTCGTAAATCGGGACGTGACAACAAAATATCTGCCGGAATTCCTGCTGGTATGGGCCATTGTGGTTGTGGAATTTTCACGTGTTTGGCATTTTTTTGCAAAAGGTCCTTCAAAGCCGTAGGCACACGACCGGTTAAGACGGAAAGGCGATGCATACTCATTTCCAGACTTGCTTCCATCTGAGCGATATCGGCTTCTGTATTAGCCATTTGCGCTTTTGCATTTGAAACGTCGAGCTCAGAAATATCACCCGCTGTTAATTTTGCCTGCATCAATTCATATGTTTTGCGCTGCGTTGCAGCAATTTGCCGCACAATCAATAATTTTTGTTGCCAACCACGCATTTGAACGTAATTTGTTGCTACATCGCCTAACAATACGACCATCGTCGCACGCATATCTTCTACCGAAGCTTCAAGACCATAACGTGCCGCTTCAACGCCTCGCTTATGCCCTCCAAAAAAATCAAGCTCCCAACTTGCATCAAATCCACTACGATACTGGTTCAACGTATCAGATTGTTGAGAGCCGCTACGCGTTCCTGAAATCGTATTGGACGCACTTGGCAACAAAGATCCCACCACTTGCCCTAAGCTCGCACGTGCTTCACGAACCCGAGCTTTGGCAACCGCAACATCATTATTTCCAGAAATTGCCTCATCCATTAACGCATTTAAAACTGGATCATTTAACTGTCGCCACCACCCTGCAAGGGAAATTGAACGCTGAGATATCTGCGCAGACTGCTGTCCCCACTTGGAGGGAACAGAAAAAAATGTCTTATGATAATTCGGACCAACCATACATCCAGACAAAAGAAAACAAAGCAAGATACTAGAAAATAATCCACGAGAAGCGCCCCTTTTGAGATTTTTGATATGCATCTACTCTCCCGCATTCTTTCAGAATCATTATCTAATATTAATACTTTATTTACCTTGTTATTTCAAAATTGGCGTGAAAAATCAAATACTGTTTGCACAGGAATATGATCGGAAGGATGGTCCCATCCGCGCGCATCACGAAAAGTCGAAAGATCCGCCACAAAAGGTGCTAAATCTGGAGACGACCAAATATGATCAAGCCGGCGCCCATAATCGGTCAATGCCCAATCGCGCGCACGATAACTCCACCATGTATAAAGTTTTGTAGGAACAGGGATATGCAACCGCATAAGATCAACCCATCCGCCCTGACAACACAAATTTTGTAAACGCTCGGTTTCAATGGGTGTATGGCTTACAACCTTCAACAATTTCTGATGAGACCAAACATCCTCTGCTAAAGGGGCAATATTCAAATCACCCAACAAAAGAGAAGACACATTTTCTTCTTGATCAGCACGAATAGAAGACATTTCTTCTAAAAAATCAAGCTTATGACGAAATTTTTCATTCACCTCAGCATCAGGGATATCGCCTCCAGCGGGAACATAGAAATTATGAATCCGTATCAATTTACCATGGGTTTCCACAATCACTGAAATATAGCGACAATCTTGGTTTTGACAAAAGAAACGCTTGTTCACCTTTTTAAAAGGCAAACGAGAAACAATCGCCACCCCGTTATAAGATTTTTGACCACTCAGTGCGATATACTTATATCCTGCTGCTTCAAAAGCCTCCACTGGAAATAAAGCATCGGGACATTTTGTTTCCTGTAGACACAAAACATCGGCCGGAAAGAGTTTCAAATACTGAAAAACCTGTGCAAGGCGCAAACGAATAGAGTTAATATTCCAAGTCGCAATACGAAAGAGCATCTGCTTCAATCCCAATGACGTGATACTATTGCTTCATTTTTTTGAGGGAAGTGTAAACATTCCCTGAGCGAAACGAACGCCTGTTCGCACATTCATAATCTGCACTGTGGTTTCCAAGTTTTGTTGGTCAACAATTGTCCACTGCCGCAAAGCAAAGTTTTTGGAATCAAACACCATTCTTATTTGCCCAGCCCCAATCGTTTTATCACGCAGAACAATCGTCACAGCTCCTGGATCTTCACGAAATGCCAACAAACGCCCGGATGATACGTCAATTTTATCATCCAACAAAAACTTCATTGGCGTTTGTGAAAGTTGCGAAAAGTTCCAAGTATTTAAAGCCCGATTATTAATGCCCACAAATTGACCATCTGCAATGATTTGTAAAGGCATTTTCTTATAAATAAAGCGAATTTTCCCTGGACGCTCAAGATAAAATGTTCCTTGAGACATTTTTCCCTTCGGACTAAATTGAATAAAATCACCCGTCATTGTTTTGATTGCCGCAAAGTGGTTGGCAATATTCTGCGCTTTTGCCACCTTCTGAGATACTTGCGAAAGAGCAGGAAAAGTTAAACACCAAAAGACAAGAATTCCCACAAAAGCAAAGACTCTTCTTTGCGGTAAAAAAGACGTTTTCATAAAAAATGCTCCCAAACAATATCGAATTGACTTTATCATTATCATTTATAATTAAGTCATCAATGATGAATAAATACCCTGCTTTATAAGATAAAGATATTGTTTGAAAACACTATCAAAAGATTTTTAAAAGTATGCTTATTCGACAAGCGCTAAAACTTTTTCTTAACCCTATGATTTTCTGAACAAACGATGCCTCCTTCTTTCATCTTTTCAAACAATGTCGCTACTCAATTATAACCAATACCCAAACGGCATTGAATATAAGACGTTGAAACTTTACCATCACACAGCAAAACTGTAACAGCTCAACGATAGAAATCATTCGTTGAAGAAAAAGTCAGCAAAAAATCCTTTTTTATTTCTTGCGATCTCTTGCGGTATCGTTTCCAAACCAGAATCATCACACCACTTTGCTAACCCTAGAATGTTGCGACAAGCCCTTGAGTCATTGAAACGATTCAAAACAAACATTTTTAGTTCTTTCTTAATTATTTTTATCCACACAGGGCATCCCGCTCGTAACGTGCAAGCGAATAGTTTTGGTTGATTCAATAAAACAGGTTTGAAATGAAAGAATCTTACAATATTGAAGTCTCCTATTCAAAATGAGTAATGTAATATTATTATAAATCAAGGCATTATCCACATAATCAGTCTGCCCTTGAGTTTTTCGAAATCACCCCAACTTCTTAACTTTTCTGCTGATTGGCTAAACGCATAATATATTTTCTCCTCCTCCTAATCAGTGAAACTGTATGGATTATTATCAAGACACGAACAAATTAAATCCTAAACATATTGCTTGCGAACTTGAAGACTCCTTTCAATAACTCAATGGCAAAAATGTTTTTTGACTTAACCGTGCACCCAAAAGAATAAAAATTCTCAGCCAATCCGCTGTGTAAACAATTTGGAGCTTGATCACAAAAAGCTCAAAGCCTTCCTATAAGCACGCTTTGCGAGGTTGAAACCTGCTTTTTGAATTTTAGAAAGTTCCACTTGGCTTCTCTCCCCTATACAATTCACTTAAACAAAAGCTCAACAGACCAGCCCTTTTCTAAAAGCAGACAGGCAAATCATGTGGCGCAACTGGTTTTGCCATAAGATTGAACGACCAGAACAGCAAAAATACTTAAATATCAATCCTTTCATGCCTTTATACCACCACACCTCACATGATCCTCCTTTACATCAATATATTGTTATAGTGATAAATTATCATTTTTTAACTGAAATCATAGCACCAACTACAGTAAGATCCTCTCATACATCCCCTCTCCTATTGCATCAATTCAAATTATTTACTTGCACGTTACAAGAAAGGCTAGCGTACAAGCAAAATGATATAAAATAAGGGATAGCTCTTATGAAAAGTCCCAAATGCTATAGGCCTATCGCAAATTGAGAGCTCGTGTATGATGACGCAGGCTTTCTACGGTACAATAAGGCAACGATTTGTTTTTATAAGACATTAAAAAAATGATGATAAAGATTTTTCAAAAGCGTTCTTCTTCGGCAGGAACTAAAATTTCTCGTTTTCCTGCATGATTTGCTGGACTAATGATACCTTCTTCTTCCATCCTCTCAATCAATGTTGCAGCACGATTATAGCCAATACCTAAACGGCGTTGAATATAAGAGGTTGAAGCCTTACGATCACGAAGAACAATAGCAACAGCTTGACTATAGGGATCATCTGCTGAAGGAGAAGCCGCAGAAACATCAGCACTATCTTCTTCAACTTCTTGGGTAATTGTTTCCAAATAATCAGGTCGTGCTTGTGCTTTGAGATGCGCCACAACCTGCTCCACTTCATCATCCGCAACAAAAGGTCCATGCACACGCTGAATACGCCCTCCCCCCATCATAAAGAGCATATCTCCTTGTCCCAATAATTGCTCAGCCCCCTGTTCGCCTAGAATTGTTCGGCTATCGATTTTTGAACTCACGGAAAAGGAAATGCGTGTAGGAAAATTAGCTTTGATCGTCCCTGTAATAACATCGACGGAAGGACGCTGTGTCGCCATAATCACATGGATACCGGCAGCCCGTGCCATTTGTGCTAAACGTTGAACCGCGCCTTCAATATCTTTCCCCGCGACCATCATCAAATCGGCCATTTCATCGATAATGACAACAATATAGGGCATAGGACTAAAATCAAGTGTTTCCGTCTCATAAAGAGGTTCACCCGTCTCATGATCAAAGCCCACTTGAATGGTACGCACCATTGTCTCTCCTTGACCTTCTGACTCCTTGAGGCGTGCATTAAACCCATCGATATTGCGAACGCCAAGTTTTGACATTTTACTGTAACGTTCTTCCATTTCACGAACAGCCCATTTAAGCGCAGTCACAGCTTTTTTAGGATCTGTTACCACCGGTGTTAACAAATGGGGAATGCCATCATAAACCGAAAGTTCAAGCATTTTGGGATCCACCATAATGAGACGACATTGTTCAGGCGTCATACGATAAAGCAATGATAAAATCATTGTATTGATAGCAACAGACTTTCCCGATCCTGTTGTCCCAGCCACCAAAAGATGCGGCATTTTTGCTAAATCCGCAATCACAGCTTCCCCGCCGATAGTCTTTCCCAAAGCAAGCCCTAATTTGGCTTTACTTTCAACAAATTCTTGGGCTTGCACAATCTCCCTTAAATAAACCATCTCCCGCTTTGCATTGGGTAATTCTATTCCAATCACATTGCGCCCTGGAACCACAGCGACACGGGCAGAAATCGCACGCATCGAGCGCGCAATATCATCTGCTAAACTAATGATACGAGAAGACTTAATGCCAGCAGCCGGTTCAAATTCATATAAAGTGACCACGGGTCCAGGACAAGCATCTATAATTTTTCCTTTGACCCCAAAATCTAACAAAACCCCTTCAAGCTCTTGAGAATTTGCTCTTAAAGCAGCAGGAGAAAGTTTTGCATCCCTGACAGAAGGTGGTGGAACCGATAGGTAATCTAAAAGTGGAAGAACAAAACCGTCCTTTGAAGTAGCTGTTAAAAGCTTTCGACTTTTCACAGAAGAAGAAGCATGAGCTTTATTTTGATTTTCATCACACTTTTCTTTTTCACCCAAAAAAGTTGGTTCAATCCGATCAAATGACTTGCCTTGCCCCTTACTCTGAGAACACCTTTTGAAACAGAAAAGGCGAAAAAACCGCGCTTGTAAAAAATAAAAAAGATGTAAAAGACCGCCAAAAGTTGTGGTAAAAAAACCATGTTTCTCACGATCATTATCTACGACATATTCCACATCTTCTTCCATCTCAAAAACCGGATCAACGATTTCGGTTTTTGGAATGCTTTTTTCCTTTCTTTTCTTTGTTCGACGCCGCCATATCACATTGCCAGCAAAAGCAGCAATGAAAAAACCTAAAAGGATAAAAACAACACTGAAGAGCCCCCTGTAAAGAGGAGAAAGAAAAAGAGGAAAAATTGAAGACGCAACACTTAAAACTTTATCTCCTAAAACCCCCCCCAATCCCATGGGCAATGGCCAATGGGTAAAAGAAGCAACAGGCGTCATAAGAGCAAAAGCCATTAAAAAACAAATCGTTGATACCACCCACAAAAAAAATCGCAAAGTCAAATTGTAGATATTCTTTTGTGCCAACAAGAGAAAAGACCAAAATAATGGTGGTAACAAAACAGCAAGACTTGCCAAGCCAAAAAACTGCATAATAAAATCTGAAAAAATCGCCCCCAGCCACCCCATAAGGTTTGTAACCTCATTTGTACTTGCATGGGTTAAAGAGGGATCAGCAACATTCCAGGTCGCCAAAGCAAATACACAAAAAATAATAAAGCCCAAAAGCCCAAGCCCAATAAATACGCCAATCTGACGTAAAAACATCTCAACAAGTCGAAAACCTTGAGAATCTCGGGATTCTAATGAATCATAAGGTGAAGAACTTCGGTGCATCCATCAATTCCAAATATAAAACTTTCATATTTAAAGCGTTATAACTTCCCTCTTCTCTTAAAAAAAGACGAAGCTTACACTCAGCGCCGATCCGTAAACAATCATCTCTCAATAATCTAACTTCTTAATCTCGTGTATTCTGCCCTCTTCCCACTTCATGTCATTCATAGACCACCATCTGAAAGGCCAATCTTTACATAAAGCACGAAGACAATCCTACCCTAAAAATTATCACACGAACAACAAAAAAACACCTCATGTGTAAAATTTTACATGGATTATAATGTTTACCACAAGCCCTATCGCTCTCCTCAACAGAAGGTTAAGCTACACCATGATAACAGTAAAATATTAATACCGTTTTAACCATCAAAAATGAACACTATTTTCCTTATCTATCATCCTCAATATACCCTTTCAAAACACGCCTCTTAAAGGATATTCATACAAATTTAAAAATACATTCTCATTTTTGTCTGATTTTAGTTTTCTTTTCTATCAACCAAGTGTAAAAAGAATTGAAGAGGACATTCAAAAAAGGCTGATCCGATAAATCTGTAAAGTGAGTTCACACAAGTAAAACAAAAGCGCTCTAAAACACTCATCTGTCATCAAAGCGACACCAAAAAAACATCTCGTCCAAAGAGAAGTCTCTTCTTTGTAAAATAAGGAAAAAAGTAAAAATTAAAATAGTGTAGATAATTTGAAAGAACAATATTCTTTTTAACAGCAAGCAAGCTTTAAACAATGGAAGAAGCCTCGTAAATAATGGAAGAAACATTGTGTATTCTAATCACCATAACGATATAAAACCCCATAAGAAAATAAAATCTCATAAAATCAAACAATGTGATCTTCTCATTGCAGGGGGGGCGGTTGCCGGTTCAACACTGGCAATAGCGCTCAAGCAAACAGCCCCTAATCTGAAAATAAAAATCGTTGATGCTGCTCCACAAGAAGATATTCCTGCTTCTAATATACGAACCATTGCCCTTGCTGCTGCTTCTGTTCGCATGTTAAAACAATTACAATGTTGGGACTCTATCAAACCCTATGCGCAACCCATTCACTCAATGATCATCACAGATACAGGCACAAATGATCCTGTTAAACCCACTCTTTTAACCTTTGAAGGCGACATTACCCCCGGTGAACCCTTTGCAACGATGGTAGAACATAGAGAACTCATCAATACTTTAAAAAAGCGTGTCAAAGATCTCAATATCCCTGTTATCGCAAACACACGTGTCATTGATTTTCATCAAGACAACCAACACACAACTGTCACTTTAGATAATGAAGAGGTTTGGCAAACAAAATTGCTTATTGCAGCCGATGGTGCCCATTCGACATTACGCCAAAAAGCAGGTCTTAAAAATTTTTCTCACCCCTATAAACAAACAGCAATCATCTGCACAGTTGAACATGAAAAACCCCATAACGGTCAAGCGATTCAACATTTTTTACCCGCCGGCCCTTTCGCTCTTCTCCCACTCAAAGGCAATCGATCCGCCATTGTATGGAATGAAGATCATAAAACTGCGCAATATTACCTCAAAGCTGACGCACTTATTTTTGAAACAGAGCTCGAAAGACGTATTGGTCATCGATTAGGAAAACTCTCTTGGAATGGCGAACGTCAAGCTTTTCCGCTAAAACTTTCTTTAACACGTCAATGTATTAAGCCCCGTTTTGCCCTCGTTGGCGATGCTGCCCATACCATCCACCCCATTGCAGGACAAGGACTCAATTTGGGATTACGCGATAGCGCTGCCCTTGCTGAAGTGATTATTGAAACAGCACGACTAGGTCTTGACATTGGCTCCCTCACCGCTTTAGAGCGCTATCAAAGCTGGAGACGTTTTGAAATTGTCCGTATGGCTTTAAGCAATGATTGGCTCAATAAACTCTTTTCAAACGATAACCTTCTCCTACGGATGCTTCGCGATACCGGTCTTGGAATCATCAATCAAGCACCCAAAATAAAAAAATATTTCATTCAAGAAGCTGCTGGCCTTACCCCAAATGCACCCCGTCTTCTAAACGGCTTCCCTCTTTAAGCAAAAATTCATTCCCTTTTGCTTTTTACAACCTTTGGCTTCTTTCCTCCCCCACAAAAAGCAAAGACTTCCATTCAATCCGGTCTGTAAACAGTCCAGATTCTTGTCACGCAAGTCTTCCTTGATTGTCCCTTCTCGTATTTCGCTTAGCCATAGAGCAAAACAAGCAAGCCATATTTTAAGAATATTCACCACACACTGAAAAAACATCTCATGAAAGTGATCTATCACTCTCCCCATAACACTCTTTCACGGCATAATAAAATAAACAAGACTTTCTTGATCAGACAAACTTTGATTTAGAATGAATACTTCATTGTTCTCATGTTAAATGAGAGAGCTGAAAATCGTAAAATACCCTCATTTCCAACCTCTCTCTTGTGAAGCAATCTAACCCACCCTTTGCACGACACAAATGAGATTTTCATATGGATAAAAATGATTAAAAAAAGGAATCAAAGTCCCTCCTATCCCTTCGCTATACTAAAAACTGTCACAACATTGCGGCTGGAAAATATAACAACAATATTGGCATACTTCTGACACAATGAATTCTTCTGATTTTAACCCTTTTTGTAAAGAATCAATAAAACCATTTATTTGCCTAGACTAAAAAGAGCAACATTCAGTAAAACTATAACGAAAAGAGATAAAGCGCGCCCCGCCTTCAAATGCCAAAAGTAATTATAACATTTTAAGCTGGACAGCATAATGATGATGCCAGCTCATGACAAAAATACCTTTTGCATTTAGATATATTTGTCCATACTTTTTACCATTTTATCTGAAACCTCGATAGGTTAATACATCCATTCAGTATTTTTATACAATCAAATAAGCAAAAAGAGGCTACTATTTGCATTCATATCTCTTGATATTCCCTTTCTTTATAAATATCGAACATGTGTTATGTCACTTCGAGCTCATCAAGTGTATACCCATTCTCCAACCACTCTTTAATCCATTTAGGTCTCCGTCCACGCCCATTCCATAATTCCCATTGGTTATTAGGATTCCTATAATGGCGCTCTTTACTCACAAGATCAGCGATATCAATTCCATGGGTACTAGCAATTTCAAGAATTTTTCGTCGCGCATTTTGCTTTTCCTTTGCTTGCCGTTTTTTTAATTCCACATCAATTTGTGTACGCATCTCTTGTAATTCATCAAAATTCATATTTTTGAGATCATTCACCTTAATTACTCCCCTTGCAAAAAAAGAATTGCCCTTTGACATATTTTAAACACAATTATAGACAATTTTTGTCTATTTGTTATCAAAATTAAAATTATGATAAATATATCACTTTGACGGAGATGTGTTTTGTACTGCAAAAAGCTATCTATTTGTGTCGCAGCTTCCACCACTGCATCCCTTTTCATTTCAATTGCTGAAATTAGAAAATGCCGTGCGCAAACGCTATCACACCTCCCTGACTCTCCTGAATCAGTCGTCAAAAGTAAATATAAATCACCATTCTATAAACTATGGCAATATGCAACAAAGAACAAGCCCTCTCCTTATAATGATGGTGTCGTTCATTATAACGATACGAGCTACCGTCAAATACAACGAATTTTCACTTCGTATAAATGTTATTTGAATTTTTTTTTGCAGCGAGAAAATTACATAAAACAAGTAATTTCAAGAGAGTCCCAAAGATCATTATCGCTTAAAAGTCCTATTTTTTCTCGTCATTGCAATAATATTAGTTGGCGTAATCTGCTCTGTTTTATACCACACATTGATCTTGTTTCTTGCGTACTCACATATGTTAGAAATCTTCTCAGAAAAGAAAGAAGTCATCACCACGAGGAATATTCTAAGCTAAACAATCCTGTTCAGCAAATTTATAAAATCAAGAGACAGCGCCAAAAAGCATCAAACAGAATTAGCATTTATATCAATAAAATTCTTCGTAGTAAGGTGCAGTGCTAATGATTTTACCAGATTTCACAATATTTACTGAGTCATACATATCCAATACTCCCCGTCCAATATTTTTAAATCTCATTGAACAGGGGGCACGGGATAATGTTTATAAAACAGCTAATCGTGATAAATCATTCAATCACTTATCGCTACTTAAAGAAGAAATCGTAATAACTGAGCAGTTTAAACAAAATAAACATAATTTTGACGTAATCTTTGAGCAAATTGATGTTCAAAGTATGAAATGGTTTTCTTTTTTTTGGGCATTTGACTTTTGCAAGAATCTTACAGCTGTACAAAGCGCTTTAACTTACTGTTATGAACAAACAAAATCAAAATATATCTTTGAAAAAGCGGCATTGCAGTCTAGGCTGAGTTTTTACAACGCAGAAAACTTAGACCGTAATGCCGATACACAAACAGTTACTTCATATATTGGAGTAAAAGCTGTTGTACAAGAAGATAAAAACTTGCAAGAGCCTGTAAGGTTAAAGAAAGAAGAGTCCGAACAGACAACTAAAGGAGATTCTCTTCCTCTTTCTTCAGAGGAATTAGAAGATGCGTTTGCGCATAAAGAAAGTAGTAGCCGCGATGCTTTTGCCACAGAAGATTCATCTTCGTCGACAAAGCAGCTCGATTAGTGCTGGTATTTTCATAAATGAAAACTAGAATTTTGATAGGATGGTATAATGAAAGCTAGATAAGAAAATGTTAAAGCTCTAATTAGTAAGATTGGACAAAATCTCTTCTAATTGAGGGCAAAAAAAATGAAAATGATAGAACAAAACAGCGTTGACATAGCATTTCGTCAGAAGGCAGCACGTGAAATTACAGTTGTGATGCGTTCAGAAAGAGAATGGTATTTTACGTTTGTTGCCGATGATCCAATCACCGGAAAACCTAATAAATATACATTACTTACACAAAGAGGAAAACTAAGAACTTGGGCTGATCCAAAATATCTCTTTAAGTTTCTTCATGAAAGAGGGGTCATTTGTGGGAGTTTTAATATTCATCAGGATAAAGAACATGAAACAATTCAATATTCTTCGCACAACAGCTCGTAATAAAATTTCTGCATTTTCTGCAGCCTTAACTGTATTCTTTATGAATAGTTCTGCTTATGCTCAAGCTCAAGCGGTAACTTTAAAAAATGCACAAACCGCTCTAACAGAATTACAGGCAGATATTAAAATAATTATCCCTCTTGCTGCTGCTATTATACTGTTGTGCTTAGCAATTGGTTATGCAGGGCGCTATATCGGAAAAGATACTTTCGTACGCTGGGCAGTCGGTGTTGTCATAGCAGGTTCTGCGACCCAGCTTGTTACGATGTTATTTAAATAAAACAGCTTAATAACGCTATTTATTACAAATAATAAAGATAAAATATTAATAAGAGTAAAACATGCAAAAATTAATTAGTCTTCAATTAAAAAGTAACAACAAAATCACCGCAATCTCTGCAGCTATGACTGCATTCTTTATGGATAATTCTGTCTATGCTGCCGCGACAACTTTACAACATGCAGAAACAGCTCTAACAAATTTACAGGCAGATATTAAAATAATTATCCCTATCGCTGCTGCTATTATACTGTTGTGCTTAGCAATTGGTTATGCAGGACGCTACATCGGAAAGGATACTTTCGTGCGCTGGGCAGTCGGTGTTGTCATCGCAGGTTCTGCGACCCAGCTTGTTACAATGCTGTTTAAAGCAGCGTAATAGTAGCATTAATCATAAAACACAATATGTTTATTAATATAAAATAATTATTTAGTATTTTAACTTACAATTTTAATAAGAGTAAAACATGCAAAAATTAATTAGTCTTCAATCAAAAATTAATAAAAAAATCACTGCAATTTCTACCGCTTTAACTGTGTTTTTTATGGACACTTC
>NZ_JADB01000009.1:7500-68776 GCF_000518165.1 Bartonella elizabethae F9251 = ATCC 49927
TTTAAAACCTTCTTCCTATCCTTTAGTAAAAAAATATAAGGATCAAGGGAGAACAAGTGACTGGGTATGACCAATGTTAGAACTTAAGGAGTTTCGCGGGTTAGTACTGCTTATAAAGATGAAGGCTGGAGTTAAAGTTACAGCGTAGTGGTGTTTTTAAACCAAAGCACATGCTCTATATTCTTATTACAATTGCAAATGTTTATGAGGTTTCAACAAAGCATCTCATAAATCAGCGTTTTTTTCTTTACGCGATAAGAAGAGTGTGAGGCAAAACAGTAAAAATACAGCGATAGAGAAGAGGAAGAATATGAGATATGTTTGGTTGAGAGAAAGAACTCCTTTTGTTAGCGTATGGAGTAAATAGCCAGCGAACACTCCTCCTAAAGCACCACCTATTTGCTGTAATATACGTGTGATAACTGCCGTATCTTTGACGTATAAAGGATTGACATATTGGATGGGGGCAGACAGGCATACAATGGTGGTAATACCAAGCCCTATACCTCTTAGTAAGAAACCCAGACCATCCATGCTTGTCTGATAGCCAAAGCATAATAAGCCAAAACTTGAGATTAGCAAACCAATTCCTATCATGAAAAAGGGAGATTTTTCTTTCCATTTCTGGTAAATAAATTTTCTGCCAATCCATGCTCCCACCCCTTGTAGTGCAAGGAGGGCACCGATGATGAGAAGGCTTTTTTCATGGGGTTCTTCTGTGGTGCGTGCTAATGGAAAATAAACGAGAAAGCTATAAAAAAGAAAGGAAGCGATAAGCCCCATGATCATGAGCACTGTGTAGCGCACATTTGTAAATCCGCTAAAGACGATTAATTTGTTTTTTGCTTTCTGATTAGAAACAATGAAGAATATGAGAGAGATTACCGCTATCAATGCTATGGTATATATGGTTGTGTTATTATTGATGTTTCTGGCTTCTGTGAGGTAAAAAAACGAAATAAGCGATAGGGAAAAAGTTACAAATGCCAGTAGGTTAAATTTTGTTTTTGCTGTTTCATTGGTTTTTAAATGTTTTGCTCCAATGGCAAGTGCTAATAAAATAAGCGGAATATTGATAAAAAATAACAATCGCCAAGACATATACTGAGCAATGGAAGCCCCTACCAGCGGACCAAAGGCAGGAGCAAAAACCGTTGGTACAGCTATGGTACCCATGGCTTGGCGAACGCGGTCTTGTCCAAATTGTAAGGCGATAATGGTTTGACTTAGGGGCAGCAAAAGACCTGTTCCAAAACCTTGAACGATACGGGCAGAGATAATGCTTTGAAAATTATTGCTTAATCCCACTCCCAGTGATCCAAGCATAAAAATGCAGTTTGCAAGAAACCACGTTTTTTTGACGCCTATTCTTCCTTGTAGAAAAGCTGCCATCAACAGTCCTGGCACAGTGGCGAGGAAATAGGAAGTTACAACCCATTGTATATTCTTTTCTCCCGTTGAAAAATAATGCGCAAGATTAGGAAGGATGACATTCACAATGCTACCGTCTAGCAAAGGTAGTATACTGGAGATAATGACGGTATAAATGACAGACTTTTCTGATTTGCTATAGGAATCTCTTTTTTGCATTCTTATGCCCCCTGCTGATATTCTTGACAATATTGGTTCTGCCTCATAAATCACAGGCTTTGAGAATGAATACCTGTTTGCGAGGACTGTGCTATTGGGATAAATGTGATGGGGAGTGCTGATGGCTTCCCCCAATGCTTGTCTCCCCTGATATTCCCTTTGTGTAAGCCCTTTTTTTCCTAAATAAAGCTCTTGTTTAAACGGATTTTGGTGAGTTTATCGAGGAGTCTGTTTGCTGTCAATTCTCTTGGCATGAGAGCAAAACAGAGCCTACATATTTGTGTAGGCTCTGCTCCAAAGTTTAATGGTTTGTGGTTCTTATAAGATCCGGTCCGGTTTTACGGAGCCTGTTTGCGTTCTGGTATGAAATTCATGAGGAGAAAATATTAAGATCAATCTGTTTCGTTTATCGAGAATATTTTTTATGATGTTTTTTAACGTAATTCTAAAATATAAACTGAAAGGGTATGCGCGGCATTAACTGCTAAGCGCGCATGACGGGGCTTGAGGTTGATCTTGCGAAAATTCTCTTCCGAGCGACCATGGGCTGCGCCTTTTTTGTTTCTTAGATTCATGGTTCCTTTCACAACTTGGTACAGACCAGATGCGATCATTTGCAAATCATTTGGATCCAGATCATTCCAGTTTTTTTTCTTCATATCTTCGGGATGAATTTGAGCATTTTCAACGACTTTATCCCATAAAGAGCGTAGTGTCACAGCCGTTTCTTTATATGAGATAGCGTGATGGTCGAGATAAGCTTTACAAGATGCCTCCAAGAGATTTGCGGCACGGACAACTGCCCCCCTTGGATCTTTTTCTATTTGTTCTAATGCTCTTTTTATTTCAGTTTCTATTGCTGAAAGTCCGTTCTTTGCAATTTCTTTTTGCAATGTTTCTATAGAGATAAGGCCAGCTTTTTGCAGTCCTTGTGTGGAGGAGTTCTCCGCTTTGATGATATATCCTCCACGGTGGTATTGTAATCCATCTTTTTTCAAGGTTTCTAAAATCTTACTTTGATCTTCTGATCTGTTATCAAATGAGAAACTGTTGGATTTATGAGACTCGTTGTCCATAAAATCACCAAGTAGGTTACCAAGGATCTCAAGCGGTTCATCGCATTGCATGTTGATGGCTTGGAGTCGTTTCTTGGTTCTAAAGGCTTTGCTATCTCCTTCTGTTTCATTGGGAGCAGATAATTTAAAAAATAAGTGGTCTAATTCCTTAATCGTATAATAGTTTGCAAATATTTGAGGGAGTAGTCCAATGATTGCAGGAGGAATTTTGTTTTTTTGAGATATTTTTTGCGGGGATGATAATTGCATTGTATGCCTTTATAATATCAAAAATAATCTGTGGATTAGTTTTTAGAATATGATTTTGCTGCTTTCCCCTTGGTAAAAGGTCGCACGCATCATATAGTGTCTGATATAAGAATTTTGCATGAGAAATACTATATCATGTTTAAAAAAATGTTTTCTTTTTTACTGTTATCGTCGTAAGGCGGAATGCTTTTATTGCATGATGAGATAAATAGACGTGAGATAGCTTGAATTTACTTTTTTGCTTTTTTCATAAAAAGCAGGAGGGCAAGAAAAGCAGCGCTGATGGATGCAATGCTTAAGAGTTGCCAAACCGATAAGCCAAAAACAGCTTTGTTGTATAAGAGAGAACCGAAGTAACTGCCTGCCATTCCTCCAAAAGCACTCGACAAACTCATGATGCCAAATGCGCTCGCAATGAGGCGTTCATCTATATTTGTGGCCTCATAATCGAGGCGTATGCGCATAATGATTTCGGCAAAGGTAAAAAGTACGATCGCTAAAAAGAGACTAAAGTAAGAAGGATTAAGAGCGTGGAGAATAAAGAATGAGAGCCCAAAAAATACAAAGGATAACACTATAGGCGTTTTGGAATTTTCCCGACAAGACCATCTTGAGACAGGTATTTGGAAAAAGATAACAATGAGGGCATTGAGGAGAAAAATATATGAGGGGGTGCTTTTCCCAAAAGTTTCGTCACCAAACAGCGGTATTGTGATTTCAAGTTGTATGTAAAGAAAGAGAAATAAAAACGTGAAAAATGCTACACGCAGCATTGTCTTGTTGGTAAGCAGATTGCTAAAATCAGAAAAATTTATTTTACTGCCTGTGTTGGTAACCCGGCTTTCTTTTAATGTGCAGTTGATAAGCAATAATAAAATAAAGATGAAGCCAACAAGGCTAAATAAGAGTTGAGGATGAACTTTTAAAATAAGCATTCCAAGTAATGGGCCAATGGCAGTCCCTATGTTGGCAAAAATGGATCTGATGGCGAGAATATCAACTTTGTCAGCTTGAGAGACGTTTTTTACTAAAAAAGATTTTGCTGCGGGAAAATACATACTGCTTCCTAGTCCAATCAGGATACAGGAGAGAAGTAGGATGTAAAAATTATGCGTAAAACCAATGATAAAATAACCTGGAATCCGCAGCGCTAAACCCAAAAGCATGGTTTTTTTGATATGCACATAATCGGAAAGGATTCCTCCTAAAAGGGAGCCTGCTCTTTGGCACCAAAAAGCTATTCCAATGATGGTACCTACTTCTATCGCACTGAGCGAATTCAATTTGTTTAAGTAGATCGCCAGAAAAGGAACGACCATAAAGGCACCAATATTGCTCAAAAGTATGGTTATGAGAATAAGGTGTATGCTTGCCTTGAAACTGAGAATTTTCCGTAACATTGATTTTTCTATTACAATATTGACTTTATTCGCTTTGGAGAGTGCCTTTCATAGCGCTGTTTTTGCAGCTATACTAGTCGTAAAAAAATCTTGATACAGGTTTGGTTCATGAGGTTGAGAACTTTTTCTGTAAGCTGTAAGGCGAGAGGTATTTATTTGCGCACTGTATATTTTAAGTGCATATGCTTAAATGTTCCAGTTATTTTGGTGGTGAGAAATATTTGATCTGTGTGTTTTGGGGGAGTCAATTCTTTACCAAAACATTCAGGCTCTTTTCCTTTTGTAGGGGTGTACATATAAAATGATAAATGTTTTCATCAAGTTTAGAACATGGTAATCCTATGGGATCGATTTCTTGTGTGGTAAAGCTAAGGAGGGTAATACCTAAGTCAGGAATTATATCTCTTATTTTCAAAACAGATTCAGTTTGAAAGGATTCTCCAAGATAGAATAAGTTTTTTTGAGGTTTTAATTTTTGCTTCCAAAATACGATAATAAGTTTATCTGCAAAACTGGCAAGCAAATGATGGTATCAATAGAAAATTCTTCGATAGCTGAACTCAGAGTTTCAGGATCAACCATAGAGGCAAATGGATAATATGTTACTTTGAGAAGGCGACAAATTTCATGTGCAAATAAAAAACCACCCCACAATCCTCCAGCTGTGAGGCAATTGGCAACGGAGCTTACGGAGCAGTTTTTAAAAACAGTTTCGAGCTTCTTTGCCGCAGAGTGTGTTACAAACTCATAATTGAGCCATTTGTGGCGAAGTGTTCTAGGCACTCTTGTTGTGTCACCGGTTGCAAAAATTATATGCGACATTGAAGTTCCTTATTTTTTTTAGTTTGCATGAGGCAAAGGCAAGAGGCAAAGGCGGAGACACCAACAATCATGGCAAAAAGCAAAGCGATATGATTGTTGAAATGGCTGATGATCCATCCACTTGTCCATGAGCCTATAGCTTGGCCAATATTTGAAATAACAAGAATATAACTAAAAAGAACACTGGAAGAGACGGATGCGATTGTTTTCCCTGCTTGATAGTATATCTCTGGAATCATGACAGATTCATAGATACTGTAGGCAATTAACGCAGTTACAGCGGTAAAGATGTCACCCATGAGAAAGAATGAAGCGAAACTTCCCATAAGCCATAGTAGGTAAAAGGTTGATTTATCGGAAAGGCTAAGGTGTTTATTGATTATTCCTTGCCAGATACAAATACTGATTCCAACAATTGAAAAGAAAATTCCGCTATACGGGGCCAGATTGCTGTCAAATTTACTGAGAAGTGTTGTGGTGGTGATAAAAATTCCCATGATAAACGTGCAAAGAAAAGCTGTGACCAGTAAATAAACAATAGCATGATTATGTGTTATTTTTTTTAAAGAAGAAAGAAGAGAGGCGTTTGTTTTTTTATTCTTTTCAACGGATGCTTTTTTATGGGGGTAGTGATAAACAATTTTGATGGATACAAAACAAAGATACAAACCAATGATTGCAAAACAAGCCATTAAAAAAGCGGATGCATTATATTTTATGGCTATCATTGCAACGAGAGGGGCTATAACGACAGCAGCGTTTTGAAAAAAAGAATAGAGCGTTAATGCGCGTTTAAGAGCACTTCCATTGAGATGTTCTGATAAAATTTCTCTCAAAAATGGCTTTGAAATTGCTTTTGAAAAAGCTGTTAAGGTGAAAAAGACCAGCCATGCAGAAGCTGTGGTTGACAGGATAACGCATAGGAAAGCGCTACTCCTTAAAATAAAAGCGATAGCCATTAAAAGTTTACGTGAAAATCTCTCCAAGAAACCTGTTGTGGTTATCATGAGAATGCTTTCGAGGATTACTGATCCAGCGAGATAAAACGCAACATTTGTCGCAGTTATGAAAGAAGAGTTTCCAAGGAGTGGGAGTACAAAGAAATAGGAAAATTCAGAAAGAAAAAGCGCGCTATAGATGAAAAAAGTTATTTTATTTTTGCCCATGGAATTTCCATAGAAGTGTCGTTAAATGATCAAAGACATTTTGTTGTATCTTTTGGGGAAGTTTTGTTAGCTCTGTTTTTGCTGTACCCATATCGTTGAAAGAGTATCCTTCCTGATTTACTAGCCAGTTCACTGCAAGAATATTGTTTTTTGTTTTTTCTACGATGTTTTTAGAAATATTAAGCATTTCAGGATAGAATTTTTCCTTGCCCTATACGGTTATAAAAGCTGCTTCTGTTAGGATCTTTTTTGTGCCTCCACGTGCAGCATTTCTTATAGTGTTGTCTCCTCATATGAAGAAATATGACAGAATGGGAATCGAGAAAAATGGTATTTAATTTTAACGCAAGCTTATCAAATAATATATACGCGTTTGCGCAGCTGCATATTGCACACCAAATTTCTCTACAGAAGATTTCACGGCGTTATTTAGTGCTGGATGACGTTATAACTTCAGATAGGAAGATGATTATACAATCAAAAATTTTTCCTGATTGAGCAACAATCCTGCACCCTGATGTTCGCGCAACAATCGTGAGATCATTGAAGACCTTGATCCCATATCTTCTCCTGATGATTTTGACTGTTTCTAATTCTATTTGATAACCAATTGAATTCCCGCATTCTTGTTCCTCCCATGAAACTTTTACAAAGAGGGTGTACTCATTTCTATAGATTGTCAACATATGAATGATTTAATAAGTTTTTCATAAAACGAGATTTTTCGTGAACGGTTACCCATTCTTTTGAAGTGTAGAAGAAAAATGATTGCGTTCATTAATCATCATTTAATTCTTTTTTAGCGTATGCGTTGATATTTGCCGGCATGGCGTTGTAAAAATCCTCTCTCGATAAGGGTGCGTCTTAATCTGGCAAAATCTACCGTAAAGAGGCTGCATATCTTGGAGACTTCCGTTTCACTATAGATTTTTTCCCTTTGAAAGGCTTGGACAATTTTTGTAAGCATCTCTTCTGTTTCTAAATGGCGATCACTTAAATTTTCTCTCTCCCGTACATTTTTATCTTCTAGTGCTTTCCAAAGTGTTCCTTCTGCTTGAAATCCGGCTGTTGTGTTTTGAATAAGACCAAGGTTTAAAAGACGGTTGATGGATTTGTGAATGGTTTTCGCATCACAATCGACAGTTTTTAGGATCTCAGAAAGATTTTTTGCACCAAGGATAATGGCGGCATAAACAGTGCGCAGTGTTGGTGAGGTCATGGCAGAAATTAGTGAATTCACTTTACTGCGTTTGTGAAGTGTTTCTTGTCCCATGGGTAAAAGATCATTGCGAAGGGGCAGCTCATTGATCTCTATGAGTTCTGCTTGGAGCGATTGTATGCGGACAATTTGCTCAGTAGGGGTGCGTTTGCGAATAATCCCCAGACCACTTTGGCGATATTTATGGTTTTCAGGGAGGGTTAAAGCTTCATAGGATCCATCAAGACGGTAGAGAATTTCTTCCCACAAAGGGGTTCTCACACGTCGCACCCGTTGCTCTCCATTAAGAGCAACGGGTGTGGTCATGGTTGGTTCATGCAGACAGAGATAACCACCAGCGGTGATATGTTCCCAAAGTGTGATAACAAATCGCACATCATCTGCGGGCGTTCCAGCATCAAGCCAAGCAAAATCTATGGGGCCCCAAGATTTGAGCGTTGCATCATCAAGAGAGAAGAAATTCTCATGAATGAATGTTATGGTATCTTTTTCAATACGCTCGTCTTGGAGCAGTTTTTGCCATGCTTCTTTAGCGGACTGACTGTCTCCTGAAAAATCATCAATGGTGATCAATTGTGGCTGGTAATTTTCAAGAATCCCTGAAGGGTCAAGCAAAGCTGTGCGTTCTTCCCAAGTGGAGGATTCTAAAAGTTTTTTATCCTGTTGCCATGCTTGTTTTGCTTTTTGCAGTGCTTTAGCAATTAAGCGTGTGCTATCGCCTGCGCCGATTTCAAGGACTGTGTGCGGTCTTGCCATTTGAATGAGCGTATAAAGAAGCTGGGTAATGTTTTCTGTTCCCATATCCGGTCTTATCAAGGGCATCTGTTGATCCTTATCCTTTTACCAAGCGCAGCATTCCTGCTTTGATAAAAAATGTGGTTGTTTGTTCCATGGGGTATTGTTGCATGATGTTATCGTTTTTTGTTTTAAAATATCAAATTTTTGCAATGATTGTTTGCTGTTCCACACGGAGTGGCTTAGCAAAATCCCATTGGTTAGTAGGGGGGAGAGACAATGATGTTGGTTGGGATTTTATCCGGTGGTGATTGTTATCTCCTTTTTGTGCATGGTTTGCTTGCTGGAATAGATAGCAAAGTCTATTAGGTATTATCCCATTCCTTTTTTTGCAGAGTGCTGTTTACGATAAAGCCTAAGATGCCTGTGATCATGGTGGCAATGCCGATGATAAAGAGTGTGTGTTGGGTATGGTGCACTTTTACAAAACCTGCACTAATAAAACCAATACATACGGCTGTTTGTATGATGAAGATATAGGCGGGCATCTGATTGTTTCGTTGTTCTTTCCGAATAGCTTTCATCATAAAACTTGCCATTAGAGCATTTTGCACGCCGTTGGCACTTCCAAGAATAAAAAATGACAGCATCATCAGCCATGCGAAGCTCGTTAAAGAAAAGCAGAAAATGGCAAAACCAATGGTTGCGGCAGCTAATGATGCTCCAGCGGCATTGCCAAAGCGGTGGAAAAGGCTGGAAAAGCAGAGTGGGCCAACCACAAGACCGAGACTGATCATGCTGCTGATTATGCCATAGGTTTGTGCACTAAACGCTAGCTCAGTGCGGATGCGGACAATCGACAACACATTGAGAGCTGAAGTGAGGATGATGGTGATAATAAGGGGCATAAGAGCATAGACAACCTTTTTTTTACGCAAAAGCCCTGTTAAGTCTAGCCCCTTTTTGCTTTGCTGTGATGGGTTTATCGTTTTCTTATGCACTTTTAAACTTTTAAAACAGACTATGGTGATCAAGCCTGCACAGAGAACCATGATTGAGAGTGCAAAGAGCCCTTTTTGCCCGTTGGATAGACCATATAATACGCCCCCTAATAGTGGTCCGGCAATATAACCAAGATTACGAACCGTTTGGATAATGCGATTGATATAGTCTAATTGCTGTTCATTTTTTGCGAAGTCAGGTACAGCAACAAGGATTGAGGACCAAAAGAGAGAACCAGCACAGCCCAATGCAAAAGAAAGAGCAATATAAGCCCAAAACTGGTTAGCAATTGCAGCTGTAGCTATGAAAAGTGCTTCAAATAATAAAACAACAGTGACTGTGTGCACTGGCTGGAAATGATGCAAAAGGCGTGGGGCGATGGGGCCTGCGCAAATTCCTCCTATAAGCCCTGCAAACAGCAACATTGAAATAGAGGCTGTACTTTCTGCTAAGTGTAAAGCAAAAGTGACTTGAGCTGTTTCATCGGCAAAGCTACTTAAGCCCAAAATGAGAAAAAGTCCCATTTGGGCAAAAATCATGGACTTTTTCTTTGTCACAATGCTCCTCCCCAAGGTGCTAAAGTTATCATTTTCTCCTGTGTGTTGATGGTATATCACAGGTTTTTGCTCTGTCTATTTTTTTCCGGATGATTAAGTTTGAGAAAATAATCTTTCTCATTCTCATTGCTATATTATGCCAAAAGCTTTTCAAGCCAATTATAAAAAAAGCTGTACAAAACTGTACAGCTTTTTTTAGGTTCATTTTAGAGCTAGAAATTTTAAAGTTTAAAAAAGTCCTTGCGGCTTCTGTAACCATAATAACCACAAACACTGGAAATTATGGCGCCTATCAGACTCCCTAAAAAGCCCCACCATCCCATCTTGGAGGCTGTGTTTGTGACTTTTGTGGCGGTGTTTTTGGCACCTTTGATAGCTCCTTCAAGATTGTCAGAGAGGGTTTCAGCCCGTTCTTCAAGCACTTTTATCGCTTTTACAGTTTTTTCCTCTGCACTTTGATAAAGTTGAAGAGCACGGTTGGCTGCTCTTTGTGCATCCGCACGGCTCATGCCATCTTTTGTGAGGGCATTGATGATATCGCTTCGATTAAATTTTTCTGTCAGATCTTCTACACGATCAGAAAGGCGTTCCTCTAGATTTTTCAGAGTGGTGCGGTAATGAGAAGGATCCTTTTTAAAGGCTGTGATTGCCTCTCCAATATCACTGAGTGCTGCCTGATAGGATGTTTTTAAGCGCTCAGGATTGAGGGCAGGAATATCGCTTTTATGGAGAAGGGTACGCAACTCATTGCCAAGTTGGTCAAAATTGACGCCATCATCGCTGTTTTTTGTTAAAAACTTTGCAAAATCCTCGCTGTTTAATTTTGTAAGCAGGGGGGAAATATTTGTTTTGAAACTGTCGACAGTTTGTTGGACCATCGAGCTGTTTGCTAGAGCAGCTTTAGCCCCTATTTTTGCTGTGCTTGAAACGACATGGATGGCTTGGAGGGTCATAAGAAGTGTTATGAGAGCCCAGGTTAAGAAACCATGAAGAGCTCCAGCGGTTTCAGCAAAACGCCCAGCCACAAAACCTCCCAAAGCAAGACTTATCAGTATAACGATAAGAGAACTTGTGCCCATGGAGAGGAACGAGCCTTCAAAAGGGGAGGACGAAGTGAAATCCATTTGGCTCAATCCTAATGCTCCTACCAGAAAAGAGAGGCAGATTGAGGTGGCAAGAGCCGTTACCAGTCCAGCAAAAATGGCGGACCATGAAATGGGTGTTTGAAAAAAAGGATATTCTGTCTCTAGGGATGTTTCTCCTAGAAAATTCGTATCGAAAGGTGTTTTTTCAGGAATGCGGGTTTCCATGTTTTATCTCCTTGAATATTCTGGAGATACAATGCCTTATTGCCAATTATGTTCCAAAATAGATGGATGGACGCTAAAATGAAGAGAAAAAACACTTTAACGTTTATTATGAGAGGAAAAATGTGAAATACGCAACTCTAAAGATCTAATGTATGCTTGAGGAAAGGCGTGTTTCTCTCTATACTGTATAGTATCATTGAATCTCTTATGTGAGGAATATTTTATAAAATAGAGTTAAAAAGTCAGGCGTCAGGGAAAAAATAAATATCAACTCAGAATATTATAAGAGCTCACGGTTTAAGTTAAATAAAAGTGTGTTGATTTTTTATTCTATAATAATTTTCACTAAATGAGACGCTAATTTTTTTCTGCTTTTCATCAGTAAAAAACTTTATGAAATGAGTACGATATATTGATATATTGGTTTTTGGGTGTTTTGCAGAAGTAGCATTATACTCTATGAGCTGATAGACCAAAATTCTTTACAATAATGATTTGTGTTGATAGGCTCTTTAAGCTATTGCTCTGT
Organism: Bartonella elizabethae F9251 = ATCC 49927; assembly: GCF_000518165.1. Lineage (GTDB taxonomy): Bacteria > Pseudomonadota > Alphaproteobacteria > Rhizobiales > Rhizobiaceae > Bartonella > Bartonella elizabethae. The sequence continues at coordinate 19,156 of NZ_JADB01000009.1, forward strand.
TTATACTATATTGATTGGGGGGTAGAGGCGCTAGAGGTTGTTTTTCTGCTTTGTCTTTTATCGATCAACTTTGATGGATCTTGTAGAGAAAGTGGCATTGTTGCTGTGAAAAGAGATTGTGCTTTTGTTTATGATATAATGGAAAAAGCAGCGGAAGATTGTGGCAAAGTGTGTGTAAAGGAAAGATTCTTCATGGGTTGAATTTTTTCATGTGAAGCGTGGAGAATAGAATTTTATTGATTAAAAAATAATAGAAATTTTATTTCACAAAGTAAAATAATAACACTTTTCATTATGATTATTTATCTATATAAGAAAAAATATCATTATATTTTTTATTTTCAATTAAATACTATTTAATATATAACTTTAAAAGTGTGATTTTCTTTATGAATCGTAAATATACTTTTCCATTTATTATACTTATTGTATGTTTGTCGACAGGGGGATTAATCTCTACTGATATTTTTTTACCAGCACTGGGAGATATGCGTCAGTATTATCAAGTGACTCAATCTCAAATTCAAAGTGCCGTGGCTGTTTTTTTGTTTGCGTTGGCACTTGGACAGCTTATTTATGGACCGCTCAGTGATAATTTTGGGCGTAAAAAAACACTTCTATTAGGCTTATTCTTGTGGTTATTCACGACAATTGGTGTGATTTATACGGTTCATATTCATGCTTTTCTTGTATTACGTTTTTTGCAAGGTCTTGGAGCTTGTGCGGGACTTGTCTTAAGTCGCGCGATTATCAATGATTTGTTGGATAAAAAAGCAGCAGGAAGACTTTATTTGATCGTTTTCCCTTTTATTGGAATGTCGCCAGCACTTGCACCTTTCATCGGTGGACTGTTGATACAAGCTTTTCATTGGCAGGTGACTTTTATCTTTTTAGGCTTTTTTATATTTTTGACCATTTTACTGTGTTGTTTTGTGCTAACCGAAACTCTCCCTCTTCAAAAACGACAGCCTTTTTCGCCGGTAGGATTTATGAAGGGATATTTAGATGTTCTCAGAAATAAACAATTTATTTTTTATGCACTTATTCCGTGTTTTTCTTATGCAGCCTATTTTGCTTATATTGTGGAGTCGCCTTTTTTACTCACGACTTTGGGTTTATCGCCGATCCATATTAGTTATAGCTATATTGGTGTCTCATTTCCCTATATTTTGGGAAATTTTTTGGCGCGATGGTTTTTTGAACGCGAGTCTATGGAAAAAACTGTGGGGAGAGGGTACATTATTTTTGTTATAGGAGGTGTGCTTTTTGCTGTGCAAATGTATCTAAGCCCATGGCCCCTTGTGACAAGTTTTATGGCAATTGCTGTTCTTACTTTCGGCAATGGTTTTTTATTGCCGTTAGGCACAGCGTTGGCTATTTCATCCCATCCGCAAGCGGCGGGAGCGGCTTCTGGGGTTATGGGCTCTTTGCAATTAGGGAGCGCTGCACTCAGTGCCGCGGTTATCGGAGAGATCTCTGGTCATAGCCCACGGGCTATGGCAACTTTGTTAGCCGCCTGTTGCATGATTGGTTTTATCATTTATATCCAAAAAGCGCGTCATTTTATGACCTCAGAAATAAGCTGAGTGAAATGATCAAAAGAGAGCATTATGCAGAAATATTTTTGATGTTTTACATGTTTTTGGACTCTGTTGTTGAATGATTTTTTTTAATTAGTGGTTTGATTGAGGGGCTTTAAAATTGGTCATAAGCTTCGTTTAAATTTAACAAATTTGGTGTTATGGGGGGGAGCTTGTGGGCGTAGAGTTTCAACATATCTGTATTTTTATGACATTTGGGAGAAAGAGTTTGGCTTCTGATGCGTGTGTTGAAGCAAGAGGAGCGACCGATCAATGAGTCTTCCTGTTGTTATTCTTTCTCCTGTGATGCCCATTTGGGATGAGGGGGCTTTTTGCGCTCCATTGACAAAGCTCTGCGCGACAAAAGGATTCCAAGTAACGCTACTGGATACACTCTCGCTTTTTCCTAAGAGTGCTTATTTTCTCAATTATTCTGCTATTGAAACGTTATCTTTTATGATAAAAAAACTCGAAAAGTATTTTAAAGAGCCTGCGGTGCTTGTGGGATTTTCTATGGCTGGAATGTTGGTACAAATATTGGCACCACAGCTTCCTAATGTTCGCGCTGTACTTGCTGTCAATGCACCTGGCTATCCAGATAAGCCTTTGCAGCGGCGCCTTGGAGATATTTTGTTTTACTTAGAAAATAATGATTTGGCAGGAGCTTTGGAAACACTTAATGTTTTTATGCATTCTCGTGGCATCATTAAAAAAAGAGTTGCCTTGGAAATTCCGCAAGATCAAAAAAGCATGGCCATTGAACGGATGACAAGAGGATTTAAACTCTTATTGGCATTGGATGCTAGAGATGAGATTGTTAAGTATACGGGTAAGTTTTTAGCGTTAGTGGGTGAAAAATCGCAACTTGCAACGGTTGATAATCAAACAAAAAGCAAATGTTTCAATCATGAATATCGAATAGTTTCTGGGGCGGGTACGCGTTTGTGGGATGATAATCCTGTTATGACAAATGCAATTGTTAGCGAATGGATGGAGAGATTATGAAAAAAAGTTCTTGTGCTATTGGGTAGTGGGTTGGGATTAGAAATCAGCGAGGGGCGTTGAAAGGGCTTAGAGTCATGACTATTGCTATTCATTTCACTTATGGTGATATGGGGTGGGAATGTTGGAAAAGGGAAGGGGATTGTCTTCCTCAAGCAACTTGGTAAAAATTACAGAATGCGATGCTCTTTTGCTTGCTGCTGTTGCTGATCTAGGAGATGCAGCAAAAGAATTTGTCCTTCATTTAAGAGAGTATCGATTTCTATATCTTTTTCCTGTTCTTCTTTAGTGCCAAAAGTTAGGTCTGTTTACTGATAGATGTTTCGTAAGATACATCATTGGTTCTCAGCAGTCTTTTCATTTTTATGTTATCAGAAAAAATATTAAAGATTTGTAAGCTGGATTGGATTTTCGGAGTATTACTTTTCTAACGTCCAATTGTGTAATGGATTTTACTCTTGAGATTAAGGGGATAAGATACATGCATCATACAATGTTTTTTTTAGCTCTTATAAGAAGTATTTTTACTCGTTTCTTCAGTGTCTTTTATCTAACCATTAATTTCTGCTCTTGATGTGCAAATGAAAGGCTTTAATGAACTTCAATAGCAGAGGACTTATCCGGTTCTTTCATCCAAGATGCAAAAAAAAGATTAATGATCATTATAAACTAATCCGTTATCTTGCCTTAGGAGAAATATGCAGGAAATCTAGAGACTTTGTGTGCCTCAAAAGCGTTGTTAATAATCGATATTCTTTGTAAATCAGAAAGAGATGTTGTGAAAAGATAAGATACAGTATCATTAGACAGAACAGCTTTGCAAGTTTTATTGACAAATAGGTCCGTGAAGCGTTGATGGTGAATATGGGCTGTTCAGTTGGCAGTCAATAAATTGCTGTAAAGATCTCATAAAGTGTTTCCTTTATGCTTTTATGTAGATTGCACGATGGTTAGGTGTTCGCTTCGGGGGATATTTCCCAATTTGATAACAAGAACAGCTCTTTTTTCTGTAAGACGGTGAAGATGTAATAAGTGATCATTTTATGCTTTTATTTCCTTTTTAATTGATCATTGTGTGGAAATTTGTACGGAAAATATTTGATGTGGTGTGTTTGTGCATGAACAAATTTTTGACGTAATTCGCCTAGATAGAAAGCCCACTGCAATTTTTTCAACAACTCGTGTCCCCTCTGTTGTGATGCGCGGTCGTTTTTAAAGCAAAAAAGAAAGGGCTTTTATGTATCGGATTGATTACAACAGTTATCGTTCTGTCAAGAGTTTTAGTCGTCGCGTTCGTTTTCTTGTCATGCATTATACGGCTATTGATTTTAAAGCCTCAGTCATGGCGCTTACGGGAGAAAAGGTTAGTGCACACTATCTCGTTCCTGATCCTTCAGAGCAGACATATCGTGAAGCTGGATTTAAAGATATGCGTATTTTTAATCTGGTTGATGAGAATGAGCGTGCGTGGCATGCAGGTGTTAGCGCGTGGGCTGGGTATAGTCATCTCAATGATTCATCTATTGGGATTGAAATCGTTAATTTAGCAACGAGTCATTCTAAGTCTTCAGAAGATACTGTTGAAATGAATCATCATAATGAGGAGTTTAGCTTTCCTCCTTATAATCCGATACAAATTGATGCCGTCAAAGAGCTTGCATTGAATATTCTTCAACGCTATCCCGGTATTACGCCAACGGATGTTGTGGGGCATAGTGATATTGCCATTGGAAGAAAAAGTGATCCAGGAGCAGCTTTTCCGTGGAAAGAGCTTTATGAGGCAGGGATAGGGGCGTGGTATGATGATGAGCCTAAAAATCGCTATCAGGAACAATTTTCTAAGAGTTTTCCGTCCAAGGAAGAGGCTTTGGAAAAGCTGAAATGTTATGGGTATGATATTTCAGCAGCATCTACTGAAATAGGATATAAAAATTTGATCCGAGCTTTTCAACTTCATTTTCGTCAAGAAAAGTATGACGGAATTCTTGATGTTGAAACAGCAGCCATTCTTTACGCATTAGTTGATAAATATTTTTCGTGAATTCAATTCTTTTGAATTAAAAGGTATTTTATGATGATGGGTGAGCGCTTTTTGTTTCTTAAAAGCGCTTATTTTTTGCTGATTGGTTTCATATAAAAAAGAGCATTTATTGTTTTTAAAAATCGTATAGATGGTATAAGGCATTTTATGGAAACATAACTTTATAGCAAACTTTATGGTTTGCAGAGATGAAGTTTTGTTGTTTCTTTTTCTTATATTCTGTTTCGTTTAAAAGTATCCAAAGTTAAGATGTTGTGTATAATGGGATTATGCAAGATAGAATGCCTCAAACAAAATGGACTTTTATGGCATGTTTAGCTGTTTGTTTTAGAAAATATTTTTTTGGTGTGTATCACACACATATTTTGCAATGGCATTTGTAAAGAGTATAAAATCTTTTGTGAAGTCTATTGTCTGTTGTGCATCATCATTCTTATGTTTCATAAAAAAACAAGCCGGCACCATTCTACATTTTTCTCGCTCTCGATGTTGTGCGACAGTCTTTGACATTTGAAACGATTCATAGGTATTTGTCTTTCTTTTTTATTCAGCTTTTATTTATACGCTAATCCTCCTTGTGATGCGTAAGGGGATGATTTTGATTGCTTCAACAGGGAGGAATTTGAAATGAGAGAATCTGACAATATTCAGTTTTCTCATTCAAGTTGAATAAAGATAAATTATCATTATAAATCAATGTATTATTTTGCTTCTATTCTATTATGCTGTAAAACACCATCATTAAAGGTGTGATGCAGGAGCATAAAGTATATACACTTAATTGAAGTATTTTAAAAATAGAGAGGGGAAAATATTAAGGGTGGAATTTGTCTGTAGAGCCTTATGCAAATGAATCATAAAGAATCCAATAAAGCGTCTCCCCAAAGCAATTTAATTATTTACAAACTGGTGCTGGTAGGAATTTTCGTACTTTGAGAGGAGATAAGAGTTCTTGTTCAGTGCAGTTGACTGAATATTCTGGGTGAGACTTACTTGAGAAGATCATGTCTTAAATTACAAGGATTAGGTGTAAAAAAACAAAGAAAGACCAATTTGAGGATAAAGCAATGGGGCACGCTTTAAAGAGCAAGAAAGGGATTGTTTGAATTGATGGCTAACATCCTATGAAGTCTTTTTATCAAACTCATAAGGTTAATTTTCTAAGAATATTTTTGTGAAACTAAGCTGTTTTGTCAGAAGGATTAAGAAAATAAGTATCCGGAAAGATTGTTCATGATATTTGATTGCAAAAAATAAAAAACTGGCAACATGAGTTGCCAGTTTTTGAAAGCTCTAGCTTAATAGAATTAGAATGAACGCTGTAAACGGATCATACCTTGGAAAGCACTTTTTCCATGAAAGAGGCGTTTTTCATTCTCATGTGCATCCTTTACAATCCGATCATCGTTCCAAGAAACGTAGGTTAATTCAGGTGTAATCACAAACCCTGGAACCAGCGTGTAGGCAATATTGACAGATGTTGCAAAGGTTTTTACAGCACTATAAGAAACTTGCGCATTCAAATCTGCTTTTGGCGTGAGTTTGTAAGTAGCACCTGCCCAAGCAGCCCATTTACCGCCCCAGTTTGCATAGATCGTTGTGCTGCGTCGTGATAACTCACCATCTGCATTTTCTGTGTAGTAATCAACACCATTTTTATAGCCAGCCATCACCCATAGGTTGAAACGGTCGTTAACATTGAAATCTGCACGAACTTTCCCAGCCCACTTTTTGTAGTAAGCATCATATGCAGCAACAGCTGAAAAACCACCCCATTTTTGCATAAACTTTATACCCAAAACCACATTGGGGGTGTAATTTTTAATTCCTTTACTTGGAAGCGTATCGTCTGTGACAGGAATAAGTTTCCCATCTTTCTCAATATAGTTGTCTCCTATTACTTTTGTTTCTTTTACCCCAGGAAGAGAATCTGCATTATTGCCTACTTCAACTCCGATAATAGCAGAAAAGCCGGAATCACCGTTAAAGGTGTAGGAAATAAAATTAGTGCGTGTTGTACCGGCAGGCGCTACACTGTCATCATTGAGCACATTCCCATATCCACCAGTCCAGCTGTTGAAAATGGTATCGTCAAGACCTACACGAAAGCCACCCAGTTCAATATAAGCGGCTGAAAGTCTTGCACCAGCGCCATTTTTACCATCACCCCAGCTTGAGAAAATTTTCGCATATGAACGAAGGGTTCCCATTTCTGTTTCAGAAGCGGCTTGAAAAACAAGGGTGAGCCGTGATGATGAGCCATAGGTTTTTCTTTTGTTGTTTAGTTCAGCTTCGGTGGTTGCATCGATATTACCACCGCCAACAAAATCAGCACGAACACTTCCTGACAAACGCATGCAGGTTTCTGTTCCAGGGATATAGAAATATCCTTTTCCGTAGGCATCACAAACGCGAACATATTCTACGGGTTCAGGTTCGGCAACAACTGTTGAAGCAGCATGTGCTCCAGAAATCGCGAAAAAAGCTGCTGTAGAGCTTAAAAAAAGGGATTTAATATTCATTATAGGATCTCCGAGGTCCGTTTAATTTTCTTCTAAAGAATATCACTTGCCTAATGCATTAAAGACAAAGGCATAAGTAAAATATACGCGGTACTTATCATTTTAGCTATACTAATCTTTTTAGAGTTTCAAATATGAAATGAACTTTTTGTAATCTATCTATGTACTATTCGAGAAGATGTGGTAAAAAAGACACAATTTTTGTTTTGTTAACTTTGGGCCTTATGGAGTGAATAAAGAAAAAAACTTCAGATATTTGCGAAAAAAAATCGAAAATGTCTTGAACTTTCTATTGATACCATTTATGCAACTCCTTGGAGAGGTGGCCGAGTGGTCGAAGGCGCTCCCCTGCTAAGGGAGTAGGGCTCAAAAGGCTCTCGAGAGTTCGAATCTCTTCCTCTCCGCCACTCTTCTATAAAATCAGTGATAGTGAAGTGTAGGAATTTTAAGCGCGTATGGCAATAGTCCTTGATACTGAGCGTTTATTAAGAATTCTCTTTCCTTTTAACATCGTTTTTACCTATACGCCTGCCTCGCTTTTGATGTGCAAGCAAATGATTTTGATTGATTCAAGATAAATCAGATTTGAAAAAATCTTATGATATTTGAGTTCGGTCTATGATTATTATAACTTATTGTTTTATCAATATGGTGTCTGTTGAAAGCTCGATATGGCAAGGATCTAAAGAAGTCTCGATCTCTTTTAGAAGGAAATCTTGTAGAAAAAACTTTATCAGGGTTGGTTTTCTTCTTACTTAAGACTTTTGAGAGTGTTTTATCCATCTCATGATGATCAAACCACATAGGAAAAAAGTAAGGGTCGGTAAGATGAGGTAATAAGAGGGAGAAATTTTTGCAGGAAGAAAAGAAATAATACTTAATACGATAATTGAAAATAGTCTGCCGCTAAAAGATACAGCACCGATAACACCAGAAATATGCTGCGTTTGTGTTTGATTCAGTTCTGAGAAAAATAAGCTTTTTGCTCCTATTGGGACAGTGCAAATAAATCCATGAATTAAAGAGAACGCAATGACGGATGCAGCTGTTTGATTGTTATGAACGAAAAAATAGAGTGCAATGCACATCAGAGAAGAAAAGAAAGAAAAATATTTGATAGAATTCTTATAATTTTTATCAAGGACATGATACTTAGACATCAGTAAATTTGAAAAATACTGCGCTGAAAAGGCTCCAATATGACAGCACATGAGGACCAACATTTGCAAACCATTGAGGTGATCAATTTTCCCCCCTTTGCCAAGGATAATGGGTTGCCAGAAATGATAAATAATCTGAATTCCAGCACTAAAAAGACACATGAGGAAAATAAACCATGCGCCTCCCAAGGTGTTTTGAAAGATCCACAGTGTTTCCTTGGCATTATGCAAGATTGTTTTTGTTGTGTGTGTTTCAATCACTGATTTCTTTTCTTCAGGAACAATAAGAAAGACCAAAAAAATAGCCCCCATCATGAGGCATGAGATAATATATCCCATAAAATATTGTCCAGAATAATAGATCGTTCCAATGCCTACGATCCCACTGAAAATACTTCCGAAGGAGTTCACTTGGTGATAAAGATGCGCATAATGCGAAAAGAGATCCTGTTTATCATCAAGAGAATGGTAAATCCATCCATCAATGGCGCTGACAATAATGCAAATGCCTGCTGCATAGAGAATTTGTGCAATAATAAGCACCGGCATATTAGGGGCTTGAAGGCATAGAAGATAAAATACTCCCGTCAGAAAAACACCAGTCATTACGGAATATTTACGTCGATATCTATCCGCTAAAACAGCACAAGGAAAATCAAGCAGGAGAATAGTTGTGGAAAAGACAACTTGAAGCAGCGCCAATTGCGCGAGACTAACCCCCATCGACATTAAAAAAATCGCATGGTAAACACCAATGAGCATGCGTACGGCATTATAAGAGCCATAGGTGAGAGCAAGGGTACGTGGTCTGTTCATTGTGTTGTTCCATAGATGATTGTACAGTGGGAACTCTGACTGAAGAGAATGTTTTTCTGTATATTTCGAAATGACGATCCTCTTGTGGAAAACGGTATCCTAAATAGAAAATCGATAACCATTACTTTTATCATGAAAACAACAACCTAAAAGAGCGCTTAATTGAAGATAGTCTTTAGAGATTACAGACAGAAAAAACAAAGAAGCCAAACGTGAGATGAAAGCTTTCATCTCATGACGAATAATGGTGAATTTTAAATTTCATCTACCATTTTTTGATCTACTGCGCTGTAAGAAAAACCCAATTCCCCCAATTCATACTTCTCATTTATCATTGATTATAAACACTTTTTAGCACACTCCAAAACGGCATCTTTTTACGAATAACAATATATCCTGTCTCTCAAATTATAGCTTTGCTCATTGCTTATCCCCATTGATTAAATCAATTTTCCCCTGAAAAATGCTATTTGAGAAAAATGCATCCTATCAGTTTATATTCTACGATCTTTAATTAACTTAAGAAATGTAGCAATAAAAGATACTATAGCAAATGAATAAATTTGAATTTTTGTAAAAAACGCAATTTTTTATGGCTGCGGATAAAAAAACAAATCTACATTAAAAGTAGTCTTTATACCATTCAAGATCGTTGATTATTTTTATCCATTTTATGGGACAAGTATAATTATTAATTAAAATATTAATTTTGAGCTATTTATAATATTATATTATAATTCTTTGTTAATTCACGTATAAAGTGATTAACTTTCTCCCATGGACATATAGAAATAAACAGAAAAGTTTATAACTAATCTGTTGAATAAATTACTTTTTATAGCTTTATTTTTTTGTATAATTTATCCTTTTTTATTTTTATCGTAGATTATTTTAAAGAGATTGAATAAATTTTACTCCGAATCTTTTGATGAGAATTTAGGTATTTATTTTAAGGTATTTTGTACGAGAAAATGGAAAAATGTTTACAAAAAAAATTCTGTTGAGAGAAGGCTTATTGCTGATCATATTTTTGCTGACATATCTTGTGTCCGCCTCGCGTGGCTATACGGGCGTGGATAGATTATTTTGTTCCCAAGTTGTTAAGGAGCGGGATGATGCTGTCCAGAGGCTGGATTCAGCCACGTTTGAAAAAGAAAATGCGCAACGGGGATGGAATGATACAAGGAAGTTAGTAGGGATAGCGGTAGAGGATTTGAAGAGAATAGCTCTTGAACAGCAGGAACTTTATTTGGCATTGCTGAAGACTATGCCAAACAACAAACAACTTACTTATAAATATGAGATAACGCAAAAACGAAACACTGCAATTTTGGAGCGGATTGAGAAGTTTTTTACGCTATTTGAACATGTTGAGAAAAGAACAGAAGCCTTTCGAGGGTTAAACAAAGTCGATCAACTTAAGGATCAGTCTCAGTCATTACATACTTTAGAAGTGATTTCTAAACATTATGGACATGTTGATGAACTCAACAAAGAACTTGAAAGGCTTAATGACGAAGTTGGTCGTTTAAACAACAAACTTCAAAGCCTGAAGAAAATATCGCGATAAAGAAACAGAAAGTTGTTCATTAATGCAATGGGGAAGAATGCGTGAGATGATTAACAACAATTTTATTGAAAAAGGAATAATCGGTGGGATTTGCAATAGTACTCATCATATCCGTTATGGTTATTATAGGAACCCTTTGTTTTTTGTGTAATAGGAACTGTGAAAGAGCAGAAAAAGATCGATGGAAAAGATATAGAGAAGCACGAGAAACAGGCTCTGAAAATGAAGAATAAAATGAAACGAGTATGACAATACAAAAAACACAACTACAGCATGAGAGACTTCAAAATCTAAGCGTAAAAAATATTTTCTTGCATGGATTATGATATTGGTTGTCAATATAATACATGAGAACAGTTAAGGAGAGGCTCTTTATTAAGGAGGAAGATAAGGGGACTTTATGATTGAGAGGCTTCTGTCTTGATTAAACAGGCTTTGTAGAGAAATTTCCCCTTATGATTTTAAAAGAGTATCGTTTTTTGAACATTCAAAGTTCATCCTATTTTGAGGCTGAATGTTGTCATAAGAGAGCTCTTTAAAGATTTTGACTTTTTAAAAGTGGAAACCATGTGGGTGTTAAGTATGACAAAAAAACACCTTGAAAAGAAGTTCTGATTCATAATCATTGAGGGACGTGTTGAAAAATCCTATTCTCTTACTTTTATTCGGGCTTCCCTAACGTCTTAAAACATACATGAAATCAGTAAATTATAGGATAAAAAAAGAGCATGGTGCCCGGAAGAGGACTCGAACCTCCACGCCTTGCGGCACAGGTACCTGAAACCTGCGCGTCTACCAATTCCGCCATCTGGGCTTATAAAAATCATCTAAGCGTGTGAAGCAATTCTGTCAATAAAATTATAGAATTTATTTTCTCTGTTTAAAACGATTGAATTAAACTTTTGGAGGGCATCATGGTTTTGAAAGTTTAAGGTGTGATGATTGTCTTTGATGCAATGGTTGAATCAGGATTAAAGGTGTAAAGAATAGGAATGCCGGTTGCTAATTCTTGAGATATAATTTCCTCACTGCTCAGACCTTCAAGCGCCATAATAAGAGCACGAAGAGAATTCCCATGTGCAGCCATCAAAACAGTTTGAGAGCGCAAAATGTGAGGCTGAATATGGTAAAGATAATAAGGCCAAATGCGCGCACCGGTATCGCGTAGACTTTCTCCATTCGGAGGGGCAATCGTATAGGAGCGGCGCCACATTTGCACTTGCTCTTGCCCCCATTGTTGGCGCACTTCATCTTTATTTAAACCAGAAAGATCTCCATAATTACGTTCATTCAATGCGGAGGTTTTGATCACTTCTAAATCTGATTGTCCCATTTGCTCTAAAATGTGCTGAGCTGTTTTTTGGGCGCGCTGTAGAGCAGATGTATACGCGATATCAAACTTCAAACCAGATTCTTTCAGTTTTTTTCCTGCTGCTATCGCTTCGGCATGACCTTTTTCCGTTAAATCAGGGTCTTTCCAACCCGTAAAAAGGTTTTTGAGATTCCATTCGCTTTGTCCGTGACGGATGAGTACAAGTGTGCGTCCCATTCTGAATTGCCTCTATTTTATTGATTGTTTAAAATTCATCGTTTAATCCCAAGACATCGAGCATTGAATAAAGACCATTTTCATGGTTTTTTGCCCATAAAGCTGCTTTTAATGCACCATTAGCAAAGATGGAGCGTTCTTGCGCTGTATGGGAGAGAACAATGCGCTCATGGGAACCGGCAAAAATGACACTGTGTTCGCCAACAACTGTTCCGCCCCGTGAACAAGAAAAGCCAATGGAACCTTTTTTGCGTTTCCCTGTATGGCCATTGCGTTCGTTGACACGGACATCTTGCAGCATAACATGACGTCCTTCAGCTGCTGCTTGCCCAAGAAGAAGAGCTGTTCCAGAAGGGGCGTCAACTTTGTTCGCGTGATGCATTTCATAAATTTCGATATCAAAATCATTGGCTTCTAATGCTTTGGCTGCTTTCTTTACAAGGTTGGCTAAAAGATTTATTCCAAGGCTCATATTTCCAGATTTGACGATTGTTGTATGTTTTGCAAACTCTGCAATTTTTTTTTCTTCTGTTTTGCTAAATCCTGTGGTGCCAATAATATGGACAAGTTTTCTTTGAGCAGCATAGTGAGCATAAAGAATACTCGCTTGGGGTTGTGAAAAATCTACAATCCCTTCTGTGTTTGAAAAAGCCTTTTCGAGATCATCTGTGATGCACACCCCAAGAGAATCTGAACCGATTAAGGTACTGGCATCTTTTCCTACAAAAGATGAGCCTTTGCGTACAAGAACAGTATAAAGCTCTACATCCTTCCTCTGCCGGATTGCTGTAATGAGTTCACGTCCCATTCTTCCATTTGCACCAACAACTGTAAGGCGCATTTTTATCTCCTTATGATGCTTTACTGCCCCGTAGTATAGGCAAATTCTTGCCTTCTTTCCAACCGTTCTTTTTCTTTATAGGGAAAAATTTTTTCTTGCTTTAATTTATCCTTTTGTACTGTAAAATTCTATCGTTTAAGCTAAGTGGATAAGATGTACAAATTATAAAGAGGTGTTTTTTGTTCAAGTGTGTGATGGAGGGGGTGAGGTTTTCTTGTAAAGCCTAATAGGGATTGTTCATTACTTGACGTTTTTATTTCTCTCGTTCTTTAATGGGGCACAGCCCTCATGTAAAATAAAACACTTCAAATAAAATACATTTCACTTATGCGCTCGTCTTAAAAAAAATATATCTCAATGCTTTTAAGCTCGTTTTGTGATGGCGTGCGTGAAGGGGATAACGAGAAATCTCCATGAATAATATAAAATCTATTCTGTACGGCTACCTTTCATAAAAGCGCAAATTGGCACCCTCATACGCTTTGCTCACTCTTGGACCTTGAAATGATTTATAGGTATTTTATACAATTTTTATACACCAAATGTTATCTGTGAATAAAACACATAAAAGGGGGAAGAAACAGGAAGATGTCTGAGAAGTTGGATTGTTCACACACGGGCGTTGGTCGGATTCTGTATCTTTTGGGTCAGTCAGTTGAAAAAGTTATTATTTTATAAAAACGCATCATGATGGCACTTTTTTATTAAGAGCAAATGGTGTGCATATTATCCCCTGCGTTTTTTATAGATTGGGAAGAATAGAGGGGAACCATGCGTTAAGTATTGTTATTTTATTGGCCTCGCTTTCTAATGGTGCTGCAGCTCTTGTCTTTAAAGAAAGAGTTTAAAACCTTTTGTTAAATATCTTTATTTCTATAATTAGTCTTTTTGTGGATAGAGCAAAAATTGATTTTGGGGGTTCAGGATAAGAAGGCTTGAAATAAGAGATTATGATGGGTTTTTATTTTCTGTTCAATAGGATTATGAATTAATCTATTCTTGTATTATTTATATGCAGGCATAAAGATTTATAAACGGGGAAGTCTTCTTTAGGTAAAATTTCATTTTTACTTGTTTTGGTGAGAGGAGACTAGAAATCAAGATCAGCATAGTGAGTACTTGCAACAATTCCACGGACACGATCTGTTAAAAGAGAACGAAAAGAAGGTCGTGATTTTATCCGCATATACCAGTCTTTAGCAGCAGGGGATTGTTCCCAGTCAATTTCCCCTAAAAAGTCAAGGACAGAAACAGCAGCGGCGGCTGCTAGGTCAGCATAGGATAAGGTAGAACCCACTAAACTATCGCGAGAGGCACAGAGCCAATTAAGATAGTTCATATGGGGTGGGATATTGGCGCGTGCATTGCGTAAAATTTGTGAATTGGGAGCGCCACCGCCAATGGAAAGGGGCATTTCACGTTTATGAATCCGTTCTCGTACAATATGACGTGTTGCTTCATTTTCAAATTTATTTAAAAACCAGTCATTAAGGCGGCGGACTTCCGCACGATCTAAAGGATTTTCTGGAAAAAGTTTATTGTCTTGTCGCAAACTTCCATGCGTTTCATCTAAATATTCACAAATAACAAAAGGACCTGATAATGGAACCTCGTGTTCATCGAGAAAAACAGGAACATGACCGGCGGGATTGAGAGCGAGAAATTCGTGTCTTCTTGCCCATTCATATTCTTCAATCAGTTGAGTGGCTACACCATATTCTCCAAGAATGAGGCGTATGAAGCGCGAAGCGGTGGAGAGGGGAGAGTGAAAAAGTGTCAGCATAATTTACACAACTAAATAGAGTGGATAAGAATTCTTTCAAGTCATCCTTTTTTATAAAGGTGCTTGATGAGAAGTACAAGATCATTAGCAGCTGCTGGCAATTATGCTTAATAAATTGTTAATAATATGAATGCCTTCTCTTATGCAATGGTTTGCAAAATGGCAGTACGTAATTCTTCCAAACCGTATGCTTTTTCTGAAGAGGTTGCAAGGATCTCAGGATACGCTGCTGGACGTTTGAGAAGTTTTGTTTGTGTGGTCATCATTAATTTTTCCAAAGCATTTGATTTTATTTTATCGCTTTTTGTCAAAACAATTTGGTAAGAAACGGCCGCCTTGTCAAGGAGTGCAAGAACATCTTCATCATTATTTTTGATTCCGTGTCGTGAATCAATCAAGAGATATACACGCTTTAGTGTTGTGCGTCCCCGTAAATAGCTAAAAATCAAATTTGTCCAAGCATCAACCAGATTTTTAGGTGCAGCAGCAAAACCATAACCTGGCATATCTACCAATGCAAAAGGGGGAAGGTCTCCTTGTTGTCCACTGAAGCCATCGGGGACAAAATAATTTAGCTCTTGAGTGCGTCCTGGTGTATTTGAGGTTCGTGCTAAGCCTTTTTGCTGGACAAGTGCGTTGATTAAAGAGGATTTTCCAACATTGGAACGTCCCGCAAATGCGATTTCTGGTGGTCCTTCAGGGGGAAGAAAGCGTATTGCGGGAACACCACGAATAAAAACCCAATTGCGCGAAAAAATTCCAGAAAGGGAAGAATCTCTTGTCATTCTTGCACTTCTTTTTTGGGTGATTTTCTCCACATGGCTTTCAAATTGTCAAAAAGCTCAATTTTAACTCCTTGGCGCTTCATCATGATACCTTGCTGAACGATTGACAATATATTGTTCCATGCCCAATAAATGACAAGACCAACAGGAAAAGAGGCGAGCATATAAGTAAAGACAACAGGCATCCATGTGAAAATCATCGCTTGGGTTTGATCTTGAGGAGCGGGATTCATACGCATTTGTAAAAACATTGTTATTCCCATAATCAAAGGCCACGCACCAATCATAAGAAATGCTGGCGTTGTGTAGGGCAAGAGACCAAACAAGTTGAAAAGAGACGTTGGATCAGGGGCTGCTAAATCTTGAATCCAGCCAAAGAAAGGGGCATGGCGCATTTCAATGGTGATATAGAGAACTTTATAAAGAGCAAAGAATATTGGAAATTGAACCAACATTGGCCAACAACCGGCAAGGGGATTAATTTTTTCGGTTTTATACAGTTCTATGATTGCTTGCTGTTGTTTAGGCCGGTCATCAGGATATTTTTCTTTTATTTCTAGCAACCGCGGTTGTATAAGCTTCATGCGCGCCATAGATTTATAAGATTTATTGGCGAGAGGGAAAAGAAGTGTTTTCAAGAGCACTGTAACTAGAAGAATGGCAATACCAAAATTTCCTGTTTGCTTATAAAGAATGTCAATGAGGGCAAACATGGGTTTTGTGATGAAATCAAACCAGCCCCAATCAATTAAGAGAGCAAACTTGTTGATTTTTAGGTCATTTTGATAGTGATTAATGATTTCAACTTGTTTTGCACCAGCAAAAAGACGATTTGTAACGGTTTTTGTTTCATTGGGAGCAATCGTTAAAGGCGATCCTAGCAAGTCAGATTGATAATGTGTTTGCAAACGATCAAAATAAATAAAACGACTTGTATATTCTTTATCTTGCGGGGGAATAACCGCTACAGCCCAATACTTATCGGTAATACCAATCCAGCCTCCTGTTACTTTGGAAAAAGTCATACTCTTTTGTCCATTATCAGGATTTGGATCAAGCTCTGCTAAGGTTTTATATTTTTCAGTTTTGAGCGAATCTCCAGCAATACCGATCATCCCCTCATGAAGCAAATAGGTGGCATTGGTATGTTCTGGTGGTGCTGCACGTGCAACGCGCGCATAGGAGGAGAGATAAACCGGTTGATCACTTTCATTGCTGATAGAATCCTCAATGGTAAACATGTAATGATCATCAACAGAAAGGGTACGGCGGAAGATTTGTCCCTGTCCGTTATTATAGATTAAAGTGATGGGTGTTGAAGGGGTCAGGGTTGTATTGTTTCCCTCTATTTGCCACTGTGTATCAGATTGAGGTAAAGCTTTTGCTGGCAAGGACGCACTTGCAAAACCAAATTCAGCAAGATAGGTTGTTTTGAACCCTTTAGGATTCAACAAATCGATTTCCGGTGATTTCTTATCGACGGTTACACGATATCTCTTGAGGTGAAGATCATCAAATTGTGCACCAACAAGATTAATAGAGCCTTCCAATTCATCTGTTTTGATCGCAACACGCTCTGTTTTGGCTAATACAGCTTTCCGGATTTCAGGAGTCATTGGCTGTTCGATGATTGATGTTGCTTGATGTGTTGAGGGATCGTCAGAAGAATTCGTCGTGGTAATAGAAAGGGATGAATGTTGTTTTGACGATTGCTGTTGTTGCGCAATGACTCGTTGTTTTTGTAACTTTGCTTGTTTGGGAGCAACATGAAGAAATTGCCATGCGATGAGCACTACGAAAGATAAGCCAATAGCGATAAAGAAATTGCGGTTATATTCCATTCGTATTCCCTTGTTGTCGTTGCTGATGTTTTGTTTTTGGTTTTATTCGCCGATTCAATTCACTAATTAAAGATGTGAAAGGCGCATGTAATGCGTCACGATACGCTACAATGACATAGTCAGTCCCTGCTTCCATGTGGTTTGTTACACCAACCCTTACAGCTTCACGCAAGCGCCTTTTTATACGATTCCGTTTCACAGCATTCCCGTTTTTACGGGTAACAGTGAAACCTACACGCGCAACAAGAGAAGATTTTCTTTCTGTTGTTTGTTCACGAGATTTAACTTCGAGTAAAAATAAAGGACCACGTCGTTTTTCTCCTGTACGGACAGACAAAAAGTCTGCTCTTTTGCGAATGCGGCAGGGATGTTTTTTCTTCATAAAAGAACATTTCGCAATTTCACTAAATCCTTGGCTGACCAAGCATTAGAGGTTCATAACAAAAGTTTCACAACGAAGAAATAATGAGCAGTCGTCAACG
Source organism: Bartonella elizabethae F9251 = ATCC 49927 (assembly GCF_000518165.1). Classification (GTDB taxonomy): domain Bacteria; phylum Pseudomonadota; class Alphaproteobacteria; order Rhizobiales; family Rhizobiaceae; genus Bartonella; species Bartonella elizabethae. The sequence goes on from NZ_JADB01000009.1 coordinate 37,128, forward strand.
GTTGTGAAAATTTAAGTGGTTAAGCAGAGAGCCGCTTACGTCCACGAGCACGTCTTGCAGCAATAACTTTACGTCCTCCAGCTGTAGCCATGCGTGCACGAAATCCATGGCGGCGTTTACGGACAAGTTTAGAGGGTTGGTACGTACGTTTCATTTATTTAAATACCGCGGAGTGCGGCCCTTCTTAATCTTCGTTTTATGAGCAGTTCTGCGCGTGATGAACAATTTTATCCTATCAGACAGCTGTTAACCCATAAGAAAAAATATGAAAAAAGTCAATCTCAGATTGTTTTTTCTTACGTTTGAAAAAATACAAAACACCTTATAACTGTTTGTGACACTTTTTTATGATACTTTGAAAGTTTCAGAAAATAGCGGTTGAGTCTGCAGAAAATGAACGGCAAGAATGTTAAAGACTTAAAGAAAGCATGACAGATTATTGTATGCTCAATTAAAAAAATATTTTGATATTAAGAGTTTTTCTCAAGTTTTGTGTTTTATAAAATCCTTATCAAAATATTCATTAAAGTGTTAGTGCACAAACGTGATTGATAGGCTTTTAATAGCGGATTTTGTGCATGAGTTTTTTTATTCAAGAGTGGTTTCGTGTTTTATAAAGAGATAAAATGTAAGGCATTTATATTTTGTAACTCTTAAACTAAAGTAGAAAATATTAGGTGATGAACCTGTCAGTATTTTTCGTTCGTATGCTTGTATTTGTTGGTATTTTATAGAGAGGAAAGAGCGTGGATCCTATCACAAGTGAGGCTGTCCGCAACGTGCTATGTAAAGTCAAAGGACCAGGTCTTGAAAGCGATATTGTATCGTTGGGGCTTCTTTCAGAAATATTCATTGCTGATGGCAAGGTTTTCTTTTCCATTACAGTTCCTGATGGACGCGTGCAAGAATGGGAATCATTGCGCCGTTCTGCTGAGGAGCTGGTATGCGCTTTGGAGGGGGTCCAATCTGTTGTTGTTACGCTTACAGCAGAAAAAACAACAAAGGGAGTACCTCGACGCAGAGCGAATCTCTTGCCTGTGAAAATGCCCATAGAAGGGGTACGTCATGTTATGGCTGTTGCTTCTGGAAAAGGAGGGGTGGGAAAATCGACGATGGCAATCAATATCGCTTTAGCTTTACAAGATTCAGGTTTCAAAACAGGGGTGATGGATGCAGATATCTATGGTCCATCTTTGCCACGTTTGACGGGACTTGTTAACCAAAAACCACAGTTCATGGGAGGAAAAAAGATTCAACCTCTTGAAAAATTTGGTCTTAAATTAATGTCAATGGGTTTTTTGGTTGAGGAAGAAAAGCCGGTGGTCTGGCGTGGTCCTATGGTTATGGCTGCTGTAACGCAATTGTTACGAGATGTTGTATGGGGACCTTTGGACGTTTTAGTCGTCGATATGCCGCCGGGTACAGGGGATGCACAACTAACACTTGCACAGCAGGTACAATTAACGGGGGCGTTGGTTGTTTCTACGCCGCAGGATCTTGCTTTAGTTGATGCACGTAAAGCGATAGAAATGTTCATGAAAGTTAATGTTCCTATTTTAGGACTGATTGAGAATATGAGTTATTTTATCGCTCCTGATACAGGAAAACGCTACGATATTTTTGGCCATGGTGGTGCACGGGGAGAAGCGGAACGTCGAGAGGTCCCTTTCTTAGCAGAAATACCGCTTGATGCAGCTTTACGATTTTCTTCAGATGAGGGGATCCCTATTTTTGTTGCTCAGCCTGATGGTGAGCATGCTCAACTATATCGTACAATTGTTGATCAGATAAAAAATAAACTCTTTTGAATGTATGTTTGTTTAAGAGAGTTTACTAAAACACAACGATGAAAGACGTAAAAATCGTTGCTTCTTATGAAAGAAAGAAAAATGGGAAAAGACTTTGTCAGTCTTTTCATTCAAATGTTAAAGAATGAATGATCTTCCTATAAGCAATTTGGTGCTATAAAAATATCTTGAAGATTAACCAAAAGATTTATTGCTATTCATGTCAATTAAAAGAATGGGTAAATTAAAGGAATAGGCACTTAAAAAGCCCATTTGTTCTGCTCTTGAAAGATCTATAGCAGAAAATTTTATCAATTCATGTTCACAAAAAGCTCTATTAATCACCCAATAATTCTCTCTTAATTGAGATGAGAAAAAATGTTGCTCAAGTCTTGTTAGAAGCATTTATTTTTTGTAAAGTCACCTCAAGAGCCATTGTTAAAGCTCTTCTTCCCCCTTGATGAGAAAAATAATTTGACAAAAATTCATTTGTTCCCCCCTTTGTTGAAAATTCTTTTTCAAGCAGTGAAAAATTAAGATTGGTAGAACGATCCGTTGCTATAATTTTACGCATTTCATCCGTAAGATTTACAAACATCATGGTAAGGAACTCTGCTGATTGCTGTTTTTTCAACCCCTGTGTTATAAACCATTGATGGGCTGTTTCTATAAAATTAAAGTATACGCCCATAAGAGAACCCGCTGTCATAAAAAGATTAAACTGCTCTTCTTCCTCTAGCACCAAGGTGCCGCCCAATGCATCAAATAAGGTACGTAAAAAGGGATGATCGGGATAAATGGGGGTTAAATTTTTGCACTCTGCGACAAAAGGTAACGGAACAGCACGATAAACTTTATGGTTGATCCACGCTTCCACTTGTGCTGCTGTTGCCATAGCGAGAACGGAAACAACCAAATGTTCTGGACGAAAACGAAGAGAGCGCAAAACACTTTCTGCAATTTGGTTGGGCAAACAAAGAAAAATACACTCACTCACATCGAGCAACGCTTGGTTATTTTCAGCAATCACAACCTTATCATAAGTGCGTGAAAGACGCTCTGCTATTTCAGCATTGCGCGGTGAAACAATAATGGAAGAAACATTAAAGGCGCTTGTCATGAGGCCATCGATTATGCAAGCGCTGATTGTACCTGTTCCCAAAAAGCCTAGTTTCATTTTTATTTCTCAGTTTTATCTTTTAAAAGGAATCTCAATCAATATTTCAGGTGTTTTAACTAACATAAATGCTAATTGAAGAAGCAACACAGAGCATTGCAAGAATAATCAACCCCAAATAGATTTTGGGCTTGTCAAACAGAACGGCAAAAGCAGAAAACCAACCAACAATAGCTGCGGCTAATGCAAATAAAAAACCTGGTTTATTCATCAGTACAATATGCATTGCCATTAAACCACCAATAATCAGCGCTCCAAAAACAATGAGCAAACCTGTTGCAAACTTTTCATAATCATCCATATTTCGCTCCTTATAGCGCTCAAACGATTATAGACTTTTTAACGTATATATACATAAAGGAGAAATGTTTTTTATGGAGTATGGTTAAAACATGGGGCGCCTCTTATTGGTCAGAGGTAAAAAATGCGGGGATATGCTGTGGCAAACGCCAAGGTAAAATTGCAATCAAATCAAAGCGTACAGACAAAAGCGCATAATCTTTTTGTCGTGCAAGCCAAATATCGGCTGCTGCCTCAATTCGCTTTTCATTCATTCGGGAAACCGCTTCCATTGCTTCCGCCAACGTTGAACGTGCTTTAACTTCAACAATTAACACAAGGTTTCCACGTCGTGCAATTAAATCAATTTCCCCACACTTTGTTTTAAAACGCATTTCGGCTATGTGAAATCCTTTGAAACGCAACCACCAAGCGGCCAATTTTTCTGCACGAATCCCTCGATAAAAAGACTTTTGTCTCTGTTTTTTTTGTATCGTTTTACGCATTATTTTACATATTTTTTAGAAAAATTAGCCGTTGGAAAAGTTCTTGCTTTTTAAACCCAGTCTTTTTTGCAACCAAAGCTGCGGCTTGAGCCGCGGAATGTGTTTGTGCGTGTTCTAATAACACTTCATCAACTTCTTGATCACTTAGCACATTTAAGCAAGAAGATGATGACTCTCCAACAAGCACAACAATTTCCCCACGAATCTGTGTCTGTTTTTTATAACTTTCCAACAAACTTCCCAAATTAGAAACGTCTACGGTTTCAAATTTTTTGGTTAATTCACGACAAATGGCGGCAGGTCTATCCGCTGAGAAAAGAGTGACCATATCTTGTAAAGTTTCAATAAGACGATGTGGTGATTCATAAAAAATCAAAGTTGCTGGAATCTCTTTTAATTGTTCCAATCGTTTTTGACGCTGTGCTTTGCGGGAACTCAAAAAACCTGCGAAGAAAAAGCTATCGGTCGGAAGCCCTGTCGGTATCAGGGCAGCTAAAAGAGCTGAGGCTCCAGGGATCGGAATAATTTTATGACCTTTCTTACGGGCTTCTTCAACTAATCGAAATCCAGGGTCAGAGATAAGCGGTGTTCCCGCATCTGAAACAAGCGCTACCGTTTTGTTTTCTGCTAAAGCCGCTAAGAGCTTTGGACCTGCTTTTTGCGCATTATATTCATGATAGAGAAAAGCTTTTTTTTGAATACCGTAACGTTCCAACAAAACACGTGTTATCCGCGTATCCTCACACGCTAAAATATCAACACCTGCCAGCACTTGCAAAGCACGAAGCGTAATATCTGCAAGATTTCCAATAGGCGTTGCTACAAGATAAAGCCCTGGCTCTATGATGGGGGCCGAATAAGCATGTGTACCTATAAAATATACTTTCTCACACATGCTCTTTTCTCTTCATCAAATTCTCCTTACCACAATAAGATTTTTATCCGTACTCATAAGTTATTTTTTCTCACTTTTTACCAGCAGATTTTTATCATTACAACGGCTTATTTGCTCGAGACTCCTTGCTGAAATCGTTGATCACTTCACAATAGGATAATTTTTTGTATCGTGAAAGAGCTTAATGCATGAAGGTGATTGATAGATTTCTGATTTGAAGGAAAATATTTTGATTCATTGCGTTTTGTCTATTTCAATTTTAGGAGAACGAACAATGATGATATTGGAAGGAGAGATTACATATTGGGGTAGAAGGGACCCTCGCTGCCTTGTGGACAGGTCCAGGTGATGTTTTGATTTGGATCTTTGAGGTCGCACGTTTTACAATGTATGCAATTTGAAGCGTTGATCCTATACGTTAGATGATCATGAGACTCTAGCCATTCGTAGACAGCGGCGGGGCAATAGCGTGTAGAAGGTCCTCCATAGATTGCATATTCGGAGTCCTTTTGTTTTTCTAAAGAGGCTATTTTTAAATGACAAGGTTGATTTTCTTCATGGTGCGTATTGGAAAGGGCAACACTTGTAAGGCGGTCAAAAGTTATAATACCATCGGGTTTTGGGTAAGCAATGGGGTGAAATTTTTCTGCTGGTTCAAGACAGGCATAATCTTCCTTGCCATGGGAGAGTGTTTTAAATAAGGAAAATCCGAATAGTTGTTGCCACCACATATCAAAACCGGCAAGTTTAATTCCATATTTTGTCCCATATTTTGCCCATAGCGGTTTGGCATTTCGCACTTTATAAAGATCTTTACCGATGGGCCCTTTTCGCCATTGTTCTTCGATTTCTTTAACTTCATCGTGGGCACGACCTTGTGCGAGAGCGGTAGCAATTTTATCGGCGGCTAATATCCCCGATAAGATGGCATTGTGTGATCCTTTGATACGAGGAACATTGACAAGGCCAGCCGAGCAGCCAATAAGCACTCCACCAGGAAAGGTGAGTTTTGGTACAGATTGCCATCCTCCTTCACTGATCACACGCGCCCCATAGGAAAGACGTTTTGCTCCTTTGAAGATTTCATAGAGTTTTGGATGGGTTTTAAAACGTTGAAATTCTTCAAAGGGAGAAAGATAAGGATTTTTGTAATCTAAGTGCACAACAAAACCGATAGAAATGATATTGTTTTCTTGGTGATAAAGAAAACCACCCCCACCGGTATAATTGTCTAAGGGCCAACCGGTGAAATGTTGCACTAAACCGCGTTGGTGTTTTTCGGGATCAATTTCCCAGAGCTCTTTGAGACCGAGACCAAATTTCTGGGGTTCACGATTCTTGCTAAGGTTAAAATGCTGTATCAGTTGTTTTGCAATAGAGCCGCGTGCGCCTTCCGCAATTAGTGTATATTTTGCCAATAATGCCATACCAGGCATATAATTTTTTCCAAGCGTTCCATCTTTGTTAAGTCCCATATCCCCTGTGAGAACACCAATGATGGCTCCGTTCTCATTCTGGATGGTTTCTGTTGCAGCAAAACCTGGATAAATTTCTACACCCAGTGCTTCGGCTTTTTTGCTGAGCCAGCGGCAAACATTCCCAAGTGAAACGATATAACACCCGTCATTGGATAAGATTTTGGGGTGCAAGATATTGGGCAATCGTGTCGCTTTTTGAGGCTTTAGAAAAAAAAACTGATCACGGGTGACAGGGGTTGTGAAGGGATGGTCGTGATCACTTCTCCATTCCGGTAAAAGTGTATCAATACCGATGGGGTCAACAACGGCGCCAGAAAGAATATGGGCTCCAACTTCAGTCCCTTTTTCAACAATTGTGACAGAAAGCTCAGGATTAATTTGTTTCAGACGAATTGCTGCAGAAAGCCCTGCAGGACCTGCTCCGACAATGACGATGTCAAACTCCATACTTTCACGCTGGTCATGCAGAGGTGCTTTCATGGCTTATAAAGCTTTCTCCAATTCTGGAACAGTTTGGCGTGGATTGCCCACAAGAGGTAAAACAACGATTTGCATGGCGAAAAGTTCTATTAGTGTCGATTTTCTGTTTGAACAATCATTTTGTGAAAATTCATCTCTTCCTGTTGAAGAAGCTGAGAGGCATTCATAGCTTATAAAGCTTTCTCCAATTCTGGAATAATTTGGTGGAGATCACCGACAAGGGCGTAATCGGCAATTTGCATGATGGGCGCTTCTTCATCTTTATTAATGGCAACAATAATTTGTGCATCCATTATACCGGCTAAATGCTGGATTGCACCGGAAATGCCAACAGCGATATAGAGTTTTGGGGCAACGACTTTTCCTGTTTGTCCAATTTGCCAATCATTGGGAGCATAGCCTGCGTCAACGGCTGCGCGGCTGGCACCTAAAGCAGCATTTAATTTGTTTGCAAGGGGAAGAAGAAGGTCCATAAATTGTTCTTGTGAACCAAGACCACGCCCGCCTGAGATAATAACACGTGCCGAGGTAAGATCAGGACGATCACTTTTGTTGGTTTCTGCTTTTACAAAAGAAGAAAGATTGGGATTAGGTGCTGGTGTTATTGTTTTAATGGGGGCAGCATTATTTTGAGAAGGCGTTGGTGGGAAAGAGGCTGTGCGAACGGTGATAATCTTTTTGTGATCATTGCTGCGGACAGTTTCAATTGCATTGCCTGCATAAATGGGACGTTTGAAGGTATCGGGTGAAAGAACGGCGGTAATATCTGAAATTTGCATAAGATCAAGAAGAGCAGCTACGCGGGGCAACACATTTTTTCCAGTACTACTGGATGGCGCCATGATCACATCATAATCATTGGCTAATGCGATAATCGTATCGGCCATAGGCTCGGCAAGTTGATGAGCTAAATAGTCAGCCTCAGCAATAAGAATTTGCCGCACACCATTAAGTTTAGCACTCCTTTCCGCTGTCGTTTGAATGTTTTCTCCGCAAACCAAAATATCGACATCGCTTTTGAGAGCATGCGCTGCAGTGAGAACTTTTGCGGTTTCTTCTGGATTATGATCGGCTAATAAAAGAATTGCCATAAATTTTTACCCTTTTATGTTGAGTATTGCTTTTACTCTAGAGAATATTAAATGCAGCTTTTTTGTTTGAGTGCACTGACAAGCTCTGCGACATTCGCCACTTTAATCCCAGACTGACGGGGTTTGGGCTCTTCAACACTTAAAATTGCCAAGCGCGCTTTCGTATCGATGCCAAGATCAGCAAGAGTTTTTTGTTCAATGTTTTTCTTTTTTGCTTTCATGATATTGGGGAGAGAGGTGTAACGCGGTTCATTGAGCCGTAAATCGGCAGTCATAACCATGGGAAAAGGAAGACAAAGGGTTTGTGTTCCATTATCAACCTCACGCGTAACGGTAGCATATCCATTTTCTATGTTAAGATGTGAGGCAAAAGTTGCCTGTCCCCAACCAAGAAGAGCGGCGAGCATTTGTCCAGTTTGGTTGTTATCGTCATCAATTGCTTGTTTTCCTAAAAAGACCATGTCGGGTTTTTCTTCATGAACAATGGCTTTGAGAACCTTAGCGATGCTTAAGGGTTCAAGTGTTTGATCTGTTGTGACAAGAAGGGCGCGATCTGCCCCCATGGCAAGTCCTGTTCGTAAAGTTTCTTGGGCTTCTTCTTGTCCAATTGAAACAAGAACAATTTCTGAAACTTTACCAGATTCTTTTTGGCGAATTGCCTCTTCCACGGCTATCTCGTCAAAAGGATTCATAGACATTTTTACATGAGATAGATCAACACCTGTATTATCGGGCTTGACGCGTATCTTGATATTATAATCAACAACACGTTTGACAGCGACAATTATCTTCATGATGATCCTCTTTGTTTGTCTGATCACAAGTTTATAGCAATCTTCATAAGAAACCAAATTGTTTAGAATGAAATCTCATTGATAACTTGTGTTTTCTTTCATATAAGCTTTTTTATGTTTACTTGTACTTTCTTGTCGTCATTTTCAATCGTCATCTCTTTTGCCTTTTTATAATTGCCTTATTTGCTTGAATAAAAAGTAAAAAAATAATCTGTCTTGTGAGAATATTCTTTGTTTCGTTTTATAGGCTTTGTTTATGATGAGGAATAGAGATTTTATGCAATGAAAAATAAGTGAAAAAAATAAAAATGGGGAATGGTTTTACACTTCAAATTTTGAGGGTAGAAAAATTAAAGATCTTTCTTTCAAATAGTTGGGGTGAATATTAAGCAAATATTTTAGATAAAGATTGGGAAAAAATATTGCTAACAAAAAAATTGGGAGTTCTTAAAGCTCTATTTACTAAAATAGCGCATACTTTCTCATCATTTCTTGTGATTCTTTTCAAAAAGGTTAATGAGGGGTAAGCATTTGTGAATACGAAGGGTCATACGATCGATCAGGCAGCCAATCAAGTTCGGAGTGATCAATTCTCTTCTTTTATTGAGCAGAAGGGGAGATCGGATACAAGAGTGGATACGTCTGTGGAAGTAACAATGTCCGATATTGCTCAAAAATTACGCACTGTTTATGCACAAATGCAAATGAAACATTCACCTCATCCTTTGAATCAGCAGGGGGCTGTCGAAGAACATTTTAAATCTTACTTAGATGATATTAGTCGGGCTATTTTGGCTGAATATTATATTCGTCGCCAAAGGGAAAAAAGACTTTTTGAGTCTTTAGAGCAGATTAAAACACTTATTCAAAGTTTACAGAGTGAAAAAAAAAGCTTAGAAGAAGCTGCGATAACACGACAGGTGTCTCGTTTAAAATCATCTGATTCCGTTGTGCAGAAACTTGCTCATATGGAGTGTGAGAGAAATCAAGAACGCTTATTCCTTCAAAAGGTGCAAAATTTTTCAGGACAAAACAGTATAACACCATGCCAAACAAATGTTGAAAATGCCTTACCGCAAGAAAATGAAAGTTCTCTACCCAGTGATGCACTTTTGCCAAGCGAGGCCCTTTTGCCAAGGGATGCTCTGAAGTCTTCTTTTAAAAAGACAGAAGGAGCAGCGGAGCACACTGTGATAGAAGAAAAAAGTATGGGGGTTCCAGCATCTAACCATTGCTCAGTATCTCATCATTGCATGGAGAATGATTTTTCTCCTCCCTTAAAGGCGCGGTCTCGCAGACATGTCTCTTTTTTATCTGTTTTTATAAAAAAAAGTGTCCTTTGTTTTTTAACCGTTGCATTTATGGGGGCGATAACGTTATGTTTTTATAGCTTTTTAAAAGGAACTCGTTTTTTTTAATTTTTACGCTGTTGATGTTAATAGATATGAAATGGATTACGCATTCATAAATTGTGCAAAAGTTATAGAAATTCAAATTATCCTTTATAAACACGCAACAGAGATTATTGGAAAAGGGAGAGTTGGAGAAAGACTCTCCAATTGCTAAAAAGCCTCAAATTATCTTAAAGGTTCTGCCAGTGAGTATTTATTTACCGATTGCTGAAATGTCACTCAATATGCTGATCTTAATTGGTATGGGAGTCGTTGCTGGTTTTTTTTCAGGTCTTTTTGGCATTGGGGGTGGTTTTCTCATCACGCCTTTATTGATTTTTTATAATATTCCTCCTGCTATTGCTGTTGGAACAGGCGCTAATCAGATGATTGCATCATCTGTAACGGGGGCAATTACACATTTTAGACGACGGACTCTTGATATCAAACTTGGTATTATTTTAGCAATTGGAGGGGGGCTTGGTTCATTAATCGGGATTCAAATTTTTTCTGTTTTGAAAAAGTTAGGTCAATTAGACCTCATGATTTCCCTTCTTTATGTGATTCTTCTTGGAAGTATAGGAAGCTTGATGATTGTTGAAAGTTGGTATGATATGAGGCGTAAGCGTAAGGCTGGGAAAGCCAATGTTCGTCTTGCAAGTCGACATCGACATAACTGGATTCATCGTTTACCGTTAAAAATGCGTTTCCGAGCTTCTATGATCTATGTCAGCATTATTCCAGTGTTAGGGATTGGTCTCATTGTTGGGTTGTTGTCTTCTATTATGGGAATTGGTGGGGGATTCTTTATGATCCCTGCATTGATTTACCTTCTGCGTGTTCCAACCAGTGTTGTGATAGGGACTTCACTTTTTCAGATTACATTTGTGTCCTCTTTCACGACAGTTTTGCAAAGTATGACTCATCAGTCCGTTGATATTGTCTTGGCTTTTTTGTTAATGCTTGGAGGAAGTATTGGCGCACAATATGGAACACGGGCTGGACGGAAGTTAAAGGCTGAACAATTGCGTATGGCCCTTGCATGTTTGGTGTTGATTGTGTGTATGCGCCTTGCTTTTCAATTATTTGTACGCCCTGATAATCTTTTCTCTCTGGATATTCTTATGAGATAAAAATGGGTAGATTATTTTCTTTATACATCATTGCAAGTTGCTTTTGTTTTGTTTCTTTTTCTACATGGTCACATGTGGGGATGACAGAAAAAACATTCCTTGATCAAATTGATCACGAAACTGTCCAAATTATCGTTACAACGAATACGATTACGGTGGATACAAATTTTGCTGGTCGTGATCTTTATATTGCTGGTGTTTTGGAAAATATTGATCCTTTATATTCTCAACAGAACCGTTACGATGTTGTTGTAAGTTTGGAAGGACAAACTCGGCCAATGGTCATGCGGGAAAAAAAACGCAATGCCGGTGTATGGGTTAATACGGATTCCCTTATTTTTAAAAATGTGCCTCTTTTTTACTCTATGGTTACAACGCGTGAAATTGATGAGATTACTAGCATCGAAGATTATAAACGTTTGGGGGTAGGGGTATCCTATTTGCCATTACAGACAGATGAAAAGGATCAGAAAAAAGTACAAATCTTTCGTGATGAACTTATAAAACTGCAAAAAGCTAAAAATCTTTATTATGAAGAAGTCGGCGGTGTTCGTTTTGGTTCTGATAAACTTTTCACAGCACATTTTCGTTTACCTGCCAATATTCCTGTTGGGCATTATAAGGCTCGTGCTTATCTTTTTCGTGATGGGCAGTTTATTGATAGTGCAACAACGACTCTTGAAATTGTTAAAGCACATATCGCTTATACAATTTTCTATGCGGCGCACAAGTATCGTTTCCTTTATGGTGTGGTTGCGGTGATTATCGCTGTGAGCACAGGATTTTTATGTCGTTTTATTTTTCGAAAAGACTAACACCCAAGAAAAATATTTAAGGCGTCTATTTTTTATGAAAAATGCGTAAGATGAGAAAAATAGGCACAACAATAATAGCGCCCATCATGGTTATGTGGAAGAAGTTTTTAAGCGTTATAAATCCTGTTCCCCATAAAGAGTGAAGAAAATCTAATATTTTTTGTATGAGGTTGTGAGGTGTCCATCCAAAAAATTTCATTACAATACCCATGAAGAATGAAAGGATAAGTAATTTTAGACTGACACGACTGAATGTTTCTTTAAGAAATACATAAAAAGAATTTGACAATTTTTTCTTTCGGCTCATTTAAATATACTTTCGAATCTCTAGTGTTTTTGTTGTATTATCATCGTAGAGTGATTTTATTATCATAAAGGAAAAATATTTTCTTATTTTTTTACCACCTTTGTACTGGTGTAATATCGATACCGGTCGTTGAAATACACGCGCATTTTATTACATTTTCACGATATTTTCACGGAACTTCTTTTATTAGATGAAGAAATCTCCTTTTATTTCTGAGAATTTCTAAGGGAATTTTTTAACGTTTTGATATTTCGCATTAGGGGGAGCGTTCTCATCCGTTAAAGATTTCGTAACGGACTTATTATTATTCCGTGTATAGAAATAATATTTTAAGGCAATTTACTTAAAAAAAAGACTATCTATTCTGATAATGCTGTGCTTATATAGGTATTATATTTAGATATTTCAACCTTAGTGAATTGGAAAGATATTTTTTGCTGAAAAATACAAGCAATGAATTGAGTGTTGTTAAAGGAGCGGGGTATTAAGATAGGATGTTGAAAAAAGTTTTGTGCTGTACGAACACTTGAGTAAATATCAGGGGGTTGCGGTGCTCATGCGCTTTTTGTTTTGAAATAAGATATAATGAGGAGCTTGTTATTGAGCGGGGAATTCGAAATTCCTTTTGCAAAAGGCGGAGAGGTACTTGATATTGAAAAATAGGTGAATTTTCCTGTTTTGTTGAAAGATCAAATTTTTGTTAAGGTGCTGGCACTAACAGAGGGGTGTATTTTGATGACGGAAAAAACACTGGAAGAAAAAAGGAGAGATAAGTTTGCTCGACAAGAGAGAAAAAATCTCCGTTTTATAGTCTTCAAGGGTAGATGTTGTTATATCATCAGTAGATTTTATTATCGATTCTACCATTTATTGTATGTTAAATTGTTTTTCGGTGCATATGGGAAGGGATAGCTTATAAGGGTGGCAGGAGGAGTAGTTAGTCAAGGAGTGTTGTCTGAATTTTTAAACCTTTGTTTCTTAGAGCCTATGGTTCATCTAATCTTGTTATTTTGCACGTTCTTATTGCGTGGGGAATTTATACAGTAAACGTTAAAAGGAAAAGTCTATGAACTTGAAAAGAAAAATATTGAAAAGTAGTGGCTCTCTTATTTCTGTTCTTATGGCACTGGGGATGGTTTCACAACAGGCTTCGGCAAAAACGCCGGCGAATACCCTTGTGATGGCTTGGAATATGGATGCAATTAGTACATTTGATCCTGCGCAACTCACAGATGTTTATGGAAGTGAAATTATTCGCAATGTTTGTGATAATTTGGTGAGTGGTGCGACAGATGATCCTGCTAAAATGGTGCCATCTTTAGCAACACATTGGGATGTTTCTGGGGATGATCACAGTACGGTGATTACCTTTCATTTGCGTGATGGTTTAAAGTTTAATGATGGGAGAGCAGCAAACGCCAATGATCTTGTTTGGGGCATGAAGCGGGTTGTTAAATTGAAGATGGGGAATGCAGCAATTTTTAATGAATATGGCATTACAGAGCAAAATGTTGATGATGCTTTGCAAGCCCCCGATGAAAAAACAGTGGTGATGAAATTTGATAAGCCTTATCCAGCAGAGCTTATTCTTAATAATATTGTGGCAAGTCCTGCGACAGCTTTGCTTGATCGTAAAACCATTATGAAGCATGAAAAAGATGGTGATTTGGGCAATCAGTATTTAAAAACACATGCTGCTTGTGTTGGTCCTTATCAATTAAAAAGTTGGCGTCCTGGAGAAGCTCTTTTGTTGCGTGCAAGCTCCCATTATTGGGGAGAAGCACCAAAATTGAAGCAGATACTCATTCGTCATGTTGCAGAGCCTGGAACACAACGTTTATTATTACAAAAACATGATATCGACGTTGCTCGTAATTTGACTCCTGAAGATCTTGCAGATCTACAGAAAACAACAGATGTTAAAATCGAGGAAGTGTTAGAGCCATCCATGATGTATTGGGGCTTCAACATGACAAATCCCATTTTTGCGAAGGAAAAAGTACGCTTGGCGATGCGCTATCTCATAGACTATGAAGGTCTTGGTAAAAAGCTTCTCAAGGGGGTTGGTGTTCCACGGGCAAGTTTTATTCCTCTTGGCAACCTTGGGGCTTTGGATGAAAAAGAAGGGCAGCCCTTTAAACTTGATATTCAAAAAGCCAAGAAACTTTTAGCAGAGGCTGGTTATCCGAACGGATTTGAGGCCAATTTCCTCGTTTCAAATGATCCTTATAGGCTACTCCTTGCTCAGTCAATCCAAGATAGTGCAGAACAGGCAGGGGTGCATCTTAAAATTGAGCGTTTGGCAGGGACACAGTTGTTTTCCAAACTTTATGCACGTAGCTTTGATACGATTTTTGTCGGATGGAATAATGATTCTGCAGATCCCCATACAATGGCTTCACGTCTTATATATAATCCGGATAATCGGTTTGAGGCAAAAAATACTGCCTATCCTAGTTGGCAGCATGGGTATTTTGATACAAAGATGAATAAAAAAGTTGAAGAGGCTTTATTTCAAAAAGATCCACAAAAACGGGCAAAAATATATGCTGATTTACAACGTGAATTGATGCAAAAAGGACCTTATGCGTTTATCTTCCAGAAATATACTGTTATCGGGATGACACCTAATGTCAAAAAGTGGGTTTGGAATAGCGCGCCACAAATTTTTTATAATAAAATTGAAAAATAAGTGTGTCTTTAATGCTGTCAAATAGATAAAAAGCATAGCCATAATATATTCGGCGTTTTGCATAAGTTTTTGAACTTTAGAATACGTCGAATTTATGGGTGAGGGGTGAGTATGTTGTTGAATATCTGTTCAAGAAATTCTGTGAAGAGAGATTTTTTCTTCTTATTGAAGATGTGTTTGTGTGGATGTTAAGATTGAACATTTCAACTTCTCTGAATGGGAAAGAGGCAATTTCTTTGCTGAAAAAAACAGTACAACCAATGCCGCATAATTTATTATTTCTAAAAGGATAAAAGGCTTTGCAGTGTTGAAGAAAAAACTCTTTATGGAAGATATTGAGAGGGTGAGGAATATCCGTTTTTTATGGTTTTCGTGTTTTCTTTTTCTGTGAAAAATGATGAGATGCCAATTGGAAGGTATTGTTTTACGGGGAGTGAAGCAAAAACTTGAAGAAAGCATGAAAGTCGTTGCACTTGGCAAACTGACGAATTTTTCTATTTTATCGATATTTCAAATTCTTATGAAGGCTCTTTGTTATTAAGGTACTTGAGCCAATAGGGGGAGTGCTTTGATGATATTAAGAGGTTTTGGAGTGAAGGTTTTAAAACTTTATCTTTTAGAGCCTATGGTTCATCCCATTTTATTATTTTGTACATCTTTATAGCATGGAAAATTTATACAATAACCTTTAAAGGGAGAAATCTATGAATTTAAAAAGAAAAATATTAAAAGGGAGCAGTCCTTTTATTTCTGCTCTTATGGCTTTGGGGATGGTTGTGCAACCAGTTTTAGCCAAAACACCGGCTGATACTCTTGTAATGGCTTTGAATCTTGATTCAATTGAGACTTTTGATCCTGCACAGATCAATGAACGTTATGGCAATGAAATTATTGGCAATATTTGTGATAATTTGATCGATTCTGCGACAGATGATGCTGCTAAAGTTGTTCCTTCTTTGGCAAAAAGTTGGGATGTTTCGGATGATGGCAAAGGGACGGTACTTACTTTTCATTTACGTGATGGTCTGAAATTTAATGATGGTCGTCCTGCTGGTGCCAATGATCTTGTTTGGAGTATGAAGCGGATTGTTAAGTTAAAATTGTCTGCAGCGGCAATGTTCAATGAGTATGGAATTACAGAACAAAATGTTGATTCTACTCTTCAAGCCCCAGATGACAAGACCGTGGTGATGAAATTTGATAAGCTTTATCCAGCACAGCTCATCCTTAGCCATATGGTTACGCTTCGTCTTGCTGCTTTGCTTGATCGTGAGACAATTATGAAACACGAACAAGATGGAGATATGGGCAATCGCTATTTGGCAAGTCACGCTGCTTGTGTTGGTCCTTATCAGTTAGTGAACTGGCGTTCTGGAGATGCGATTTTGTTGCGGGCAAGTTCTCATTATTGGGGAGAGGCGCCCAAGTTGAAGCAAATTCTCATTCGTCATATTGCAGAGCCTAGTACACAACGTTTGTTGTTGGAAAAACATGATATTGATGTGGCCCGTAATGTAACGCCAGAGGATATAGCTGATCTTCAAGCAACAACAGATATTAAAGTCGAAAAAGTGTTGGCTCCGTCCATGATAATATGGGGCTTCAATGCAACAAACCCTATTTTTGCCAATGAAAAGGTACGCTTAGCGATGCGCTATCTTATCGATTATGACACTTTGGGAAAGACCCTCCTTAAAGATGTTGGTATTCCACGGGCAAGCTTTATTCCCATTGGAAATCTTGGGGCATTGGATGAAAAAGAAGGACAACCCTTTAAACTTGATCTTCAAAAAGCCAAGCAGCTTTTAACAGAAGCAGGGTATCCGAATGGTTTTGAGGCTAATATTTATGCAGGGACCTCTCCCTATCCTTTTGCTTTGCCTATTGCTCAGTCTATTCAAGACAATGCAAAAAAGATAGGTGTGCGCTTTAAGATTGAACATTTTGTGGGGACGCAGTTGTTTTCAAAACTTTATGCCCGCAGTTTTGATACAATTTTTGTTGGATGGAATAATGACTCTGCGGATCCTCATACAATGGCTTCACGTCTTATTTTTAATCCTGATAATCGGTTTGAAGCTAAAAATACGGGTTACCTTAGTTGGTGCCTTGGGTATTTTGATGAAGATATGAATAAAAAGGTAAGGGAAGCATTGTTTGAAAAAGATCCACAGAAACGGGCACAAATATATGCTGATTTACAGCGTGAATTTATGCAAAAAGGACCTTTTGCCTTTATCTATCAGACATATAGCATTATCGCTATGACACCTGATGTTAAAAAATGGGTGTGGAATAGTGCACCACGTATTTTTTATAATGCCATTGAAAAATAAACACGTTTTAAATGTTGTAACATACAACAATGAATGTGATGATGATATCTTCGGTGTTTTGCACAGGGCTTAAAGGCTTTGCAAAATATCGGAGTTTATCGGTAAAATGCATTACAGAATAATTCTCACATACTCTTCTTGAAAGAAGGGCTATGAATTTTTATTAAATACATATATATAGGTATTAGGATTGGAGATTTCAATCTTAAGTGAAGTAAAAAATAATAAATTTGTTTATTCAAGAAGTGGGCATACTGAATATAAGCAGAATTTAGTATTTTTTAGAAAAAGCGGGGACCTTAAAGTGTGCTGTTGAGAAAAAATTGGGTTATATGCAGGTGCGTTGGGGGAATATGAGGTTATTGTGGAGCGAATGCTTAAAATTTATCGTCTTTCCTTAAAAAATGATGAGATGCTGGGATTGTCCTTTGTATGGGGTCGTGAAAATACTCAAATTCCTTGTTAGGAAGGAGAGGGGTGGGCATTGTTGGAAACTATACTTGTGAGGATTGTCAAAGTATCAAAGAGTGATTGAGTTTTTTTAAAGCAACCAAAATTGGTGCTCTGAAGACTCTTTTGGAAAAATCACAAAAGGCTTTTAAAGCAGAAGTTCTTTTTGATGCGATAAAGAAGATCTTTGGCTTGTATGTTCAAAGTTACAGGTGTTGTGACATCATCACCAATAGATGCTGTTGTCATTTGTGGTGTCACTCATCAGTTTATCAGATCATTTTCCGTTATCTCTTTTGTTTTAGCTGCCAATATTGTCTAGGGGGCTGCTCCTGCTTGTTTCAAGGGTTTGATATTTTGTCTTTAGGAGGTGTGTTTTCTAAGTTTGATCTTTTTATTTATGCACGTTTTTATTGCGTGAAAAATTTATATAATAAACTCTAAGGGGAAAAATCTATGAACTTAAAAAGAAAAATATTCAAAGGAAGCAGTTCTTTTGCCTCTGCAATTATTGCGTTTGGGATGTTAGTGCAACAAGTTGCAGCCAAAACACCGGCCGATACCCTCGTGATGGCTTGGGATCTTGATGCGATTAGTAATTTTGATCCTGCGCAGCTCAATGACCGGTATGGCGCTGAAATTGTTGTCAATGTTTGTGACAATTTGGTCGATTCTGCTAAAAATGATGGAACTAAAATCGTTCCTTCTTTGGCAAAGAGTTGGGATGTTGCAAGCGATGACCAGAGTACAGTCATTACTTTTCATTTGCGCGATGATTTAAAGTTTAATGATGGTCGACCTGCTGGTGCTCGTGATCTTGTTTGGGGGATGAGGCGGGTTGTCAAATTGAAACTGTCTAATGCGGCAACTTTTAATGAATATGGTATCACAGAAAAAAATGTTGATGAGGCTTTTCAAGCACCCGATGAGAAGACTGTGGTGATGAAATTTGATAAACCCTATCCAGCAGAGCTTATTCTGAGCAATATTTCTACTAATCGTACTGTTGCTTTGCTTGATCGTGAGACACTTATGAAACACGAACAAGATGGTGATATGGGAAATCGCTATTTGGCAAGTCACGCTGCTTGTGTTGGTCCTTATCAGTTAGAAAGTTGGCGTCCTGGAGAAGGAATTTTGTTGCGGGCAAGTTCCCATTATTGGGGAGAGGCACCCAAATTGAAGAAGATTCTCATTCGGCATATTGCAGAGCCTGGTACACAACGTTTGTTGTTGGAAAAACATGATATTGATGTGGCTCGTAATTTAACACCAGAAAATATAGCCGATCTCCAAGCAACAACAGATATTAAGGTGGAAAAAATATTGGCTCCATCTCTGATCGTATGGGGTTTCAATACAACAAATCCTATTTTTGCCAATGAAAAGGTGCGTTTGGCAATGCGCTATCTTATCGATTATGACACTTTGGGAAAGACTCTTCTTAAAGATGTGGGTATTCCACGGGCAAGCTTTATTCCTCTTGGTAATTTTGGGGCTTTGGATGAAAAAGAAGGGCAACCCTTTAAACTTGATCTTCAAAAAGCCAAGCAGCTTTTAACAGAAGCTGGGTATCCAGATGGTTTTGAAGCTAATATTTTTGCAGGAAAATCTCCTTACCCTTTTGCTTTGCCTATTGCTCAGTCTATTCAGGACAATGCAAAAAAGGTGGGTGTACGCTTTAAGATTGAACATTTTATCGGGACGCAGTTGTTTTCAAAACTTTATGCCCGCAGTTTTGATACCATTTTTATAGGATGGAATAATTCTTCTTCCGATCCTCATACAATGGCTGCACGTTTTATTTTAAACCCTGACAATCGGTTTGAAGCTAAAAACACAGGCTATCCTAGTTGGTGCCATGGCTATTTGGATGAAGATATGAATAAAAAGGTAAAAGATGCTCTCTTTCAAAGAGATCCACAGAAACGGGCACAAATGTATGCTGATTTACAGCGTGAATTTATGCAAAAAGGACCCTATGCTTTTATCTATCAGACATATAATATTGTCGCTATGACACCTGATGTCAAAAAATGGGTGTGGAATGGTGCACCGCGTATTTTTTATGCTTCCATTGAAAAATAATTTTTATTGGAAAAATAGAAAAATACAATCATGATAGCTTCGACGTTTTGCGTGTGGTTTAAAAGCTTTGCAAAACGTTGAAGTTTATCGCTAACAAACCGATCTATTGTATAGGGAAGGCTTTCTAAAGAGATAGCTCTTTTAGAGAAGGGGTTCTTTTTCTCATTGAATTTTTATGGATGTTGAGATTGAATATTTAAACCTTCATTGATAAAATTCTAAATGCAACAATCAGCTGATCTCCATGTTTTTAGCCTTTATGGTTTTGATCATCGGCGTGAGATTAAGGGTAGACACTATTTGTTCATTGGTGTTACGGACATTGGGTAAAGCTATATTAAAAATTAAAGATGCGTTGTTTTAAAAAGATTCAAAGAAACGGGCGTAAAGAATTAAAAAATGGTAGGTTTGTTTGGTGAAAAGACAAGTGCGACGAATGTTGCGGAATTTACTGTTTCCGAAATAGCAGGTGCTTTAAAGCGTGTTGTGGAAGAAAAGTTTGGGTATGTACGGGTGCGTGGAGAGATCTCGGGTTATCGCGGTGCTCATGCTTCGGGTCATGCTTATTTTGCCTTAAAAGATGATAAGGCGCGGTTGGAAGCTGTTATTTGGCGCGGTTCCTTGGAAAAGCTCAAATTTCCTCCTGAAGAAGGGATGGAAGTTGTTGCTGTGGGCAAGCTTACAACTTATCTAGGGTCATCGAAATATCAAATTGTCATTGAGGCTCTTGAACCAACGGGGGTTGGTGCTTTGATGACTCTTCTTGAAAATCGTAAAAAAAAATTTGCAGAAGAAGGCTTATTTGATGAAGCAAAGAAAAAGCCTTTGCCTTATATGCCTCGGATTATAGGGGTTGTAACATCACCAACAGGGGCTGTTATTCGCGATATTATTCATCGTATCTCTGATCGTTTTCCGCTGCATGTTTTAGTTTGGCCTGTTCGTGTGCAGGGAGAAACAAGCGGGAGTGAAGTGGCTGCTGCTGTTGAAGGTTTTAATGCACTTGCTTCAGGAGGGCTTATTCCAAAGCCTGATCTGCTTATTGTTGCACGAGGAGGGGGAAGTTTAGAAGATTTATGGGGGTTTAATGATGAAGCTGTTGTTCGTGCTGTTTATGCTTCTGACCTCCCTGTTATTTCTGCTGTTGGGCATGAAACAGACTGGACTTTGATTGATTATGTCGCTGATTGGCGTGCTCCAACCCCTACAGGAGCCGCAGAAAAGGCTGTTCCTGTTAAGCTTGATCTTGAAGTAAGTGTTGCATCACTTGGAGCACGTTTGCGTAAAGGGCTTGCACGTTCTTTTGATTTTCATCAACAAAAGTTGCGTGCAGCCAGACGAGGTCTTCCCACTGTCGACCAACTTTTTGCTCTACCGCGGCGTGGTTTTGATGAAATTTCAAGTCGATTACAGCGTGCTCTTTGTGCGAGCTACGATAAAAAACGTTTTTCTTTTCATGCTCTTCACCTCCGTCTTTCACCCCGTTTGTTAAAGAGTGAAAAAGCACAACGTCACACAAAGGAATATACAGCGCGTCTTCATCGTGCTTTTATGCGCAGTGTAGAAAAAAAACGTGCGGCGTTAGAGTTGGCATGTAGGCTTTTAAAAAGCACTTCTTATCAGAATATTTTAGAGCGTGGTTTTGTTTTGGCTTTGGGGCAAGATCATAAACCTATTAAACGGTTGGCACAGTTTCCGGAAAGTGGACAAATAAATTTACGCTTTTTTGATGGAGATATCTGTGTTGCAACACAAGAGCCTGTTTCTCCGACACGTTCAAAACATAGGAAGATAAAGTCTCCAATTGATGACCAAGGAACACTCTTTTAATACGGTAAATATAGTGCTTGATGAAGGACTTCTTAAGGGAGTGGATGGAAAAGTTCGTTGCGCATGGGCAGGAACGGATCCACTTTATTGCGCTTATCATGATAACGAATGGGGAAAACCTATTTTTGAGGATATTCCTCTGTTTGAAAAAATTTGTCTTGAAGGTTTTCAAGCGGGGCTTTCTTGGTTTACAATTTTAAAAAAACGCTCTTCTTTTCGCATTGCATTTGATGATTTTGACTTTGAAAAGATTGCTCATTACGATGCGCTAAAGGTGCAAATGTTGATGCAGAATAAAGGCATTGTTCGTCATCAAGGAAAAATTCGTTCGGTGCTTAATAATGCCTTGAGAGCGCAGGAAATTATCACAGAGTGGGGGAGTTTGTCCCACTATTTCTGGTCTTTTCAGCCACCACAATCGGAGCGTTATGAAAAGATAGATTTTCAAACATTGTTAGCAAATCCCATCACTCCAGCTTCTCTTCGTCTTTCTCAAGACTTAAAGAAGCGCGGCTGGACATTTGTTGGTCCCACGATTTGTTATGCTTTTATGCAGTCTGTAGGGATTGTCAATGATCATCTTGAAGGGTGTTTTTGTCGATAAATTGGTAAAATTTCTGTCATAAGGGCCACTGATCGACTAGGATAACCATCGAATTGTTTCATAAATGTGCAATTATAAAACTCTATCGTATAAGATAATTGAAGCATACAAACGATACAATAGTGATGATTTTTTTAATTGTTGTTAGCCTTCAAAATGACAAAAGTATACTTTTTGGAATGAAAAAAAATGCAAGAAAGCGTAATATCTTAACACTCCTGTATCTGGAGTTCGATAAGGACGATATTTTATATATAAAGCAGAATACCATTAGGTTGCTAATTTACGTGCTTTCTTTAAAAAATATTTCGCCCCTTAGCTCATTTTCGACGGTGCTGGTGAATGGTATAACAGCCAAGCTATTGAGCATCACTATCTTACGCTTATGAAGGAATGAGCTGGTACCATCCTTTGCCAGTCCTAAAATATTATGACAGTGCTCGTCATTTGAAAGGGTTTAGAAGAGGTGTTTTATCTCGGTTAATGCCCATGGACGTTATCATAAATAATGAATATTTTATTCATGTTTATTGATGAATGCAAAATGGCTTTTAGATGGAGCTGGTGTTGCATTGTTATATTTTGCTTGGGTTGTATGATCGTTGGTTTATATGTGGTGGTCGATCATTCAAGATCTTTCTAGGTCATACAAAATAAAATGCTGCGATGAAAAATTGACGTTAAATAGCTCAAGCTGCTTGTATTAGTTTTTTTTATCTGATAACTTTCTTCTATTAAGGAGGGGTTTTGCTGCGTGTGAGCTCCAGTTTTGGGGAGGATACTTAAGCTCAGACAGGCTGGTATTCACAACATTGCTCATTGAATCTCTGTATGTGGCTGTTGAAACCAAACGTTTTATTACAGCATGTTGTTGGCTATTCTATTTTTATAGCGGCAAAGCAATGATGCATACTAAAGTTTAGAAGGATTTATATTCGTTATGTCTTTGGGGAAAATTGTATCATGAATTTTGTTTTGATACTTAATTGGGGGCTGATAAAGCGCATTGTCGTGTGCAAAGAACTATTATGAAAACAGTGTGATATTGGTTGGTAAGACATACATTCCATGTTCACTATGGTTTGATTGAGACTGTCAATCAATGAATTTATAAAGTGTATGGAATTTAAAAGGAGATGACACTGTATAAGTGATGAGAACGTATTTTCTCAATCTTTATAATTATAAATAGTGCCCTTTATGATTATAAATTTGCATGTCATTTCAGTGTTATTAATTAATAAAAAATAAAGGGGAAATTTTATGAACTTGAAGAAAAAAATATTAAAAGGGAGCAGCTCTCTTATTTCTGTTCTTATGGTACTGGGCGTGGTTGCACAACAGGCTTCAGCTAAAACACCCGCTGATACCCTTGTGATGGCTTGGAATATGGATGCAATCAGTACGTTTGATCCAGCTCAAAGCAATGATGTTTATGCAAGTGAAATTATTGAAAACGTTTGTGATAATTTGGTCAGTACTGCGACAGATGATCCAACGAAAATAGTTCCGGCATTAGCAACACATTGGGATGTTTCTGGGGATGATCACAGTACGGTAATCACCTTTCATTTGCGTGATGGTTTAAAGTTTAATGATGGAAGAGCAGCCAACGCTAATGATCTTGTTTGGGGAATGAAGCGGGTTGTCAAATTAAAAATGGCCGATGCAGCAACTTTTAATGAATACGGAATTACAGAGCAAAATATTGATGATGCTTTGCAAGCGCCTGATGAGAAAACAGTGGTAATAAAATTTGATAAGCCTTATCCAGCGGAGCTTATTCTTAATAATGTTATTGCAAATCAAGTAACGGCTTTGCTTGATCGTGAAACCATTATGAAGCATGAAAAAGATGGTGATTTGGGCAATCAGTATTTAAAAACACATGCTGCTTGTGTTGGTCCTTATCAATTAAAAAGTTGGCGCCCTGGAGAAGCTCTTTTGTTGCGTGCAAGCGCCCATTATTGGGGAGAAGCACCAAAATTGAAGCAGATACTCATTCGTCATGTTGCAGAGCCTGGAACACAACGTTTATTATTGCAAAAACATGATATCGACGTTGCCCGTAATTTGACTCCTGAAGATCTTGCAGATCTACAGAAAACAACAGATGTTAAAATCGAGGAAGTGTTAGAGCCATCCATGATGTATTGGGGCTTCAACATGACAAATCCCATTTTTGCGAAGGAAAAAGTACGCTTGGCGATGCGTTATCTCATAGACTATGAGGGTTTTGGCAAAAAGCTTCTCAAGGGGGTTGGTATTCCACGAGCAAGTTTTGTTCCTCTTGGCAATTTTGGGGCTTTGGATGAAAAAGAAGGGCAACCCTTTAAACTTGATATTCAAAAAGCTAAGAAGCTTTTAGCAGAGGCTGGTTATCCGAATGGGTTTGAGGCAAACTTTCTTGTTTCAAATACTCCTTATACTTTAGCTCTTGCTCAGTCAATCCAGGATAGTGCAGCACAGGCAGGGGTCCGTCTTAAAATTGAACGTGTGGCAGGGACACAGTTGTTTTCCAAGGTGGATGCCCGAGCTTTTGATACGACTTTTATCGGATGGAATAGCGGGTCTACGGATCCTCATACAATGGCTTCACGTCTTGTTTATAATCCGGATAATCGGTTTGAGGCAAAAAATACAGCCTATCCTAGTTGGAAGCATGGGTATTTTGATACAGAGATGAATCAAAAAGTTGAAGAGGCTCTGTTTCAAAAAGATCCACAAAAGCGGGCGCAACTCTATGCTGATTTACAACGTGAGTTAATGCAAAAAGGCCCTTATGCATTTATCTTCCAGAAATATAATGTTATCGCGATGACACCTGATGTCAAAAAATGGGCTTGGAATAGTGCGCCGCGTGTTTTTTATAATGAAATTGAAAAATAAGCGTGTCTTTTTGTGTTCTCAAAGGTAAAGAGAGCTTGATCATAATTGTATGATGAAAATATTCTTCCATATGGAAGCTCTTCAGTCTTTTAAAGGAGAATGGAATTGTGGGGGATTGTGCCGTATAAGTTTGAGGTTACTTATAGGGAGAGGTAAATATGGAAAGTTATAATGGGGAGGCTTTGTTTATGGTTACAGATTCTCTTTATCTCGAATATAGATTGATATATGAGAGAATTAATTTATAGATACCTCGTTTGATTAAATGAAGTTGATGTTTGATACCATGCTGTTTAAAAGGTGAAAGACTAAAATCACAATCACTGTGTGTGAAAAGCTACAGAAATACAAAAGCAAGAGACAAGAGATAAAATGGGGAAAAAGGAATGTTGAAAAGAATTTGTGTTTTATTAAGCACAATGGGATTTTTAAATGGGGCTATAGTCTCAGCATTTAGTGCTTCATCGAAAGATATATTGGTGATGGCATGGAATATTGATTCAATTAGTGGTTTTGATCCAGCGCAAACCGTTGAGGTTGTGACAAGTGAATTATTGACGAATATTTGTAGCGCGCTCGTACAATATGATGAGCATGATCCTACAAAAGTTCGTCCTGCTATGGCAAAATCTTGGGACGTTTTAGATCATGGCAAAAGAATAGTTTTTCATCTTCGTGATGACTTAAAGTTTGATGATGGAAGAGTAGCGACGGCACAAGATCTCGTATGGTCGATGCGACGGATTATTAAATTAGGCTTAAGCTATGCTCAATCTTTAATGGATTATGGGTTTACCAAAGATAATGTTGAAACAAATATTCAGGCTCTTGATGATAAGACTTTACAATTAAAATTAGATAAACCCTATCCTATTCAACTCATATTGACTGTTATTGGACAATCCTATGCTTCTGCTCTGCTTGATCGCAAAACAATTGAAGCGCAGAGTATTAACGGTGATATGGGGAATAAATACTTAGCAACACATTCGGCTTGTGTTGGACCTTATAAATTGGCAAATTGGTCTCCAGGGGATAAAGTTGTGTTAGAGGCTACACAGCACTATTGGGGTAATGTGCCTAAAATTAAGCAGATTGTTGTACGACATGTAGCGGATTCAGCTAGTCAAAGATTTCTTTTGGAAAAAGGCGATGTGGATATAGCGCGTGATCTTTCTTCAGAGGATATTTTAGATCTTGAAAAAAAGGGGGGAGCAGTCAAAATTAGTCGTGTTTTGCGTCCGCAGATTATTTATCTATCATTAAACAATAAGAATACCATTTTTGCAAACGAAAAGGTCAGATTAGCACTTCGTTATTTGGTTGATTATGAAGGTCTTGGAAAAACTGTTTTAAAGGGGATTGCTATTCCGCGGGCAACTTATATGTCTTTAGGGGTTCCGGGTGCTTTGGATGAAAAAGAAGGTCTTCCCTTTAAGTTAGATTTGGAAAAAGCCAAACAGTTAATTACGGAAGCTGGTTATCCTAACGGTTTTAAAGCTAATCTTCTCGTTGGAAGTCTTAGCTATATGTCGTCTGTTGCGCAGTCTATTCAAGCCAATGCACGCAAAATTGGTGTGGAGCTTACAATTGAAAAAATGGCACAAAATCAATTGTTAAGTCGTGTACGGGGCGGAAATTATGATACTGCACTTATGGGGTGGGGGAGCGCTGATCCTGATGGACATCCTGCTTCATTGAATCACGTGTTTAATCCTGACCCAACATTTACAAAAAAACATAATATGTATTTGGCTTGGCGCGCTGGATATTATGATGAAAATATTAATAAAATGGTGATGGATGCTTTGTTTGAGCAAGACCCTCATAAGCGTATTATGCAATATCGTACTTTACAGCATTATGTGCTAGAGCATGGTCCGATGGTTTATTTATTTCAGACATATTATACCGTTGGTATGGGACCTGCAGTCAAAAAATGGGTTTGGAATAGTTACAGACTTTATTACAATGAAGCAGAAAAATAAAAAGAAGCATGTTATGGAAAAGGCTTGCAGGACATGCTTCATAAGAAGTTGTTTCATTCTATAAAAAAGGTATTCGCTTTATGTTTTATCGCTACAGAGGGGATTTTTATAATGGTTTTGTCACTTTCAGAGACTGAAAGAGTTGTATTAGAAAAGCAGAAAAAATTATTTTTGTGGGATTTTTTGTTCAAGGGATCAAAACTTCTTATTTCAGTTTTTATCACACTGCTTGGATTGGTGACGATTACTTTTTTTCTTGGTCATCTTCTTCCTCTCGATCCTGTTCTCTCTATTCTTGGTGATAATATCAGTCAGGAAGCTTATGATGCCATGTACTATAAGCTGGGTCTTGATAAGCCGTTGATTGTTCAATATTGGAAGTATCTCCATAATGTATTTTTATTCGACTTTGGAGATGCTTTAACGTCTGGACGTCCTGTTTTAACTGATATTATGCGCGTATTTCCTGCTACATTAGAGCTTGCAACTGTTGCTATTGTTATTGGCACAACTCTTGGAATTCCCTTTGGTGTTTTTGCAGCAATGTATCGCGATTCATTTATTGATTATGTTGTCCGTATTTTTACACTTTTGAGTTATTCTACACCGACATTTTGGCTTGGGCTTATGGCGTTGTTGATATTTTATGCCAAGCTTGGCTGGGTTGGTGGTCCAGGGCGCCTCGATTTTCTTTATGAATATTCTTTTGAACCCAAAACAGGATTTTTTCTTTGGGATACCGCGAGCCAAGGACAATGGGAGGCTTTTGGGAATGTCTTTAGTCACATTATTATGCCTGCTTTGATCTTGGCTTTTGGTGCTATGGCTTATATTAGTCGTATGACCCGTGGTTTTATGATTGAGCAACTCAATCAAGAATATATCATTACAGCACGTGTAAAGGGATTATCGTGGGCGCGGACGGTTTGGGGGCATGCCTTTCGGAATGCTGCTGTTCAGATTATTACCGTTGTTGCACTTTCTTATGCTTTTTTATTAGAAGGGGCTGTTTTGACAGAGACAGTTTTTGCTTGGCCTGGTTTTGGGCATTATTTGACAAATGCTCTTCTCGCTGGAGATATGAATGCAGTTGTAGGATGTACTTTACTTGTAGGATTTATCTTTGTTGCCATTAATTTATTTTCTGATTTGCTTTATCGCATTTTTGATCCAAGGACACGTTGAATATGACAGTCAGTAATCATCACAAATCGCAATCATCATCTTCTTTGAGCTTTTGGTTAAACGACCCTGTTCCACGGTCCATCATTCAAGCAAACATACAAAGAATTTATCATGCACTGGTGAAGTTTTTTCATAACTTTTCAGCTGTATTCGGTCTGTTTATTATTTGTATTATTATCATATGTGCACTTTTTGCTCCTTGGATTGCAACGCACGATTTTCTTAGCAATGACCTAGGGAATCGGTTACAGCCCCCCTCTATGGCACATTATTTTGGGACAGATGAATTAGGACGTGACATTTTTAGTCGCCTTGTTTTTGGTTCTCGTATTACTCTTTATGTTGTTTTTCTCACAACAGTTATTGTAGGTCCAATAGGGCTTATCGTTGGAACTGTATCTGGTTATATGGGGGGATGGGTTGATACTGTGCTCATGCGCATTGTCGATATTTTTCTTGCTTTCCCAGGGTTAATTTTAGCTCTTGCCTTTTCAGCTGCATTGGGACCAGGAATTGAAAATGCTTCTATTGCAATTTCAATTGCTGCATGGCCACCAATCGCACGTTTAGCGCGTGCTGAGACTTTGACAATACGTTCTTCAGATTATGTTTCTGTGGTTCGCTTACAGGGGGCTTCTCCTTTGCGGATTATTTTGTTTCATGTTGCGCCCATGTGTATTCCTTCAGTGATTGTACGATTAACTTTAGATATGTCTGGAATTATTTTAACAGCTGCTGGTCTTGGATTTTTGGGGTTGGGAGCACAACTTCCAAGTCCTGAATGGGGGGCGATGCTTTCCTCAGGACGGGAATTTATGATGACAAATTGGTGGTTGGCGGCAATACCAGGCTGTGCAATATTATTTGCAAGCCTTGCTTTCAACCTTTTAGGTGATGGTCTTCGTGATGTATTGGATCCACGCAATGGGTAATAAATTATTAGAAGTAGAAGATTTACGTATTTCTTTTCCTACAACGCGCGGCATTTCAGAAGTTGTGCGCGGTGTTAGCTTTTCTGTCGGAAAAGAAAAAATTGGCATTGTTGGTGAATCCGGATCTGGTAAATCGATGACTGGACGCGCAATACTAAAGCTGAGCCCAAAATCAGCTATTGTTAAAGCTAAAAAAATGCGTTTTGAGGATGTCGATTTATTGTCCGCAAGTGAACCTCAGATGAGAAAAATTCGCGGTAAGCGTATTTCAATGATTTTACAGGATCCTAAATATTCACTTAATCCACTCATACGGATTGGGGAACAGATTATGGAGGCTTACCGTATTCATTATCGTGTTTCAAAAGCTGAAGCGCGGGAGCGTACCATATCTATGTTAGAATCTGTTCATATTCGCGATCCTGAACATGTGATGCGTCTCTTTCCTCATGAAATATCTGGAGGGATGGGGCAGCGTGTGATGATTGCAATGATGCTCATTCCAAAACCTGATTTGATTATTGCCGATGAACCAACATCTGCACTTGATATTACGGTCAGACGACAAGTTTTATCCGTATTAGATGAACTTGTGACAAAGTCTGGAACGGGGCTTATTTTTATTAGTCATGATTTGAATATGATTGCTGATTTTTGTGATCGTATTTTGGTGATGTATGCGGGCCGTGTGCTAGAAGAATTGCCTGCTTCTGATTTGTCTCACGCTTGTCATCCTTATACAAAGGCTTTGCTCGCCAGTTTGCCACGGCTTGATAATCCTGTCGATGTTTTGGCTGTTCCTGAGCGTGATCCTGATTGGTTGTATAATCCTACGATTGTTAATGGTGTTGAGGAGGTTCATCATGACAAATTGTGAGAATATTATTGATGTTTCTAATTTATCTGTCACGTTTGGGCACAGACATAAGGCTGTAACCGTTGTTAAAAATGTTAATTTTCATATTAAGCGTGGAGAAGCTTATGGTCTGATTGGTGAATCCGGATGTGGAAAATCAACTATTTTGAATACATTGGTAGGGCTTATTTCAGAGTATAGTGGAAAGTTTCTTTTTGATGGAGAAGAGGTCGCAAAAAAAAGGGACAAGAGTTTTCTGCGTCGTATTCAAATGGTTTTTCAAGATCCTTATGCTTCGCTGCATCCAAGAAAAATGGTTCATACGGTTCTTTCTGAATCGCTCAAAATTCATGGTATGGATAATCAAAGAGAACGGGTAGAGGATGCTTTAGATTCCGTTGGCTTAAATTCTTCGTTTCTTTATCGTTATCCTCATGAATTATCTGGAGGGCAGCGTCAACGTATTGCTCTTGCTCGTGCTTTAATTATCGAGCCAGAGGTTTTGTTGCTTGATGAGCCAACATCTGCATTGGATGTGTCGGTACAGGCTGAAATTTTAAACTTGTTGAAATCGTTACGTGAGAGAAAAAAACTTACTTATTTAATGGTGTCCCATGATCTTGCTGTTGTAGCACATATTTGTGAACGGGTTGGCATTATGCATAAAGGGATTATTCTTGAAGAACTTAGCAATGATGAATTGCGTAATCTCCATGCACAACACGATTATACAAAGGAGTTTTTTGAAGCCAGTATTGAGCCTATCGTTCATAGAGAACAAAGAGCGTGATTAATTTTCCAGAAGAGAAAATGTCGTTTTTTCTGTGTTGAAGTTTCTGAAGATGCTTGGCGGCCTTGTGAAAGGGAAGGGAGGATAATAGGATTTTTTTTTAGTTATGAATTTGCTGGATAGTATTTGAGCTATAATATTTAAAATCCTATTAGAACTCTGGTTGTGAAATATACAACTGGCTTATAAAATACATCCTTTGTTTGATAGTATTGTCTTGTTTTTTGCTTATCATTTTCTGTTTAGTTTTTTTATTTTAAGATTTTAAGCATTAAATGTGTGAGAAATAACAGAAGAGAATAATGGCGCGTGTTCGGGAAAAGCTTCTTATTATTTTATAATATCGTCTTATTTTTTAGTTGTGCTCTTTTTTAGAGCTTTGCGTATTATTCATCGAAAAATGCTCAGCTTTCTGCTTTATAAAAGAGAAGTTCTTGTAAAAAATTTCCAATGATTAATGACAGTCTTCAAATATTTTGCTGTTTTTGATTTTAAAAACCGTTTAAAAAACAAATTGTCATAAATTAAAAAAGCAGCATATTGTGCTGCCTTTTTTGTTTGATGAAGTGTATAGAATAACAATACACCTGTTGTTAAAGTTTTGCTTCAAAACTGATAGCGTATTCCGCCTGAAAAACTTGCTCCAGAAATCCCCGTTTTTTGCAGCTTTTGTTGATAACTCACATCACCATGAAGGGAGAGGTTCGTGGACAATTGTGCACTGATACCAAGTCCACCTTCAAGTGCAGATCCCATAGCATCAAGTTTATAATCTTTATCAATATGGAGTGCTTGATCATCTCCAAAAGTTTTGATCAAGTTAACTTTTCCATAGAAAGACATAGGACGGTTGTTTTCAGTGGTAATGTTTTTGGT
>NZ_JADB01000010.1 GCF_000518165.1 Bartonella elizabethae F9251 = ATCC 49927
TATTGTCCATGTCTGTCGCTCCAGCGATGGTGTTTCACAATGAAATGCAAAGCGTGCGTTCGGGAAGAGGAATTCTAGATCACAGTAAAAAGAATACGGCTTTATGGAGCTATGCGATTAAAGCAAAAGAGAGCATTGCAACAGGGCATATAGATTTTAAGCTTGATCAGACAGGGATTGTTTTAGGGATCAATGGCTTAAGCGAGTGGGAGAATGGGGAGTTTTATATAGGGGGATTTGGCAGTTATGACCATGCTCGTATTGCACATGCACGGGGGGGCACCAGCGGTATCAATAGTTATGGCATTGGGGCTTATGTCACTTATTTAGATCACAGTGGATGGTATCTGGATGCTCTTTTAAAATATAATCATTATCAAAATACGCTGAAGGCGGTTTCCACGAATGGTTTGGGGATTGAAGGCAGTTATAAGCAATGGGCGGTTGGAACCTCTTTTGAAGCAGGTTATCGCCTTCAGACGTCTAAGAGCAGTTGGTTGCAGCCTTATGGACAATTTACTTGGTTGCAAGTTGAGGGAAAAGAAATCAAGTTATCGAATGACATGAGAGGTGATATACGTCCCTTCACTTCATTGCGCAGTGAGGTTGGTCTGTCTTTAGGGTATGAATTTGGCTCTGGCATGGCTTCTTCCTCACAGGCATATATTACAGCAGCATGGATGCGTGAGAATAAAGATGACAATCAAACGGTGATTAATGAACGCCATGCATTTACGAGCGATTTATCAGGTAATGCGGGTAAATTAGGGATAGGTTTGAGCAGTTTTGTGAGTGAGAAGTTAAAGTTATATGGAGAGGCTCATTATGTTAAAGGGCGTAAAACAAAACAGTCTCTTCAGGGAATTATAGGAGTACGCTATCATTTCTAATGATAGGGGTGTTTTTTAATTGATCTCAGTGTGTGAGGAAGTTTTCCAACCTAGATACGAACTATCTTGGTTTGTCTTCTTTAAAGAAGAAGGTTTTCATAAAAGGTGTTTATTTTTACATGTTGGTTTTTTCTTATAATGTTTATCGCTTAAATGGTAATTTTGATGGGAAGCATTTAGGAGTACAATAAGGAGTTCAACATTTACTGAGAGCTTGGTGTGCATCTTATGATGGGAGGGACAATTATAGGTGTATCTATTTTATTGAAGTCTTTTTTACACTTCATTCTATATATTTGCGAATTTGTGTAGATTTTTGCAAAGTCACTTGGCAAAGGACTGCCTGCTCGCTATAGAAACAGTCAGAGAATAATATCAATAAAATAAAGGTGAGTAAATGGCTTTAGAGCGTACTTTTTCGATGATTAAACCAGATGCAACACGTCGTAATTTGACAGGCGCAATTACCAAAATGCTTGAGGATGCCGGCTTGCGTGTTATTGCCTCTAAACGTGTGTGGATGAGCAAGCGTGAGGCTGAAAATTTTTATGCTGTTCATAAAGAACGCCCTTTTTTTAGCGAATTGGTTGAATTTATGTCTTCTGGTCCAACAATTGTACAGGTTTTGGAAGGAGAAAATGCAATAGCTAAAAACCGTGAAGTGATGGGTGCTACAAATCCTAGTGATGCAGAAGAGGGGACAATTCGTAAGGTTCATGCTTTGTCGATTGGTGAAAATTCTGTCCATGGATCTGATAGTACGGAAACGGCAAAAACAGAAATCGCTTTTTGGTTTTCTGAGAGAGAAATTGTTGGTTAATAAAAGCATAAATAAGAATTAAAAACCCAGAACAGTATGTTTTGGGTTTTTGCTTACAAGAATAGATCTCTTTGATAGATATGGAGATACATCGCTTTTTTCGCTTTTAATATTACAACTATTTTTTTGGGGAGAGAAAG
Organism: Bartonella elizabethae F9251 = ATCC 49927; assembly: GCF_000518165.1. GTDB lineage: Bacteria > Pseudomonadota > Alphaproteobacteria > Rhizobiales > Rhizobiaceae > Bartonella > Bartonella elizabethae. Next base: position 1,851 of record NZ_JADB01000010.1, read on the forward strand.
CCTCTTTATTCTTTTCTTGAATGTCTTTTATCTGGACACCAACTTTTTTTGTGATGGGCAAAAGCAATGTTTTAATTGATTGATCATCGATAGATTTAAAATAAGTAGATTTATGGGTATCTTTTCTTGTTTAAGGTGCATAAAGATAAATGATCATTATAAATCAAGAGACAATTTCATGAGATGACATGTTTTAAACCTGCGCGAAAATAATCCCACCCTGTCCACAATGTAAGAAGGGCGGCAATCCAAAGCATAGTAATGCCAAATTCTACTGTGTAGGGAAAAACTTTATTACCTGCTGGTCCTGCTAAAAGAAAGATAATAGCGATCATTTGGACAAAAGTTTTCCACTTTGCAAGACGAGAGACTGGAACGCTCACTTTTAATTCAGCTAAATATTCACGTAATCCTGATACAAGAATTTCTCGGCAAAGAATGATAATGGCTGCCCATAGTGTCCATCCAGCGATGGTACTGTCTGCGGCAAGCAAGAGTAAGCATGCAGAGACGAGAAGTTTATCGGCAATTGGATCTAACATGCGACCAATATTGGATGTTTGTTCCCAAATACGGGCAAGATAACCATCAAGAAAATCAGTAATAGATGCAATGATAAAAATGGACACGGCAATCCAGCGTGCGATATCACTTGATTGGAGGCGTCCTTCTACAAAAAAGCATGCAACAACCATGGGGACTGCAACAATTCGTGCATAAGTTAAAAGATTCGGAAAAGAAAAAGTATGATTTTTCATAGAGTGATTTTCAATTCTTGTGAAGGAGAACATATTCTCTGAAAGTAACAAGGCTAAAGTGATGAAACAAGCCTATTTTTCATTAAAATGGTTATGAATTTTTTGTGCGATTGTAAGAGAGATTCCTGTCACTTTTTTCAAGTCTTCAAGTGAGGCACCAGCAACAGCCTTGGCACTTCCAAAATGATGAAGCAATGCACGTTTTCTTGACGGACCGATATTTTCGATTTCATCAAGTGGATTTTTGAATGTTGCTTTTTTTCGTTTTATTCTATGCGTTCCAATAGCAAAACGATGTGCTTCATCACGCAGACGTTGCAAAAAATAGAGGATAGGATCACGGGGGGGAAGTGTAAAAGGAGGAATACCTTTTATAAAAAATCGTTCACGTCCCGCATGACGGTCAACACCTTTGGCTATTCCAACAACGGTGATTAGGTTATTCAATTGTAATTCAGCAAGTATTGTATGCACACTGTTAATTTGTCCTTCACCCCCATCGATTAAGATAAGATCAGGCCAAATGGGAAAAAGATCATTCTCTTGATCTTGGTTGTCATGACTTTTATTAGGCAAATCATGCTCTTTGATAAGACGTGAAAATCTTCGTTTAATCACTTCTTTCATCATGCCAAAATCATCACCAGGCGTGATATCTGTTGAGCGAATGTTGAATTTGCGATATTGATTTTTAACAAATCCCATTTGACCAGCAACAATCATAGCCCCTACAGAATTTGTTCCCATAATATGAGAATTGTCGTAGACTTCTATACGGCGCGGAGGAAAAGGCAGTTGGAATGTTTCAGCAAGACCCTGAAGTAATTTTGTATGGGTAGCTGTTTCAGCGAGCTTATGTTCAAGTGCTTCATGAGCATTGAGAGAGGCATGGTTAACAAGCGTTTTTCGTTCACCTTGCTTGGGTAAAGAGAGAGACACTTTATGATTTGCTTTGAGACTCAATGCTTCTGTAAGAAGTGTTTTTTCTTCAATTTCTTCAGATAAAAGGATGCTTTTGGGTAAGGGTTTATCATCGTAAAATTGGGCAAGAAAACTCGCTAAAATTTCATTACGGGAAAAAGAGGGATCTGCTTTAGGAAAATAGGCACGGTTTCCCCAATTTTGCCCCATGCGAAAAAAGAACACTTGAATACAAGTCATTTCTTCCTTTTGAGCAATTGCAAAGACATCTGCTTCTTTTATCGTTTGAGGATTAATACCTTGATGGCTTTGTATGTGAGAAAGGGCTGATAAGCGATCACGATAGGAAGCGGCTTGTTCAAAATCAAGATTTTCTGCTGCTTTATGCATAGCTTGAATCATATCATTTTTAACTGATTGATCTTTTCCCGAAAGAAACGCTTTTGCGTCTTTCACCAGTTCTTTATAATCACTCTCACTAATTTCATAAGTACAAGGTGCAGAACATCGCTTAATTTGATAAAGCAAACAGGGACGCGTACGGTTTTCAAAAATTGCATCGGTACAGGTTCGTAATAAAAAAGCGCGTTGCAAAACATGAATTGTTTGTGTCACGGCACCAGCAGAAGCAAAAGGCCCAAAATAATGAGCTTTTTGTGTTCGAGCACCGCGATGTTTGTAAAGTGCAGGGGCTCGATGATCATCTGTAATCATGATATAAGGGAAGCTTTTATCATCACGGAGTAATACATTAAAATGTGGATGCAATCTTTTGATGAGATTGGCTTCTAAAAGGAGTGCTTCTGTTTCTGTATGGGTAACGATAAATTCCATATGATATGTTGCACGAATCATACGGGTAATACGATTATTGTGTCCTTTTTCACGTGCATAGTTTGAAACACGTTTTTTAAGATTACGAGCTTTGCCAACGTAGAGAATATCACCATTTTCACCAATCATTCGGTAAACTCCTGGCTTATGCGGAAGATGTTTAACAAATTCTTGTATGAATTTAACACCTTGGAATTGATTTTTCTCATTGCTTTGATTGGCATTGTTCCATGTAAGGTTAGAGAGAAAAGAAAGCTTTTCTCGTTCATTTTTCAGACAATTTGTATTATTTTTTAGGATCATTCCGTTTATCAAGAAATGCTTTTTGTTTAACGTATGAAATATTCTTTTTTATTGAATAACGATTATCTATGTCTTTAATAATTTTCGTCCACCAATAACATATTATAGCATAAAAGTGTGATTTTAGAGTTCCTATCTTTCATAAAAAAATATGAGAGTTGTTTATTTAAGACAGCTTTATGAAGGCGCCAATTGTTTCATTAAAAATGATTAGAAGAGGAAATCCATAATGATAGGAGGAGACATTTTCTAAAAGAAAAAACAATAAAGAATTAACATGTTGATTTATAAAGATAATTTATCGTTGTCAACATTGAATTAAACGCCTAAAAAGCGTATGATTCTTTCATTTCAAATCTATAGCATATTAAAAACCCTATCTCTTGCACGTTAAAAGCGAGGAGAGCTACGTGGTGTGAAACTGTACAAGAAAAGACTAAAAATTCCTCTTGTAAACCATCTCAAGTTCCAAGGGCTGCCGCAACATTGAGGGCTGAAGAATGTATGAAGGTACCAACCTGCTCTTTATATAAGGCTTAAAGAGGTTGGTGCAATAGCTTTATTATTCTATAATTCATGAAATCGTTATAAGCTTACCATTATTATATTATATGCTGATATTATCTAAAAAATAATAAAGGCTTGCGACCTTTGTATTTTACAAAAGGGTATTTTTTAGGGAAAACGTAAGAGCAAAGTCTAATTTAAATGTTCTTTTTGAAGCCACTTGTGCGTTATTTGAGCATTTTCATCTTGTCCAAGACGATTGATAAGAAAGGGACTGAGTTTTTTAATTTCGTTTTCCAAAAGGTAGGGAGGGTTGATAATAATCATTCCACTTCCATTCATTGTCGGTGAACTTGAATTTTTTCGGATACGCATTTCAAGCTGTAAAATTTTAGGAATCCCTGTTTGATAAAGCGCATCAAGAAAACTTTCAATTTCTTTGTCATGTTTAACAGGATACCATAAAGCATAGATTCCTCCAGAAAAACGGCGATAGGCTTTCATTAATCCCTCAATAAGGCGGGAAAATTCTCCAGTTTTTTCAAAGGGAGGGTCCACAAGGATAAACCCGCGTTTTTCTTTTGGTGGTAAATGAGCATTTAAGGAAAGCCAACCATCCAAATGCAGAACTTTTGTTTGATAATCGCCAGCAAAATTTTTTGCTAAAATATGATAATCTTCATTGTGCAATTCTATTGCGGTAAGGCGATCTTGTTTGCGTAATAATTGACGAATAAGAACAGGAGATCCAGGATAAAATACAATTTCTTCTTCTCCTTTATTGAGGGCATCAATGATATCACACCATGGATAAAGGAGAGCTCTTAAATCTTCAGGGATTGGCGTTGAAAAAATTCGTTGCACACCTTCGCGCCACTCTCCTGTTTTATGGGCTTCTAAAGAAGAGAGGTCATAAATACCGATACCAGCATGCGTATCTATAACGCGAAAAGCTTTTTCTTTGCGTTTGAGATACTCTACAATACGCATGACAATAATGTGTTTAAAAACATCAGCAAAATTGCCAGCATGGTAAATATGCCGATAATTCATGGGAAAAACTCTATCATATGGATAACTGTATCAGGTTATTAGCATAGAATAATAGAATTGATATCCATAAAAATTTTCTTGTGGAAATTAAATAAGCCCCTCATTAAAAAATGATACACATAAAATATGGATGTCACGGGAGCCTTATTTCATTGGGATTTTAAACCTTTTATATGAAAGTTGGACACGAAGAGGGCAAACATTTCAATGGAAGCTCTTTATTGAATAAAGATGAAAGCGAGCATCATCATATTCCTATATATTGCGACTTATTTTCTAGGTCTAGGACAATTAAGCTGGTCTAGAAGAGCATTTAAGAGTTTTTATCTCTCTATGCTAACCTTGCTTGTAATGTGCAAATGAATAATTCTTATAAATTAATGTATTATTTTACGCGTTAATAAAACATATTCTCAGATATGATCACGCCTACAAATGTTGTCTCATACACATTTTGAGTGAGTCTATATTACGATATTACACCTAAATATTTAGAAAAATGTGCGGTTGTATCTTTTAAAAATTTGGCTGATTAATTGACGACGATCACTCTTCTTCCATTAAAAAGCATGTGATTTCTTTTAAGTTGAGAAAAAAATATATAAATAGGATACAATATTTGATAAATTCTTCAGAGGTAGCATGAATAAGTCAGATAAAAAGCATAGAGTAGAGATTAATGGGTAATATTTTTTCACCAACACATTTAATTATAATTTTATTGCTTATTTTTTTGCTTTTCGGACGTGGTAAAATTTCTGAATTAATGGGCGATGTTGCTAAGGGAATTAAAGCCTTTAAAAAGAATATGAAGGAAGAAGAGGGAGGCATTGAGGATAACGTTGAAATGGTTGCTTCTTCCCAAATCATTGATGGAGAATCTCAACCATCTCAGCCGTTATCAGTAAAACATGTAGCAACACGCAGAAAGACTCCCTCTCACTCTAAAAGAGGAAAGGCATCTGTTGCTAAAAAACAGCGTGTCAAATAATAAACGTATTAAATAACAAAAATGTCATCATCATTGTGCATTATTTTTTATGAGGAAGTCGAGTATAAGCAATGTTTGGGATTGATGGACCAGAGCTTGTCGTGATCTTACTTGTTCTCATCATTGTCGTTGGACCGAAAGATTTACCTAAAATACTCAAGACAATCGCAAGGGTAAGAGCTTATATGCATTCAACAGCAAATGAACTTCGTCACCAGTTTGATGATGTAATAAAACAAATTGAGCACGATGATTTGCAAAAAACATGTTCGGATATGAACGATTCAAGCGAGAAGTTGGCAGAAACTTTTGATTGCATTCAAAATACAATAGAGGGTATTCACGATAATTTGGATATTAAGGCAATTCACTATAAATCAGAAAAAGATAAAGAACTTTTGGCATGTGATCAAAAAGCAATCAAGAAAGATAGGACAGTCTCTCGTGCTTCTCATCACCTTGAAAGCGTTTCTATTGCTTCTAAAGATAAAAAAGATGTGTCATGAATGTAAAAAAAGATGAAGTTGATGCCAATATGGTACCACTTTTAGAACATTTAATTGAACTTCGTCAGCGAATTATTTGGGTTTTGGTTGCATTTATGATCGCTTTTATGATGTGTTTTCTTGTTAAAGATTATATCTTGAATTTTTTACTATGGCCGTATCAATGGGCAATGAAAATAGCAGGAGGGTATCCTGAGAATATTCGTTTGCAATCAACGCAGGTATGGGAAACTTTTTTAACAAAGATGAAACTTGCTGTTTTTGGAGGAATTATTTTATCTTTTCCCTATACAGCTTTTCAATTCTATAGTTTTATTGCACCAGGGCTTTATAAAAATGAGCGCAGGGCTTTTTTGCCTTTTCTCATTGGTGGTCCTATTTTATTTTGTATTGGAGGAGCGTTTGTTTATGCTCTATTGGCGCCAATAATACTATGGTTTAGCCTTTCTCAACAATTTCTTCCAGATGCTCAATTAAAGATAGAGTTTGTCGTGCGTATTTCTGATTATTTGGGCTTTATGACGTCGTTTATCCTCATTTTTGGTTTGATTTTTCAATTGCCTCTTGTCATCAGTCTTTTAACAAAAGTTAGACTTTTAACGTCTTATGATTTGGTGTCTAAACGAAAATGGGCTATTCTGCTCTCTTTTATTATTGCAGCAATGATAACGCCGTCGGATTTTTTTACGATGTTTGCAGTAGCTTTACCAACGATAGCGCTTTATGAGGTCTCAATTTTAATGGCTTATGGTATAGAAAAGAGAAGAAAATCCACTTAAGAAAAGTGTATATTTTATGCGATGAGAAATGAATAAAACCAATATAGAATAAAAACAATATAAATGAGGAATTTTAATGCTTGATATTAAGTGGATTCGTGAAAATCCTGAAGAATTAGATAAAGCACTTGTAAGGAGAGGCCTTGAGCCACAAGCCGAAAGGTTAATACAACTTGATCTTGCACGCCGATCCCATGTTGCTAAGGTACAATTAGCACAGGAACGTCGCAATGCGATTTCAAAGGAAATAGGACAAGCTTTAGCTACATCTGATCAGCAAATGGCTGAACGGCTTAGAGCTGAAGTTGAAGAGCTTAAAGTCTTTCTTTCTTCTGCAACAACGGAAGAAAAAGAGTTGACGGAAAGTCTTGAAAAAATTCTTTCAGCACTTCCCAATATTCCATTAGATGATGTTCCAGAAGGTAAAGATGAAAGTGATAATGTCGTCATTCGACATTTTGGAACACCTCCAACCTTTAATTTTACACCAAAGGAGCATTTTGATCTTGGTCAAGATCTCAAGCAGATGAATTTTGAGCGAGCTAGTCGTTTATCTGGAACACGTTTTACAGTGCTTTCAGGGGCGTTAGCACGGCTAGAACGAGCATTGGGACAATTTATGCTTGATGTGCATGTTAATGAGCATGGTTATACAGAAGTTTCTGTGCCTCTTCTTGTTCGTGATGAGATTGTTTACGGAGCAGCCCAATTGCCGAAGTTTGCTGAAGATCTGTTTCAAACAACAGATGGCCGATGGCTTATTTCCACAGCAGAAGTGCCATTAACGAACTTGGTCAACGATGAAATTCTTGAAATATCAGATTTGCCACTGCGATTTTCTTCTTTATCTCCTTGTTTTCGTTCAGAAGCGGGAGCGGCTGGTCGTGATACACGCGGTATGTTGCGTCAGCACCAATTTTGGAAGGTAGAAATGGTTTCGATTACCAGTGAAGAGCAGTCTCTTATTGAATTGGAACGTATGACGGAATGTGCAGAAGATATCTTAAAACGACTAGGTCTGCCTTTTCGCACAGTGGTTCTTTCTACGGGGGATATGGGGTTTGCAGCACGTAAAACTTATGACATCGAGGTTTGGCTTCCTGGCCAAGAATGTTATCGTGAAATTTCTAGTTGTTCCGTTTGTGGGGACTTTCAAGGTCGTCGTATGAACGCTCGCTATCGTAAAGAAGGCGATAAGAAATTGCATTTTGTTCATAGCCTTAATGGTTCTGGTACGGCTGTTGGCCGCTGTCTTATTGCTGTGCTTGAAAATTATCAACAGGCTGATGGGTCAATTATTGTTCCAGATGTTTTACAACCCTATATGGGAGGCATGCGTTGTATTATTGCTTAATTTGGGGAAAGGAAAAACAATATGCGTTTATTGCAAAGAGGGAATGCTATACAAACGCAAGAGGTTTTGCCATTCTAAAAGAAGTAGTTTGTAGGGACAATAAAAGTGCATCTCCATTAGAGAGTGAATAATACTATGGAGCAAAAGGGTATTTTGCAATTTCGTGAGGAGTTGGCTGCTCTTGTACTGAAAATGCGTAGCAAAGGCATTGATGACGTGCGATTTTTTTCGGCATTAGAGAAAATTCCACGTCAACAATTTGTTTCTGCTCCGTGGTTTAATAGTGCTTATGATAATAAAGTTATTCCTATAGAGTGTGGGGAATATATGGAACGTTTGGAAGAACAGCTCTTGATTCTTTCAGCACTATCATTGAAAAAAAAGCATCGTGTCTTAGAAATTGGTACAGGCTCTGGCTTTTGTACTGCTCTTATGGCATGTTTGAGTGATCGTGTGACAACGGTTGATCGTTATAAAACGCTTGTTGATTTAGCACGCCAAAAATTCCAAAGTTTGGATATTGAAAATATTGTTATACGCCAGTGTGATGGAAGTCATAATGTGGCAGGTTTGGGATCATTTGATCGCATTCTTATTTGGCCATCACGTTCTGATGAACCCAAGGAATTTTTAGAACTTTTAGCTGAGAATGGAATTCTCATTCAGGCGATAGGACCTGATGAAGGGGTACAAACGGTGACGCGCTATACAAAAATTGGGAGTCGATTTGAGTGTCTAGAACTGTTTCAAGTGCGTTATCAACCTTTTATTAAAGGTATTGCGGAGAGACTTTAATTTTTAAAGTTTAAGAAATAGCGCAAATTATTTCACTTTTTTATTTTCCATTAAATTCATTTTGATCTTAATTAAAGATATTTATGAATAAAGCATCACATTTTAACCCTTCGGTAATTTAAAAAAGCTTTAATGGAGTAAGTTGAGTATTGATGAGTGAGCAAAACGATGTGTTTAAAAGCTTTGGATAATATTTTCCGGCATAATTTTCAGAGAATAACTTTTTTAGCGGTGGTAACGATTGTTGCTGGTTGTAGTTCTGGTTCACAACGTTTTTCCAATATTGTCTCTCATCATAGGGTATCATCTCAATCAAATATAGCGAACTCTATGTCTTCAGATCCGGGAATGCTATCGTATGGCGGAGAAATGATACAAAGCACTGAATTGCCCCCTGTAGAACCAAGTGATGATTCGTGGATTGATGATAATTCTCCACAGCAAGATAGGGGAGCTCCTTCTAATGGTCGTGTTATGGGGGCTCCTCCACGTAACCTTGGAACACTTTCCCGTTCACAAATGGATAGCTCTCCTATTTTTCGGCAGAACTCTTATATTGTCCAGAGTGGAGATACACTACTCAGTATTGCACGACAAGTAGGGGTTAGTGTTGAGGCGTTAAAATCAGCAAATGGTATAAACAGCAATTCCATTTATATTGGTCAGGTTCTTGTACTTCCAAGCAGACGTGCATTAGCAACTTCAAAAGTGCCCAGTTATAACGATTTGGCAGTGTCAAAAGCAGAATCTTCATTCCAATCTCAAATGACGTCTTCTACAAAGCATAAGAAGGCTTCACCTATATATAAAGCTCCTGTAACAACGCCACCTTCTACACAGGTGAACAGATCAAATTCTGAAAAAAATTCTTCTAAACAGATGATGCAATTGAATCATGAATCTGATTTATCAAGTACCGTTACACGTACAGATAATATTAAGACGCCGCAAGCCACAGGGATTTCTAAGATGCGTTGGCCGGTACGAGGGCGTTTATTAAGCCAGTTTGGTCAAAAAAAAGGAACCATAATGAATCGAGGAATAGACATTGCTGTACCTGAAGGATCATCGGTAAAGGCGGCGGAAAATGGTGTCGTTATTTACGCGGGAGATGGATTAAAAGAGTTGGGTAATGTTGTTATGATTCGACATGAAAATAATATTATCACTATTTATGGATGTAATAGTCAGCTTGTTGTTAACAAAGGCCAAAGAATAAGACGCGGTGATGAGATTGCGAAGTCGGGTGTTTCAGGAAATGTTAAAACGCCACGTGTTTATTTTGAGATGCGTAAAAATTCGTTACCAGTTGATCCTCTTAAATATTTAGAAAACTAAGGGATTGATGACATTAAATTTAAATAATCTTATAATTTATAGAAATTTCATGAAAACAATTTATTTTCTTAAATCAATAGCACTCATAAGAACCTTTTAAATTTTCTAAAGCTTCTACTTTCGGTGCTAATTCTGCAATAACATGATATTTCTGTTCAATTTGCTCTTGTAGATGATTCAAGACACTAAGCAATGTTTGAGGAGTCGAATAATCAATCTGTTATGTTCCTTCTTTTTTTAAAGCCGATCTCATTTGATAAAGTATTGACGTGTTTCATGGATTTATCATTACGCTCGATCATCGAAAGATATTAGCACATGTCTAACGTAATAAGTTAGCAAAAAGTCATTGGTTTAGAAGAGCAGTTTGTTGGGGAGCATTAGAGATGATCATCTTTATGTTTATGAAGCATAAGACAAAGAGCATCATACGATTTGCCAGCACCCAGCATTCGCAATACTCTTGCATTTGAGAGGGGCATGAGAAAAGATATTTGACTTCTTATCATAAAGAGTTTTTATCTTTATGTTCATTTCACAGGTGTGATGGGCAAGAAAATTTTTTGATGAATTCAAAGGGTTTGAAATGAGAGCGTTTTTTAGTATTGAGCTCTATCATTCGACATTAGAAAATAATGAATTATCTCTCTAAATTAAAGTTTTTCCATTAGAAAAATTGTTTTATCTCATCTCTTGAGTAAGAGAAAAGGATTCTAGTGGAGGATATATAATAGAGAAAAATAAATCTGTTTTTTAAAATTTTTTCTTATTGTATTCTGTCTCTTAAGGATTTATTGCATTTTCATAAAGCTGGTATTACGTTATATCATTATCACTTTTTATAATAAATTCTTGAGGAATTTTTTCTGAATCGGAGTTTTATTTTAAGAGAGTGGGAAATACCTGAAGTTTAACTATAGGAGATAAAAATGTCTATTACGAACGCTTATGCTCAAAGTGCAGGCGATGTTTCCAGTGGAATTTCATTTGTTAACGCTATCCCATTCATTTTAATTTTTGCAATTATGTATTTTTTTGCCATTCGCCCACAGCGCGCCCAAATGAAAAAACGGCAGGAGATGCTTAATGCAGTACGTCGTGGTGATACAGTTATAACAGGTGGTGGTATTATCGGCAAGGTTACGAAGGTTCACGACGAGAGTGGTGAACTAGAGGTTGAAATTGGTGAGAATATGAATATTCGTGTTGTTCGTTCAACATTAGCGGATGTATGTGTTAAAGGTCAGCCGATTGCAGAAAAAAAATCAAAACTTAATGCTAAAACAAAAACACCACAAAAGTCTAAGTCTAAAAAGACTGTGAGAGGAAATGTGAGTATCTCTAAAGAGGAAAAAACTGTATCAAAGGAAAATAAGGAAAATGCATCTTAAAGTGTAAGTGCGATTTATACCATTTTAAAAAGTATTTTTATAAAAAATATCGAAATATAAAGGCAATTTCATTAGGAGGAATGTTTTTTATAGTCACGACAGAAAGTGGTGTCTTTGTTTTCTGTAGACTATTAAAATTGTTGCTTTATTTATAGGATATCACGACAAGTTTTCCTGTCTTTTAAGCAATGCAATCATTTCCATCAAAGAGAAGTTTTTTATCTTTGTGGTAACTAATCAGAAGAATTCTTAAAAGCTAGATAAGTATAGCATTTAATCGCAGTTTATTGCTAAATTTTCATATATTTGTTGTATGATCCGATCAAAATTTTATAGTAAAATCTCTACCTCAATATTCTGAAGGGCTAGGGTTAACATATCACTATTTGTATTGCCGTTAACTTTTATGATGAGAAGTAAAAGACAAGAGGGGTTTTAAAAATAAAAGGTGCTTATTTATGTCCGATGCCATACAAATTCGTGAAGCACATTTTCCGAGTCGTGCGCCTATTGATGCTTATGGAAATGGTGGATTTCGTTTTGCTGATATGTCACATAGAGGTTCTATTATTTGTGTCCCATCAGGAATTTATGGCATTGATATGGCAGGACCTCTTCCCACTCAAGGGAATCTATCTCGTGTTTTAGAAGAGGCAAATGAGATTGAAGTTTTATTAATAGGGACTGGAAATGAATTATTACGATTACCCGAAGAGTTACGAGTTCTTTTATGGGAAAAGCGTATTTCATCAGATACAATGAGTACAGGAGCAGCGGTGCGTACATTTAATGTTTTATTGGCTGAAGATCGCGCTGTTGCGGCATTATTATTTGCGGTAGAATAAAGCATGGTTTAATAAAATAAATGCCCTTGTCTAGCATAGAGGACAAAGGTAATTATTTTTCTATACCGTAAAATGCCGTCGTCATTTAAGGCGGTGATATAAGGAACGTAAAATATACATAACTTCATACATTAAGTGTATTTTAATACAGCAGCAAGTTATTCAGAACAGGCCTAGCTTATAGGGACTAGTATATCACATAAGTGATAAGCCTCTGGCACTTGAAGCGATTTATAGGCGGGATTGTTTAAAAAACATCTACACATCCGCTCTGTGTGTCACGGGAAAGGGAATAGGTTTGAAGTGAGAGAACGATATGATCTTAGGGTTTCTAATTCAACAGGCAAAACGATAAAGTATTATTATCAACTAATTCCTTATGAGCAATAGCAACTTATCAAAAACAATTGGATTTTTGCCAGACTGGTGCGGAGCAAAATCTTTGCTTCTTATAAAAGAGAAGAGGTCAATCATTTGATGAAGTTTTTATAATCAGTTATTTTCTATAAAAGTTTATTGTCATCTATTCAGTTAAAGAGAGTTTTGCGTTGTTTGTTGTCATAAGTTTCATTACGCATGTTACGGTTCATTTTTAGCTGTTTTTATGACAAATGAAAGTTTCAGCTTATAAGATAAATTTTATCAAAAAAATGATTAATTTAATTTTTAATTTTAAAAATCTTATTCTCTGAGCCGTATTTCCTTATCTCTCATTTTTTAATATGAATAAAAAGAGAATATTAATTGAATGGCTAAAAAAGGGACGTTAATAGGTTCATAGAATGATAAGTTCTCTTCCTTATTGTCTTGATATTTTACGTACCATAGATCGTGATCGCTATATATCGGTTTTATTTGCACCTAAAAAAAAGCGCAAAGCATTGGCTGCTCTCTACGCATTTAATGCTGAGATTTCTCGTATTCGCGAAAGTGTTCATGATCCTCTCATCGGAGAAATACGATTACGCTGGTGGTATGATTCTATCGCGCACGGTGAAATGCAAACGAGTGGAAATCATCCAATTTTGAATGATTTGTTGACAGCAATGACTCTTTTTAATTTACCTAAGACAGCTTTTTTACGGTATTGTGATGCACAAATTTTAGATCTTTATCACACCCCACTAGAAACCCTTCATGATCTCGAGCATTATTGTGGTGAGACGGCAAGTATAATTTTACAGCTTTCTTGTCAGATATTAAATCCTGATGCCACACAAGATTTTACAGATACCTATAAACATGGAGGAATTGCTCAAGGATTAAGTGGTGTATTGCGCCTTTTATCTTTCATGCAATCACACTATCACTATTACTTACCTACTGATATGCTGCAGGCTGTAGGGGTGAATAGGAAGGATTTGGATTCTCATCGTCTCAGTGATCAACAAAAGAACCGTATTGTAGAAGCTATGGTCGCATTATCACGTGATCATTATCGCAAACTTTACGCGTCTTCTCATGCTATACCTAGAGCTCTTAAACCAGCTTTTCTTCCATTGGTCATTATACCCGCTTCTCTTCAAAAGGCTCTACAGCTAGGGGCTGCAATTTTTCAAGAAAGTGCAACTTTGCCATTGATACATCGCTATTGGTTGATAACAAGAGCGGCACTAAGCGGTCATTTTCCAAAGATATTATAAAATAATATGACTACATTAGAATTAAGCTGATTTTTTCATATTGAAGATAAAAAGAGATACTGCAATATCAAACCATTTCCTTGTTATAAAAAACGTTGATATAATTCTTTCTATGAACGCAAAAGAATAAGAAATTTTACGATCTGTAAAATACGCCGTGTTTTCTCATCACTAAATTGTTTTATTTAGTGTATCGGATATGTGAGAAACCGATAAGACAAAATATGAGATAAAGCTTAATCCATTTCTTTGTTTGATGAAGAACTTTTGATATTGAGTACTCTGACGGTATTGGTCGGGTCTTATTTGCAAATGAAAGATAATTTTTTATGAGAAAAGTTATTTTAACTTCCAAGCATTTAAAAAACGCTCATTTTTGAAAAGTTAAAGTTATGAATCTGTAATTGATGATTGCTATGATATATAAAAATATTAATTTATCATGAGAGTTTATTTTTTCCATATTGAATGAGAGCGTTGAATAAATAAAGATTTTCTCATTTTAAATCACGTTTATAATGAATATTAAAATAGTTTTTTCATATCATAAGTTGAGTGTGTCAATGAAAATCATTGAAGAAAGAAGCAATACGCACCTTATGAACGAATATTAAGAGTAGCAATATGACAAGCTGTAAATGTAATGACAAGAAGCATGACATTTATAGCTGAATTAGCGACACCCCTTACAACCTTTGGATAGATAATATTATTTCTAAATGTGTTGAAAAAAACAGACACTACATATCCATCACCTATTTTCTCGCAAATCCATAAATGCACTGACTTGCGAGAGCGTTAATTGTAATGCCGTTCTTAATCCTTTTTATTGGAGAGTATTAAAGATCTGATTATAATTTTTGCTATTAATTTCCGAAGGATGTTCTTGGTTGGCAATTTGTAGGATTTCTAGCTTAAGATCTTCTCTTATCATCATATCTATATTGGCCCGAACCTCAGGTGAAAGAGTATGAGGCGTGATATCTTTAGGCATCGTTACAGATTTTATTTGATAAACGATACGGTTTGTTGCAACCGGACCTTTTATGATGCCATAATGACCTTGGGGACCAGAAAATAACGTTTTAATCCCTTCAACACCAAGAACTTCAGAGGGATCTTGACGCCGGAGAAGGGTCGTTGTTTGTTTTGTAACACCAAGTGTCTGAGCAAGGGCAACAAAACTTTTTCCTTCCATAAGCTGTTTGAGAGCATTTTGGGCTTTTTCATCAAGAAGGCGTTGGATCTCCTCATTTTTCCATTGAGAAAGAACATCTATCTTAGCTTCTTCTAGTGTTTTATCGCGGGCAGGAATAATTTTATCGACTTTATACCAGAGATACCCACCATTTTGAAAAGAGAGAGGATCAAGATCGACGCCTTCATTTGATTGATAGATAGCATTTAGTAAAGTATCTTTTTGAGGCAAATCCGTGAGGACTGTACCTTCAAGCGTTTTGCCTGTTTTATCAAGGGTAATTGTGCGCAGAGTTAATTTGTACTGGTCCGCAAGCTCTTTAAAAGAAGCGCCTTCAAAACGAGCATTTTCAATGGATACATAATTGCTCCGGATCTCATTAGCAGCACGATTTTTAGCAAGAGTTTGGCGAATATTTTCTTCTACATTTTCAAAAGGAAGAGAGCTTGAAGGTTCGATATGTGTGACGCGAACGAGAACAGGTCCCTGTAAATCATTTATTACAGGACTGATTTGTCCTTGTGGGAGTCCAAAAACTTCAGATGCAAGATGATTAGGAAGTTCATTTTCTGTAAGAGGCCCTTTTTTTATATCATTAAGAGTCTTTTTTTCAGTTTTTACCAGTTCATCAAAACTCAATCCATCGGCTATTTTTTTTGCTGCTTTATCGGCTTCTTCGCGGGTGGGGAATCGTAGTTCTTCGAATGTGCGCTTTTCAGGCGTTACAAAACGTGAAGCATTTTGGGTATAGTAGGCTTTTGCCTCATCTGTTGAGATATCTTTAGGTTTTACGAAATCATTAAGTTCCATAGATAGCAAAGAGACAGTACGGTATTCTGGAGTGCGAAATTCACTTTGATGTGTTTCAAACCATTTTTGTAGTGTTTCGTGATCAGGATCAGCAATCGTTTGCTTTTCTTTTAGATCAATAATGAGATAATCAGCACTCCGCATTTCTCCTTGATAAAGAGCAAGTGCTTTATAAAAGAGATCGGGTGTTTTCATGTCAGAGAGTAAAGCTGCAATAAGTTGGTTACGCTTTTCTTGTTTGGTATAATAATTAAGAAAAGCACTTTCACTGATACGTAAATGCTGAAGATAGTTATAAAATAAATTTTTATCAAATGTACCATTTATCTGGAACATCTTATCAGAACCAATCGTACGGGCGATGGTATCTTTTGAAAGACTTATTTTCATTTTACGGACTTGTTCATCAAGCAGTACATTTTGTTGCAATTGATTAAACACAAAAGCAGGAATTTGGTATTGCTGCATTTCATTTGGGGTAAACATTCGCCCAAGATGAGCAGCCTGTGCTAAACGTGCGCTTTGATCGGCAAGTGCGAGACGATAATCATCGATCGTTACGATAGAATTTCCAGAAGTAATAAGATCTCTTTCGCTTTTTGTGTGTAAGTGTGGTATCCCCCATAAAAGAATGAAGCATAAGAGTAAAATAGCAAGGAAAACTCTGAAAATCCAAGAATTTGTAGCACTTCTTATGACGTCAAGCATTGTTCAATTCCATTTTAAACATAAGTTATTATCAAATTAGTAATGGAATTTGCAATAAAGAGACGAAAGATGCAAGCTTTTAAAGACTTGCTTTCGTTTTATAATTTGATACTACAAATAAATGAAGTATTATAAGAGCTCTTGAGGTGAAGATATGTCTCGAAATATTCGGCCTTTTCTTGCTGGAAATTGGAAAATGAATGGAACGAGAGAATCGCTTGGAGAGTTACGTGCTATTGCTACAGGCGTTAGCTCTGATCTCAATCATCTATTTGAAGCGCTTATTTGTCTTCCAGCAACGCTTTTATCGCCTGCTTCTGATACGCTGGATGGTGCAAATCTCCTTTTAGGAGGGCAAGATTGTCATTTTGATGATCATGGTCCTTATACGGGAGATATTTCAGCTTTTATGCTTAAAGAAGCCGGAGCAAGTCACGTTATTCTTGGGCATTCAGAGCGTCGTACAGTGTATCAGGAAAATGATGCAATTGTCTGTGCCAAAGTGCAAGCAGCATGGCGCGCAGGTCTTGTGGCGCTTGTGTGTATTGGTGAAACATTGGAGGAGCGCAACAATAATGAAGTCCTAAATGTCCTTACGCAGCAGCTTGAAGGATCTTTACCAGATGATACAACAGCAGAGAATACCATTATCGCTTATGAACCTGTTTGGGCGATAGGTACTGGCAATACGGCAACTTCAGAAGATATTGCAAAAGTGCATCATTTTATTCGTGATGAGATGCGCTCTCGTTTTGGTGATCAAGGCAATAAGATACGTTTGCTTTATGGTGGATCCGTAAAGCCATCCAATGCTTTTGAGCTTTTAAGCATTCCTCATGTTAATGGGGCCTTGATCGGCGGAGCTAGCTTAAAAGCCATTGATTTTTTAACGATTTGCGATGTTTGTCGTAAATTATAACAGAGAAATTTGAGTTCCCTCTTGGATTGTGTGTTATTTATGTGTAAATAGCTATAAAAGAGTTATTGGAAGAGCAGGGTTTATGCAAACAGTACTTATTGTTATTCATTTATTGATTGTGATTACTTTGGTTGGAGTTATCTTAATCCAACCTTCAGAAGGCGGTGGGCTCGGTGTGAGTAATAGCTCAGGGCTGATGAGAACCCGTGGATCTCGAAATCCTTTAACACGGTTGACAGCTATTTTAGCCTGTTGCTTTTTTGTTGTGTCCATTGGACTTACTGTTGTGGGAAGTATATCAAATTCGAGCTCTGATATTTTAAAGCGTATACCGGTTAATTCAGAGCAGAATTCTACCAATAAAGGTTCAGAATCAATCCCATCATCAGATGATAAATCTTCCCCTTCTATTCTTGAACAGCTAGGAGGTCCTTCCGATTCTCCGCAGGAACAAAAATCGCTTAAAAATCCTGAAGCGGAAACCCCAGTTCCGCCGGTTCTTGAAAACACAGTTCCGGATCATAATACAAAATAGTTCTTTAAAGAAAATATAGATTTTTAAAAAGGTGATTTTTTCACCTTTTTTATTTTAGAGGAAAAATTGCTTCTTTTTTCATTTTTTGCTGGAAAAATCATAATAAATTGCTTATCACCATAAGCCCATGGCACGTTATGTTTTTATTACTGGTGGTGTGGTTTCTTCCCTTGGAAAAGGCATCGCAGCGGCGGCGTTAGCAGCGTTATTACAGGCTCGTGGCTATCGTGTACGCCTTCGCAAACTTGATCCCTATTTAAATGTTGATCCAGGGACAATGTCTCCTTATCAACATGGTGAAGTATTTGTGACTGATGATGGTGCGGAAACGGATCTTGATCTTGGTCATTATGAGCGCTTTACGGGGCATTCTGCAAATAGCCAAGATAATATTACAACAGGGCGTATTTATCGCAATATCATTGAACGAGAACGGCGGGGTGATTATTTGGGGGCAACAGTTCAAGTTATTCCGCATGTTACAGATGAAATTAAGCGATTCATTACAACGGGAAATGAAGAGTTTGATTTTGTTTTATGTGAAATAGGTGGAACAGTTGGTGATATCGAAGCCATGCCTTTTCTTGAAGCGATTCGACAGCTTGGTAATGAGCTCTCTCGACAAAATGTTGTTTATGTCCATCTTACATTAATGCCTTATATCCCCTCGGCAGGTGAATTAAAAACGAAGCCAACACAACATTCTGTCAAAGAATTGCAATCAATTGGTATTTCTCCTGATATTTTGCTTGTGCGTGCAGATCGGCCTATTCCAGAAACAGAGCGATGCAAATTATCACTTTTTTGCAATGTTCGCGCCAAAGCGGTCATTCAGGCATTAGATATGCCAACAATTTATGATGTTCCCATGGCCTATCATAAAGAGGGTTTAGACTCTGAAGTTCTTCGCGCTTTTGGAATCGATACGTCCCCTCCACCTCAGATGGATCGGTGGGAAGATATTACACATCGCATTCACCACCCTGAAGGAGAAGTTACGATTGCTGTTGTAGGAAAATATACGGGCTTAAAGGATGCTTATAAATCTCTTATCGAAGCGATTGCACATGGTGGTTTAGCGAATAAAGTGAAAGTTAATATTGAGTGGATTGATTCGCAACTTCTTGAAAAAGAAGATTCCATTTCAACTTTACAAAAAGTGCATGGAATTTTGGTTCCTGGGGCTTTTGGTGCTCGAGGAGCAGAAGGAAAAATTCGAGCAATTCAATTTGCACGAGAGCGTAAAGTTCCATTTTTAGGGATTTGTTTTGGTATGCAATTGGCTTGTATAGAAGCTGCACGCAATATTGCACAGATTGAGAATGCATCATCAAGTGAATTTTGCGAAACAGAAAATCCAATTGTAGGTTTAATGACCGAATGGCTCAAAGGTGATGTTCTTGAAAAACGGGCAAGAAATGGCGACCTTGGTGGATCCATGCGCCTTGGTGCTTTTGCTGCTGAATTAAAAGAAGAAAGTCATATTGCTCAAATTTATGGGATGACAAAGATTGTTGAACGACATCGTCATCGTTATGAGGTCAATATTGATTATAAAGACAGGCTAGAGCAGTGTGGTTTGATTTTTTCTGGTATGTCTCCCGATGGCATTTTGCCGGAAACAATAGAATATGCAGATCATCCGTGGTTTATTGGTGTTCAATATCATCCAGAACTAAAATCACGCCCTTTCGAACCCCATCCACTTTTTGCTTCTTTTATTGAAGCTGCTGTAGAACAAAGTCGATTAGTTTAAGGTATAATTTTTCTTTTGAGGGATAAAATGACAAAACCAAATGCCCAAGTAAAAGTTGGAAATGTTATTTTTTCAAATGAAATGCCCCTTTCATTAATTGCAGGGCCGTGTCAGATGGAAAGTCGTGATCATGCTTTTGAAATGGCTGGTTGTATTAAAACAATTGCCGATCAGCTTGGTATCGGGTTTGTTTATAAATCAAGTTATGATAAAGCCAACCGTACCTCTTTGAGTGCAGCACGGGGCATTGGTCTTGAAAAAGCAATGGTCATTTTCTCTGATTTAAAAAAAGAGTTTGATTGTCCCATATTGACTGATGTGCATACCGAAGAGCAATGTAGCATTGTTTCTTCTACGGTTGATATTTTGCAAATACCCGCTTTTTTATGTCGTCAAACAGATCTTTTGATTGCTGCCGCCAAAACAGGGTGTGTTATTAATATTAAAAAAGGGCAGTTTTTAGCACCGTGGGATATGGAGAATGTTTTAAAAAAAGTTGTTCACAGTGGTAATCCCAATGTTATGCTTTGTGAGCGCGGTACATCATTTGGCTATAACCGACTTATTTCGGATATGCGTTCGTTGCCTATTTTGCGTTCATTTGGGGCGCCTGTTATTTTTGATGCAACACACTCTGTTCAAGAACCTGGAGGGCAAGGGGCTTCATCTGGTGGACAGCGTCAATTTGTTGAAGTATTAGCGCGTGCGGCTGTTTCTGTTGGGGTTGCCGGTATTTTTTTAGAAACACATCAAGATCCAGACCATGCCCCTTCTGATGGCCCCAATATGGTTAAAATTGATGATTTACAAAGATTGCTTGAGACTTTAATGGAATTTGATCATTTGTCAAAAAAATTGAATTAAGAAGAGAAAAAATATTTTGCAAATAGGACATTAGAAATGAATCGCAACTTTTATTGGATAAGGAAACATAGATGACGATCATTGTCGATATCATGGGGCGTGAGGTTCTTGATAGCCGTGGTAATCCGACGGTAGAAGTTGATGTTCATTTGGAAAATGGCGCTTTTGGTCGCGCGTTGGTTCCCTCAGGAGCTTCAACGGGGGCACATGAGGCTGTAGAGCTTCGTGATGGTGGTCCGCGTTATCAAGGGAAAGGTGTTGAAAAAGCGGTTGCTGCAGTCAATGGCGAAATTCTTGAAGAACTTGGTGGGCGGGATGCAAGAGACCAAATCGCTATTGATCAAGCCATGATTACTTTGGATGGAACGCCAAACAAAGCCCGTCTTGGTGCTAATGCACTTCTTGGTGTTTCATTGGCTGTTGCAAGAGCCGCCGCAAACTCATTAGATTTACCCTTGTATCGTTATATTGGTGGACCGCAAGCGCATATTCTTCCAACACCTATGATGAATATTATTAATGGTGGGGTTCATGCTGATAACTTGATTGATTTTCAAGAATTTATGATTATTCCAGTAGGAGCCCCTACCGTGAGAGAGGCCATCCGTTATGGTGCTGAAGTTTTCCATACGTTGAAAAAACGTTTAAAAAATGCGGGATATAATACCAATGTTGGTGATGAAGGTGGCTTTGCACCTCAGTTTAAAAGTGCAGATCAAGCAATTGATTTTATTATGGAATCCATCATAACATGTGGCTATAAACCAGGTGAGCAAATTGCCATTGGTTTAGACTGTGCTTCTACTGAGTTTTATAAAAATGGTTCATATTTTTATAAAGGTGAGGGAAAATGTCGCGACATCCAAGAACAAGTCGATTATTTGGCGCACCTTGTGAAAAGTTATCCTATTGTTACCATTGAAGATGGAATGGCAGAGGATGATTGGGAAGGTTGGAAGCTTCTTACTGATACAATTGGAGAAAAATGTCAGCTTGTGGGCGATGATTTATTTGTAACCAATTCAGCGCGTTTGCGTGAGGGTATCAAGATGGGAGTAGGCAATTCTATTCTCATAAAAGTTAATCAAATTGGGACATTGAGTGAAACACTTGATGCTGTAGCAACAGCACATAAAGCGGGTTATCGTGCCATTATATCTCATCGCTCAGGCGAAACAGAGGATTCTTTCATTGCCGATCTTGCGGTTGCAACAAATTGTGGACAAATTAAAACAGGTTCTCTTGCACGTTCGGATAGATTAGCAAAATACAATCAACTTATTCGTATTGAAGAAATGCTAGGGGACCAAGCGCGTTATGCTGGTGATGTATATCGTTGATTTTTGTGAGCAAAAAATATGAAAGTATAAGATCATTTAGAGTATAAAATTGAGCTGTCTTATCAAAGATATAGAGCAATTATTTTATAGGCATTTAAATTTATAGGGATTAAGATGAGAGGTATAATTATTAGTCAAGATCAAGGAACGTATCTCGTTTCGGGTGATGATGGTAAGCGTTATCAGTTTGCGACTTGGGATTGGTTGGGAAAGAAATCCCCGAGGATTGGTGATACCGTTGATTTTGTCTGTGAAGGAGGTGTAGTCAGTTCTGTTTTTCCATTGTTGAGATCAGGTACAGAGAACTCAAGGACAATGTTTGCGCTCCTTTGTTGGTGTGCAGGTATTTTTGGTGTCCATCGTTTTATGGTTGGGAGAGTTCGGACGGGTGTGTTAATGCTTGTTTTATCTTTATCGGTTGTTGGATTGATGATTACAGGTATTTGGGCAATTGTTGATTTCATACTCATTCTTGCTGGAAAATTTACGGATAAAAATGGGAATCAGATTACAGATCTGTAATTTTTTATGATAAAGAGCAGATAATTGAGGTCGCTTTTTATTTTTATAAACATATTAAGTTCATCATACCGAATCATTTTACTCTAGCTCTTTAATGTGAGATATTAAGAAAAATATGCACAGTTAAATAAAGTATTGAATAAAGACTGTGCTATTTTATATGGGTAAAACAACTAAGGTGTGTTTTGTATTACTGCTCATAGCAGCAGAAAGCGTTAGGTTATTGGGGGGCTCTGAACGATTTTAATTTCACGTTTATCACGGTTGCTACAAATTTTATTTACGCCGTGAGGTTAATCGATATATTATCAAATTAGAAATAATCTCTTTATGAATAACACATGAGGAGCAGCTTTATAGGTGATCAAAGATGAAGGGTAAGATTATTGGTCAAAATCAAGAAGATTATTTCGTTTCAGGGGCTGATGGTAAGCGTTATCAATTTGCGAGTTGGAATTGGTTAGGGAAAAAAACACCAAAGGTAGGGGATACTGTTGATTTTGTATATGAAGATGATGTTGTTAAATCTGTTTTCCCTCTTTTGAGTGAATCTCAGTCAGAAAAATCAAGATTGGCGATAGCACTTGTTTGTTGGTTTTTTGGATGGTTGGGGATTCATCGCTTTATGGCAGGTAAAGTTGGAACGGGTATTGTGATGCTTCTCATGACTATAACAGGTATAGGACTGTTGGTCACTATACCATGGGCATTTATTGATTTTATAGTTATTTTATCCGGATACTTTAGGGATGAAAATGGGGATAAAATTATAAATTGGTAGAAATTTTAGAATAATATAAAATGTAAAGAGTGAGGGACTTTCTTTACTTTTAATGTTTTTAATATATTAATTTAATAATGTAAATTATTTTAATCTATGTCTTTAAATGTGAAATATTAAAGAAAATGATAAATATTTAAATAAAACTATTGAAAAAGACTGTACTATTTCATATGAAAAAAGTAAAAGTGCAAATCGAACAGCGTGCTTTGTATTGCCACTTATAATTGCGGGAATTTTAAGTTGTTGGGGGATTTTAAGCTTTTTAAATTGTCATATATCACGGTGAGTGCAGATCGTACTCATGCGGTGAGGTTTATCTAACATATTATCATATTAGAAGAAAAACTTCTTTATGAATAGCAATTTTATAGGTGGTGAAGATGAAAGGTAAGATTATCGGTGAGGATCAAGGAGATTATTTCATTTCAGGGGCTGATGGTAAGCGCTATCAGTTTGCGAATTGGGATTGGTCAGGAAAAAAGCCGCCGAAGGTTGGTGATGTTGTTGATTTTGTGTGTGAAGGGGATACCGTTAAATCTATTTTCCCTGTCTTGACTGAAGGTCAGTCACAACAATCAAAAGTGACGTTAGCGGTCGTTTGTTTTTTTCTAGGTGGACTAGGAATTCATCGTTTTATGGTTGGTAAAGTTGGAACGGGCATTGCACTGCTTCTTATAAATATAATAAGTTGGATAACTATACCATTTTTTGTAGGGCTTCTAGGGCTTTTTTTAATAGTTACACCTTGGATATTGATTGATTTTATAGTCATTTTAACAGGAAATTTTAAGGACAAAGATGGGCATAAAATCACAAATTAGTGAGATATCCAATATTTGACATATAAAAAGTGAGTCATTCAGCTTACTTTGATTGTGTTCAAGGGGGGGATAAATTGGTGATAACAAATTGTTTGCGTGTGTAGATTGAGTAATGAGGTGTTAATCAAAATCGTGCATAGTTAGGC
Source organism: Bartonella elizabethae F9251 = ATCC 49927 (assembly GCF_000518165.1). Classification (GTDB taxonomy): domain Bacteria; phylum Pseudomonadota; class Alphaproteobacteria; order Rhizobiales; family Rhizobiaceae; genus Bartonella; species Bartonella elizabethae. The sequence continues at coordinate 26,272 of NZ_JADB01000010.1, forward strand.
AGAATATGAAGAAATTTTTGCTGTAGAGACTGTGCTATTTTATGTGGACAAAGCAGAAACGTCGATCAATCAAAGTGCGTTTTATACTACCTCTTATGACGGTGGGCGTTTTGAGCTATTTCAGTTACCATATTTATCATGGTGAGTATGGATTATATTCACGCAGTGAAGTTAATCAGCAGATTAGCGAATTAGAAAATGAGCTTCATAAAATAGAAGCTGAGCGTGAATTCATTGAAAAGCGTATTTCTCTTTTACGCAATGGGCATATTGAAAAGGATATGTTGGATGAATATGTCCGAAAGAATTTAAATTTTTCTAAGCCAAATGAATTAACAATCTTAATGCCTTAAAATGATACCAAAGGTAAATGAAAAATCGCTTAATTTAAACGATAATCAGCAATGATATTGTTTACGCCGTTTGATAAGGCTTGTAACTTTTGTTCGTAAAGGTTATTCCTAAATAATCATAAAAGGGAGTTTAATATGGCAGAACGACTTAAAAAAAATTCTGCGTCGGTGGCGCGCACTGCATTATCAAGCACCACAAAGAAAGCACCAATAGCAGATTTTACAAAAGAGGAAGAACTTGATGCCTATCGTGAAATGCTTTTAATTCGCCGTTTTGAAGAAAAAGCAGGACAACTTTATGGTATGGGGCTTATTGGGGGATTTTGTCATCTTTATATTGGACAGGAAGCTGTTGTTATTGGAACATTAAAGGCAACAAAAGAAGGTGATCAAGTTATTACATCTTACCGAGATCATGGCCATATGTTAGCTGTTGGGATGAGTCCGCGGGGCGTCATGGCAGAATTAACGGGACGCCAAGGAGGATTTTCCAAAGGCAAAGGTGGCTCGATGCATATGTTCTCTAAAGAAAAGAATTTTTATGGTGGCCATGGTATTGTTGGTGCGCAGGTTCCCATAGGTTCAGGTTTGGCATTTTCGAATCAATATCTTGGTAAAGATAATGTGACATTGGTTTATTTTGGTGATGGCGCTGCAAATCAGGGGCAGGTTTACGAAAGTTTTAATATGGCTTCACTTTGGAAGTTGCCCGTTGTTTATATTATTGAAAACAATCAGTATGCTATGGGAACATCCGTTTCACGGGCATCTGCAGAAACTGATTTTTCTCGCCGCGGTCTTTCTTTTGAAATTCCAGGTATTGTTGTTGATGGTATGGATGTTCGCTCCGTAAAAGGAGCTGCTGATGAAGCAATTTCTTGGGCTCGCTCAGGGAAAGGGCCCATCATTCTTGATATGCAGACCTATCGCTATCGTGGTCATTCCATGTCTGATCCAGCAAAATATCGCTCTAAAGAAGAAGTTCAAAAAATAAAAGAGGAACACGATCCGATTGATCAAGTAAAAAGTCGGATTCTTAAACAAAATTGGGCGAACGAAGACGATTTAAAGTCTATTGAGAAAGAGGTTCGTGCCATTGTTGCTGATGCGGCAGATTTTGCACAAAGTGATCAAGAGCCAGATGCTTCTGAGCTCTATACGGATATTTTAGTTTGATGCGAGGGAAGCAAGTATGTCTATTGATATTTTGATGCCGGCGCTTTCACCAACCATGGAAGAAGGTAAGCTGTCTAAATGGCTCAAGAAAGAAGGTGATAAGGTTAGCTCTGGCGATATTATTGCTGAAATTGAAACGGATAAGGCGACAATGGAAGTAGAGGCTGTCGATGAAGGCACGCTTGGAAAAATTTGTGTTTCTGAAGGTTCTGAGGGTGTAAAGGTTAATAGTGTTATTGCAGTTTTGTTAGAAGAAGGTGAGCGTGTTGAAGATATTTCGCATCCTACTAATACAGCACAAAAAACTGAAGTGTCCTCTCCTTCTCTTCCTTCATCAGTTCCGCAATCTCTTACTTTTGCACCGCCTCCTGATTTTGATATTCCAGCGGGAACAGAAATGGTGACAATGACAGTTCGTGAAGCGCTTAATCAGGCTTTGGCCGAAGAAATGCGGCGTGATGAAAAGGTTTTTCTCATGGGGGAAGAAGTTGCGCAATATCAAGGAGCCTATAAGGTTAGCCAAGGTTTGTTGGAAGAATTCGGGGAACGGCGCGTTATTGATACGCCAATTACAGAACATGGTTTTGCTGGACTGGCTGTTGGAGCTGCTTTTGGAGGTCTACGTCCCATTGTTGAGTTTATGACATTTAATTTTGCCATGCAGGCAATGGATCAAATTATTAACTCAGCAGCAAAAACACGTTATATGTCTGGTGGACAAATGACGGCTCCTATGGTTTTCCGTGGTCCCAATGGCGCGGCTGCTCGTGTTGGTGCTCAACATTCTCAATGTTATGCTGCTTGGTATAGTCATATTCCAGGGTTGAAAGTTGTCATGCCTTATAATGCTGCAGATGCAAAGGGTTTGCTAAAAGCGGCTATTCGTGATGATAATCCTGTTATTTTCCTTGAAAATGAAATTTTATACGGGCATCAATTTGAGGTCCCTCAACTTGATGATTTTATTTTGCCTATTGGGCGGGCACGACTTCATAAGTCTGGACAAGATGTGACGATTGTTGCCTGTGGGATTGGTATGCATTACGCTGTTCAAGCATTACCAGAAATTGAAAAACTTGGTATTGACGTTGAGTTAATTGATTTACGAACCATTCGTCCGATGGATCTTCCGACAATTCTTTCTTCCGTTAAAAAGACGGGCCGTTTGGTAACAATTGAAGAGGGTTTTCCTCAGTCATCTGTAGGAACTGAAATAGCAACGCGTGTTATGCAACAGGCTTTTGATTATCTTGATGCACCAATTGCGACGATTTCCGGCAAAGATGTTCCAATGCCTTATGCGGCTAATCTTGAGAAGTTGGCTTTGCCTGATACTGCTGAAATTATTGAGGCCGTTAAGGCTGTGACATACAGAGCATAACGGAGGAAAGCACAATGCCCATTAAAATTACAATGCCAGCGCTTTCCCCTACGATGGAAGAGGGAAATTTAACAAAATGGAATATTAAGGAAGGCGATAAGGTTTCCTCTGGGGATGTTATTGCTGAAATTGAGACGGATAAAGCGACGATGGAGGTCGAGGCCGTCGATGAGGGGACAGTTGCTAAAATTGTTGTTCCTGCCGGAACACAAGGGGTTAAAGTGAATTCTTTGATTGTTGTTTTAGCAGAAGAGGGAGAAGATTTAGCTGAAGCTGCAAAAGTTGCAGAAGAGAATTCTTCTTCTATAAAACAAGAATCAGAGGGCGAAAAACAAGCAGATTCTCTGAAGCAGACGGACACAAAGGGGATAAAAATGTCTCATGAATCATCCGCTCAGCAATTAATACAGCAAGATAAAGAGGGAGCTCGTCTTTTTGCCTCTCCCTTAGCGCGGCGGTTAGCTTCTCAGGCAGGTCTTGACTTATCCCTTATTTCTGGAAGTGGTCCCCATGGACGTATTATCAAGCGCGATGTAGAAAAAGCTATGAGCGGGGATATCTCTCAAGCTTCTTATTCGTCATCAATCGGCGAGCTGATTGCAGCAGGTGATTCTGACAAACAGATATTGCAACTCTTCAAAGAGAATGAATATCTCTTCACACCCCATGATAATATGCGTAAAACGATCGCCACACGTTTGGTGGAATCAAAGCAAAAAGTTCCACATTTCTATGTGACCGTAGATTGTGAACTTGATGCGCTATTAGCGTTGCGGACACAATTGAATGCTGCAGCACCAATGGTTAAGACACTGGAAGAAGCTAAGCCTACTTATAAGCTTTCTGTTAATGATATGGTGATCAAAGCGGTTGCACTTTCTTTGAAAGCGGTTCCTGATGCGAATGTCTCTTGGCTTGAAGGTGGAATGCTTCATCATAAACATTGTGATGTTGGGGTTGCTGTTTCTATTCCCAATGGATTAATTACGCCGATTATTCGCCATGCAGAGGAAAAGCCGTTATCGCTTATTTCCAAAGAGATGAAGGATTTTGCAAAGCGTGCGCGTGAACGCAAATTGAAAATGGAAGAATATCAGGGAGGAACAACAGCTGTATCAAATATGGGAATGTATGGTGTGAAAAGTTTTTCTGCTATCCTTAATCCACCCCATGCGACGATTTTTGCGATTGGTGCAGGAGAGCAACGCGCTGTTGTTAAAAATGGTGCATTAGCTGTTGCGACAGTTATGTCGGTTACACTTTCTGTTGATCATCGCGCTGTCGATGGTGCTTTAGCGGCAGAGCTTGCGCGGACCTTTAAGAAGATAATTGAAAATCCATTAGCAATGTTGGTTTGAATGACCGCTCTTTACTTAAATTATGAAAGGGTATGTTAAGAGAGTGGAAGCAAATTTAAAAAGTTTGAAGAGCAATGCTATTGCTGCTTCTGGTTTGGATAACGCATTGATGTGAAGCGTAGAATAAAAAACATAAGCCGATTTTATGATGTTGATTTTCAATCTTAAGTTTAAAAGTGCATATCCATTTTATATATATCCATGGAGGAATGACTGTGGCAAATCTTTATGATGTAATTGTAATTGGATCAGGTCCAGGCGGATATGTGACCGCAATTCGTGCCGCGCAGTGTGGCTTTAAGACTGCAATTGTTGAGCGTGAACACTTGGGAGGGATTTGTTTAAATTGGGGGTGTATTCCAACAAAGGCTCTTTTACGTTCGGCAGAAATGAAACATTTTGCTGAACATGCGAAAGAGTATGGACTCAAAATTAATGGTTCAATTGAAGCAAGCATCAAAGATGTTGTGACACGTTCACGCGGCGTTTCAGCTCGTTTAAATGCTGGTGTTGGTTTTTTAATGAAAAAAAACAAGATTGATATTATTTGGGGTGAAGCAAAGCTTACGAAGGAAGCGAAGGCAAACCAACCTGCGGAAATTATAGTTTCTTCGTCCTCCAAACCGGTTATGCAACCGCAAAATCCAATTCCTAAAGGAACATTAGGGAAGGGGACTTATCAAGCAAAGCATATCATTATTGCAACGGGTGCACGTCCTCGTCTCCTTCCTGGTATTGAGCCAGATGGAAAGCTCATTTGGACTTATTTTGAAGCGATGATACCGACAGAAATGCCGAAATCACTTTTGGTTATAGGGTCTGGAGCAATTGGTATTGAGTTTGCTTCCTTTTATCGTGATATGGGAGCAAAGGTTACTGTCGTTGAAATGATGCCCCATATCATGCCCGCTGAAGATATTGAAATTTCAACATTTGTTCGTAAACAGTTGGAAAAAAAAGGTTTACGTATTCTTTGCCAAGCAAAAGTAACAAAGGTTGAAAAAGCTTCCAATTCCGTGACGGTACATCTTGATGTTGAGGGAAAAACAGAGACAATGACGGTTGATCGGGTGATTTCCGCTGTTGGGGTACAGGGTAATATTGAGAATCTTGGTTTAGAAGCGTTGGGTATAAAAACGGATCGTGGATGTATTGTAACTGATGAGTGGAGTTGGACAGGAGTTGCAGGTATTTATGCTATCGGTGATGTGGCTGGTCCTCCTATGTTAGCTCATAAAGCAGAAGAAGAAGGCGTGATATGTATTGAACGTCTTGCTGGTTTAAAGAGTGTTCATCCGCTTGATAAGAAAAAAATTCCAGGGTGCACTTATTGCACACCGCAAGTTGCTTCTGTAGGACTTTCAGAAGCAGCAGCAAAAGAAGCAGGGTATGATATACGTATTGGTCGTTATTCTTTTTCTGCCAATGGCAAGGCGATTGCTTTGGGTGAAGATCAGGGATTAGTAAAAACCATTTTTGATAAAAAAACAGGACAGCTTCTTGGCGCCCATATGGTAGGGGCAGAGGTAACAGAACTGATACAGGGTTTTGTTATTGCCATGAATCTTGAAACAACAGAGGAAGAATTGATGCATACTGTCTTTCCACATCCGACTTTATCGGAAATGATGAAAGAAAGTGTATTGGATGCTTATGGTCAAGTTTTAAATGCTTGATGATTGGGTTTGCGTGAGGAATCTTAAATTTTTCATTGCTCCTTCGTATTGATAAGGCAAAGGCTTAAATGGTTACGGTTGTTGATAGAGTTACGAATAGACGTTTGCGTCATCCTGAAAAGGCTTATCGTCCGGATACAAGCGTTCAGAAAAAGCCAGATTGGATTCGTGTAAAAGCGCCAACATCTCCGATCTATAAGGAAACGCATGGTATTGTACGCACCCATAAATTAGTGACTGTCTGTGAAGAAGCAGGTTGCCCTAATATTGGCGAATGTTGGAGCAGGCGGCATGCCAGCTTTATGATTTTAGGGGAGATATGTACGCGTGCGTGTGCTTTTTGTAACGTTGCAACAGGCATTCCGCTTGCTGTTGATGATAACGAGCCAGAACGTGTCGCCGATGCTGTTGCGCGGATGGAATTAAAACATGTCGTCATTACATCGGTTGATCGTGATGATCTTGCGGATGGTGGCGCTGAGCATTTTGCAAAAGTTATTTATGCGATTCGTCGAAAAACACCTAAAACAACAATTGAAGTTCTTACACCTGATTTTCGTCATAAGGATGGTGCTTTAGAAATTGTTGTTGCTGCTAAGCCTGATGTTTTTAATCATAATTTAGAAACAGTTCCTTCTAAATATTTAAAGGTCCGTCCAGGAGCACGTTATTTTCATTCAATTCGTTTATTACAACGTGTTAAAGAACTGGATCCAACAATTTTTACAAAATCGGGAATTATGGTTGGCCTTGGGGAAGAACGAAATGAAATTCTGCAATTGATGGATGATTTACGCTCTGCTGATGTGGACTTTATGACAATTGGACAATATTTGCAACCTACGCGAAAACATCATCCCGTTATTCGTTTTGTGCCTCCTGAAGAGTTTGAATCTTTTGCCAAAATTGGTAAAGTAAAAGGATTTTTACATATGGCTTCCAATCCTTTGACGCGTTCATCTCATCATGCAGGAGATGATTTTGCCATTTTGCAAAAAGCGCGTGAAGAAAAATTTGCCTTACAGAGATAATGATGCCAACTTTTTCAACACATCGGCAAGTTGCCCATAGTGCTCGTGAAATGTTTGACCTTGTGTCAGATATTGAACGTTATCCTGAGTTTTTACCCATGTGTGAGGCTTTAATAATACGTTCTCGCAAGGAATGTGAGGAAAAGACATTGCTTCTTGCAGATATGACCGTTGGCTATAAGGTTATTCGAGAAACATTTACGACCCAAGTTTTTCTTCAGCCAAAGAAAGGTTTGATAGAGGTTAACTATATTGATGGGCCATTTAAATATCTTGAAAATCGTTGGGTCTTTCATAATATTGAAAATACCAATACTTGTAATGTAGAGTTTTTTATTGATTATGAATTTAAAAGTAAAATACTCGGACGTTTGATGGGCTCCATGTTTGATATTGCATTTCGTAAATTTACCGATGCTTTTGAGAAGCGCGCCCATCAGATTTATGGTTCTACGGTCACATGATCTATTCCGTTATTTTTGAACAATAGCCATATTGCTTATAAAGGTGTAAAGATAAAAATTGATGTCCGTTTTTATGATTTTTTTCTTTTTTAGGGGCACATCTTTTAAACAGAGCATCACAAATATTATTAGACAAAATATTGATTTATAATCATAATTTAGTGTTATTTATATTGAATTAAAATTTTTATGTAGGTTTCTCTCGTTCCAAATTCGTTTGATCCATTATAAAAAAGAACTGGAGATGATTTAATGATATTCAGGTCTTTCATTCTTAAGTTGGGAGACAATAAATTATTTTTTCAAGATATTGATGATTATGAACTCTAATGTAAAATAGAGAGTTTTGAAATTGGTATGGGAATTCAGTGAAGTCGTTTCAGAATCATTTGAAAAGCATTTTCAACAGTTGCATGGCGGATAGCTTCGCGATCAAGATGACCAAAGTGCATTTCTTTGTGCAGGGGGGAGTGATTTTTGTAAGCAACGGCACAATGCACAAGTCCTACAGGTTTGTTCAGACTAGCACCTCCTGGACCTGCAATTCCTGTTACAGAAACCGCAATATCAGCTTGTGAATGTTTTAATCCGCCCTCAGCCATTGCAAGAGCAACTTCTTTTGAAACGGCACCATAGGTTTTTATAAGTTTAGCACACACGCTAACAAGGCGTGTTTTGGATTCATTTGAATAGACAACAAATCCACAATCGAGAACATCTGATGAACCTGCAATATTTGTAAGGCTTGCAGCGATGAGTCCTCCTGTACAAGACTCTACAGTTGTTAAAAGTAAACCCTTTTGGCGACAGGTATTAAGAACTTCACGCGCTTGTTTTTCACAAAAATATGTCATTTGGGAATTTCTCCTGGATAAAGAATACTCGCTGTTGCCAAAGCTGCAATGCCTTCACCACGACCAATAAATCCAAGCTTTTCGTTCGTTGTTGCTTTGATGGAAATTCGATTGGATGAAATTGTGAGAATGCGCATAAGATTTTCCGTCATTGTTTGACGATAAGGACCGATTTTAGGTTCTTCAGCGATTAAGGTGATATCCACATTAGCAATACGACCACCTGCTTGTGTAACAAGATCAAGAGCATGACGAAGAAAGATTTCTGATGATACATTTTTCCATTGAGGATCAGAGGGAGGAAAATGTGTACCAATATCTCCTGCACCTTGAGTTGCAAGAATAGCATCTGTTAATGCATGAAGAGCAACATCTGCATCGGAATGTCCATTTAATTTTTTATGAAAAGGAATTTTTATACCACATAATATAAGACAATCTCCTTTTTCGAAAGAATGAACATCATAACCATTGCCAGTACGGATATCAGGAAACATTTGCATTTTTTTCTGGAGATATAAATGGGCGGTATCAAAATCTTCATTCCATGTGATTTTTATATTATGAGGATCACCTAGAACAGTAAGCATAGGAATCCCGAACCATTCGGCAATTGCACAGTCATCAGTGAAGTCTTCTTTACAAACTTTTTTTGCTTGTTTATGGGCCGCTAAGATATGTTCAAAGGGAAAACACTGTGGTGTTTGTGCACGATAAAGATGGGAACGGGGAATTGTTTCTAAAACATGCTGATGATTAACGCGTTTAAGGGTATCAGAAATGGGGAGAACAGGAAGAACGCCTTCTTGAGGTGTGAGTGTGTTATGAATGTTATCAAGAAGCTTCTTTTCTATAAAGGGACGTGCACCATCATGAATATGCACGTATTGGGGATTGAATTTTTTAAGTGCCTGAAGTCCATGTAAGGTAGAGATTTGACGTGTATTGCCTCCTTCAACGATAATGAGACGTTCTTTAAATTCGGCGAGTGCTTGTTCACAGATTTGATGATCTTCTGGATGAATAACGAGAATAATTGTTGTGAGCGCTGGATGTTGCAAAAAACAATGTACGGTATGATAAATAATCGGCTTTTGTCCTAGAAGCCGATATTGTTTTGGAATTTCATGAGGAGGTCCTGCTCTTTCACCACGTCCAGCGGCTAATATGATTGCTGCAATAGAAATACTGAATCTCCTTATATTATAACTTTAGTTTATTATTTATTCATTTTAAAATGATTGTGAAAGGATGGTCGTTGTAGATCAGCAAGAGATATCACGGATAACACCTCAAAAAAAGCATTTAATGCTTTTTGAAGGGCGGTATTCAAACCACAAAAATCAATCAATGGACAATTGGGTTCTGCATTATCAAAACATTCTGCGAGGGAAAAGTTATCTTCTGTTACTTTCAAAACATCAGCAACAGAAATCTCTTCTGCGGGTTTAGCCAATTTAACACCACCATTGCGTCCACGCACTGTTTGTATAAAACCTGCTTGAACAAGCGGTTGAAGGATTTTAAATAAAAAAAGTTCTGAAACGGCATATGTTTTAGCAATTTCTGGAACGCGACTGAGTGATCCCTGATTATCTGCACAATACATGAGCATTCGAAGAGCATAATTTGTTTGTTTTGTTAATCGCATCTCATTTCCTTTGTAACGTATCATTGAGCGCAGTTTATTTTAAAGATATTTTGCAAAATGCAGAAGTGATTATATTTATTTGCTCTATTTTAAATGGAGTATTATTATTGTCAATTTTTGTCACAAAAGGTTATATGAGAATAATAAGATAAGGGTCTGTAAGCTTATGATGAATGTAACATCTGTGACGAATCCTCAAGATCTTGATAAGAATGCTTATAATGATGAGTTGTATCGTTTAAGTAAGGTATATATCTTTTTAGGGATTGCAATTATTGTATTGGCTTTATTTACAGCCTCTATTTCGTTTATTATTCTTATTGGATTGACCCCTGTTGTTCCGAGTAGAACAGTCACCCTTATTCTTATAGGGATCAATAGTTTTTGGGTTTTAGGGCTTGTTGTCATCGTTTTTTATGAGATGATTCCCATCATTCGAGCTTGGCGTTCAAGGCGTGCAGGCTCGCGTCTTCATGTGCGCCTTATTTCATTGTTTGCACTTGTTGCGACCATGCCAGCTGTTGCTGTCGCTCTTGTATCGGGTCCAGCCTTAAATTTAGGACTTGATCGATGGTTTGATACCACAACGCGGCAAATTGTAGGTTCTTCTATTGATTTAGCAAATGCTTATGCGGATGAAATGCTTCAAAATTTAAAAAATTTATCCTACGCGATGGCATTTGCTCTTGATAACAAAAAACTTTTAGAGCGTAATCCGGCTGAATATCGAATGCAATTAACGCGTCATGCTTTAGGACGCAATTTGCGTGGTGCATTTTTGTTAAGTTCTAGCGGAACGATTTTTGTATCAAGTGCTCTTGGGGATGAGGATAAACTCCCAATTCCTCCTTCGCACCTTATCGAGCGTGCAACCAGTGCGAGGCCTTTTTCTTTTCAACCAGGCGTTCACGATTATTTTGGTATTATTTTAAAATTTAACAATATTCCAAACACATTTTTATATTTGGTGCGTGACGTTGATAAAGGTGTTTTATCGGCTTTGCGTTTGACAGAAGTTAATACAGATCGTTACCGTGATTTAAATGAAAATCGCCTGTTGACACAAATTGCATTTGGTATGCTTTATTTATGTCTTTTTTTTAGTTTATTCTTATCTGCTATTTGGGCAGCTATTGCTGTTGCTGATCGCTTAGTTCGTCCTATTCGTCTTCTCATTAGTGCTGCTGATGATGTTGCGTCTGGGAATATGGAGATTTTTGTGCCAGTGCGAGCAAAAGATGGGGATATTGGGCAATTATCCAAAACTTTTAATTACATGGTCAGTGAATTGAAAAGTCGGCGCAATGAGTTGATTGCAGTGCGTGATCAAATTGACGAGAGACGGCGTTTTTCTGAAGCTGTGTTATCGGGTGTAACAGCGGGAGTCGCAGGTATCGATGATAATGGTGATATTACAATTATCAATCGATCTATTGAAACGATGTTTGATATTCGCTTTGAACAGGTTGTTGGACAAAGTCTTTTATCTTTAAGTGCTGAAATTTGGCAGGTTTTTCAGTTTGCGCGTTCATTGGGCCGTAAAAATCATCGTGAGCAGGTCACTTTAAACGTTGCAGGAAAAGAGCGGGTCTGTAATGTCCAAGTTACGATGGAAGAAGATGATGGACAGGGACAATCTTGGGTGCTAACAATTGATGATATTACAGACCTCGTTGCAGCGCAACGGACAGCGGCGTGGGCGGATATTGCACGACGGATTGCACACGAAATTAAAAATCCCCTCACACCTATTCAGTTATCGGCTGAACGTATTCGCAAACGTTATAACAAAGTTATTATACAAGATAGAGAGGTTTTTGAGCGGTGTATTGACACAATCATTCGCCAAGTTGGAGATATTGGGCGTATGGTTGATGAGTTTTCTTCTTTTGCACGTATGCCAAAACCACAAATGCATGTTTTAGATATACGTGAATTATTGCGTGAAGCATGTTTCTTGATAGAAGTGACGCGACATGATATTCAATTTGAGCAAGACTTAGGAAATCTCCCTCTTATGGGTGCATTTGATAATCGTCTTATTGTCCAGGCTTTTTGCAACGTTATCAAAAATGCGAGCGAATCCATTGATTCGGTCATGCGAGAGGAAAATATTCACGGTCATATTCTTGTCCGTTCTTACCGGCAAGAAGAATGGGTGGTTGTGGATGTTGTTGATAACGGGAAAGGACTTCCTAAAGAGCAAAGACAAAAGTTATTAGAACCCTATATAACAACACGGGAGAAAGGAACAGGACTAGGCCTAGCCATTGTGCGCAAAGTTGTTGAAGATCACGGAGGCTCCATGGAGCTCCATGATGCACCGGAGAGTTTTTATGAAGGTCGTGGTGCGATGATCCGTTTGATATTTCCCTCAGATGGAGGGAAGCAGGGTAGTGTTATACAAGCCATAAATCATAAGATAGGGGAATAGTATGGTATCAGATATCTTGATTGTTGATGATGAAGCAGATATTCGTGAGCTTGTTGCTGGTATTTTAGATGATGAAGGTTATGAAACGCGTGTTGCTTGTAACTCTGATGAAGCTTTAGCGCAAATTAGTGAGCGTATTCCAAAGCTCATTTTTTTAGATATTTGGTTACAGGGGAGTCGCCTCGATGGTTTAGCACTGCTTGATGAAATTAAAACACAATATCCAGCTCTTCCGGTGGTTATGATCTCTGGTCATGGTAATATTGAGACGGCTGTTTCAGCTATAAAGCGTGGGGCCTATGATTTCATTGAAAAACCTTTTAAAGCTGATAGACTTGTATTGGTTGCAGAAAGAACACTTGAAAACTCAAATTTAAAACGTGAGCTTTCAGAGTTGCGAAAACGTTCAAATGAGACATTGGAGCTGCTGGGAAAATCAACCGTTATAAGAAATTTGCGTCACATCATAGAAAAAGTAGCGCCAACCAATAGTCGAATCATGATAACAGGTCCTTCAGGGGCTGGAAAAGAGACAGTCGCCCGAACGATTCATGCGCTCTCAACACGTTCGAATGGGCCATTTGTTACAATAAATGCAGCAACGATTACGCCGGACAGAATGGAAATAGAGTTGTTTGGCAGCGAAATGGAGGGAAGAGAGCGCAAGATCGGTGCTTTAGAGGAAGCCCATGGTGGGATACTCTATCTTGATGAAATTGCTGATATGCCGCGTGAAACTCAAGGTAAGATTCTGCGGGTGTTAACGGGGCAGGCATTTGAGAGAGTTGGTGGTACAAAACGTGTTAAGGTGGATGTTCGTATCATTTCTTCAACAGCGCAAAATCTTGAAAATCTTATTTCTGACGGGCGCTTTAGAGAAGATCTTTTCCACCGCCTTTCTGTTGTTCCTATCACTGTTCCGCCTCTTTCAGCCCGTCGTGAAGATATTCCAGAACTTGTGCATTATTTTGTAAAAACAATATCACAGCAGGTTGGAATTAAGCCACGTGAAATCAGTGATGATGTGATCGCTATTTTGCAAACACATGCTTGGCCGGGTAATGTACGGCAATTACGCAATAATATTGAGCGTCTTCTTATTCTTGTGCGGGATGGTGATGGTCCTATAACAGCGGACTTTCTTCCTAGTGAAGTGAGTGATCCTTTGCCACGTCTTCAAATGGATTCGGATGAAAGTATCATGGATTTACCATTGCGTGAAGCACGAGAATTGTTTGAAAAGAGATACTTAGTAGCGCAGATTGGGCGTTTGGGTGGAAACATATCACGTACCGCTGAATTTATAGGTATGGAGCGTTCCGCTTTACACCGTAAGCTAAAAGCACTTGGAGTTTCTTAAAACAATGCGTGTTATTATTTGCGGTGCAGGACAGGTTGGTTATGGAATAGCAGAGCGTCTTGCTGCTGAAAATCACGATGTTACTGTTATTGATATTGAGACCAGGTTAATTGAAAAAATTCGCGATACATTGGATGTGAGATGTTTTGTTGGTCACGGTTCTCGTCCTGAAGTTCTTTTGGCTGCAGATGCAGACAAGGCTGATATGTTGATTGCTGTCACTTTGTTTGATGAAGTGAATATGGTCGCTTGTCAGGTCGCCCATTCATTATTTGATGTTCCCACAAAAATTGCTCGTATTCGCTCACAATCCTATTTAGAACCCCGCTATAAGACGCTTTTTTCCAGAGAGAATATTCCCATTGATGTGGTTATTTCGCCAGAAGTTGAAGTCGGGGAAATGGTTTTACGTCGTATTGCTCTGCCTGGTGCAATAGATGTTCTTTATTTTTGTAATGATGATATTGTTGCGCTCGCTTTGGAGTGTATGGAAGATTGTCCCGTTATTAATACACCTTTGCGTCAATTAACAGAGCTTTTTCCAGATCTTCACACGACGGTGACCGCTATTAAACGTGGCTCGGAATTATTAATTGCACATTCAGAAACGCAATTACGCGTTGGTGATATAACCTATCTTGTTGTTGCTCGTGAGCAGATGCGTCGTGCTGTTGGGCTTTTTGGTCATAAAGAACAAGACGCCCACCGCATGATTATTGCAGGAGGCGGGCACATTGGCCTTTATGTTGCTCAGGCGATTGAAAAGCGTCTCCATAAATTAAAATTAAAGATTATAGAATCGCAAAGAGAAAGAGCTCTCACAATTGCTGATCAGCTTGAAAAAACAACTGTTTTATATGGTAACGTATTAGATCCAGTCATTCTTCAAGATGCGGGAATTGATCAGGCCGATTTAATGATTACATTGACCAATCAGGATCAGGTTAATCTCTTAAGTGCTATCATTGCGAAAAGATTGGGCTGTAAAGCTAATATGGTGTTGATTAATAATGTTGCTTATCAAGAGTTTAGCCGCGCCGTTGGTGTGGATGCCTATCTTAATCCCCATAGCGTTACAATATCGAAAATTTTGCAACAAATGCGCCGTGGGCGTATTCGTTCTGTTCATTCAGTTTTTAATGGTCGAGCAGAAATTATCGAAGCTGAAGTGATGCAAACATCTTCATTGGTTGGTAAATCATTATCAGAGCTCAATTTATCAGATGGTTTGAGGATTGGAGCAATTTATCGTAATAAGACAATTATACAGCTTTCTGCAGAGACGCGTATTTTGTCTGGTGATAGAATAGTGATTTTTGCTCTTGCTGATAGAGTTCGTGATGTTGAACAACTTTTTCGCGTAAGTTTGGAATATTTTTGATATATTATTGATGGATATTTGTACTTTTTGGTATAGTGGACAGTTAAGATTGGTGGATAGGCTTTGTTTGTCCTCAATGGTCAAAACTGGACAGCGCGTTAAGCTTTTTAGTTATGATAAAGAAATAGATAATCTCCCTGCTGGTGTTGAGTTGCATAAAGCCGAATCAATTTTACCACGTTCAGCAATTTATCGCCTTGACCCCCATTTTTCTGATGATAAACTAGGATGTACAATTGTTCAGTTCTCGGATTTTTTTCGTGTTATGCTGATGAAATATCAACAAGGTGTGTGGTTAGATACAGATGTTTATCTCGTTAGACAGTTTCATCCAGATGCGAATAAGGTTTGGTTGGCAAGAGAAAATAAGAGAAGAGTAGGCGTTTCTGCCCTTTATTTTCCTCCAGATAACCCTATCATAAAAGTGTTTGAAGATTATTGGGCCGGCACAGAAATGATTCCTCATTGGCTTGGGTTTAAGCGTCGTGTTTGGAGACCATTCTGGTTAAAGAGAAAAAAAATTCCAATTTTACCGAGAAATCTTGGCGTTACGATATTTGGCAATGACGGTATTTCACGGTTAGCAAAACAATATGGTTTTTTTCACGAGGCAAAGGAAAAGGAAACTTTTTATTATTGGACTGGGCGAAAAACTGAGCACATCTTTGAACCAGCTTTTGGCGTAAGACCGCTTACAGATTCACGCTTGATAGGATTTCATATTCACAGAAAGACCAAGACCACGCAAAGACCTCAGGAAGGAAGTTTTTATCATTGGGCGGTTTCCCGCATTCCTGAAGCTCATAATTTGTTTAGGTAGAGTTATTATCGCTATTTTAACCATTGGGATTTTAATCTATCCTAAAGGGCTCTTGATTGTCGCTTGCACAAGAGAGTAATATTAGCCTATGGATAAAAATATTGAATGTGTAAAAAGCGATTGTTATATGACAAGGAAAGTAAAAATATGAGTGATCCAATGAAAACAGCATTAAGCCTTGTTCCTATGGTTATTGAGCAAACCAATCGTGGTGAACGGGCTTATGATATTTTTTCCCGTCTTTTAAAGGAGCGGATTATTTTTATTAATGGTCCTGTTGAAGATGGTATGGCAATGCTTGTTTGTGCACAATTACTTTTCTTGGAAGCGGAAAATCCTAAAAAAGAAATTAGTCTTTATATTAATTCGCCAGGGGGGGTCGTGACATCTGGTATGGCTATTTATGATACTATGCAATTTATTCGCCCTCCTGTTTCTACGCTTTGCATGGGGCAGGCGGCATCTATGGGGTCATTATTGCTCACAGCTGGAGCAAAAGGTCATCGTTTTACATTGCCAAATGCGCGTATTATGGTGCATCAGCCATCTGGTGGTTTTCAAGGTCAAGCTTCAGATATTGAGCGACATGCACAAGATATTATAAAGATGAAACGGCGTTTAAATGAAATTTATGTTCAACATACAGGTCAAGATTACGAGGTTATTGAGAGAACGCTTGATCGCGATCATTTTATGACAGCAGAAGAAGCAAAAGCGTTTGGTTTAGTTGATGATGTTATACAGTATCGTGCAGAAACTGAAAAAGAAGAAAAAGATTAAGAATTTTTATAGAAAAAACAGCTATTTTAATTAAAGAGTTTTGTAAAAAGTATCGCAAAAAGTTAAGAGAAACACCTAAAAATATTGAGACATCCATGGTTTTCTATATGTCTTTTAGTTTTCATGATGAAAAGCTTCCTTTGAAAAGGCGAAGTATTCATATATCGTGGTGAAAGGAAAGAAAAATGAGCAAAATTAGCAATAGCGGGAACGAATCAAAAAATACTCTCTATTGCTCGTTCTGCGGCAAGAGTCAGCATGAGGTGCGTAAGCTCATTGCGGGGCCTACTGTATTTATCTGTGATGAATGTGTAGAGCTTTGCATGGATATTATTCGGGAAGAAAATAAGTCTTCTGGTGTTAAGGTGCGTGATGGAGTCCCTACTCCACAGGAAATTATATCCGTTCTTGATGATTATGTTATTGGTCAGCAGCATGCAAAGCGTGTTCTTTCTGTCGCAGTTCATAATCATTATAAACGGTTGGCGCATCAGTCTAAAAGAAGTGATATTGAGTTGGCTAAATCAAATATTCTTCTTGTTGGTCCAACGGGCTGCGGTAAAACTTATCTCGCACAAACATTAGCACGTATTATTGATGTCCCTTTTACGATGGCGGATGCGACCACTTTGACTGAAGCAGGTTATGTGGGTGAAGATGTTGAGAATATTATTTTAAAGCTTCTTCAAGCGGCGGATTATAATGTTGAGCGTGCACAGCGTGGTATTGTTTATATTGATGAGGTTGATAAGATTTCTCGTAAGGCTGATAATCCTTCTATTACAAGAGATGTTTCTGGAGAAGGGGTTCAGCAAGCATTGCTAAAAATTATGGAAGGAACGATTGCTTCCGTTCCTCCACAAGGTGGACGTAAACATCCGCAACAAGAGTTTCTTCAGGTTGATACCACAAACATTTTATTCATTTGTGGAGGAGCTTTTGCAGGTTTAGAGCGGATTATTTCAGGGCGTGGTGAAAAAACTTCTATTGGTTTTTCTGCGACTGTTAAGGCTCCTGATGAACGTTGTGTTGGTGAAATTTTTCGTGATTTAGAGCCTGAAGATCTTATAAAGTTTGGTTTAATACCAGAATTTATTGGGCGTCTTCCTATAGTGGCTACCTTAGAGGATTTAGACATTAACGCTCTCGTACAAATTTTATCACAACCTAAAAATGCATTGGTAAAGCAATATCAGCGTCTTTTTGAAATGGAAAATGTTGAGTTAGCATTTCACGAAGATGCTTTACGCGCTATTGCGAAGAAGGCTATTGAACGTAAAACGGGTGCACGTGGTTTACGTTCTATTATGGAGAAGATACTTCTTGAGACGATGTTTGAATTACCGGCTCTTGAAGGGGTTCAAGAAGTGGTTATTTCGAGCGATGTTGTCGATGGGAAAGCGCGTCCTCTTTATATTTACTCAGAACGTACAGAAGATAAAGAAAATGTATCAGCATGACATTGTGCGATATACAATATAAAAAGTGGGTAACGAACGGTGTTTAATAGGCATTTCTAATAATATCATTATAATGCTTGATTTATGTGTTAGCAATTGCCATTTCATGTATTGTGGAGAGCTGAGGTTTTCTAAGGGTGGGCTTGGTGTTATAGATAGCTCATAGGCTCCAGAAAGGAGAGTTATGCAATATATTGATGAAAAGACAGATGAGTTAAGAGATGGGGTTTATGCTGTTTTACCTCTTCGTGATATTGTTGTCTTCCCCCATATGATTGTTCCACTCTTTGTGGGCCGCGAAAAATCAATTCGTGCTCTTGAAGAAACGATGGCGGTTGATAAGCAAATACTCTTGGTGACACAAAAAAACGCTTCTGATGATGATCCAAAATCAGAGGATATTTATCATATTGGTACATTTGCAAATATTCTCCAACTTTTAAAGCTTCCTGATGGCACTGTAAAGGTTTTGGTTGAAGGGACTGCGCGTGCAAAAATTAGTCAATTTACTTTAAGTGATGGTTATCATCAGGCTTTTGCAGCTGTTACAGAAGAGCCTAGAGAAGGTGATGTTGAGATTGAAGCTCTTTCAAGGTCCGTGAATGCTTATTTTGAAAACTATGTAAAGCTTAACAAAAAAATCTCTCCTGAAGTGGTCAATGCAAGAGGGCAGATTGATAATCCATCTAAGCTTGCGGATACGATTGCCTCTCATTTGATGATTAAACTTGCAGAAAAGCAAGAAATATTAGAGCTCTTACCTGTACGAGCCCGTCTTGAACGTGTTCTGTCTTTCATGGAAGGAGAAATTTCTGTTTTGCAGGTTGAAAAACGTATTCGTTCGCACGTTAAACGGCAAATGGAAAAAAACCAACGGGAATATTATCTCAATGAGCAAATGAAAGCTATTCAAAAAGAGTTAGGAGCAGGAGATGATAACCGCGATGAGCTTTCTGAACTAGAAGACCGTATTAAGAGTACAAAACTTTCCAAGGAAGCACAGGAAAAAGCTGGAGCAGAATTGAGAAAATTACGGAATATGTCTCCTATGTCCGCGGAAGCGACAGTTGTCCGTAACTATCTTGATTGGTTATTAGCAATGCCTTGGGGTAAAAAATCTAAGATTAAAAACAATTTAGATTTTGCTGAAAAGATCATGAATAATGAACATTTCGGTCTTGAAAAAGTTAAGGAACGAATTATTGAGTATTTGGCTGTACAAAGTCGTGCGTCAAAGATAAAAGGTCCCATTATTTGTTTGTTAGGTCCTCCTGGTGTTGGAAAAACATCATTAGCGCGCTCTATTGCAAAGGCAACAGGGCGTGAATATGTTCGTATCTCGTTGGGAGGTGTGCGGGATGAAGCAGAAATTCGCGGACATCGCCGAACATATATTGGTTCGATGCCTGGAAAAATTATTCAATCTATGAAAAAAGCAAAAAAATCTAATCCGCTTTTCTTGCTTGATGAAATTGATAAAATGGGACAAGATTTTCGTGGAGATCCTTCCTCTGCTTTATTAGAGGTTCTTGATCCTGAACAAAATGGTACATTCATCGACCACTATTTGGAAGTTGAATATGATCTTTCTGATGTCATGTTTATCACAACTGCGAATACGCTTAATATTCCAGGTCCGTTAATGGATCGAATGGAAATTATTCGTATTGCTGGTTATACTGAATGTGAAAAAATGGAAATTGTTAAGCAGCATCTTTTACCAAAAGCACTCAAAGACCACTGTTTGTCTAAAAAAGAACTCAGCATTTCTGATGGAGCACTAAGATCGATTATTCAGTTTTACACACGTGAAGCAGGTGTTCGTAATCTTGAGCGTGAACTCATGAAAATTGCCCGTAAATCTGTTACAAAAATTCTCAAAACGCATCAAAAATCTGTAAAAGTTACAGAAAATAATCTCGATGATTTCTTGGGTGTTAAACGCTATCACTATAATCAGATTGAAGGAGAAAATCACATTGGTGTTGTGACAGGCCTTGCGTGGACAGAAGTGGGTGGAGAGTTATTGACCATTGAAGGTGTGATGATGCCCGGCAAAGGCAAGATGACTGTAACTGGAAATTTGCGTGATATTATGAAAGAGTCTATTTCCGCGGCAGCATCTTATGTGCGTTCTCGTGCTGTTGATTTTGGGATTGAACCTCCACTTTTTGAAAAACGCGATATCCATGTTCATGTTCCAGAGGGAGCGACACCAAAAGATGGTCCATCTGCTGGGATTGCAATGGTGACAGCAATTGTTTCGGTCCTTACAGGGATTGCTGTACATAAAGATATTGCAATGACTGGTGAAATTACTTTACGTGGACGTGTTTTACCAATTGGTGGATTAAAAGAGAAACTCTTAGCTGCACTTCGAGGAGGGATAAAAAAAGTACTTATTCCTGAAGAAAATGCAAAAGATCTGGTTGATATTCCTGACGATGTCAAAAATAACATGGAAATTATTCCGGTAAATCATGTGAGTGAAGTTTTGAAACACGCTTTAGTTCGTTTTCCTGACACTATTGAATGGAAAGAACCTTCTACAGTGGCTGTTCCTATCTGTTCAGAGAACAGCGATAGTGAAGGAATACAGATTGCGCACTGATTCACTCATTTCACTTATAACAGCATTTTTTTAGGTGTAGAAGGTGATGTGACGGTTATTATTTTGTTTTTTATTGAAAAAAAGTGAAAAATTCCGTGAATAACTGTGATTATTGCTAAAAAAACAATGTATTGGATAAAAATAAGACTTCTGTTTGCTGTACTTTTCAATAAACTGACCAATAACATGATTAACTCATGTTGTCAGCTAATATAGGGAAAGGAAATATCTCATGAATAAAAGTGAATTGGTTAGTTCCGTTGCTGAAAAGGCAGGTGTTTCGAAAGTGCAAGCTGGTGCTGTTGTTGATGCTTTTATGGCTTCTGTAACAGAAGCTTTAGCTTCAGGGGGGGATGTGCGTCTTCCAGGTTTTGGCACTTTTGAAGTTTCTCATCGTGCTGCGACAAAGGGGCGTAATCCTTCAACTGGCGCTGAAATTGATATCCCAGCACGTTCTGTACCAAAATTTTCTGCAGGAAAAAGCCTTAAAGAAGCAGTTAATAAAAAATAATTTAAACAACATTAAAAAAACCCGATTTATTTATAAGCGGGTTTTTTTACAGATATTTTTTTAGACAGGGATATTATACACGTTTTTCATATAAAAATTTTGATTCTTTGTATCATTTTTCTCATTTCATAAATTACATAAAATGCCCTAGGCGTGAAATATATATTTTTAGCCATTTCAATAAATATTCCACTTTAATAATAAGTCATTACATAGCTTATAAAATATGACGTTAGCTTTTTTTATGTGGAAGGGCTAAAGCTTTTATTCAGAAACAGTACTTATAAATATAAGACAAAAAAATGCTCTAAAATGTATAAAGCCTACTAAACCACCTTTTTTGCTTGATAGAAGTGCATATTAACGCCATCATATTATTTTCTTAGTTTTATAATGGTTCGATCAGCTCGCGGCATGTGAGGCAGGCGCATAAAGGACAGTTTTATTCCTTTTTTAATAATTCTCTTAACTTACAACACTAACTTCGCTTGTGTGCGCCAGTACTTAACTGACTAAGCAAATCACCTTTATTGATTGACTATAATAAAGTCTGAAATAAAAGAATTTTACGATATTTAAGTTTCTCATTCACTATAGAAAGACAATAAATTGTTATGATGAATGAATGCATTGTAACGTTATAAAGCGGCTTCGTCATTTCAATATTGTGATTTTTCGTGGCATTTGAGATAGAAGAGATATATTCAGTTCTGTTTTAAATATTTTAGGTTTATATCTTTATTTCACTTCTGATATGCAAGAGAATATTTTTTCTTCATAATACAAAAATTAAAAATAAGATACTATTATAAATATTAAGTAATTAAAAAATCTTATGATTAAATAATATATAGAGTATAAAATATTAATAGTAATAAAAATTAAATTATTATTTAATTGTTTCTTATAATATGTTTACTTGTTATTTCATTTTTATCGTTGATAATATATTAAACTGTGTATGAGAATAAAGTTTTTTCTATAGACACAAAATATTTTACTCCTACATTATTAAATAAATGATGAAGTGTAAAGCAGCCTATATTGATTGAGAGAGTATTTTTAACAAGGCTTTAGAATGATTTTTCACGACAGTTATAGAGATTTTTCAGTAGATGGGATGAATGACGAATCGTGTGTTTTTTATAAACAGGAGCTTTTTGATTTTTCATCCATTAACCACTGAATACAATCATTGAGAGCCCTTGCTGTTATAACTTGTTTTTTTGCTAATTTTTTTTCTTTACTTGG
The DNA here is from genome assembly GCF_000518165.1 of Bartonella elizabethae F9251 = ATCC 49927. Taxonomy (GTDB): domain Bacteria; phylum Pseudomonadota; class Alphaproteobacteria; order Rhizobiales; family Rhizobiaceae; genus Bartonella; species Bartonella elizabethae. The sequence continues at coordinate 48,824 of NZ_JADB01000010.1, forward strand.
CAAGCGTTTTCCTGAGTTTTTAAGAGACGCAATAGGGGGAAAGAGTCCAAAATTGATATTCATTGGTTGAAAAGACGGTCTTTCTGCTTCTTCATCTATAATATGGCCCCCCGTAATATGATTCAAAAGAGCTCCGAATGCCGTGGTTAGTGGGGGGAGGCAAGGACAGTTGTGATGATATTCGGCAGCAGAAAAACGCCCAGCAAGAAGCCCTATAGCGGCTGATTCTACATAACCTTCACATCCGGTAATTTGCCCTGCAAAGCGTAGTTGTTTTTTTTGTTTTAAACGAAGGGTTTGATCAAGAATGATTGGAGAGTTGAGATAGGTATTGCGGTGAAGACCACCAAGACGTGCAAATTCTGCTTTTTCAAGACCGGGAATCATTCTAAAAATGCGAACTTGTTCACCATATTTCAATTTTGTTTGAAAACCGACCATATTGTAAAGTGTTCCGAGTTTATTATCTTGGCGTAATTGAACGACAGCATAGGGTTTAACGGTGGGATTATAGGCATTGGTTAAGCCCATAGGTTTCATAGGTCCATGTCTTAAAGTTTCTAGTCCGCGCTCAGCCATAATTTCAATAGGGAGGCATCCATCAAAATAAGGTGTTTTTTCAAAATCACGAAACTCTGTTTTTTCAGCATTTTTTAATGCTTCAACGAATGCTTCATATTGTTCCTTATTAAGGGGACAATTAAGATAATCTTTCCCTGTTCCCTCAGGACCAATTTTATCATAGCGAGACTGATACCAACAAATATTCATATCAATACTATCGGTATGGATAATAGGTGCAATAGCATCATAAAAAGAAAGGGCTTTTATACCGGTTATTGCTTGTAACTCTTGAGCAAGTGCAGGCGAGGTCAGGGGGCCCGTTGCAATGACAACATGTTGCCAATCTTTAGGAATCTCTTGAACTTCCTCACGTTTGATCGTTATAAGCGAATGGTTTTCAAGGGCTGATGTCACGGTTTTTGAAAATCCATTGCGGTCAACAGCAAGAGCACTCCCAGCGGGGACTTTGTTGGCATCAGCTGCTTTCATAATTAACGATTTTGCTAATCGCATTTCAGCATGTAAAAGTCCTACGGCATTTGTTGATGAATCATCAGAACGAAAGGAATTTGAACAAACCAGTTCTGCCAATTTATCGGTTTTATGGGCATCTGATTTTTTTTCGGGACGCATTTCATGCAAAATAACAGGAATTCCTGATTGAGCGATTTGCCAGCTTGCTTCACACCCTGCAAGACCGCCACCGATAATATGAATTGGAGTATCAAATGTCTTTAACATAGTTGACTTATTAACGTAAGTCGCCTTGTATGAAAAGCATAGATTTTGTTTTTGTTCTTTGTAAGAAAGAGGTGTATTGAGTTTTTTTTAATATATTTGTTTGCTTTTTTTCTATAATTAATGGTATAGAAACGCCGCTTGTATAAGGTTATTAGCTTTCTAAGTTTGAGCGGATGTGGCGAAATTGGTAGACGCACCAGATTTAGGTTCTGGCGGGAGACCGTGGGGGTTCGAGTCCCTCCATCCGCACCACTTATAGATTCTCTACAATATCACTTGATATCGTTGTTTATCTCATTTCATTTATAAGTGATTGTTATTATTTCCTTAATTGTTTTTTACATACGATTTTGATATCTGATGAAACCGCCAAAAGCGCGATTCAAAAGGTGGTTCAAAAGGTGGTTTGAAAAGTGACTAGGAAAACAAGAACACGTGATAGATTATCTGCTTTATCTGTAAAAAATTTGCCTAAAGGTAAATATGCAGATGGAGCTGGGCTATGGCTTATCAAAACAGCACAAAATCAAGGACGTTGGGTTTTTCGATTCGATTTCAATAAAAAACGTCGTGAAATGGGATTAGGCTCTTGTAGCGTTGTATCGTTGAAAGAAGCAAGGCTTAAAGCTACTGCTTGCCGTGATCTTTTGCACCAAGGTATTGACCCGATTCGTAAAAGGAATAATGAAAAATTACAGCGGTCGATTGATAGTATTTCTTTACGAGAAATTGTTTTAAGCGCCTTTGAAGCCAAAAAAAGCGAATTGAAAAATGAAGGTACAGCCGCAAGGTGGTTAACGCCTCTTACATTGCATGTTTTTCCAAAGCTTGGAGATATAGCAATTACTGAATTGACGCAGATTGATATAAAAGAGTGCTTATCGCCTATTTGGAAAACAAAAAATGAAACGGCAAGCAAAGCTTTATCGCGTTTGAATATTGCTGTAAAACATGCGGCAGCACGTGGTATAGATGTGGATATGCAATTGGTACCAAAAGCAAAAGCTTTATTAGGAAAGTTTATCCAAAATGTTCAAAATATTCCCGCTATGCCATGGCAAGAAGTTCCGGCTTTTTATCAATCTTTAAATGATAATATTGTATCAAACTTAGCCTTAAAGCTTTTAATTTTAACCGGTGTTCGTTCAATGCCAATTCGGCATATACGGTTGGAGGAAATTAATCAATCCATATGGACGATTCCTAAAGAGAATATGAAGGGAATAGTTGGAAAGGTTTTTGATTTTCGCGTACCGCTTACAGATGAAGCGCTTGCTATTATTGAAAAAGCAAAAACAATCGAAAAAAATGGATTTTTATTTGTTGGAAATTCTGGAAAGCCTATATCTGATATGACGCTTTCTAAATTTATGAAAGATAGAGGGATTACTTATCGTCCACACGGTTTCAGATCTAGTCTTCGTGATTGGATAGCAGAGACAACGTCAACACCATTTGAAATTGCGGAATTTACGTTGTCTCATTCAGTGGGGAATTCAGTCACAAAAGCTTATATGAGGACTGATTTTTTAGAGCAGCGCCGTGTTCTTTTAGAACAGTGGGCGTCTTTTATAACGGGGCGTTGATTATTACGATAGTGATGGTAATTCTATAGAGTCTCTTTCGGCTTTTTTGCTTTCAATATAGCGGTCGATTTCAACGATATCCCATTTTAAGTATCGTCCTTCTTGTATTGGTTTAGGAAAAACTCCAGCTTTTACAAGCTCTCTAATAGAGGTTATAGACATTCCAAGATAAATTGAGAGATCTTGTATACTGACCAGCCTTTGTATGCGCATTGATAATAAAGCTTGTTCAAATAAACTTACTTTTTTTATTGAATCTATTAATTTTTCTTCTTTCATTTAAAACTTTCCTTATTATCTAAGTGTTGAGAATAATTACAAATGGGTGGGGACAAAGGTGTTATAGAACACCTTCATTTTTTAAAGTTGTAAGTTATTTATTAGATGTGTTTAATTTCATATTTCCAATTTGTTAGTTGTGTAAGAGCCTTCGTAATTTCTCCCCGATGACACATGCACACATCAGATTCAAAGCAAGTAATTGCAACATATTTTTTATCTAAAAAAAGCTGGTATAATTTTTCTATTGCATGAAGATTATCCCTAAGAGTTGTATTTTGGTAATTTTTAAAAAGATGTTCATAATCTTCTCGTGTTTTCAGATTGCGTCTTTTTTCAGAGGCGATTCCAAGTTCAGGCAAGTGTATATATTCAATGCCAATGTTGCTTACAGCTTTCTCTAATTGTCTTTTTGAAAAACCATGTTTTCTACTTATTGGATTTTTACGAACATCACACAAAACTTTGATATTATTTTCTATAAGACAATTCAGATAATGGTCTAATGATTTTCCTTCATAACCAATGGTAAAAAAACAAGGCTTCTCATCTTTGGTATTACACATGTTTAATTTCCTTATATGGGTGGGGGGCTAGAAAATATGCTGGAACCTAGAACAAAGCCCCCCAAAAGTTCAGGCGGCTTTAGTTGAGATTCTTTGTATCTCTCGTTCTATTTCTGCTAAAAAGCTTTCAACCGCTTGATTAATCTCTTCAATTTTCTTTTCATCACGGTGGATGCGTTTGATTTTCATACGAAAGAGAGATGAATCGCCCGTAAAACGTGGGTCATAACTGATAAAATCACACCATTTGCGCTCTGTACAAGCCATTTGGAATTGCATTTGTGCAAGATATTCAGGTTTGATTTCGTTATCGATAATGAAACGCATATGATTAGTTGATCTAGGGCATTTGATTTCGATTAGACCATCTTCATCAATCA
>NZ_KI912394.1:0-16225 GCF_000518165.1 Bartonella elizabethae F9251 = ATCC 49927
GCTGCCGTGGTGCGGGGGCTGCTGCCGTGGTGCGGGGGCTGCTGCCGTGGTGCGGGGGCTGCTGCCGTGGTGCGGGGGCTGCTGCCGTGGTGCGGAGGTTGGTGCCGTGGTGCGAGGGTTGGTGCCGTGGTGCGGGGGCTGCTGCCGTGGTGCGAAGGTTGCTGCCGTGGTGCGGGGGTTGGTGCCGTGGTGCGGGGGTTGGTGCCCTGATGTGAGGGCTGGTGCGTGGTGCGAAGGGTGGTGCCATGGTATAATGCTTCCACGAAGTGTATGGAACTTATAGGGGGCTACCTTTATGTTTCATAAAAGATAGAGGGGAGTATTCTTTAGCATAATATGATTTTTATTACTTACGGATGCGTTTATTGAAAAGAAAACTTTTTGAATGGTTTTAAAATGCTTCGTGATGGTATGAATAATTCTCTGTCCATCAATACGTTAATTTAAAAGGTCCCCGTTGGCATGTTCGTTTTCGAAGAATAATTTTTTGAGAAAGCTTAAGTTTCTTCCTCATGGGCTTTTTAAAAAATCTCTTTTCATGCCGGTGAATTTTTCATGCCGGTGGAATTAATGTCGCTATAATGCCTGAAAATTCTTTGCATAATAGCGTTTGTAAAGCGTGTAAAATTTCTCATGAGACGTGAAAAATCATTCATAGAATCTTTCCGTATTTTCAAAAATAACGGGTGTTTTTTTAAGATTGAACACGTCTCATGTTTCATTGTTTATTTTAGTTCATTTTAGAGCTGAATATTCGATTTTTGTGTAAAAATACTTGCCAAGGCATCCATGATCCGTGAAAAATCAAGCACTAAGAGGAAAATGATGAATATAATCCACTTCGTATAGCGTGACATCACTTTTATACTTTTATAAGTCATGATGATTTCTTGGAGAATTTCTTTTTCCTTTTCTGTAAGCTCTGTTTGTTTTTCTGTTTTTTTTCTAGCCATGTTTCCACCCACACAAGCCTTCCCCTTGTTTGTTATGCTTTAAAATTTCTCTGGCGAGATTTGAGCTAATGTTTGTGAGATCTTTTTGCTCTAAATAAATGGGCATCCAACCCACGCAAGGCTCATTGATTGTTTTTATCGCGCAACCAGTGAATAAGAGCAGTGCGCACATCGGCATCACTTTTTTGATTAATTTCATTTTCCACCTCAAGCCGTGTTGTTGATGACTTTAGCATTCTTTCTGTTTGCTTTTGCTGTTCAAGCTTTTTTCCAAGCCTAAAAGCTTTTGCTAAAGCGATAAAAAAAGCGGTCAGAGCCGCTCCTGTGATCATAAAATTTTTTTTCAGCCATTCCATCATAAGCGCTGCTCCCGAAAGCGTTTTGTTACAAAGAAAATGCCAAAACAGGCCGCTAAAACCATGATGGTTGCCAAAGCCCATTGGATGGGACCATTGCCGGCTAATAAGCCTCCAAGTCCAGAAAAAGAACCAATAATGGGGGTTAATGCTTCTGCTTTGAGAAAACCCATGGGGTTTTTTGTTTCAACCGTTTGATAATTGGGAGAAACATAAGCCCCTTTTGCCCATAATCCTGCTTCTGCTGCGCGACGGTGCACAAGACCATAAAGACGTTTCCCACCCGCTTTGGTCCACTTTTGTAATTCAGAAGGAACAGCTTCATATTCGCCCTTATTAAGTTTTTTGAGCAGAGTCGACTTGCAAAAAGCTGCTATTCCTACATTATAGCAAAACGATACCAGTGCGGCGAATTGTTCATCTGTTAAAGAAACCGTTACATTTTTTTCAACGGCATTCTCAAATTGTCGTAAATCGTGAGAAAGAACTTCTTCGGCTTGTTGTTCCGTCATGATCATGCCCTTGTGAACAAACGGTTTGCCAGCCGTACTGGTATGACCATAGCCGATTGTCCATACCCCAATGGCATCTTTATAGGCTTCTAAACGTAATCCTTCCCATTGTTTAATGAGTGAAAGCCCTTTTGGTGATATTTTTCTCATTTGCTTCTCCATAAAATAAAGCCTCTCAAGACTGTGAGGCTGGTTGACAGATTAAAAATGATTTTTTTTCACGCTTCAAGAATAGAAGAAACGTAAAAATTTAATGAAATCAAAAGGTTGGTGATGGTATCTCCAGTGGACATTCCAAGTGGATATCCCAAGTAGGGGAATGGTTGGTGGTGTTTGCCTTTGGTTGATGGACGAGGGGTGATTTTGAGATTTTCTCCGTGTGCTGGTTTTTTTCAGAGAGTCTGGTGGGGGTTGGGTGTTGGGTTGAGGTATGATAAGTATATTCGATTGCGGTTGTTTGATCCGATGGCATGAAGGCGCTTAAGATAAAGTGATACGCTCAGAAAAATAAGTGTGGGTATAGGCTTTGATTGAAGACGAAAGCATTCAATGGTTTACTCGTTCAGCGTTCTGTCTATCTACATAAGAATTATGGTGGACAAGAGCTTTGGGCGAATAAGAGCTGTGGAATTTTGATACAGTTAGGGGCTGGTTTTGAGAGAAAAACAGCTTTTTGCTCTTAACAGACAAGTTGCTTGCTATTTTTATTTTACGAACGCAAAAGCCGCTTTGCTTATCGCAATCTTAGCTATAAAGAACGAGTGCTTTGTGCTTGATGAAGAGGAAAGAGTGAAAAACGTCAATGACAATTACATTGTCAAAGCTTTGTATTCCGTTGCTCTTTTTCTATGTTGTGAAACAGAGACGGTTTTTCCTTCTCTTTCCTTTAAGTTTTTTTCAAACCTTTCGGTTAGCGTTTCCCCTTTTTTGTTGACTTTTTCATGGGCGGCCTCTGGATTGGCTTTGAGATAGTGTTCAAGACGTCTTCGCCCTTGCGCATGTTTATATAAACTGACGGGAAGATAAGAATCTAACTTTTCAGGAGATAGAGGTGTATCTGGTTCGCATAATACACCTTTAACATTATCCTTATGCAGTCTTTCTAATTTTTGAGATTCAAGGTAAAGCTTTTTGGCAAGGCTCAAACTGAACATTCCACATTCAGAGGAACTGCGTTGAATGTCCATTTCCGCCGTGGCAAAATGAAGTGGAGGAAATTGGGGATATTCAAGGGGTTGTCGTGTCCTTGATGCCAATAATGCAGGAAGTGTGTCACGCAGTGAGGTCGGCTCTAAAAAGATCAAAGAGATTTGACCATTAATGGTTTGATGATCGACAACCGCAAAATGGATGCCTTGATCGTGCGCATTAACAATAAATCTGGAAGATTTTATGCCGCTCTCGAGGGTGTCTTTGAGGGCAAGAGCAAAGCCGTCAGGAGGGGTTGTAAGTTTAAGATTCATTTCTGGATATTTACGGTTTGCTTGATCAACCAAGGCGGGCATCATGTAAAGATCTAAAATATCATAATAGTTCTTCATCCAACTGCCATCGGCATTATGCTTTTCTAAGCCTGTAATGATATCTTTTAATTCTGCACGGTTGAAGGGTGTATTGTGTATTTTTGCAATTTCAAGCTGTTCTAAATGAGTCGCAAGATTTTCTAAGGATGCATCTGCGCTCGCACCCTCTTGTGCGCTTGCCCCTTCTGGGGTTGGTGAGGAACGAGGGGAGCCCTCTTGTGAAGCTTGTGGTTTCATACCATTAACCTTTTTCTTGAGGAGCGAGAGGCAATATTATTTTCTTATATTTTGACAAAATGATGTTTTTAAAAAAACTTTGTCTTTTGAAAATTAAAGAAAAAATAATCTTTGAAATGGTTTTATAAGAAGACTTTTAAAACCAGAAGCTTTCTTCATTTTCAAAAAATCCGCATGTTTTTTACAGCTGTAAAATCTGTAAAAATTGGAGGAAATGGGCGGGTGTTTACAATATATTTTAAGTTATTTTAATCCCATAGCTCAATTTCAATGAAGAGAGGATAGCCTTTTTTCAACAGTTCCCCCTGTGAAAAAATGATATTATCCGCAAGAGCCGTTTCGCTAACACTGCCTATTTTTTAATATTCTTTTGGATTTTTTCCTCGAAAAAGTCCCCAAAAGCCCAAAAAAGATTGTCTTCATTTTCTGCGATCAAATGATCCTGCTCGGCTCTAAAACACTTCTCCTTTGAGGGTTTATGTTTCTGGGAGCGGTGGTGATGTGTTTTTAGAGCGCTGGGGCTATGAGGCTTGTTTATTGCTGGCAGGTTTTTAAGATTCGTAAATCGGATGAAAGGGTAAGCGTGTTCTGTGAATTTCAAGTGTTCAGGTTGTCGCACATCATCAACAGTGGGGCAACAGTAGGAGCAAGGTGTATGAGGGCAGTGGTTTTTTAAAAACAGAGGGGTGACTGAAAAGGGGGACTGGTTTGTTATGCTCTAAAACACTTCTCCTTTGAGGGTGTATGTTTCTGGGAGCGGTGGTGATGTGTTTTTAGAGCGCTGGGGCTATGAGGCTTGTTTATTGCTGGCAGGTTTTTAAGATTCGTAAATCGGATGAAAGGGTAAGCGTGTTCTGTGAATTTCAAGTGTTCAGGTTGTCGCACATCATCAACAGTGGGGCAACAGTAGGAGCAAGGTGTATGAGGGCAGTGGTTTTTTAAAAACAGAGGGGTGACTGAAAAGGGGGACTGGTTTGTTATGTTCTAAAACTCTGTCCTTTGAAAGGGTTTGCTTCTTTGATAGGTGGATGTATTTTTAGAGCGCTGGGGCTATGAGGCTTGTTTATGGTGCTTTATGGAAAAATTTTAAGGGAAACTGTTTGTGAATCCCAAGTGCACCTTGGCGTGAAAGGCGTCGTTTCTTTACAAAGCAATGGGAATGATCTTCATCTTTTGTGGTGGGGAGCTTTGCAGTGTGGAGCGGCTCAAAATGTACTGTGCATCAATAGAGATCGCTGTGTTCATTTTATTACTGCTTGTGTTATTTTATTGCTCAGCATTGCTGTGATCTCCTGCATCGGTGTTTTAAGGGGAGTAAGGGCGGTGTTTTATGGGGGGCGGGTGGTGTTTTGTTGCGGGCGCTTTATGAGAAGAGGGGGGCGGGTGTCAGTTTTTTCTCTCCTGCTTTTGGTGAGGCAAAACAAAGACCATAAAAAAAGCTGGAAGTTAAAAAAGGACGAAAGACACCGTCCAACAATCAATTTTTGCAGCAAACTTTTGAACTTCTTAAACAGTAAAATTTTATACAACTTTATACAGTGTTGCAACTTTACACATTGTTGCAAAACACACTGTTTTAGAACAATTTCTCACAACACAAAGATGAAGGGTGATTGAATGATGAAATTAAGACGCAAATACCCCTCTACCGCACTTGTCATTAAATACGATTTTTCATCTTCTGTCAACAGAAAAACCATGATTTGTCCTTTTTTATCGTGGAAAAAAAGCGACAAGAAAAAAGCGCATTGATAGGGTGTCTCTCGCAAAATATGTTGTCTTCCATGGGAATTTTTATGGAGAATTTTTTTTGATGGAGCAAAGAACATTTTTTTTAAGAAAAGAAGGGTGAGGTGAAGAGCTTGTTGATGGTGATATTGGGAGGGGAAATTTTATCAGCTGGTGGTTTATGGAGGGAATAGAACCTTTGATTGGCTGGTGTTGAAGAGAAGAGGGTTGTGGGGGCGATTGAGACTGGCGCGGCTGTTATCTTCACTGAGGATGAATGAGAGTGGCTTGTTTCAACAAAAGAGTATGAGGGAACTGTCTTGTTTTAGCGTAAAATATTGTCCTTTGAGAGTGTCTGTTTCTTGGGGTGCGGCTGTAATGTTTTTTTTAAAGGTGTGAGGTGCTTTTGAGGCTTGTTTGGTGTGCTTTAAGCACCGCAAATCCCCCCGCAAATCCAATGACAAGGGTACGCGCTCTGTGGATCTTAAGTGGCTCTCTTCTGAGAGGAGGCTTTACAAACGAGGCGTAGGGTTTTAGACGCTTTAGCCTGTGTGAGGAGGACGACAGTGGTGTTTTTTTAGCGAATGCTCTTTGGGTTGGAACAGTCAAAATGTTTATCAAGGGCATCAAGAATAAGGCGCAGTGAGCCAACAAGCGTTGGCAATGGTTGATCTTCGATAACCAGATATTGTAATGCCGCATGAAAGTTGTGTTGACGATGCAGATTTTGTGCTTCTTTTATCGCTTCTTGCATCGCTTCATAGCGTTGTGTTGCTCTTTCAATCCATCGCTTTTTTGCTTTCTCATCAGAAGCACTGTGCTTAAAGCCGTCATAATAGCCGTTTGGCAAACCTTTGGCACATAAATAGTCGTTTCTGATTTGCAAGTATTGTTGCGCTGTGTCATATTGCTCTTGGCTGATGCCTGATGAATCCCCTTTATAGCCCTGCAAACAAAGACGTCCAATATAGCTCCCCACAAGCGGATTTTTCGCTTCTTCAAGGCTTAAACCAAAGCGTTTTGCACGCATTTCAATGGCTGTTTGGAGCGCTGATTGAGATGCCAATTTGCTCGGGCCTTTGGCACGTGAAATACGGCCATTGGGCTCTCTCTGTTTGCCGGTTATTCTCGGTCTACCGCGTTTTTTACCTATTTTCATGAATTTACCATTTGAATGAAAAAGAAACTGTCTGTTGCGGGGGACAGGAATTGTAAAAAGCACTTTGAGAAAATATTGGGGGGAATACAAAAGAGAAAAATGCGAGGGGGGAGGAGAAAACCCCGAGGGATAGGAGCCATTGCAAAGCCAAAAAAGAACGAAGTCTTTAAGGATAAAGAACAGCAACCTTGTAGGGCAAAAAAATCATTGCTAAGGTGTTTTCTCCCATTTTTATGATATCCCCCCATCATGTTTATTTGATCTTTTGGTCAGCGATTGTGGATGACTTGTTTTCTACAAATTTTTCAACTTTTCCGGAAAAAGTGAAAAGAAATTTTTGTCACATGTGAATGTTTGTGACATGTGAATGAAAAAATAAAGTTCCATGGGGCTCCTCCTTATTTTTTCGCATAAGTTTTTTGTCTCTTCTCATAGGTGTATTGGGGGATTATAAGGGGCGTATTGAGGGATATAGAGGCTTTTATCTTTGAACGCTAAACCTAGGAACTTGATCTCCATCACGCTGTTTAAGCCCTTATTCTTTCATAGAGTTCTCTTATAAAAGTAGTCCTCTATAGAGGAGCTTTGCTGGAGGGTGAAGGGACAGAGAACGCTATAAAACAACCTTATTCACACGCGTCATTATAACATAAGATGCCCTCTATTTTCAAATAAATAATCATTTATCGGCTCAAAATAAATACTCAAGAATAAAGCGATTGGGTTTGGCGATGTTCTTTATCTATCCTTTATAGAGGCTAAATTTTCTTTTGCTGTTTTAATGGATTTCATCATCAGAAGGGGATTGTCGTTTAAAGCGTGCGATGCCCTTATCCAAAAAAGCTGAAAGCTGTATGAAAAGATCCTTGGAGATAAAGGGGTCTTTAAGAGAAAAGAGGCGTCTGTGAAGAGAGGCTTTTATAAAGCTGGGGGGCTTGTGAGAAATGAAACCTTTCTTGCTCATGTTAAAAGAGAGGCTTTTTCATTTAAGAAATTTTAAAATGAGAATGAAAAAATTTAAAAGATGCTGTCAGGGCATTTTAGCTCATCGGTTGTTTTTTCGCCAGTAAGGTGTTCTAGAAGTGGGGTATTCTAGAAGGAGGGTGTTCTAAGGAGGGTATTCTCAAAACAGTGTCTTTTAGGGGAAGGCTCTCTGGGCTTGTGTGATCAATCAAGAGGGAAAAAGGCACGTTTATAAGCATTGAGAGAAGCTCTGTTGTTAGGTGTTCAAGGAATTTAAAAAAAAAGACTGAAAAAAAACTATTCGTGCTTGCCTCATGATGAGAAGAGTGCTAAGCGATTCCGTCACGCTCGTTCGTGTGTTCGCGAATATTAAAGCGCGGGTATTTTAGAAGTGGGGGGCATCCGTATGATTCAAGATCAATCACAACAGCCATCAGCCTGTGAGGAGAAGGCTTATATCTCGCAATCTGAGTTGGATCAATTGGCTGCTTTTAAAAAAGCAATGCTTCTCTCAACAAAGGATTATGTCATCATTTGTTGCGTAGCTATCCTCTTGTTGGTGCTTTTTGCCACTTCTCTCTCTATGAAGCCTTGGGAATTTTTTCAATTTTCTAAAGAACAGCTGCAAGCAATGAAGCAGCAAAATTTTCAAGAAGAAATGCAAAACCTTTTTAAAAATCCTCTCATCGAACAATTGCGTGATGGGGGGTGGAAGAGTGTTTGGGCTTTTGTATGTTTTATGCCGTCAATGATTTTGAGTGTTCTTTTTGCTTTTTTCCCCCTCTTTTTTATTCTTCTCGCCATGATAAAACGGGATGTGAAGGAAATAACGCAGCTGTGGGAAACAGTGCCAGAACAGCAGCAGCCTTTAGATAACCAATCTCTTAACACAAGACTATAGGGGGGATACGTGAGCGTTTCTTTTATCATTGGAGTGTTGATTGGCCTAGGGGTCGCTATCTTTATTTGTGTTGCATTTTTCTCGGTACTCTTTTCTACCGTGAAGATCATCTTGGCACTTTATTATTCTTTGATAAAACGGACAGTCTTGTTATGGGCCATGTGGCGGAAATTAAACAAGAGTCCAGCGCAGAATTTGAGGTATGATCAGATAGAAGGCAGGGGACAGAATACAGCCCTTGCAACGCAATACAGTGTTCTTTCTTTTAAAGAATCTTTGGAACTCTCAAAAAAAGATTATTCGATACTCTTTTCGATCACTTTCGTTATGTTTGTACTTTTTACAGTTCTTATTGCTTTTGTCGTTTTTCTCCCAAAATCTGCGATTTTGTTGCATAATCATGCGCCTCTATTGCTTTACGTTATTGACTTTATGATGAAGCTGCTGTTGTGGGTCTGGGCGTGTATTGTTATCACTTTGCCTATCGTTTTAATTCTCCATAATCTCCTTTTATTATGGCGTGAAAAAAACAGTGAAGAAATGAGAAATATTTGCTTGAGCAGAGAATAAAAATGATCATTTCATCTCAAGGCAATAGAGAAAAAGGGCAATAGAGAAAAAAAGGGAGCATTATGATAAAATATTTGGCTTTTTTAGGGATCATCATTATTGCCATTTTAATGTGTATGGTCATTGTCAGGCTTCCTTACCTGTTGATCAAGCATATGAGGGTGTCCTTTAAACTCTCCCAAAAATTGAAAAAGAATACAATGCGACAAAAGAAAGCCATACAACAGTTGCGCAATGACTGCGAAGAAATGAAAAGACAGAATCTCACGCATAAGACCCTTGAGGCAAAAATGCGCTTTCTCAACTTTAAAGAATCGCTGCCTCTTTATGCGAAAGAATGTAAAATAATCTTTTTTGTCTTTATTCTTATTTTTCTTCTACAAATTACTTGCTCTACCACAAATTTGCTATGGTGGAAGAATAATAGCATTGTCTTTATCACGCAGATCTTGAACTTTATATGGTTAGTAACTCTGCTCATTGTTCCCATCATTGCAATGATGGGGATAAAATTAACCAGAAAATTAAGAGAAACGCTTCAACAGTTAGACGAAGCGATCGAACAGCGCGATCAGGCAATTCGTATGCAGAATGCGCAAAATGAAAAATAGCAAGGGGGGAACAAAATGTCCGGTAGTCTTATAACATTAGCAGCCTGTTCTATTCTGTTATTTGCGCTTTTAAATGCCTTAATATGGGGGGCCATTTTTGTCATTTATTATCTGTTTATCAAGCGTGCGAGGCTCTATTGTCGTGTGAAAAAAGAGCTGAAATGTGTGCTCCATGAGCGCGAGAGTGCCTTAGAACAGAGCACCCAAAAATGAAAAAATGAGAAAATGAAAAGCAGCAGTTTATTGGATCAAAAACAGCTTTCGCTTGTTTAGGCTGACTGTAAAAAAATATTTACTCTTTCAACCGTCATGGTGACGCTTCCAACAGTTATCACTGTTATCGTTAAGATATGGAGAAGAAAGGATTTTTTTCTGCGGTTCTCTTAGAGCCATTGGCATGGATGTTCACTTGTGCTTTTTTATTCTTCCCCATTGTTTTTATGATGCTTTTTATCATAACCCGTCAATTGGAGAAAATGGTCCGGCAACTGGAAGAAGAGGTTGAGCAGAAAAAAACACCGATGTTCCTCTATCGTGAACTCTATCATGAAAATGAGGGGGACAAGTGAAAAAAAGGAGAAAATAAAGCATTCTATTTTACGCCCATCTTAGAGGCTTTTGCGCTTTAAGGGGCGGTGGTGAGACTCTTTGAGCACAAAAGCTTTAGGGACGGTGAGAGGTTTAAGCTTTGAAACAAGCATAAAATCCATTTCCACCATGCTTTGAGGTTGGCTTAAGGCTAGGCTTTAGTGATGGCTTGATGATTCAAGTTGTTTTCAAGATAAAGCAACGCGCAGATGATTTTCTTGAACGAGGTTTGTTTTTCTTGTCAAAGGGACTTCTCTTGAGAAAAAACACCTCTCAGAATTTTAGAACCAGAGACTGAACAAGTGTGCAAGAGTAAAGGAGGAAGTGTACAATTGTTTAATAGAGATGGCGTTTAATAGAGGTGGTTTTTATAAAAAAGTGGGTTGAGGAGATAAAATAGACATTCAGACAACGAGGCGATAAGACAAACGAGAAGATCCGTCTGCGGTGGGAAAACATGCTCTTTGAAGTCAAAAAAAATGCTTCTCCCGATATTGTTTTTATAAAAGATGAGAAAAGATAAAGATTAAGAAAAGGCAAGGATTTAAAAAAACAAGCAATTGAACTAAAAGCCATGGATGGTGATGAATGGCATTCATGATCAGGAACAACGTTTTGATTCATGAACTTAATGTTTTAGACAAATGAGGGAGAAAAAATGAAGCGCAATGGGGGGAATTTAATGTCGAATAGGGGAAAAAATTCAAGATCAGCTCAGGAACTACGGGCTTTTTCTTTGGCAGAAGCATTTCTGACACGCAAAAATTATAAAGTTATCTTTTGCCTTGCTTTTATTCTTGAGGCTTTTAAAGTGGCACTTGCACTGGGATTTGAGTGGGATTTGACTGGGTGGTGGAATTATAGTCTCTTCATTCTCATGTTCATCTTGGTTGTTCTATCCCTGCTTCTTTTTTTATTGATCCCTGTTGCTTTTGTGGTTCGTGTTATTTTTACGCATTTGTTGAAAAAAAAGATTTCTCAGTTGGAGCAAGCAATTGACCAAGCGCATAGCGGCTTCGTATCGGCAAACGAGCGTGTAAAGAGGAGGGCAAAATGAATATACGGATTTTTCTCTCTTTTTATGCTTTGTTGGAGCGCTCTTATGGGCGAGATGTTTGACCAAGGGGAAAAAATGAGCGGTTGATCGTGGTAAATTGAATTCATTGTAAGGACAAAAGCGTCGTTTCATGAAAATAACTTTTTAGATCAATGAGGGGTAAAAATGAAACACCATGAAAATGCAGCATTGGATGGGAGCCCACGGGTTTTTTCTTTGGAAGAAGCGTTTCTGACACGCAAAAATTATAAAGTCATCTTTTGCATGACTCTCACTGTTTCAACTTTGAGAACGGCTCTCTTCTTACCAGCATTGCTTGGGGTGAAGTTGACAGAGTGGGAAGTTAGTGTCGCGGCTGTTCTCTTGCTTATCATGCTGTTTATATCAGATTTAATTTTTATATTGATCCCTGTTGCTTTTGTGGTTCGTGTTACTTTTACGTATTTGTTGAAAAAAAAGATTGCTCAGTTGGAGCAAGCAATTGACCAAGTGGAGAACGGCTTCGTATCGGCAAACGAGTGCGTGAAGGGGAGGGGGAAATGAGAGATATCCTTGTTCTATTCTCATGGGGTGTGGGCGTGACGCTTTTTACACTGCTTTCTGCTGTGTGCATGATGTTTATTTGGGCATTGTATTATTCTGCTTTCAAGCGCGTGAGATTATATTGCCAAGTGAGGAAAGAATTAAGACGTGTGCTTAAACAACCGGTTGCTTTTGAGCCGTCCAGTGGGGAAACACCGATGATGAAGCCATCATTTGAGGAAAAAGAATTCAAAGCATTTTCTCTTGCTGATGAGGAAATTCTCACGATGGAAAGTGCAACAGAACTTTTGAAAAGTCTGGGGGGAAGGATAGAAATTGATGAAAAAGGGGATCATTTGGCAACCTTCTTTTTACCAGATCGTGAAGTACAATTTCTTTATAATGCTGAGAAGGGGTATCCGCAATTTGATTGTGCCATTGCGGTGGTCTCTGGTATCCATGCGGCAGCTTGCCAAACGATCGATCCTTATAATTCTGGAGGCTTGATTGCTCTTGAATTGAGTTTTGATCTGAAGGGATTGGAAATTTTTGAAGAAAAGGTCAGCGCGGGGCGTTTACGCCATGCACTTCAGAAAGCTTTGGAAAAGGCTATGAGCGAGGTTGATCTTGGCAACATACTCCGCTCTCAATATCACACTCTTCCTTGGGAACACGAAGTTGTGAACCCTAAGTTTTCATCTTATGCGCTACGTTATCTTGCAGCTTTAGCCTTGATAGGGGATGTTGAAACTTTAGACTCCTATCACAAAAGCTTTATGGAAGGTGAGAGACTGGGCTTTGAGACAAGCATTACAGAAGAGCATTTAGAACGCGCGATAGCGATTGCTAAGGCGGTAGAAAAGACAAAACAGCCCAGTTATGATCTGCTTCAACAGACGGCAAAGAGTTTTTCTATAGAGGTGGAGAGTTATGACTGTTTCAGAGCTACAGATCCAAACTTTTGCAATAGAAGACGTTCTGTTTACGAAAATTTGCTCGAGGAAAAGCGAGAAGAATTAAGGCAACAGGGATATACGGTTTACGAAAAGGATACGATTTGTGAGGTTGATGGAAAAACCGCTCGTCCCCATATTCTTTATATCAAGGATGGGGAAGTAAAATATATGGATGTAAAATTTAAGATTGGTGAAAAAAATTATTGAGAAAAATAAAGCATTTAGGTAAATTAACTTAAAAATGGCGCGTCAAAATGAGAAAAACAGAGGGGATTAATGCAGGAGAAAAACGCAACATTTGAAGAGTCTTTCTTTTCAGGCAAAAAATTGACAGTATCTTTAGGGGCAAGCTGTAAAGGGGTGAGCAGGTGTAAAATGATTGGGCGCTCCTTTTTCATCATGTTTTGCACAATATTTTATACGGGGGTTTGCAGGGTTTTTTACACGGGCCTTATCATGATGGCTTTAGAAGTTCCTGCGGGTGCAAAGTCTCTGGTACAGCCAGAGCAGTGGGCAAGATGGGAGGCAATGGGATCTCTTATTTTTCTCTTGCCGGTGTTGATTTGGTTTTGTCTTCTCACCCCTCTTCCAATCCTTTGGGGGGTTGATCGTTTTAAAGAGCGCAAATTGAAAAAAATAAGGCAAAAATTAGAAGAAGAAACAAAGCTGCTAAAGATCAATCGGTGAGACGATCGCCATGAGAAATGAGGTGGTTGCGCTTTTTATTTTTTTCTGCCGTTGGGCGGTTTTCTTCTCGAAACTGTGACGGTTTTTGCTCTTTTTGTTACGATGATCATTGTGGTGCCTTATTAGTGTTTCATCAAGCGGTTGAGGCTTACTTTCAGAGTGAAAAAACAAAGGCGCTTGATGAAAGAACAGCCGCAGCATTTTTGTTTCTCTAAAAAAAGCTTGAAAGAGATCGTGCAGCAAAACTTAGCCTTAGACACAAAAATAAGTTCCCATGCGTTTAAAAAATGGCTCTTTTTTCCAATAAAGATTATGTCATCCACGCATGCCTCTCTTTCATCATTATGGTTTTCAAAGTTTATGTCTATGTGACGTTCTATACAGAGGTGAATTTTTTGAACGATGAGAAGAGATTTATCTCTATGAACATTTTCTTTTTTTTACTTTGTTGTTTTCTCGGTATGTCTTTTGGCAACGGTTCCTGTTATTATAATCCTTCGTGAAATTTTAACCTCTCGGCTAAAAAAGAAGATTCAGCAATTGGAAGAAGTGACGAAAGCCCTCTCAATCAATTATAAAGGGGGGGCAATTATAAAGGGGGGGCAATTATAAAGGGGGGGCAATTATAAAGGGGGGGCAATTATAAAGGGGAGGGGCAATTTATAAAGGGGAGAGGGTAAAATGCATTACGAAATGCTGGATGCCACGGTGGTTTTGATGGTTCTGTTGGGGGGCTTTTGGATTTGTTCTTAACACTACCCATTGTGGCACTGTATATTTCTTTTATTAAGCGGCTGATATCCTCTTATAAGGTCACGCGGCAATTAAATGCAGCGCTGAAAAAGCGCATGTAGTCTTCATGGCGTGAGGAGGCACCTTTTTAGATCATGCCCTTGCTTTATGGCTTTGAGAGGTATGAAGGGGTTATGGTGCACTATGTTTTATATTTGCCTTTGTTTGAAGGAAGCTGATGCCAATCAGTTGTCTTGAGATGATATTGGCTCTCTACGGTTTTCTGTGAAAGAGCAAAATCGTAAAAACGTGAATCTGTAAGCCCAAGTGGGTGTGCGTTGTTCAAGAGTATGACGGTTGTGGGAAGAATAGTCGGGTGCAGAGAGTGTGAATGGTGCGGTAAAGGTGAATGGAGACAGGGTATTTAAGAGAAGGGGCTATAGGGTTTGCGTGCGAAACGATAGAGAGCGTCTAGGAAAGAGCTGTAAATAAGTTGGAATGGCATTAGTGATGGGAAAGTTGTGTGGAGAATGGGGGAAGAAATGGGAAATGCGAGAAGGCGTTTTGTACAAATTTTATTAAAAGTATTGTCTTTATTTTTTTTTCAGGATTGTCATTGGTGATCGTTTTGGAAATAGCATGATTTGAAGAGTGGTGTCTTTTTATATAAATTGGTGGAAGGTTTTCGTATTACGTTTGCCATTGTTTGAAAGGGGATTAAATCAGTCGTCTTGAGATGATATTGAATTTATACGGTTTTCTGTGAATAATTAAAATCGTAAAAGCGTGAATCTGTAATCCCAAGTGGGTGCGCTTGGTCAAGCGCATGAGGGGGGTGGAGATGATTGGGTGAAAAGGGGGCGAATGGAGGTGTAGAGGCGTATGAGAGGACGAAAGGGCATAGAGCAGGGACGCTTGAAATGGTGGGGAATTGGTGGAGAGTTTGGGAATGGGAAAGCCGTTGTGTGGAGCATGAGGTTTGAGGAAGATATGAGGGAAGAGAGTGGAAGTGTGGGGAGATGTTTTGTCCCAATTTATTAAAAGATTTGGCTTTTAAAGGGATCGTACTGTCTTCTCAAGATTGTCATGGAGGTGTGTTTATTCTCAATGTCCATGATTTGAGAGAGTGTCGTTTAAGAGAAAGTTTAGAGAACAGAGTTTGGAGGGCGCTTGCTTGGTTAAGAAAAAGCAAAAGGAGGGATTGATTACAAGTTTTGTTTCTTCATATGATTTTTTATGGCATCCAAGATCTGTTGACTTATCTCTTTATGGGTCAGCCAGCGTAAACCTTTTGACGTTGTTTTTGTTCCTAATTGAATGGAGATGAAATCAATCTTATTTTTACGTGCGCATTCAGTTAGCATTTGATCATACGCGTTGGAACCAAAAACATGAAGAATGCATGGGGGATTAGGTAAAAGCGCTAATTGTTCAATTAATGCGCAAGAAAAGGCAAAGGCGGATGAATGAATCCATAATATACAATATTTTAAACCATGCCATTGGCTCACGGCTTCTAGAAATTGTGTCTGTGATGTTGCACAATCATAATCCAATCGTATGCACAACTGCTGTTTTTGGAATGCTTCAAACTGGACTTTTGGGGAAAGAAAGTGGGCGGCGATAATGGCTTCTTTTGGCTTGAGGGATTGACAAAAAGGAGCGAGCATTCCTGTGCCCCCTACAACTAAATAACGATAATGCGCATCCTTTTTTTGCATGCTCTTCCCCCCTTTTCCTTCAAACGCGTTGCTTTAAAATGTACACATTTCATCAAAAAGTCGTTCACAATGTGTTTGTATCTCTTTCCTTATAACTTGCCAAGGAAAACCTTTATCCTCTAAGGCAGAAGCTTCATCTAAAAAAGGTGAATTGATATTGGCGCGCGTAATCCATAAAGTGTGTGCACTGACCGGCAATCAATGCGTAGATGGTGGTGCGCATTTTGGGTTGCACTCCCATGAGAGATAAGCTTAACGGGTTTATTTCAAAAGGCATTATAGGCTTAAATGATCAAGCGTATTTTTTTTAACACACGAATATGAGCCTTGAGAAAGGTGGATTGGCGAGAAGAGACACCTCGAGCTGCTGCGATGGTTTTTACAAATTGTGGCAGGTATGGCTGGTATGGTTTGTGGGTATGGGTGAGGCTTGTCGTGAGCGGCAGGGG
>NZ_KI912394.1:16778-23070 GCF_000518165.1 Bartonella elizabethae F9251 = ATCC 49927
TTTGTGGGTGTGTGGGAGGCTTGTCGTGAGCGGCAGGGGTGGTTTGTCGTAAGGCGGTGCGGCTATGGCTGTCTGTGGTGGTGGGATATGGCGGTCAGGGGGGACTGGTGTGGTTTGTGGGTGTGTGGGAGGTTTGTCGTGAGCGCAGGGGGGTGTTCGTAAGGCAGTGGCGCGGCTATGGCTGTCTGTGGTGGTGGGATATAGCGGCGGTTGGGAGGACTGGTGTGGTTTGTGGGCGTGGGTGAGGCTTATCGTGAGCGCAGGGGGATGTCCGTAAGGCGGTGTGGGCGGGTATGGCTGTTC
Organism: Bartonella elizabethae F9251 = ATCC 49927; assembly: GCF_000518165.1. GTDB lineage: Bacteria > Pseudomonadota > Alphaproteobacteria > Rhizobiales > Rhizobiaceae > Bartonella > Bartonella elizabethae. The sequence goes on from NZ_KI912394.1 coordinate 17,082, forward strand.
GTGGCGGTGGGATATGGCGGTTGGGGGGCTGGTGTGGTTTGTGGGTGTGAGTGAGGCTTGTTGGTTTGGCAGTGTTGAGCACGTGCTTCTTTAACACAAGACCGCGAAGGGGCGGTATTTAATGATTGACACCCTCAAGATTGAGAATATCCGTATCTTTGGGTAATATTGACAATATCCCGTGTACTTTGGGCGCATTCTCTTTAAGGACTTTTCTTGGGTGACAATGCGTTTTACTTAAGAGATAATTTGTGTCAAGAAAGAAAAAAACACATATTTTTGTAAACAAGGAAGCGCAAATGAAGGGGGAAACTTCAACAGGGGATAAAGAACTGCGCTCTTTTTCTCTGGAAGAGTCCTTTCTTTCCTATAAAGAGCATAGCATTATTTTTCTTATTTCTGTAATCATTGCGCTGTGTTGGTGGGTTTTTTTGATATTCTTAGAATTCAAGAAGCCGTTGACTGTTGCTCAAGAGAATACGCTTTTTGCCTTTTTTGTGCTGCGTGAAGTCATTATGGTTTGTGTGTTTGCTTTGATGCCTGTTCTCTTGGGGCTTTATCTCATTTTAACGCATTTTTTGAAAAAAAACATTCAGCAGTTGAATAAGCTTCTTCAGCAACGGGGGCAAACAACCGATCAACAAAATCATCTTTCAAAAAAACATAGAGAAAATATAAGCTGTTTTTTTATCGTATTCCTTTGCTTCATCATTTTGTTTGACGTATCTTTTACGGCAGGGGGTGTCATACTAATTTTGGAATTTTATTCTTTTGTCTTTAAGCGCGTGAGACTGTATTGCACCGTGAAACGCGCATTAAAACATGTCAGACAAGAGCCAAACAGAGCGCTGTCGCCGTTATCGTGAGGGGGAAAAACCATGTTCAGCCATTCTCGTGATACAACGCGTGACACAAGAAGAGGAGAGGGTTGAAGAATCATCAGATAAAGAGGGTGATGACGCCCATTGTCGTTTGTGGATGAGGAGGTGTTCTTATCATTTGGAGGGCAAGAGCGTTCAAAAATCTCTTTTTAAAAAAATCTCTGGGAGATTTATTCGAAAACAAGGGAAGAGCCATGCATCGCGCTTTTCGTGCGGCTTAAAAGAGCGGGGCTTGAAAGAGTGGGCGTGAAAAAAGAAATGTGCTTATATAAAAAAGGGAAGAGCAAATGAAGGGGAAAAATTCAACATTTTATAACGGACTGCTCAATTTTTTTGAGAAAGAGTATTCTTCTGTGCGAGAATATTTTGTCATTTGTCTCCTCTCACTCATGCTTGAGTTTGGAAACCGCACCTTCTTTCTACCCTCCTTGGAACAAGGGAATTTGACAGGGTGGCAGGCGAGTTCCTTTTTTCACGCTGTGTGTGTGCTCTGGACAGTTATTGCCATGGGTGTTTTGGCTTTGACCCCTATTTTGGCGATCCTCTGCATCATATTGTGGCGTTTGTTGGTAAAAAATACGCGGAAATTGAACAAAATAAATGAGCAACGGGGGAGAATAACCCCTCAGCAAAAAGAGCCCTATAAAGAGGGCGTGAGAGCGTAAAAATGGACGAGATTCTTGTTACACTATTGTGTTTTGTGTTTATGCTTGTGACAGTTTGGTTTGCGGCTATGCCCGTGTGGATTTTGCAACTTTATTATGGTGTCTTTAAGTTGGCGAGAAGATATCGTTGTTTAAAACAAGAACTGAAAAACCTGTTGAAAGAGCGGGATACAGCCTTTGAAAAATCATGAGCTAGGGAAAAAAAATCTAAAAAAATGCTGAGAAATTGAGCATTGATGGGGAGTGCTCTCGATAACATTTTGCCTTTGAAGTTTTGGGGGGGCTTGAGGGGTGGCCATGCAACATTGCTCTAAAGGGTGAGGGAGGGTGAATGGCATGTTTGGGGGGGAAAAGCTTGAATTGGAGACTGTCATTGATAGGCCGTGTGGGATTGAAGACCACGTGGAATTAAAGAAATGTGGGATTTAGAGTGTGGGGTCCTAGAGCTTAGAGTGTGTTTGGGGCGCTTGACTTTATTCATTTGAAATGTGAGATAGGTAAAAGAGCAGTTTTGGGGAGTAGGTGATCGCGGTCTCTTGTGCTGGTTCCCTCTTTTTAGGCGTCTTGTTTATAGGGGGGGTGAATGAATCTGATTGTGTGAGAGCTAGAAAATTTTCTTGAAAAAAGGGGAATTTTTTGGCAGAAAAAGCTCGAATTGTGACTGATGTCTTTTAAAAATGGGCGCGGGTTGAAATTCTTCACTGTTTGAGGAAGGCAAGAGGGGGAAGGATCCCTCGGATATTATTACTTTTATGATTTTTATTATGACGCAAGCCATGAACCGCCTGTGCTCTTTTTTTGATTTTTAGATTTCGCATGCGTGTCTCATGCCTCAATTGCCAAAAAAAGATCCAGAAATGAGAAGAAGCGCTCTTTAGTATGAGAGTACAGAAGCTTTCTACCACGCGGGCTTTGTCAAAGAGAGAGAGGGGAAAATGAAAGAGAAAAATTGGACATTAGAGAAACAAACCCATAAAAGTGTCCGTTCTTTTGCGTGCCAGCAAGCGTTGCTCTCACCAAGGGATTATAAAGTTATCTTCGCTCTTGCTGTGATCATTATCCTTTGGAGTATGATTCTAGAAATACCAAATATTTTAAATTGGCAGCTGACAGGCTGGCAATATGCGGTGCATTTCGTTGCTTTTAGGGTGACGGACGCCATAGAAGGCTGTGCTCTTTTCTTGATTCCGGTGATGTTACTGATTCGTCGCAACGTGACGCGTGCTTTGCAAAAAAATATTCAGAAATTAGAAGAAGCATTCTCTGTACGAGAGCAAATAAACTCTCTGTCGCATAGGCTTTAGCAAAGAATGAGAGGGGAAAATGAACAATAATCCTATCGTCGTACGTCTCTTGGATCCCCAGTTCTGGGTGATGATTGTTATTTTCATGGTCATTATCATGTTGGTTTTGGCTCTTTATATCTCTGTCTTCAAACGGATGAAAATGAATTTTCAAGTGAAAGACGAGCTGAAACGTGTGCTGAAAGAAAATGATCTGGCAACGCAGCAGTTTTGGAAAGACGAAGCTGTGGTGCTGGAGAGGCGTTTGCAACAAGAGGGAAAAGAGTTCTTGATCGATGATGATGAAATTCTCACCATGGAAAGTGCAACAGCGCTGTTAAAAAGCTTGGGGTGGTCCGTAGAATTGTTGAGAAAAGGAGATCATTTGGCGACCTTCTTTTTACCTGATCGCGAAGTGCAGTTTCTCTATAACGAGAAACACATAGAAGAATTTTCACCCTTTGATCGCGGACTTCTCGTGATGAGCGGTGTTTTTGCGCTGGCTTGTAAGATCATTAATCCTCATAGTTCTGGGATTTTGCCAACGGTATTTATAAATTTTGTCCCCAATGGGTTGGAAATTCATGAAGAGAAAGTGAGTGCTCAGCGTTTCAAGAAAGAGCTTGATAAAACTTTAGAATGGGCAATGGAAGATGATTCTTTGCATGAAATGCTTCGCTCTCAATATCGTATTCCACCTTGGGAAAGAGACTCTTTAGTATGGTCAACCGTTGAAGCAGAGCTCGCTCCTTATGCTCTGCTGCATCTTGCTGCTCTTGCTTTGCTGGGAGATGTAGAGACGTTAGGTTCTTATGATGAAAGTTTTGCGGCAGGCGATAAACTTGGCTTTGATGAAACCATTGAAAAAATCCATCTGGAACGCGCGATGGTGATGGCTCAAGAGGTGAAGGAGGCAGGAAAATTCAGTTACGATCTGCTGGAACAGGTTGCAAAGATCTTCTCCATAGAAGTGAATGACACTCAAATTTTCAGAGTGAGAAATCCTTATTTATGTCATCAAAAACGAGATTTGCATCAAAAAATAGTCGAGGAGAAAAAACAAGAATTAAGGCAACAAGGATACGTTGTGAGTGATGAACCATGCGTCATAGAATCAGAGGGGGTAAAACATGCTCCTGATATTACCTATCTCAAAGAGGGTGAGCCTGCATTTATGGATATAAAAATTGATTAGTTTCCTGAAGGTATTGGAGAGCGTCTTCTGATTTGATGACAGTCTTGTTGAAAGAAGCTTAGCACCATGATTGAAAGGTTTTCTCCCCAAAGCAATACAAAAAAGATACAAGAGCAAAATACACAATAAAAGCAAAATACAAGAGAAAAATAGAAGGGCTGAAAAAAATCAAAAAGTACAGCAGCTTTTAAAAAAATCCGCTGAAAATATTTTTTCTCAAGATGAGGGGCAAAGTTACGTGATGGTAAATTTGTCTCTTTTTTGTTTTTTAAGTCTATTTGTTTTAAGAAAAGCAGCTTTTTTATGTGAAAAAAAGCGCGCTAGAGATGAGAAAATATTCAGTTTAAGTGAGAAAAATATCATTATGGACTGCGTAAAACACTGTTGTTTCCGGTGCGGGGATATTTTAATACATTCTGGTATTTTTTATGAAAAACGGTGTTTTTTATGAAAATCTGTGATGAATATTTGAGGGCTAGATTTGCCAAAAGAGTTGATGAAAACAGAACTAATAAAAACATTGTCCTTGGAGGTATGCGGGGTGAAGGGCGCAATCGGCGAAAACGGTTTAAGAAATACTGGATTTTTTAAAGATTAACACTTTCATTCTTTTTGGTTTGAGAGAGACGTACTTTACGACTGGAGAGAGAGACGTTCTTTTGGGCTGAAGAGAGAGCGTAATAACAAAATTCTGTCCTTTGAGACGTGGAGGATGGGGAGATGAAAATTTTAGAGTGCTTTCCTATTCTTACGGGCTTTGTTCATCAAGATTTTGGGAGCATCGAGGCTTGGACTTCGTTCATCACAAGGTGCCTTGCGATGGAAGGGGCAAGTTGAAGTGGGGGATAAGGCATTTTTTTGAAAAGAAAAAATGACTGAAAAAACGGCATAATTATGGAACATTTTTGACAAAAAAGTATGGGATGGAGAGCTTAGGGGCTAGAGCCTGAGAGAACCCCATTCAAGAGGGAGGAAGATGAAATCAAGTGCTGTTCTTGAGCAGCTGATTTAAAGGGAATAAAATACAATACAAATAAAATAAAACAAAGAAAAAATTAAAATAAAACAAAGGCCCCTTTTAAAAAGGGCCTTTTTATTTCCGTTTTATAGTATACAAAATGTATATAATTTTATTTTAAGAAATTTTGTATCTTATACTTTCGCAGAAATGATCTGCAGAAAATATATCACGAGTGAGCCTAAAAAACTCGCAATAGCATTCAATAAATTTTTTCCTTTTTCATAGATATCATCTATTGATGCTTGCTCTGATGCAGTTCTATTCGCTGTTCTCAGTATATTCAATGTATCCGATGGGCTGCTTACTTGTTTAAAAAACTGTGAATGTGTTTTTTCAACAGTATAAGGAGCAACAATAGGAGAGGGCGCTTGATTGACTATACGATCAGACTTTTGAATCGCAAGGGCTAAACCACTTGTAATTGCCCCCGCTATAAAAAAATATCTGATATTCATCGTTTTCTCCTACTATTTATTTCTATAAATAAATACCGATACGTATCATATATAAATTCACTTTAACTGACTATAGTAAAAATACAACAGTCATAAAAAAGAATAAACTTTGTCTACATTTTGACAAAATTTACTCTTATTTGCCTAAATCAATTCTTTATGATTCCATCTTATGGAGATTTTAAAAAAGCTTAAATGCTCTGTCCGTGAAGTGGAATCCCGTAAGATGAGTGACAAAAGAACTGCTGTCAAATTGTGCCATTCTTTTTGTGCCATTGAGTAAAGATTTGTAAAAATGAGGGTTCATTAAAATTAAAATGAGATGTGATGAAAATTGAGTCAAACCCGTAAGGGAAAGGATGTACTCTTTTGTGCTTAAGTGCATCTTTTATGAGATTGGATACATGCCACATGAGGGTTGAGGTATGTATCCGTTGAGGGGAAGGATGCACTCTTTTTGAAGGCGGAGTGCATCCTCTATGAGATTGG
>NZ_KI912394.1:23981-40045 GCF_000518165.1 Bartonella elizabethae F9251 = ATCC 49927
AGAGTGCATCCTCTATGAGATTGGGTACATGCCGCATGAGGGTGAGGCGTGTATCCCTTGAGGAGAAGGATGCACTCTTTGTGAGGTCAGAGTGCATCCTCTGTGAGATTGGATGCATGTAGGGTTGGATGCATCCAATGGGGGATGGATGCACTCTTTTGAGGGCTAGAGTGCATCCATAAGGGAAGGCATATCTCATAAAAATAGAGAAAGCCCAAGGAATTTATTTTTTAATGGTTTGTGTATTTTATAGATATCTGCTTTGTCTCCTCAATATTTGAGAGGGTTATAGAGTAAGACTCACTAATGAAGGTTAGCTAATGAATATTGAGATCTCTATGAGAATTAAGATATTTTTGTGCTTTTTTTTTGTCTTTTTCTTGATTTTATTAGCTTACATGAAATTTATGAGACATTTGTCTCCAATTTGGCTTTTGGTTTTGCCAATGGATTTGGTTTAATATTTCAATGATTTCAATGGCTTTATTCAGATGTCCCTTAAAGAATGGGGCTTTATCATAAAACAGAATAAATTGAGTCAATTTTGGTAATTCTTTATCTTTGACGTGTTTTATTCTACACGAGCTCGCTTGCTTGTAATGAGTCGTTTGCTTGATGAATTTTAAGATAAAATAGCGTTGAAAGCCCGTTAAAAGAGGAAAAGTCTGAGAGAGTTGGCTCTTTGATGCCTAAAATTTCTAAGATGAAGAGCAGAAAACGATAATTCATCAATCCATTGCTAGAATAAAATACCTTATTGCTGTTTCAACGATAAAGAACAATATCAGTGATTCTGTTGTGTCGTAAAACAGCGTATGCCGTAAAACAGTTTCTCTCGTAAATCCCTCGTCCTTTGAGGAGGAATTTTTAAGTTCATTTGAAAAAAGAATAATCTTTTTTGCAGGGAGAACTTATGAAAGAAAAGCCCAAAGTTTAAGAAGAGGATTTTAAGACAATACAGCCATAAAAAAAGCCCTCTGCTTCAAACAGAAGGCAATAATAAGAAGATTTTCAACATTGGGTCGTAAAAATATCAAAAAAGAATGAATTTAAAAAATGTACTCAATACAAAAATTCACCCTTAAAAACCTACTCCTCTGTAACTAGCAGAAAACTAAACAGAGAGCAATATAAAAATACTTTTTACAAAAAAGAAAACTTTGCTTTTTATGCCTTAAAGGTCATGAATACTTCTTTTTCATTGAATGTTTATTTTGCAATTCACTGTCAACTTAAGTCTTTAAAGATATTATGACGTATGCAACCATATTTATTCTTCACTAAAAAACCAACAAAGAGAGCATCCCATGGTAATAGACCGGCACAATAAATCGCTACGATGGATTGGTGTGGGGGAGCGGCTTTGTTTTTTTAAGGGGGGGCTTGTTGCGTGTAAGGGTTTTTGTGAGGCTTGTGTTTTGTTAGGTGTGGTGAGGGATGGAGGGGGGAGCTGTTGGTGTGTGTGCGTGGTGTGGAGGTGTCGATACATGGTTTTGGTGCAGGGTGCAGGCTTTTTGTTTTGAGTCTTGAAAGGGAGAAGAGGGCGGAGTTAGCTGTTTTCCTTGAGTGACTTGAGGGGATCGTGAAGCATTTTCGTGTGATGTGGGGGGCGTTAGGAGATTTCATGTTTTGGGGATGGCATTTCAGACGATGATGGGCTTGCTTAAAAAAAAATGCTGCCTGCTCTTTAGGGAAAAGAGAGGATTCCTAAAAAAAGACATGGGGGGCGTGCGTGGGGATGCGGTTGGGTTTTGCTGGAATTGTTGCGCGGCATGGGGGGAGAGGCTTTGTTTTTTAAGGGGGGCTTGTTGCGTGTAAGGGTTTTTGTGAGGCTTGTGTTTTGTTAGGTGTGGTGAGGGATGGAGGGAGGAGCTGTTGGTATGTTGCCCTGAATGATGAGGGGGATTATTCTGAATGTTTATGGTTTGCATAGCCCCAATGAAAGGCAAGTAAGTCTAAACAATCGCGTAAATGATCGGCAAGGGAGTTTTGTTTGCGTTTTGAAGGACTTAATTCTTTGATCGCTTGTCCATAACCGATCACCCGCTCAAGCAGTGAATAACCAAGAATACCAAGCTGTCCTTTGATGATTTTTAAATGATTGGAGGCTTCTATTTGCCGTTCAATGGGGTGGGTATAGCCTTGGCTACAAGCAACTTTTTCACGGGTGTAGTCAAGGCTCATGTGCAGGTCTGCCTGACTGTGACGCCAATAAAAATAAAAACGTTCTGCCGCTTTATATTGTGCCGGACTGAGATGTCCTTTTGCATATAAAAGTGCAATGGGACGGCTTTGGGCATTGACAAGAACTTTAATGGTACGCCGATTGCTGGAACTTTCTGGATGATGGGGTTGAAAATAAGGATTGCGCGTTTCAAGGGCAACTTCTTGCGTCTTTAAATGCCCCATATGCTGTCCTTTCTCGTGAAGCTCAAGAGGGCGCGTATTTTTTTTCTTATCGTGATGGTTCATCTCATCTCCTTGAATAAAATATCGTTGAATAAAATATCGTTTGATTCTCATTTTTTAAAAATGTTGCGGGCTCTTTAGGGAAAAGAAAGGAGTCCTAAAAGAAGACATGGGGGTGGCGTGCCTAGGGATGCGGTTGGGTTTTGCTGGAATTGTTGTGCTGTGTATGTGGGTGAAATTGTCCTTGGATTTTGCTTCTTGAAAAGAGGGGTGTTTTGCTGCATGGTGGATTTTCCTTGAATAATTTGATGGGGAGGGGTGTGAATGTCGCCTGATGGGATATTTTTGCCGTTGTTGGTGTTTTTAGGCTTTAATCGAGTCTTTCCTTACTTTTTATTTATATCAGTGCGCATAGAGCCATGAAGCGTTTCGGGCTTACAAAAAAGGCAGTGTTGAAGAAAGTGGTATGTTGGAGCATTGTGATGCTTGTCTCTCAGTTGCTTTACATAGGAGCCGAGCGTGTTGGTGTGAGCTGGCTGTGGTTCTCCAATAAGTGGGTGTTTAGCGTCCTTTTGGGCTTTGTCCTCGGTTTTGCTGTTATCTCTGCAAAGCACCTTGGGGTGACTTGGCTGGATTTTCTTTATATGGGAATGGAGAATTCGGTTGTTCCTTGGTCGTTGTTCTGGAAAAGAGTAGCCGTTTGCTGCATTGTCCTCCTTTGCCTCGCCTGTGCTTTTGTGGCTGTTCAAGCATTTCTGTGTGACAAGGAGCAAATGTTGGGGCTTGTTTGTATAGAGTCGTGTTTTCGGCAATGGTAAATGGGGTATGGGGGTAAATGGGGCATGGGGCTCAATGAGGCATGTGTGAAATTGTCCTTGGATTTTGCATCTTGAAAAGCGAGATGTTTTGCTGCATGGTGGATTTTCCTTGAATGACTTGTTGGGGGAGTGCCATGGCGTTGCGCGGGTTTTTGTCTTTGAAGAGACTGGTGTTTTTCTGCATTGTGGTTGCTGTCTTTGGGGCTGTTTATGTGGAAATGAAAGCGTTGGGGATGAGGTGGGGCGTATTTTTACGGGCTTTGGCATTTTATGGTACTCTGGGCATTCTCCTTATGGTGGGGTATGAAGTCCTGCAGCGACGCGGTGTAAAGAAGAGTTTGTTCTTCAAGATGCTGTTGTGTAGCTTCATTTTTGCCGCTGTTACTGATTTTATTTATAAGCAAGCCCAAGCTTTTGGTGTGAGCTGGCTTTGGTTCTCCAATAAGTGGGGGTTCTCCAATAAGTGGGTGTTTAGTGTCCTTTGGGGACTTGTCTTTGGTCTTGTTCTAGGGCTTATTTTTCGAGGGGCAAAACGTTTTGGGTTTAGGCTTTCATTCTTTGAAAAGAATTAAGATTTTGCTCTACCAACATGCTTGTTGGGGTTGTGTTTATGAGAGTGGAGGGGTGATGTCACGGGGGTTGGTGTTTTTGAAGAGCCTAGCGTTGACTTGCCTGTTGAGTTTTATTCTTGGTTTGGCTTTGATCGGAGCCAAATATTGGGGTGTGCCTTGGATTTGGTCCTTGAATGAGTGGGGTTCAATCTGCATTTGTGTCCTTCTTGTTCGTGTTATGAGCATTTTTTTTCATGAGGGAATGCGGTGTGTTGGGGTGACTTGGGCTTTGTTTTTAAAAAGAATGGGTGTTTTCTTTAATTTTATGGTTGCGGGGAGACTTGTTGATGTCGCAGAGTTTGGTGCTTTTACTGTTATTGCTGTTTTTTTGCCTTTTTGTTGGGGCTGGTGTTTTTCTTGATAAGGCGGCCAAGCGCCACGGGGTTACAAGGTGGATGTTTTTTGGCAGGTGGGTGCTCTTTTATGGCATGATTGCTCTTTACCTTGGTTTTATTTGTGCAGGCGTGGGGAGAAACGCTGTGAGCAGGGAGCTATTGTTGAGAGGAGCACTGTTTTCTTGCAGTTTTGCTGCTGTCCTTGGTTTGGTGCATGGGGGGGTAAAAAGTCTGCCTGTTGTTTGGCAAATGTTCGTAAAAGCAACCCTCTTTTGTGGCATGATGGGGGTTATCTTGTATCTTTTTGCTATAGGCATTAGCGATATGAATAGCGTAAGAGGCATGTTCTTGAAGGTGTTGGTCTTGGCACTCTTGTTGAAATTGCTCTTGGGGTTCTTTATACGCGCGCATCGTGATACGGTGGTACAGAGGGTGTTGTGGCTTTTGAATTTTGTGCTGTTTATCTGCATTTTGTCTCTTGTCTTTAATTTTGCTCAGTGGGGAGCAGAGCGTTTGGGTTGGAGCTGGCTTTGGTTCTCGAATCAGGATGTATTGATCTTCATTTGGGGATTTCTTTTTCCTTTTATTTATCAGGGAGTGAAGTCTGCGCGTGTTCTATGGGCTTGGTTCTTGAGGTAGGTGGTGTTTTTTTGTCTTATGGGCGTGACCTGTAACTTTACTGTAGGGTATTGGGGATATTGATGTCGAACGATTTGTTTTTTTTGCTGTTGTTGGTGTTTGCTTGCATTTTGGCTGTTGGCTTGTTTTTTCTTCATAAGGCAGCTGCGCGCCGTGGGGTGAGAGGCTGGATGCTTTTTTGGAGATGGGTGGTCTTGTATGGCTTGATGGCTCTTTATCTTGGTTTTATTTGTGCAGGTGTTAGAAGTGTCCCTGTGAGCGAGGCGTTATTGTTGAAAGGGGCGGTATTTTCTTGCATTTTTACCGCTGTCCTTGGTGTGATGCACTTCAGCGTAAAAAGTCTGCCTGTGGCTTGGGTTAGGTTTGTGAAGGCGATCCTCTTTTGTGGCATGATAGGGGTTATCTTGTGGCTTTTTGCGGTGGGCGTCGGCGTTATGAATAGCACCAGAGAGCTGTTCTTGAAGGTGTTGGTCTTGGCACTCTTGTGGAAATTGCTCTTGTGGTTCTTTATACGCGCGCATCGTGATACTTTGGTGCAGAGGGTGTTGCGTGTTTTGAATTATTTGCTGTTTATCTGTATTTGGGTTCTTGTCCTTTCCTTTGCTTTTCTGGGAGCAGAGCGTTTGGGTTGGAGCTGGCTTTGGTTCTCGAATCAGGATGTATCGTCCACTATAAGAATAAGTCTCTTTCTTTTGATTTATCAGGGAGTGAAGTTTGTGCGTCGTGATGTTGGGAGTTTTTTTAAAAAAAGTGAGAAGGGGCGTTAAAGATAACGTCGAGGAAAAGATTGTTCAAAAGAACAGCGATAGCGGTAGGTTTGGGGATCAAACCAGAGACCGACTTTGCCTTCAAAATCACCAGAACGTTGTTTGGCAATATTCATAATGACACCGGGGCGTTTGACTAAATCGGCTTTTTCTGCTGCGAGCGAGGCGGCAAAAATTTTATCTTCTAGCGACCGGTTGCGCCAAATGGTGATGATGTTAAAAGCATTTGCTCCAATTTCTGAGGCACCTTTAATATCTTCTGTTCCAGGGATATCTTTATCCAGCCCCCCTTTGCGGGCGTGGGCGACAAGATGAATATGTACAGTGTTTAAAACAGCCCAATCCACCATTTTATAAACCGCTTGTTCTTGTCCGGCATAATCATCAGAGGCAATGCCAAGCCGCATGAGACTGTCGATAATAAATTGATCACACCCATAGCGCGCACGACAATAGTCAAAGACATCAAGCAAGGTATCAACACTCGATTTGCCTACATGTTCATAAAGAATAAGCCCATCATCTAAAAAATGCAAAATGCGTTCAATGGTCTCTTTTGTAGGTTTTTCTAAACCGCCCGTTTGTTTGGTTAAACGCCGAAGCGATTGTTCTCCTTTCATTTCTAGCGAGGCTAAGCAAAGGCGACTGTTTTGCGCAATCCAATGGGGAATACAGTCAGACAACAATTGGCTTTTGCCCGCACCACTGGCGCCGCTCCACAGCGTTAATTCTGCAGGGCGAAAATGGAGTTTATCTTTAAGTTTAGGATAGGGAACCGTATAGCCAAGATGTTTTTCAGGCTCTGGCCAAAAAAGCCCAATGACTTGATCTTTATAGTCTGAGGCGCGTCGTAAGCCTTCTGGGGCAAAGCTTTTGGCAGAAGTAAAAGCTGCTTTTATGGTGGCAGCATCAATGCCGGCGGTTAAACATTCATTGGCATCTTTGCGGGGTAAGCGAACACGGTAGCAACGGTGACGCCCAAGCCTGTTGGCAATTTCATGGGCGGCTTCTTCTCCGGGCTGGTCCATATCGGTGGCTAAAAAAATGGTTTCAAATGCTTCCAAATGATCAAATTCATTTTCAATCCAATTGTGTTTGCCTCCCTTTCCACCGCCAAAGGGGACAGAGACTGCTGGATAGCCATAGGCAGCAAGCGAAAGCGCATCAATTTCTCCTTCCGTGATGACAATTGTTCGGTTTGTTGAGGAAAGTGTTCGGTTTGTTGAAGAAAGCGTGGGAAACAACGTGGGGTCCGTGGGCTCGGAGGTATGTGCGGCGCTGTGGGCTGTGGGTGTGGGTTCAGAGGTATGCGTGGTGGCGTGGGCTGGGGCTGCGGGCTCGGTGGTGTGCGTGTGCGCGTGGGTTGTGGGTGTGGGCTCGGAGGTATGTGCGGCGCTGTGGGCTGTGGGTGTGGGTTCAGAGGTATGCGTGGTGGCGTGGGCTGGGGCTGCGGGCTCGGTGGTGTGCGTGTGCGCGTGGGTTGTGGGTGTGGGCTCGGAGGTATGTGCGGCGCTGTGGGCTGTGGGTGCGGGCTGAGAGCTGTGTGTGGTGTTGTGGGCTGTGGGAGCGGGCTGAGAGCTGTGCGTGGTGTTGTGGGCTGTGGGTGTGGGAGCGGGCGCAGAGAGGTGCGTGGTGGCGTGGGCTGTGGGAGCGGGCGCAGAGGTGTGTGTGGTGTTGTGGGCTGTGGGTGCGGGCTGAGAGCTGTGTGCGGCGCTGTGGGCTGTGGGTGCGGGCTGAGAGCTGTGTGTGGTGTTGTCGGCTGTGGGTGCGGGTGCAGAGAGGTGCGTGGTGGTGTGAGCTGTGGAGGTGGGCGCAGATGTGTGCGTGTGCGCGTGGGTTGTGGGTGCGGGCGCAGAGAGGTGCGTGGTGGCGTGGGCTGGGGCTGCGGGCTCGGTGGTGTGCGTGTGCGCGTGGGTTGTGGGTGTGGGCTCGGAGGTATGTGCGGCGCTGTGGGCTGTGGGTGTGGGTTCAGAGGTATGCGTGGTGGCGTGGGTTGTGGGCGCGGGCTGAGAGCTGTGCGTGGCGCTGTGAGCTGTGGGTGTGGGCTGAGAGCTGTGCGTGGCGCTGTGGGCTGTGGAGGTGGGCGCAGAGGTGTGTGTGGCGCTGTGGGGTGTAGGGTAAAGGGCTTGCCAACCAAATAAAATCGGTTCACATTGGGCTGCTGTGGGTTTTGTTTTGGCGCCTGCTTGTGCAAGTCGTTCTTTGACTAAAGCAAGGGTGCCATTGGGTTTATAAAAGGGGAAAATGATTTTTTCACCCTCTTCTCCTATGCGGTAGCGCTTGATAATCTCTAGAGGGATATGGCGTTCTTTGTGGAGATAGGTTTTTACGCGATTTTGTGGGGGGTGCCCTTGAGGCACCGGTGGACGGCGGTAAGAGCGTTGGGGAACCATAAAAGGTTTGGGGCGTGTGAGATTGAGAACGGCGCGTGCTTCTTCAAGTGCTTGAGAGAGGTTCATGCCTTTGACTTCGCACCAAAGATCTAAAATATCGCCTCCGATACCTTCTGCAAAATCATACCAAAGCCCTGCTTTACTGCCACTTAAGCAAATCGATAAACTTTGACCGGGCTCACCGCGTGTGTTGCCAACAATCCAATGGTTACCGCGTTTATGCCCTTGGGGAAGAAGCATTTCTGCTATCCGATCAGCTTGGGCAATAAGTTTTTGTTTGATTTCAAAAATTGTGCTCATGGTTATGCGTGATTTTATACGTTTTGGGATTCTATTTTGCGGTTCTCGTCATTCAATCTCGTGGCGAAATCCGTAGCGCTATGGCGCTTGCCAATCTGCTTTGTGGGCTTTTTACGGGTTTTGGTTGGCTCGTCATTGCGAAACTTCTTGGCTTGCCAATGGGCTTGGCTTTTACTTAAACCTTCTAAAACAGCAACGCAGCTGTTTGTTTGCTTGTGTGGGAAGTGGAGCCCTTGCCGAGGGGCGGTGGGGCAAGGCGTGTGCGTGACAAGAGAAGAGGCAGCGGCTTGCGGGTGTTGTTTGAAGGATTGGCGCGTTGTTTGATCCTTCTCACGCGGCTGCATTGCGGTTTGTTTGCTTGTGTGGGAAGTGGAGCCTTTGCTGGAGGGTGGTGGGGCAAGGTGTGTGCCTGACAAGAGAAGGGAGAGAGAGGCGCGGGTGTTGTATTCCTTTGCGTGGAAAAGATGAAGCGTGTGGGGCATGGGCTGTTATGATGAGAGCAGTATGGGGGATGGTGATGCGTTTTATGGTGGCTGCTTTGCCTGTTGTTTGGATGGGTGTTGTTTGGATGCCTATTGTTGTGTTCAGGGTTATTTTGTTTATGGTTTTGAAACATTGGTGCCCCCGTGTTTGCTTGTGTGAAAAAAGGGTTCGGCTTATGTGATGTCAACAATCGTCGCTATAGTTGATCAGACTGCGGTAAAGGTTCTCGTCGCTTGCACAAGGGCGCGGTGAGACGCTTTCCTGTTTTTGCTGTTCTAGCCGTTCGATCTCACGGCGAAACCAGTTGCGCCATGTGGCTTGCCAATCTACTTTGAGGGCTTCTTTGCCACTCTTGGCTTGCCAGTAGTCGCGAAACTTTTTGGCTTGCCAATGGGCTTGGCTCTCACTTAAGCCTTCTGAAATTGCTGCCTTGATGTCTGCTTGCCAAGTTTCAGGAAGACGGTGTCCTTTGACAATGCTGGAAGGGATGTTTTTTTTGTTGGAACAAGGCGACGAAGGCGATGTTGAAAAGCTCGAGGACACACAATTGGCGGGTTTTTTTGTATTTTTCTTTGGGTCAATTGCTGTGAGAGGGGTCTCTCGCGCCCCTGCTTGGAGAGCAGTGGCGGTACCGTTTTCATGCTTTGTTTCTGCCAGTGAGGCGGAGAGAGCTAAAGCGGGAGGTGGTGCGCTTTGTTCCAGATTCTCTTGGCTGGAAAGGTCCTCTTCTTTCTCATCAAATACCCTATTCTTTTCAAAAACACCGTTAGGTGTTTCCTTTTCTTCTTCTGCCTTTTGAGCTTCTAAGTTTTGTTGATCATCTTTTGTTCGTGCGTGAAGCAGTTGTTGAATCTCAGTATTGATTTTCTTGCGCTTTTTTGCCGAAGAACGACCCGCAAAGGATTTTTGTTCCAGCAGTTTTTCACGCTCTTGAAAAACATTTTCGCAACGCGCATTCCATAAGCCATTGGCTAAATTTAAAATCTTACCCTCTCGGATCAGCATGCCTAAAACATTAACAAAAGTTCGCTTGTCACAACCGCAAAGACGCGCTAAACGTTCTTCCGAGATTTCTAGAGGACGACCGCGTGCATACATTTCATTGAGTAGAATGGTATAAATTCCAATCTCGTGTGCGCGCATGCCACGAACACCGCCTAGAAAGTCATTTTGGTACCAACAAACATATGGAAGCCTGGACGATTCATAGTGAGGAGTTTCTTGTTGATTAACGTGTTTCATACGGCAATCTACTTTCTTCTTTCTTATACAGTTTCATTGACAATAAAAGCGTAAACAGAAATTTAGCTTGTTGTTGCCTTTGGCTTTGCTCAATAACGATTAAGAGACTTCTTTATGATGTTTATCAATGAGTGGGGGTGCTGGAAGGGCATGGAAACTTAAAACTTTGGATTACAATGATGGAAAAAATAAAGAGGACAACACCTCCCAATGGCTTAGCTTTTGGGGTTCAGCTTTTGGAAGTGGTCTTTCATACCCTATGGTGTGGTGAAAGTTTTTTTATGAGCAAAAAATGATTTTTTATTCCCCCTTAAAAAATAAAATTTGTTTCCTTCATTTTATCCTTTTTAAAGGATATTTCAAGCCCATTTTGTAAAAAGGACGTGTTTTTTTTAAAAGACGCGCTATATGGTGGAACTATGAATATCGATGGTTGGCGTAAAAGATTAAGGACCGCTTTGGAAAAAAGTGGGCGTTCAAAAAGATCTATCTCCCTCGCTGCCGGTAAAGGTGCGGGGTACCTTCATTCTATCCTTTCTGAAGGAAAAGAGCCAACAATCGAATCTCTTTCGCGAATTTGTCACGAAATTGATATCAGTATGAATTATATTCTTTACGGTAAGGGGGCTAGTCCTGAAGATAAAGAATTTATAGAGCTTATTTCAAAGCTCTCTCCTGAAGAGAGACAGGCGATTTTAACTCTTTTGCGGCGACCCGTTGACGAAGTTTCAAAATAAGTTCTTTTTGTGCTTTTAAATCAAGACGACTCCAGTATTCTATTAATATTATATCACTCATTTTATCTCTCCTGTGTGTTTATCGTTGCAATTAAGTGAGAACAAATAGCGAACAACAAAAGAACATGAGGGGAACAAGGAATAACAGATCTTTATTTATGTATGTCATTTGAACCCCGCAAAGACTTAAAATATATCTTTTATGAAGGATAAAATGCTTGACATCTCTCCTATAGAGGATATAAGACTAACGCTATATTTGATCTTGTCAAGATGAAGCTCTGCTTTATCAACTGTCTAAAGGGGGAAAATCATGAAAAATATTCCATTCGTTAAAGAGGATGAAATCATTATCATTCTCTGCGAAGATGAAAAGCCAGATAGCTATGAAGGACCTATCGAAGAAATCGAAGAAGTACTCGAACTGATTGAAGAATCTGAAACTGTTTATAAAGTTTTACGATTTGATCTTACAACAAATCATGCTGAAGACGTGACCGAACAAATCGCTGATTGTTATGTCGAAAATTATGAAATAAACGAAGAAAATACCCACTTGCAGCCCTTCATTTTGAATAGTGAAGCCTATCATGCCTGTTTAGATGAAAGAGTGGCACGCGATTATGAAGATAATCTCTATGGCTCTTATGAAAAACAGCATCGCTTACGCCCTTGTGATGTCTTGTCAGATTATTGGTGGTAATTATGCCAAGTTATCTCAAGACGTCTTATCGAGGTTTTGCACTTTATTATGCTGGAAAGACTCGAAATTTAATCAGACTTGAACCACAAAAACACAATGCTGTTCTTTTTATATCGCAAGAGGCGGCTCTGTCGATGGCAAACAACTTGGCGGAAGAATATTGCCACCATGATTTTTCTGTCGTGCAATAGCAGCATGGGGAAAAAAGCTCTTTCCTCCCATGAGATAGATCATTGATGGTCAAGGTAAAGGTCTCCAGTGTTATTCTCACGGGGGAAAAGGGGGCTTTGTTGTGTTTTCCTTTCATTCATTTCTAGGGGCTGTTTGGGGGAGGCGCTGTTTTGTTGGGGGAGAGCCGATAGGAGGCGCCAGTATGGAGGAAAGAGGAAAGGGGGGCGGTGCCTGAGGGGGAAAGGTTGGCGCGCAGTTGCTTGATTTTTGGAGAATAAGGAAATGAAAAAGATGTCGCAAAAGGCAGAAAGTTCAGTGAGATATGCAAAGCGTCTTCTGGACAATGAAGTGTGAGAGAGGCTGAAGAGGAGGCCGTACAGATTGGATGAGGGCGAAAATTCTATAAAAGATCAGTTCAAGGCGGAATGTGGGTGTTGAAAGGAGCATCAGAGACTTAGCGTGAGAAGTGTTGCGTGGGGAAGATAGTGGGCGGTGTTGGGGGGGCGCTAAGGACCGTAGGAGCGGGGGAAGAAGGGAGTTTTGTACAGCGTTGATAAGGGAGGAAAATTCCATAAAAAGGTAGTTTTAAGGGGGTGTTGAAAGGGGCATCAGAGGCTGAGCCGTTGCAAATGTTGCTTGAGGGAGATGGCGGAAGATTTTTCAGGGGGCAGCCAAGCAAGAGATAAGTTACTTGGGGGAAGATGTTAGGGATGTGAGAGAGGAGACAGGGGCGGTTTTGTCCGCTTTCGTGTTGTGTGTGTGAGGGGCAGTGAGAGGTTTACCCCATGGTCGATCAGTTGACGGATAATTGACGGGATAGGTGTTTTTTCACGGGGGAAAAGAGAGGCTTTCCTTTCATTTATTTCTAGGAGCTGTTTGGGGGAGGCGCTGTTTTGTTGGGGGGGAGTCGATAGGGAGGGCTAATAGGGAGGGAGAGACAAGAGGGTGTGTGAAGCGTTTGTGCCGTTGGAGGGAAGGCAGAGGGGTCTGTTGTGCGTGGGGGGGAAGTGTGATGTTTTAAAGAGCATCTTGCAAAGAGGATAGAGTGTTAAAAAAAGAGCCAGATAAAGGGGGAAAAACATGCCAATTATTATCGATTGTATTCAGGGAACAGAGGAATGGCAAAAAGCGCGCAATGGTTTGATTACAGCTTCTCTGTTTGAGATGGTTATGGCAGAAAAAAAACAGGGACAAAAAACATCACGCTATCATAGTGTCATGATGAAATTGGCAGGAGAAAGAATAACCGGAAAAACCGTTGAGGAAGGAACAACATTTTCTCAGCGACGGGGGACAGAATTAGAACCAAGCGCGCGACAGCTTTATGGAAAATTAACACAGACAGAACCCGAATGTATTGGCTTTGTTTTAGCCGATGATCGCAGAAAAGGATTTTCTCCGGATGCTTTTGTGGGAAAAAATGGATTGTTGGAAATTAAAACAAAAAAACCTGAAATTTTAATTCCTCATTTTGCGCAAAAAAATTTTCCAGCAGAACATAAAGCACAATGTCAAGGAGGCTTATGGATTTCGCAACGCGAATGGGTGGATTTGATGCTCTATTGGCCAGATATGCCTCCTTTGATTAAACGGGCTTATCGTGATGAAGCCTATATCAGCAAGCTTGAAGTTGAAATTAGCCGTTTTAATGAGGCTTTGGAGAAGATGGTCCAGCACATTAAATGTTTCCAGACAGGCTTTAGCATAAGAACAGACAGGGCTTTGAGGGAGGGGGAAGGAAAAAAGTTGAAGACAAAGCGTCTGTTGAGAGGAAAAACAAGAGTAAAGCGGGGAAGAAAGGGATCTTGTGCAGCGTTGATTGGGGAGAAAATTCTATAAAAAGGTAAGTTTTAAGGGGGACCTGAGTGTTGGTGGGGGGCTTGAGAGATTTAGTGCGAGAAGTGTTGTTTGGGGAAGTGGGGCGATGTTTGGGAGAAGCTTTAAATGGGGGATGTACTTTGGAGGCAAGATATTGGAGCAGTGAGAGAGGAGACGGGGGGCTGGCTGTTTTTGTGTTGCGGGTTTGAGGGACATGAGAGGGCTGCCTCATGAAGCTTCAAGTTGACGGATAATTAATGGTTCACGTGTTTTTTCACGGAGGAAAGAGAAGGTGTTGTGTTTTCGTTTCGTTTATTGTGGAGAACTGTATTGGGGGAGAGTTGGTGGGGGGCTTGAGAGATTTAGTGCGAGAAGTGTTGTTTGGGGAAGTGGGGCGATGTTTGGGAGAAGCTTTAAATGGGGGATGTACTTTGGAGGCAAGATATTGGAGCAGTGAGAGAGGAGACGGGGGGCTGGCTGTTTTTGTGTTGCGGGTTTGAGGGACGTGAGAGGGCTGTCTCGTGAAGCTTCAAGTTGACGGATAATTGATGGTTCACGTGTTTTTTCACGGAGGGAAGAGAAGGTGTTGTGTTTTCGTTTCGTTTATTGTGGAGAACTGTATTGGGGGAGAGTTGTGTTGGTGGGGATTTTTGAGCTGATAAGAGAAGGTTTATAGAGGAAAGAGGGGAGGGACAAAAGAGGAATAAAATGGTGCTGCGAGAGAGGATTGAACTCTCGACCTCTCCCTTACCAAGGGAGTGCTCTACCACTGAGCTACCGCAGCCGTTTTCAATCGTTGCGCTGTCTTGTGCCATATTGTCATAAAATAGGCAAGAGAACATTTGTATATTCTTGCAAGAAAACGTATCTTATGTCATGACAAGTGTGTTCTTATACTCTTAAACATTTTTTAAAAAGCCGTGAGTTGATTGGATAGAAGCTCAACACTGTTAAAAAGGTTGCGCAATGACACAGATGCATCAAAAACAAAAGCACGATGAAATAAATCATCAAGAGGAAAAAGCAAAACGACGCCAAGAAAGATTGGCGCAGCAATTGCGTCAAAACTTAAAACGTCGAAAAGAGCAAAGTCGAAAAAGAGCCCAAGAAGAGCTTTAGAATGCAAAAAAAATGTTTTTTTTAAGGCAGCTTTGCAACCAAACGTCTCAATCATTTGTTCTCATCGTTAGAAGGCGTTTTAAAAAAAACGATCAATAAAGCATAACTTTTCAAAAGGAGAAAAACCTTTGGAAGGGGTGGCGCAAAGGAAAAGAGGGAAAACACGATGGATGCTATTCAAATTGTTGGTGGGGAAAAACTTAAAGGGACAATTCCGATTTCAGGGGCAAAAAATGCTGCATTGCCTCTTATGATTGCGTCATTGTTGACAGAAGAAACGCTTACGCTAGAAAATATTCCGCATCTTGCTGATGTTGAGTTGCTTATTCGTATTCTTAATAATCATGGGGTGGGATATGCCGTTGATGGACAAGAGTTTCATGATGATGGGACCAATTCAAGAACCATTCATTTTACCGCGCAAAAAATAGCCACAACACGAGCGCCTTATGAATTGGTGAAAAAAATGCGTGCAAGCTTTTGGGTGATTGGACCCCTGCTTGCTCGATGCTTGGAGGCTTATGTTTCGCTGCCTGGAGGGTGTGCTATTGGAACAAGACCCGTGGATTTTATTCTCGAAGGACTAAAAACATTAGGCGCTCATATTACCATTGAAAATGGATATGTTCATGCAAAAGCCCCAAAGGGATTAAAAGGAGCACATTACCGTTTTCCTAAAGTCACGGTTGGGGGAACCCATGTATTGCTGATGGCGGCGACAATGGCAAAGGGAACAACCACGCTTGAGAATGCGGCGTGTGAACCAGAAGTCACAAATCTTATTCGAACCTTGAATGCCATGGGGGCTCAAATAACCGGTGAAGGAACAACGACGCTTACCATTGAAGGGGTGAAAAAACTCAAAGGAACAAGAATACGCGTCATTGCCGATCGAATTGAGGCGGGGACATATGCAATGGCTGTGGCAATGGTGGGGGGAGATGTCTTTCTGAAAAATGCCAACCCTAATCATCTGACAACAGTGCTCAAAGTGCTGCAAAAAACAGGGCTTGAGATTCAAATAGAGCCGCAAGGAATTCACGTGAAGCGAAATCCAAAAAACACAAAAATTATGCCTGTTGATATTAAAACAGGACCATACCCTGCTTTTCCAACCGATCTTCAAGCGCAGTTTATGGCGTTGATGACACGGGCTGAAGGCATTTCCCATATTACGGAGACGGTTTTTGAAAATCGTTTTATGCATGTTCAAGAACTTAACCGTTTAGGGGCAGAGATAAAGCTTGATGGTGAGAGAGCAACTGTCTATGGAACAGAGAAGTTGCAAGGCGCCCCTGTAATGGCAACCGATTTGCGGGCTTCTGTCTCTCTAGTGATTGCAGCGTTGGCGGCAAAGGGCGAAACAATCGTTAATCGTGTTTATCATCTTGATCGTGGCTTTGAGCGGTTGGAAGAAAAATGAACCCGATGTGGTGCGAAAATTCAACGGATAACGGCGTGATCTTATCCCAAGAACATGGCTTGAATGTCTGTTGTTTGGAGGGGGTATTCAGGCATT
>NZ_JADB01000014.1 GCF_000518165.1 Bartonella elizabethae F9251 = ATCC 49927
CCCACGCGTTACTCACCCGTTTGCCGCTCGCTCCAAAAGGAGCGCGCTCGACTTGCATGTGTTAAGCCTGCCGCCAGCGTTCGTTCTGAGCCAGGATCAAACTCTCATATTGAAAATTCGATTTGGCTTAATATTTGGTCTTTTGCTCCTTAAAACTAAAGAGCACCAATTAAATGGTCACGCTTGAATCGACGAGAACATATTTTTACACACCAATCTAATAATCAATTATTAGATCCGGTATTAACATCTTCTCTAAAAAAAACGTGCCGCCATATTCTTTTCGAAATCTTAAAATCTTAAGATCTCCGCAGACTATGCCGCCCACGTTTCTCTTTCTTCTTTCTTCTCTTGTCAAAGAACATACAGTTAAAAAAAACCGTAAATCAAACCAAAAAATACCATACACTAAAAAGTGTAAAATATAAACCTAAAAGGCAAAACACCGCATATATGATAAGTCTTAGTTCATAAAACAAGAGCAAAACCAACCATCGCAAGCAGAAACCGCTCTCGTTACTCCCCGTATATAGTACTCTTTCAACAAAAGAGTCAATATCATTTTTTACTTTTTTTCTAAAATAAAATATGAATACAAAAAAAACTATTTCAATAA
Organism: Bartonella elizabethae F9251 = ATCC 49927; assembly: GCF_000518165.1. Taxonomy (GTDB): domain Bacteria; phylum Pseudomonadota; class Alphaproteobacteria; order Rhizobiales; family Rhizobiaceae; genus Bartonella; species Bartonella elizabethae. The sequence continues at coordinate 617 of NZ_JADB01000014.1, forward strand.
AAGGTCTACCAAAAATATATATATAAAACCTAAAAAACAGAAGAACTTAAGAAAAAGAAGACACTTCTAAAAAAACATAAATAACCAAAACCGATCAATCATAAAGACGAATTACATGAAAGTTTCTTGCGGGATAATGGTGGCTGTTAGATCATAAGCCTCCCTCCTCTCATAATGACTATAAATCTCCTTAAATGAAGCGCATCATGTAAAAGACTCAAAGACAGGATACATCTTCTATAATCACCATTGCATAAACACCTTACACGCTTTATGATTTTCCATGAAAGCAAAAGGAAGAAGATGTCTATGTCCTCTAAACTGACGCGTAACCAAACATTGGTTTTGAACACTTTAAAGAATGCAAAAGGGCCTTTAAGTGCTTATGCGATTCTTGACCAATTACGCGAAGAAGGTTTTCGCGCCCCTCTCCAAGTTTATCGTGCATTAGAAAAACTCGTACAATTAAAATGTATTCATCGTCTTGAAAGTGTAAATGCCTTTATGGTCTGTTTACATCCTGAAAAATGTCAACACGAACTTACAACTTTTATCATTTGCGAAAACTGCGGTACAGTTAATGAAATACAAAATCAAACGATTGTATCAAGTTTAAAACAAATGGTTCAAGCTTTTGACTTCCAAGCACACAAAAGCACTCTAGAGGTACGAGGTCTTTGTAAAAAATGCGTAACAAAATAAGACCCTAAACTTGCAAGTTCATATATTTAGCATTATGTTGCAAAGGATTGCCTTATTATTTGAAAAGCTCTTACTGTCCTTGCATGTATATCACCCTAGCCTATAGAGTGAGGGACTTATTACACTCGTTGGAACATAAATATTGAAAGTATAAAATCATGTCCATATCTGAGACAATTTTTTCAACCAAAAATTTCAATAAAACGAAACAAAAGAAAGTAATCAAGGCTCTTCTTATCGTCTTTGCACTTTTTGTTCTTTGGTTTGGCTATAAGTGGATAACACATTGGCGTTATATGCTCTCCACTGAAGATGCTTATGTACAAGGAGATATCGCAGCTATTGCACCTAAATTGAATGGATATATTGAAAAAATAGCGATTAAAGCCAATCAAGTTGTAAAAAAGGATGATGTTTTATTTTACTTAGACAATGGTGATTATCAAATAGCCTTAGATCAAACAAAAGCGCATCTTAATACACAGAAAAAAACACTTCTACGCATTGATGCACAAATTACAGCTGCTCACAGTGCTTTAGATGATGCACAAGCACAAAAAGCAGCCGCTTCAGCCATAGCAACCAATGCACAACTCACCTTAAAACGTGTAAAAGAACTGAAAGCCAATCGTTATGCCCCTCAATCAGATGTTGATGATGCCCAATCAGCCTATGAACAAGCCATTGCTAATGTTAATAGGGCGGATGCACAAATCGCTGCTGCACGTGCCAATATCCAGGTACTAGAAGCACAACGAAATGAAACAGAAAGTCAAACAAAGAGCTTAGAACTTTCACGTGAAAAAGCACAACGTGATCTTGATTCAACCATTATACGCGCGCCATTTGATGGAATTATAGGAAATTTAACAGCAAAAAGGGGAGATTTTGTTATAAATGGTCAACGTCTTGCAGCGTTAGTCCCTATCCATGCGCTTTATATTGAAGCAAACTATAAAGAAACACAGTTGCAAAATATTCATGCGGGACAAAAAGCTTATATTGCTGTTGATGCCTTCAAAAAGGAGGTCTTTACAGGAACAGTGCTTTCTATTTCACCCGCGACAGGTGCTGTTTTTTCTCTTCTTCCTCCACAAAATGCCACTGGTAACTTTACAAAGATTGTTCAACGCATTCCCGTACGGATTTCTATTCCAGAAGAAGTCTTAAAGACCGGACATATCCGAGCGGGAATGAGTGTTTCAGTAGAAGTTGATACACGCACACAACCATAAAATAAAAGTCTCTTATAACAACAAGAAAATGACCTTATTATTATGACATCTTCCATACCAAAACCCATACAGTCTCAAGAGCGCATAGAAATCCGTAACATTGTGATTTTCATCGTAATGGCCTTTGGCATGTTCATGGCTATTTTGGATATCCAAATCGTTGCCTCTTCTTTAGCTGAAGTTCAAGCGGGTCTTGCTGCAAGCTCTGAAGAAATTTCATGGGTTCAAACCTCCTATCTCATCGCTGAAGTCATCATGTTACCCCTTTCTGGCTTCTTAGGAAGATTGCTTTCAACACGCGTTTTCTTTACGATCTCGGCGATCGGATTTACGATTACCTCTATTCTTTGTGCAACAGCAACATCCATTGGAGAGATGATTATCTACCGTGCTTTGCAAGGTTTTATTGGTGGAGGAATTATCCCAAGCGTTTTTGTTGCCTCTTATGTCCTTTTTCCGCCTTCCAAACGTCCAGTTGTCGTCCCTATTGTTGGACTCGTCGCAACACTCGCCCCCACGATTGGTCCAACGATCGGCGGTTATCTTTGTCATCTCTTATCATGGCACTGGCTTTTTCTCATCAATGTGCCTTTTGGGATTATTATTTCAATTCTCGCTTGGAAATTAATTGATTTTGATAAAGCAAACCCATCTCTCATGGCTAAATTTGATTGGTTGGGACTCATTTCTATGGCTATTTTTCTAGGAACTTTAGAGTATGTACTAGAAGAGGGGGCACGCCATGATTGGTTAAATGATCGGCTGATTCGGGATTTGTTCATTATCATGATTTTGTCTGCCGCCCTCTTCTTCTGGCGTGCTTTTACGGCAAAAGAGCCTATTGTTGATCTTACGGCTTTTTCTAATTTTAATTTTTCTGCTGCATCCATTTTTTCCTTTTCTTTGGGAATAGGTCTTTATGGGCTCACATATCTTTACCCTGTCTATTTAAGCCAAATCCGCCATTATGATGCCCTCATGATAGGAGAAACATTGTTTCTTTCAGGATTCGTCATGCTATTAACCGCCCCTCTAGCCGGATATCTTTCCGCAAGAATGGATGCACGTTTGATGATGGCGATAGGACTTTTGGGCTTTGCAATAGGAACTTGGATGGCAAGTTCTATCACAGACAACTGGGATTTTTGGCAACTCTTTTGGCCACAAGTTTTCCGTGGTGCTTCTGTCATGTTATGTATGGTTCCTGTTAATAACATTGCCTTGGGAACACTTCCACCAGAACGCATGCAAAATGCTTCTGGACTTTTTAATCTCACACGGAATCTGGGAGGAGCTGTAGGGCTTGCCATTATCAGCACTCTCATGACAAAACGTGCAGATTTCCATTACGAACGAATAGCCGAAACGCTCAATCACGCAAATAGACAAGCAACTGAAATGCTTTCAAAGCTTACTTTACTCTTCAAAACAGAAACCTTTGATTCGCATACGCTTGCTCTTTCTCAGCTATTTGGTATAGCGCGCCTCCAAGCAATGATTATGGCTTTGAGTGATATTTTCTTTATCATCACCATCATCTTTGGTCTTTTGACATTTATGACTATTTTTCTCAAAAAAATACCACCTCTCACTGATTCGACACCAAGTCACTGAGTTTAATTTAAAGTGAGAAATACCTTATTCCTATTCTCGATAACTTTAACGTCCCTTAAGGAATAAGATAAATCTACATATGATTCTAAACGCCTTTTTCTGATAAAAATTCTTTGCAATGTATGACTCTTTAGACAGTAAAAAATAACTTCTCATATGAAAAATTATTTTAGATGAGAGGATACTAAAATAAAGACTTGATCATAAGGGCTCTACACCATAGAAAATAAAGTAGCTTTTTCTGTAATATTTTTGATTTCTCACCATAGGGCAAAAAAACTATTAAAAAAATATTTTCCCTCTCATGAGATTTCTCATCTTTCGGACAATCTATTTTACGCTACTGTCCTCATAAAAACGTTCCTGTAAGATTCTGTGCACTTCACTCTTTTTAAGCTTACCAGAATAGATCACCTTTTTCTTTTTCTATTTTCCATGGTCCCCTCTTTCTTTGAAGTATTTCATAAAAGATTGATGATTCTTTTGAGTTTTATTTACGTCCCCATTATTTCCTTACGATCAGAGGCTGCTACTCTATATAGAGCAATGATTTTTTGCTTCTGCATATAAAATTTGAAATGAGAATCCTGTATTCGACACGCTCATACCATTTGAAAAACATTGTCTTTAGAATCTATTCTCTTTAGAGAAAAGAAGTAAGAATATGTTTTTTTAAGAAGTTTTCAAACATGTGATTTTATTTTTTTATGCTCTGTACAAACCCTTTGTTGCCTGCCAATAGGCTCTCTTTTAATGCTCACAGGGTTGAAAAACGGAATGAATACAATCTTCAAGCCACTTTATGATGCTGAAAACGCCTAGAAACGGTTCGTTCTCCGCTCGCAACCAAAGTGCCATAACAACCAGAAAGATAGTGTGGTATCAGTTCCAAGCCTTGAAAACGATGCTTTTCGTAAGGACCAGGCATTGCCAAATTTTCTGTTAAGCGATTTGAAAAACCAAAACGTTGATAAAATTCAAAATCTCCTACCAATAAAATAGCGCCATATCCTAATTTTTTGGCTGTTTCAATTGCATGGCGGACTAAAATTGATCCTATTCCCATACCAGAACATTCAGCAGCAACAGCCAAAGGTCCCAAAAGTAAAGCATGTTGTGTTTCATTTTTTTCTTTAAAAAAAGACACATGCCAAAGACGCACACTCCCCACAAGCTCACCAAGCGCATTTTTAACCACAAAAGAAAGCCCTTTAGCCGCTAACCGACCACGACGTAAAGCCTCTGATGACTTACGTTTACGTCCACGCCCCATTGTTGCATCAAGCAAAATTTCTCGATAAGGCTTGTCTGCTTCTTGCTCCAATAAAAGTGTAAAACATGCCCCATTTTTTGTTTGAAAATTAATCATGTTCATCTCGATGACCCACCCTCTTATAGTGCAATGACAAGCACAGCCAAAAAATCTAAAAACACCTATCGTTACAAGGAAATTTCAGATCACATACGATCGTAAAGGCTCAAAACCATTAAAGGCAACAGATGCGTAAGTTGCTGTGTAAGCACCCGTTCCATGAATCAATATCTTATCTCCGATCGTTAGAGATAAAGGAAGCGGATAAGGTGTTTTTTCATAGAGAACATCTGCCGAATCGCATGTTGGTCCAGCTAAAATACAAGGCTCCATAACCTTATCATCATGAGGGGTCTCAATAGGATAACGAATGGCTTCATCCATCGTTTCAGCAAGACCATTAAATTTTCCAATATCAAGATAAACCCATCGGACATTATCATTATCAGCTTTTTTAGAGATCAGAACAACTTCTGTGCGAATAACACCCGCATTGCCAACCATCGCACGCCCTGGCTCAATAATTGTCTCAGGAATACGATTACCAAAATGCTTTTTTAATGAATCAAAAACTGCCGTACCATAAGCTTGTTCTGTAGGAACATCTTTTAAATAACGCGTTGGGAAACCACCCCCCATATTCACCAACTTCAGTGAAATACCTTCTTGTTCCAAATTTTTAAAAACCCCAGCCACATCCGATAAAGCACGATCCCACGCATTTAGATCAACTTGCTGAGATCCAACATGAAAAGAAACACCATGAGCTTGCAAACCTAATTGGTATGCGCGTTTTAGCACATCAACCGCCATAGCAGGGACACAACCAAACTTGCGTGACAATGGCCACTCTGCACCTTTTCCATCGGTAAGAACGCGGCAAAAAACCCGCGCTCCAGGAGCAGCACGCGCAATTTTTTCCACTTCTTCAACACAATCAACGGCATAAAGTGAAACCCCCAATGCGTAGGCACGCGCAATATCACGCTCTTTTTTAATTGTATTCCCAAAAGAAATACGCTCGGGCGTTGCCCCTGCTTTTAAAGCCATTTCAATTTCTGCAACAGAAGCCGCATCAAAAGAAGATCCTAAAGAACTTAGCAAACGCAAGATCTCAGGGGCTGGGTTTGCCTTTATTGCGTAAAAAATACGAGACTGCGGAAGCGCTTTTTCAAAATTTAAATAATTTTCACGGACAACATCAAGGTCAACAATTAAGCATGGACCCTCAGAACGATGTGTTGCAAGAAAATCGCGAATACGTTGCGTTGCCATCTGCAATTCTCCTCGAGGGAAAGCTCCCCCACTCTATGCTTGGACAGCCAAAACTGCCAAGAACCAAAAGACAAAGAACACACAACAACCATCCCCATTCTGATTACAAAAAACCAGAAATTAGCTTTGCATGCAGCGAAAGAACAGCGCGAAAACCGCGTCATTCTACTTTATCTGCCTTTTTGATTGGAGTTGAGAAAACTACTTCCGCACTGAAGGCAATGAGGTGTGCCTCTATAGTAATCCCAGCATTTAAAAGCTGGAAGACACCAGAAAGGCCCGCACCGTCGTTGCTTCAAGATGTCCTCATTCTTGCAATTGGCTGTAAGAATGACTGGAGCGGTTAGTTCCAGGTACCGTACCGGTTGACCTCACCATTTGAGAACCAGCGGACACCCACAGGCACGTGCGACTTTGGGCAAGGAGTCCTATAAAACGAATCCTCTCTCATTTCAATCATTTTTTTAATTTTAAACATTTTTTAATTATTAAAGAGAACATGATGCTAAAAAGCAACACTCTCCGCCACCAGATAAAGCCATCCGCCCACTTTTATGAGATCATTCCCCTACACAATCCTTACAACAGAAATCACAATCTTGCTTTAAAAGCGCCTCTTGTTTAGCTTTCTCATTCTATTTTTCCAACATCATCCATAGAAAACAATGCAACATATCACACTCAACACATTCATTTATAATTGATACTTTCATTATTCTAACCTTAGATCAAAAATCCAATCTTAAAATACTTTCATTTCCTCCTCTCTTACAAATGCATCAATCAAAATCATTTTTTTCACATCACAAGTGTAAAACAGCGTGTGGCACCAAAAAAGTTGAAAAAAGAGTAAAATACCTTTTATAAATCGCTTTTAAATGCAAGGAGTCCCAACATTGGAATCTAGGGATATCTTGGCTGAAGCAGCAGCATCTTTAAAGATAATGATATCCTTTCCCCAACACCCCTTATCTTGCTCACTAATATCCTAAAAAAACACCCGTACTTTCAACATCTATTTCACTCTATCCTTAAAGCAAGAGATCATGTAAAATCACTGTGTAATAGAGTCGATATGGTATAACTCAACTGCGTTTCACCATCTTGAAGCTTCATAAAAGAGCGAGCAGATCATCATCACGCACTGAACCAATGTGCAATAGCTCTTGATATTTAAGAAGATTCATAAGAGACATATCTTTCTTGTATCCTTTTACTCTACAGGACTTTCCTCGCTTGTAACGTGCAAAAGACATGGATTTTTTAATTGATTCAATATAGAAACAGTAAATTATTATAAATCAATGTTCTAGACTGTTCATCAACGGCTTTTCTATTTTAAAATGAAAAATATTTAAAAGATACAATCTCCTATCAAATAAAGCAAAGTGAACAATCTATAATGATTATTTATAAATCAATAAATTAATGTAAAGAAAAAGACCGAATAACATTCGGTCTTATACGATATTTTTCTAAGAAGATTAAAGATGCTTCTCTCTTAAATTTAAGAGAAAAAAGCTGAAATTTAAAGCGCTACAGTAATCCTTATGTTCCTTGATGCGCATCAATTGCACGCAACTTCAACAATTGAAATTGCCTATGGCGCTCACGAAAACGCTCTCTATCCGCTTCACTACGCGTGTTATAACAAGCCTCACAAGAAACACCTTCCTCATAATGAGGCGATAATTTGCTTTCAGCATTCAAAGGAGAACGACATGCGCGACAGAGCTCGCGTCCACATTCCTCAAGACCATGCTGAACAGAAACCCGCTCATCAAAAACAAAGCATTCTCCCCACCATAAACTTTCCTCTTTTGGAATTGTTTCCAAATATTTGAGAATTCCTCCTTTTAAATGGTACACTTGGTCATACCCAAGTTCACGAACATACGCTGTTGATTTTTCACACCGAATACCGCCTGTACAAAACATAGCAATTTTCTTTTTTTTCTTCAAAACAGCTTCATGTTGACGCACCCATTCAGGAAATTCGCGAAATGTTTTAATTTGTGGATCAATCGCTCCTTGAAAACTCCCAATTGCATATTCATAATCATTACGGGTATCGATCAAAATTGTCTCTTCATCTTGAATAAGAGCATTCCACTCTTCAGGCTCCACATAAGTCCCAACAACTTTTAGCGGATCAACCCCTTCAACGCCCATTGTTACAATTTCCTTTTTTAACCGCACTTTCATGCGATGAAAAGGCATTTTTGATGCCCATGAATATTTAATTTCCGGCGTTTGAAACGCTGGCTCAGCCGTAATAAAATCGATCAATGCCTCAATCGCTTCACAAGAACCAGCAACAGTTCCATTAATTCCCTCTTGTGCTAAAAGGAGGGTCCCTTTGATATCCTTTGCCCGACATAAATCCTGCAAAGGCTTCTGTAATTGACGATAATGCTTCAAATCTGCAAAGCAATAAAGTGCAGCAACTTTAAAATTCTTTTCCATGTCTTTTGCCATAACGCGCGTTTCATCCAATTTCAAGATCTATTCATTTACTCTTTAACATATTGTGCTTAATTAAACGATATAAATAATATCATCTCGAAAAAAGAACATTATGTGCCAAAAAAGAGAAACCCTTTTATCATACCTCCAAGGACAAACCGTTATACCTATTTTGACCATCAACAATTTACAAGATGCTGTACCTTTAGCACGAGCTCTTGTCAAAGGCGGATTAAAAACAATTGAGATCACCTTGCGAACACCACATGCTCTCAAAGCAATTCAGATAATGACACAAGAAGTCCCTGAAGCTATTGTTGGGGCTGGAACAATTCTCAACACAACACACTACGAACAAGCCGAACAAGCTGGAGCAAAATTCATCGTAAGCCCTGGATTATCCAATGAATTAATCAATTGTGCAAAAAATAGTGAAGTTCCGCTCCTTCCTGGTGCAATGACCCCAAGTGAACTCATGCAAGCTTTAGACAAAGGCTATTCATATCTTAAATTTTTCCCTGCCAAAGTCGCTGGAGGTCTTGCCTTCCTCCAAGCATTAGCCTCTCCTTTTTCTGAAATCTTCTTTTGCCCTACAGGCGGTATAACACAAAAAAGTGCAACACAATGGCTCCAACTTCCTAACGTCTTCTGCGTTGGCGGTTCTTGGATAGCACCCCAACAGCTCATTGCTATAAAGGACTGGAATTCGATTAGTGCGTTAGCGCATACTGCATCAAAACTTCCCTCTCACCCTACAAAAACGCGCTCTACAACATGAAGATGCAGGAGCATTATTCGCCCCTTCAACAAGACCAAAACCTTCACACATCCTTGCACAATCTTTTAACGCCTGCCATAGAACCACAAATCATCACACGATCTTCATCAGGAGAAATTTTGAACAAGCCGGTTTCTTAAAAAAACACCAGCCCCTACCATCACTCTACAAAAGCGCGCTCTACAACATGAAGATGCAGGAGCATTATTCGCCCCTTCAACAAGACCAAAACCTTCACACATCCTTGCACAATCTTTTAACGCCTGCCATAGAACCACAAATCATCACACGATCTTCATCAGGAGAAATTTTGAACAAGCCGGTTTCTTAAAAAAACACCAGCCCCTACCATCACTCTACAAAAGCGCGCTCTACAACATAAGTCGCAGGAGCATTATTCGCCCCTTCAACAAGACCAAAACCTTCACACATCCTTGCGCAATCTTTTAACATTGCCATAGAACCACAAATCATCACGCGATCTTCATCAGGAGAAATTTTCGGTAAACCAGTCGTTTCAAAAAAAACACCGCTCTCCATAACAGTCGTAATGCGTCCCATATGCTCGGAAGGTTCGCGCGTAGTCATAGGATAAAATTTCAACTGTTGTGCATATTCCCCAATCAGTGGATCTTGTTGCAAAGAGCAAACAAGGTCTTTTGCATAAGTCAACTCATTCTTTTCACGCGTTGTTTGAATAAGAATAACTTCTGAAAATTTTTCATAAGTATCCGGATCACGAATAAGGCTTGCAAAAGGAGCAACCCCCGTACCAGTTGAAAGGAGATAAAGGCGTTTTCCAGGGATAAGAGCATCCAGAACCAGCGTTCCTGTAGATTTTTTACGCATCAGCACTGTATCACCAATTTTAATTTTTTGCAGATGCTCAGTTAATGGCCCTCCTGGAACTTTTATCGAAAAAAACTCAAGCTGTTCATCCCAAAAGGGACTTGCAATCGAATAAGCACGATAAATCGGCTTTTTTGCATTTGGCAAACCGATCATAACAAATTCACCCGAACGAAAACGAAAACTTTCCGGACGATTCAGGCGAAATTTAAACAAACGATCTGTATAATGATAAACTTCTTGAACCGTAAGAGCGTATACATTCTCAGGAATCGGAAAATTTGAAGCAACGCTGCTGCTGTTTGACGGAACATTGGTAGCAGACGTATTCATACACTTCCCCATATCTTTATTGAACGTTAAATTTCGAATCCCTGACGTGATATAGTACGTGCATCACCATCTGCCAACAATTTTCTTAAAACAAAAGTCTTAAGATTAACACTTTTATGTCCAAATCAATCGCATGAAGAAAACGCCAATACAAATCATATTCAAAGAAAAATAAAAATTTTGAGCCTTAAACAATCACTACACTTTCTTCGCTTTTAACACACAACGCATATTTTCTCTTGTTAAGAAAGCCCTGCAAGTTCATCAAAACAACCTCATCCGCAACCAACAGCATAACATTGCACTCTTCAAAATGATACAATACAATAAATTATGCTTTATTTTTTTAATATGCCTCAACAAGAGAAAACAAGTAAAAAACAAAAACCTATGTTCTACAAACTATCAGAAGGTACCGTATTGCTAACAACACAAATAAAACTAAAATATCTCTTATATCCAGAGTATCATTTTACATAAAAAACGATTTCATGGTACATAATTCAGTATGGGAGATTTATGATTTTGACCGTCGCAAACAGTATCTTTTCCTTGTATCCTAAGGAACCTCTGTAACGTAACCAAAGAAAAAGCCGTACGCACAAACACAGATAAGATTTAAAAATGAATAAATCCGCTAATGATGAAATAAATCCACACCTCTATGCCGCTGTCGCAACCATTAATGTCAGTGCCATTGTTGCCAATTATATCACTTTAGCCAAACGTGTAGCGCCAACACAATGTTCAGCAGTTGTCAAAGCAAATGCCTATGGGCTAGGCGCTCACAAAATTGCTCCTGCCCTTTATCAAGCGGGTTGTCGTACTTTTTTTGTTGCTCAAATCAGAGAAGCATTGCACTTAAAAAGCATTTTACCACCAGATGTCACGATTGCTCTTCTAAATGGACTTCCACACTTAGCAGAAGAGTTTGTCGCACAGTCTGGTATTGTTCCTGTCCTAAACTCTTGGAATGCCATTGAAATTTGGCAAAAGATTTGTCAAAAAAAGGATAAAAAATTTCCAGCAATTGTTCAAATCGATACCCATATGAACCGATTAGGACTTGATCAAAAAGAATTACAAAAACTCATCAAACGCCCTACAATTTTTGAAACCGCAGACATAAAATATATTCTCAGCCACCTTTCTAATGGAGAAGATGATACCCAGCCATCAAATTATGCCCAATTGACTGCTTTCAAAACTGCCCTTGCACAACTCCCCCCTTGTAAAGTTTCCTTTGCGAATTCTGGAGGTATTTTTTTAGGCTCAGATTTTTATTTTGATCTTGTTCGCCCCGGTATTGCACTTTACGGGATTGACCCTTCAGAAAAACACCCGTCCCTTCTAAAACCTGTTTTAAAACTTGAAGCCCAAATCATTCAAAATCGCATTGTTGGTGCAGGAAAACCTGTTGGTTATGGAGAAAGCTTTATAACCAACAGACCAAGCACTCTTGCAACCATTTCTATTGGCTATGCAGATGGTTGGCTTCGTGCTCTTTCAAATAAAGGAGCTGTTTATTTCAATGGGTACAAACTTCCCATGGTTGGACGGGTTTCTATGGATTCCATTATTGTAGATACAACCGATCTTGATCAAAAGCCTCAAACAGGTGACTGGGTAGAACTCATTGGTCCCCATCAAACACTTGAAAAAATATCTCTAGATGCCAACACCCTTCCCAATGAAATTTTAACATCCCTTGGATCACGCTATAAATACATTTACACCTAAAGGCTCTTTAAACAAATAAACCGCTACAAATCATCACTTTAGAAAATCAGAGAGCTTTTACGAAAGATTTTACAACAATCAATCATATACCATGTTCATGAGATACCACCCATTTACAAAATTCTCAAAATAGGCGAGTTAATGAGCTGTTTTATAAAAGTAAACGTCACCCAAAACACAAAAATTGAACTTTTTTCTCCCATAAATGAACGAAGATGATAAACTGAGGATTGATTTTCACCTTTAAAGCTTTTACATTTTTGCAAAATGAGATTGTCTTTCAACTTTAAAGATGACTCCAACAAAGATAGACAATCCCCCTCCCTCATCTGGCATACAGCCATGAAAAAGCTGGAACTGTTCATAAAGCCCTTTTTGCCTCACTCTCTGGCGCAAATATGCTGCTATGTTAGGTTTGGATATTGATTGATGGGCAACAGCTAAAGCACACGCGCTCTTAAAAAAATTAAGCCATAAAGTCAAAAACTGATTTGCAATAAACGAGAAAAATGTGTGAGCTTTTTATTAAGGGACTCTGTAAAAAACAACCATAACACCATTTGGCTTTATGTTTACTTATTCTAACAGGTGTTCATCCATATTTTTTGCGTCATCTTCATAAAGAGCCGATAGAAGAGAAATATTTAGACAATTCTTCGCTCGAAAATCTGAAAGGTTGACGAGATACAACAACAGAATTTCGCACACCTTTATAGTCAGAAACACTAAAAGTGAATTTATTCAACCAGTCATAGTCTTCTTAGTGAGAATAGCATGTCACACCCCATGTAATAAACTGTAACCCCTCTCCCCATAGGTTTTGCTTTCGTTTATATGGAGATTGGCTGGCTTAGAAATAACCGATGCACCTAGTCAACTCAAACCATGTCATACGATAGAAAAAAGGAGAGTATACCTATCGCTTACAAAGCACAGCTTTTTTGTCAACTTTTTCGATTTTGCTCATGTTGTAAAAACAAGGAAAAATTCTAGAAAATAGACAAATAACGCCATAGAAGCATAGCTCAATAAGCACAAAGCCCACACAAAACGTGTGGGCTTTTTTTATGCAAATAAACAAATTAAGTACATATTTTTATTTAATAAGTATTTCCCAAGGGCGGACACGAACAAATAAGCATTCTATCTCCCGCAACATTATCAATCCGCGATACAGGAGGCCAATATTTGTTGGCTGGATCAACAGAGCTATTGGGAAAAGCAGCTTCTTGTCGCGAATAGGGTCGCGCCCAAGCATCATCTAAAGTATCTGCGACTGTATGCGGAGCATTCACCAATGGATTATTGTCTTTTGGCCAAACCCCATTCCCAACTTTTTTTGCTTCTTCAGCAATGGAGAGTAATGCATCACAAAAACGATCAATTTCTGCTTTTGGTTCTGATTCCGTTGGCTCAATCATCAAAGTTCCCGGAACAGGAAACGACATCGTGGGCGCATGGAATCCATAATCAATGAGACGTTTTGCAATATCATCAACACTCACCCCATACTGATCTTTTAACAGGCGTGTATCCACAATACATTCATGAGCAACACGTCCATGTTTGCCCCGATAAAGAATGGAATAAGCCGGTGAAAGACGTGCAGCAATATAATTAGCATTTAAAATAGCTATTTGTGTTGCATATTTTAAGCCATCAGCGCCCATCATTCGAATATACATCCATGTAATTGCGAGAATAGATGCACTGCCATAAGGAGAAGCTGAAACTGCATGCGTTGTGCCATCTTGTTCATGCCCTGGTAAAAATGGTTTGAGATGCGCTGCGACCCCAATTGGTCCCATCCCAGGTCCCCCCCCTCCATGAGGAATAGCAAATGTTTTATGCAGATTCATATGACAAACATCAGCCCCAATATCTGCAGGACGCGCAAGCCCTACAAGTGCATTGAGATTAGCGCCATCAAAATAAACTTGTCCGCCATTTTCATGAATAATGGAACAAATTTCTTTAATGCTTTCCTCATAAACACCATGGGTTGAAGGATAAGTAATCATGAGAGCGGCCAATTTGTCCTTATGCAATTGCGCTTTCATTTTGAGATCATCGACATCAACATCGCCATCGCTTAAACATTTTACTACAACAACTTCCATGCCCGCCATATGCGCCGAAGCTGGGTTCGTACCATGCGCAGAAGCCGGAATAAGACAAATAGTCCGTTGCTGTTCTCCCCGTGAGTGGTAATAGCGTCGGATCGCCAAAAGCCCTGCATATTCACCTTGAGCACCAGAATTTGGCTGAAAAGACACTTGCGCAAATCCTGTAATTTCACACAACCAGGCATTTAACTGATTGATCATCTCCAAATAACCCGCCACATCCTCTTGTGAAACAAAAGGGTGTATATTGGCCATGCTTGCCCAACTTACAGGCATCAATTCAGCCGCTGCGTTCAGCTTCATTGTACAAGAACCAAGAGGGATCATCGCCCGATCCAGTGCCAAATCCTTATCGGCTAAACGACGCAAAAAGCGCATCATATCTGTCTCTGAATGAACTGCATGAAAAAAGGGTTGAGAAAGAAAAGCAGCATCCCGCCTTTGACCAAAGAGTCTTGGAGACGCCTGATCAACGAGTTTTGCACCTAAAAGCTGTGCTAGAGCAGCAGCATCTTCTTCTGTCGACAATTCATCAAAATTGATTGCAATGGTATCATCATCGAGAACACGAACAAGACGCCCACTCATCTTGGCTTGATGCGCAATTTCACGCGCTTTTCCCTTCACAACAATGCTAACACAATCAAAAAAAGCTTCACCGTCACAAGAAACGCCAGCAGCCTCTAAACCAGCAACAAAACGACATGTTAAATGATGAATCCGCTGCGCAATTTTTTGTAAGCCTTTTGGCCCATGCCAAACAGCATAAGCGGTTGCCATATTAGCCAACAAAGCCTGAGCTGTACAAATATTTGATGTCGCTTTATCGCGCCGAATATGTTGTTCACGTGTTTGCAAAGCTAAACGAAAACCAACGCGCCCTTCTGTATCGACGGATTGCCCCACTATACGCCCTGGAATAAGGCGTGTGAGCGCATCACTCACCGCAAGGTAACCAGCATGGGGACCACCAAATCCCATCGGAACACCATAACGCTGCATCGAACCGACAACAATATCAGCGCCCCATTTTGCCGGTGCTTCCATAAGCGTAAGCGCTAAAGGATCAGCCACAACAATAATCAGCGCACCTTTTTCCTTTGCCTCTTTTATGACCTCACTATAATCATGAAAAGAACCTTTTGTATCGGGCCAAGAGAGAACAATTGCCGCTGTATCAGGACAAATTTCTTTCTCAAAGCTAATCCGAATGCCCTGTGTTTCAGCACGCGTTTGCACAACACTCAAAGTCTGAGGATGTAAAAGGCTCTGAAGAGAAATTTTTGTTTTTTTCTCCCGCGCAAAACGAACAGCAAGAGCATTGGCTTCCGCTAAAGCCGTTGCTTCATCAAGAAGAGAAGCAGCAGCAACAGGCAGGCCTGTCAGTTCACTAATCAATGTCTGAAAATAAAACAGGAGTTCTAAACGACCTTGGCTAATTTCTGCTTGATACGGCGTATAAGCGGTATACCAAGCTGGATTTTCAAACAGATTTCGTAAAATAACCGGAGGCACAAATGTGCCGTGATATCCTTGCCCAATAAAACTTTTATGCACACAATTACGCGCCATCATTTTGGAGAGTTCTTCCAAGGCTTGGTTCTCACTGGCAGCCTTGGGAAGGTTCAGTGAACGTCCCAAATGAATAGAATTGGGAACCGCTTGAGAAATGAGTGTATCAACACTATCGAGCTCTAAAACATCAAGCATTTTTTGTGTTTCATCAGGACGCAGCCCAATATGTCGAGAAGAAAAAGAACGCTCGATCATGACACTCATCCAATCAAAGCTTTATAAGCATCTTCATCTAATAACCCTTCCAGTTGCGTTTCATCCTGCACTGTCATTTTCCATAACCAGCCTTCTGTTTCGGCTTTCTGATTGACCAGTTCAGGATTATCAGCCAGTGCTTCATTGATTTCGACCACTTCACCATCAAGAGGAGAATAAACATCTGAAGCTGCTTTAACGGATTCCACCACAGCCGCCGCCTCTCCTTTGGAAAGTTTTGTCCCACTTTGTGGTAAATCAACAAAAACCAAATCGCCTAATTGTTCTTGCGCATAATGTGTAACCCCAACAGTCACTATTTGTCCTTCAACGCTAAGCCATTCGTGGTCTTGTGTGAAATAAGTTTTAGACATAAAAAATCATCCTTTAAAATAACGTTGTTCAACAAAGGGAAGAGAATGCACTGAAAGTGCAATCTTTTTGCCTCGCAATTCTGTAAAGACTTCTGTTCCTTCACCTTTACACGCAACAGGAACATACCCCATCGCGACAGGACCATCAAAAGAAGGACCAAAACCACCGGATGTTACCACACCAATCTCATTGCCCTGTTCATCGAGAAGCACCGCACCGGCACGAATAGGTTGGCGTGTTTGCGGTTTTAATCCAACACGACAACGATCAGGTCCTTTTTGCAGCGCTTCAAGAAAAGCCTTTGCACCGTAAAATTGTGCTTTTTCTCGGACACTCTTAGGAACAGCCCATGTTAAAGCTGCATCAATAGGCGTCGTCTCAGGGGTAATATCATTTCCATGCAAACACAACCCTGCTTCCAAGCGCAAACTATCGCGTGCAGCAAGTCCAATCCACTCAACACGCGAATCACTCAGCAATTTTTCAGCCAACATATGCGCATGCCCTATCGGCAAAGCAATTTCAAAACCATCTTCTCCCGTATAGCCAGAACGCGTTATAAACCAATCTTGTTGTGGTTCGAATCCCTGCATAAAGAACAATTCATTCCCTGGTAAATCGGCATCAGCCAGAACAGCTGCGGCTTGAGGACCTTGAAGAGCAAGTAACACCCTTTCAAGAGCAATCACTTGACATTCAAAATCAACAGCACGCTTTTCTAATTCTTCAAAATCAGCCTGTGCATTCCCCGCATTGGCAACCAACATAAAACGGTTCTCTTCCAAACGGGTAATGATCAGATCATCAAGAATACCAGCCTGCTCATTTAGCAAATAATTATACCGTGAGTGCCCAATCTTTAAAGCTGCTGCATCAATAGGAAAAGCATAGGATAAAAATTCTACGGCTTGTGCCCCTTCAACGGCAATCAATTTCATATGAGAAATATCAAAAAGTCCTGCATGTGCACGCGTATGAAGATGCTCTTTCAAAACGCCAAGAGGATAAGTTAAAGGCATATTCCACCCCGCAAAAGCACCAAATTTTGCTCCTGCTTTTTCATGCAGATCATATAAAGGAAGTGTTTTTAAAAAAGATGTTTCTTGTTGTGTGCCCATAATAACTCCAAAGCTGCGCTAACGCCCACACAATATGGTCGTCTCTGCACCCCTCTGTCATCAACCTGAGAGACTCGCGAAAAGACTTTCGCTTACACCTTCGGCGCGGGCTCTCCCGACTTTCCAGATCTGCCTTCCTCCTTTTACGGTCCTTAAAGCCTGAGAGATTATGGGCTATTTCCCCTTCGGCGGCAATGCGAAAACTTGCAATCTGCACTCTCCCGCAAAAGAATGAAAGAAACGATAACGCTCTTTCCAGCATGTTTTAATCTATAACCTATCTTGATCACACTGTCATTAGGAAAGTGATAAACGTACTCTCATTTTAAAACTTGCATATTTTAAAACTTGCATAAGCTATTTCAAAAGATTTATAATAGTATCCTTTTGAAGCTTACAAAAATTGTAAGGAACACATTTTAGGAAATTTAAGACAAAAATACCCCTTGAAAATCATGCCAAACGTTACACACTAAAAAGGTCGCAAAACAAGATTCTTTCTTGTGCAATTCAGTCTTAAGAGTAGGGTTTTATATTCTTTCAAGAATTAAGAATAAAGACTTCAAGTATTTTATAAGGTTGATGGTAATGCACAAGAAGTAGATTTTCTGCTTTGTTAATAGTGTCATAAGATGCAACGATTGACAGGCTAAAATTACCGAATAAAGGTCACAATATACTCATGAAAGCTGGTAATATCTCCTACAATTGCGAAAATGATCTTCCAAAGCAAATTACTCTTTTCCCTTTAGAAGGTGCGCTCTTACTGCCCGGTGGTTTTTTATCACTCAACATTTTTGAACCAGAATCGCTTGAAATAATTGAAAATGTTATGGTATCCGATCGTCTCTTGGGCATTATTCAACCCCTTTCATCGGATACGGACCGTTTTTCTACACAACTTTATAAAACAGGTTGTATAGGACGTATTACAAACTACAGTGAAACCGGCAATGGACAACTTTTCATTATCTTACAAGGCGTTTGCCGTTTCACCTTAGAACAAGAATTGACAAATACGAAGTCCTATCGAACAGCTCTCATCCAATCAAACATCAAAGACTTACAAGAACTCGATATTGAAGAAAGCATTCATCGAGAAAGCTTACTTGATGTTGTTGAAAAATATCTGACCATCCATGAAATGGAATATAATTGGAGCAGTATCATAGAAGCCCCAACACCGATATTGGTAAATGCTTTTTCAGCGCTTATCCCCTTTACACCGGCAGAAAAACAAGCTCTCCTTGAAGCCCCCGATATCAAAAGTCGTGCTCAAACGCTTCTCGCATTAACAGAACGCTCCCTCATGAAACAAACAGGAACAGATTATCGTTTAAACTAATGAACGTAAAAACATGAAAAAAATGACCACAGATCCTAAAATGCTCGAATTGCTTGTCTGCCCAATCACGAAAGGCACGCTTTCTTTCAACCGAAAAACACAAGAACTTATTTCTCTCAAAGCCAAACTTGCCTATCCTATTCATGATGGTGTTCCCATTATGCTTGCTTCAGAAGCGCGTCCTTTGCAAAACAATGAAAAAACAACCCATAAAAAATAAACACTCTTTAGGCAATTTTTCTTTCAAAACCCCACTGTTATCAAGATGATATCTTAGTGTCTTGAGAAAAAGAGTTTTACAATCCGACTTTACAACTTTTCAAAGTCTTTCAAACGATATTTTTATCTATCGTGGATCCCTTGATGACATCAAAACTTGAAAAAACCAACAAGGAAAATGGGCTGTAATTTCAATTGACGATTGAAAGCTATTGCCTTAAGGTCTGGTCAGTATACACGGCGGTCAGGGGGGCAAATTCAAACATTAAATCCTACTTTGCAAATATACTTCCGGGACTCTTGTTATGTCCAAGTGCATTTTACGCACTAAAAGCAAGAGGCTGACTCGGTTTCAGCACTTCCAGATCCCGGAAGTCTCCAAATCCTGAAAGTTGAATGCCGAGGGTGCTTGCACCTGAAAGGCGTGAGTATAAGCCCAATATCCAGATTTTAATGACATTTCTATAGGCTAATCTATAAGCTAAAAAATGCACTTTGATTTGCTTGAAATAAGCAATTTGAATTTCAATTGACGATTGAAAGCTATTGCCTTAAGGTCTGGTCAGTATACACGGCGGTCAGGGGGGCAAATTCAAACATTAAATCCCACTTTGCAAATATACTTCCGGGACTCTTGTCATGTCCAAGTGCGTTTTACGCACTAAAAGCAAGAGGCTGATTCGATGTCAGCACTTCCAGATCCCGGAAGTCCCCAAATCCTGAAAGTTGAATGCCGAGGGTGCTTGCACCTGAAAGGCGTGAGTATAAGCCCAATATCCAGATTTTAATGACATTTCTATAGGCTAATCTATAAGCTAAAAAATGCACTTTGATTTGCTTGAAATAAGCAATTTGAATTTCAATTGACGACTGAAAGCAATTGCCTTATGAATAAAGCTTGTGTTTTTGGTCGTATACGCGACGATCAAATAGGGTCTGGAAGCCCGAAAAACTCAAACTAGAAATAAAACCGCTTTTTGCGGGTATCCCGGAATTTCCGGGGGCTCTTGTTATGTCCAAGTGCATCTTACGCACTAAAAGCAAGAGGCTGTTTTGAGTCAGCACTTCCAGACCCCGGATACCAATGCGAGGGCGCTCGCAACCGGAGGGGAAACAAAGTGCAAGCTAAAAATTCACATTCTTACGACATTTCTTTAGGCCAAAAAATTCGCTTCAGAAGAAATATGATGGGGTTTTCTCAAAAACAATTAGGAAGTCATTTGGGCGTAACGTTTCAACAAATCCAAAAATATGAAAAAGGTTTAAATCGTGTGAGCGCAGCACGTTTACAGGAAATTGCTGATGTACTGGGTGTTCCCGTTTCCTTCTTTTACGCTGATTGCACAAAAAAAGAAGAGACTTCCTCGCATTGTGATGACAGAATATCAAGTAAAGCAGAATATTTACTTTTAAAAAATTTCAGAGAGCTTACCCGCAAAAAACAAAGAGCAATTTTGCAGTTGATTTCTGATGAAAAAAACAGCCCCTTATTTTTATGAATTTACTGAAAAGCCCTCAACTGTTCTGAAGCACATTGAAAAACATTTTAACTGTCTCCGCGCCAAAAGACGAAGATTTTTATCCAGTCTGGAAACAGTCTGAATAGAAATTTTTGTCTTTAGAGAGAGGGAAGAAATCAAATAATTGGACACTTAACAGATAAAAGACAAAAAAATTTCCCAAGGCGATGCGCCATACCATCTTTTAAAAATTCAAAAGTGTAAAGAGAAACAATTGACAGAAGAGAAAAAATTCACTTAAGTGCTCTCGCAAAGAGATGAAGAATTCGCATAAAATATTCAATTTTTTTCACTTCTGAAAGATTAAAAAAGACAATATTATTTGCAATACAATACTTTATTGTGCTGACAATTCTGATTGCTATGCACAACATGGGATTTGTTGAAGATATAATTTAATGATGTTCCTTGACCAACTCATTCTCTCCTGAGTATAGCGCGGGGAATAAACGTGGAGAGACACGAAGGAGTATAGAACAATGAGTTTTAAAGTTGCCATTGTCGGCGCAACAGGAAATGTCGGTCGTGAAATGCTTACAATTTTAGAAGAGCGTGGTTTTCCTGCGCATGAAATTGTTCCTCTGGCATCACGACGCTCATTAGGACAAGAAGTTTCTTATGGAGACAAAACGTTAAAAGTAAAAGCTCTGGATACGTATGATTTTTCTGACACAGATTTGTGTCTTATGTCTGCGGGAGGCAGCATTTCCAAAGAATATGCTCCTAAAATCGCGGCAGCAGACTGTGTCGTTATCGACAATTCCTCTACATGGCGCTATGATGCCAATGTTCCGTTGATTGTCCCTGAAGTCAACGCTGAAGCTATAAGTGCCTTTTCTAAGCGTAATATTATTGCCAATCCCAATTGTTCAACAATTCAACTGGTCTTAGCTTTAAAACCTCTCCATGATGCTGCTATCATTAAACGGGTTGTTGTCTCTACATATCAATCCGTCTCTGGAGCTGGTAAAGAAGGAATGGACGAACTTTTCGAACAATCACGCGCTGTGTTTGTTGCAGATCCCATTACATCAAAAAAATTCACTAAACGCATTGCCTTTAATGTCATTCCCCATATCGATGTTTTCATGGAAGATGGTTATACAAAAGAAGAATGGAAAATGACGGCTGAAACGAAGAAAATACTTGATCCGAAAATTAAACTCACAGCCACGGCTGTTCGGGTTCCTGTCTTTATCGGGCATGCAGAAGCCGTCCATGTTGAATTTGAAAAACCACTCAGCGTATCTGAAGCACAAGCGCTCTTCCGCGATGCCCCTGGTTGTCAACTTATCGATAAACACGAAGATGGTGGCTATACCACGCCTTATGAATGTACAGGAGAAGATGACACCTTTATTAGCCGTGTTCGTGAAGATATCACCGTTGAAAATGGTTTGGCTTTCTGGGTTGTCGCCGATAATTTAAGAAAAGGCGCCGCATTAAATGCTGTTCAAATTGCTGAATTGCTCATTTCTCGTAATTTGATAAAGCCTAAGTCTGCCAATTAACGCCCTATCTAAAAGGACGAAGAATCTTAGCCGGTCTGTCAAAAGTCCGGCTTCTCTTCAAAAACAATCTTCCCTTACTGGGGATTTATATCATCACCCTAAAAGACAACCATACGGAGCATTGACGAATTCTACTCTTAAACATCCTTGAACCCCTCATCACCTTAAAAAACGAAGATCTCTACCTGCATTGCTCTTGAACACAATCGCACTTTTTACCCAGTTTATACCGATCACCATCCTCATGCCGCCTTACGACACAATAGGATAAGGACAA
The DNA here is from genome assembly GCF_000518165.1 of Bartonella elizabethae F9251 = ATCC 49927. GTDB lineage: Bacteria > Pseudomonadota > Alphaproteobacteria > Rhizobiales > Rhizobiaceae > Bartonella > Bartonella elizabethae. The sequence continues at coordinate 23,182 of NZ_JADB01000014.1, forward strand.
CAAGCTTCTCACCATTCTCTTAAAAAAAAATTCAGCTTTAATAAATTCCATCAAACATTATCCTGAAGGACAGTATCTCGAGGCGTTGATAAATTTCACCCTAAATATTCTTAACTCTCGCCACCTTAAGTTATCTCTCTCCACCTTGATGCTATTTTATGGGATAATAGGATCAGCAGCATAAAGCATTTTTTGCTTCATACTGCCATCTTTTCTGTCATTCCCGTTATGATGTTAGTTTTTTATCCTTATCGAGCAGGATAGGTCACAACACGGTAACGCGTTTCATTGCGTTCAAAATTTTTGTCATTAACCTTATCCGGAAAGAAGGGATTATAAGCATTGACGTGTTTTACAGAAACTTCTTGTGCCTTTGGCGAAGGATTAAAAATTGTCCGTTCATCTCTTTTTTTGACTCCTGTTGAATCAATAATCACATCTGTTCTGTACAGTTTTTGCATGTTTTTTGGTGTTTTTTGCACCGCTGGAAGAGCTTTTAAATCAGAAACAATCTGTTTTACTTTTTCTTTTTTTACTTTTGGCGATTTTATCATGGAATTTGATTTTACCGGCACCTTTTTAAAAGCAATGGTAGGAACATTAGCAACGTTGACATAACGTGCAGATGCCCAACCAACTTTTCCATGATACCCAAGAGAACACCAAGTTTTATTGGATAAGCAGCCATAAATTTGCACTTTTGCGCCCACTGGAACCGTTGTGATCACTTTATAAGCTGTCGCAGGACCTGTGCGTAACGATACCTGACCTGATGCAACACGAGCAACGTTTCCAGCAATAGCCCCCGCTTGCGCGTGAGAAGCAGTCACAGCCACCCCTGATGCTCCCAAAGCCCATAAGATCATTGTCGTTGATAAAAGATTCTTTCTTAACATTATTTTTCTTCCTCTCTAATCTGTGAAGGACAAATTTTTCACCTTTGCAAAAATTTGCCGCATTTAAGTCTAGTAATCATCACTCTTTGTTTTTCCCCAAACGCCCCCAGCCCCATTGCAACCAGATCTCTCTTTGTCCCCTCCACCCCCTCTCCACAAATACAGTCTTTTGATTTTGATTGCGCAGTATGTCGCTCATAAATTGACCGCTAAAACATCATCTGATTGCTTGGCTCTTTAGCCAATCGTCTCTTAAAGAAGTTTTTAAAGCGACATTGGTTCCCTCAACAAATCATTACAATAGATGAATTGATTGCCTAAATTTCAGAGAATTGCTATGAACCAATAATGATGTTTCCCCAAACTGCGGAACATAAAGAAAAAAGAATATTCTTTTTTAAAATAAAAGTGATTGAATATTCTCTAAAGCTTGTATAACCTTAAATTTCCTTAAAAAAATATAAAGAATATTGAAGCTTTCCTCGAAAAATCTCTTGGAAAAGAAAGTTAAAAGCACATGACATTAAAATTTTTTTCTCGCAGTCAGGTTATAGGATTATTCCTCTCTCTCTTTACCCTTTTTTTGTCTACTGCTTTTTCCATGGCCGCAGACAAATCAAAAATCAAACTTGGTGTCATGGAAGGACACGAAGCCACTGTTTGGCAAGTCGCTGCAGAGCAAGCTAAAAAAGCTGGTTTAGAAATTGAGCTGGTTTATTTTTCTGATTACACTTTGCCCAACGATGCTGTTAATGCGGGAGAGATTGATGCCAATGCTTTTCAACACACGCCTTATCTTAAAAACCAAATGGAACAGCGCGGTTATAAACTTTCAGTTGTAGGGTACACATTTATTGCCCCAATCGGTGTCTATTCCCACAAAATTAAAGATTTAAAGGACCTGCGTGATGGTGCACATGTTGGCATTCCTAATGATCCATCCAACGGTGGAAGAGCCCTTCTCCTTCTCAATTCTTTAGGTCTTATTCAATTAAAAGACCCTCATGATATTCTTGCCTCCCCACTGGATATTATTGAAAATCCTAAAAACGTGCAAATTCGTGAACTTGATGCCGGCATGTTAGGGCGAGCTATTGATGATTTTGATATTGCCGTTATCAATACAAATTGGGCTTTGGTTTCTGGACTAGACTTGCAAAAAGATGTTGTCGCATGGGAAAACGCAGAAAATAATCCCTATACCAATATCATTGTTGTGCGGACCAGCGACAAAGATGAACCATGGGTCAAAAAATTAGTTGCTGCCTACAATAGCGAGCCTGTTCGTGCAAAAATCAAAGAGATTTTTGGTCCAGCAGCACAAACATCTTGGTAATTATACCCCATATTCTCGTCGTTTTGCTAAACATTCTGGTAATTTTAAATGGAAAAAAATGCCCTCATTTCCTTAAAAAATGTCAGCCGTTGTTTTAACAAAACGGCGGGCAATCCAGCGGTTGATAATTTATCTCTTGATATCCATACCGGTGAAATCCTTGGTATTATTGGTCGTAGTGGAGCAGGAAAATCAACACTTATTCGCTGTTTAAACGGATTAGAAAAAATTGATACCGGCTCTCTTTTTTTTGAAGGCGTCAATATTTCCAATCTATCAGAGACAGAATGGGCACCTTACCGTCAACGGATTGGGATGATTTTTCAACATTTCAATCTTCTCTCATCGCAAAAGGTGATTGATAACATTGCATTACCGCTCAAATTAAGTGGTGTAAACAAAAAACAGCGCAACAAACATGCCCTTGAGCTTATTGAATTAGTCGGATTATGGGGGAAAGAATATTGTTATCCAGCAGAATTGTCTGGAGGGCAAAAACAACGCGTTGGTATTGCCCGAGCGCTCGCCGCTAATCCTAAAATATTGTTATCAGATGAAGCAACCTCTGCTCTTGATCCTGAAACAACACAATCTATTCTTGAACTTCTTGCCGATATTAACAACCGCCTCAATCTCACAATTGTGCTTATTACCCACGAAATGGAAGTAGTACGCACAATTGCGCATCGCGTTGTTGTTCTCAATCAAGGGCGCATTGTGGAAGAAGGACGTGTAAAAGATATTTTTACATCTCCACAAGAAGAAACAACCATTGCCATGCTTAAACTTGTTACGCCACAACTTCCTGAAAAATATGCAAAAAATCTTAAACCCATCGGCCAAGAAGCTGTTATTGAAATAAATATTGCCGGTGAAATTGCCCAACAGCCTTTTCTCCATCTTCTGGAAGATGAAAGCGGTTTAAGAGCACGTATTCTCCACGGAGGCATTGATACAGTCCAAGGGGAAACCATCGGGCGTCTCTTCTTATGCCTTCCTGCTCAAGATCAAGAAGCTTTTAAAAAAGCCGTTCAATGGTTAACCGAAAAGGGACGATATTGCGAGGTTTTAGGTTATGTTTAATGTTTTATCTCATGAACTTCCCAATGCCTTTTTTGACACAATCTTGATGACGATAAGTGCTTCTTTGATGGCGCTTATTATAGGGCTTCCCCTTGGTCTGCTTCTTCACACAACAGCACGTGGCGGAATCTTTGCTTCATCTCTTATCAATCGCCCTTTAAGCATCATCGTTGACAGTATTCGTGCCATTCCTTTTATTATTCTTGCATTTTATCTTCTTCCCGTTACCCGTATCGTGGTAGGAAGAGGGGTGGGAATGTCTTCTGTTATTTTTGTTCTCACCATTTCAGCTATTCCTTTTTATGCACGCATGGCCGAACTCTCTTTTAAAACCGTTGAAAACGGTCTCATTGAAGCGATCCGCTCTATGGGAGCAAGCCGTCTTCAAATCATCAGATATGTTCTCATTCCGGAAGCCCTCCCTAGCCTGATTACAGGTTTTACAGTCATGGTCATTTCTCTGATAGGCGCCACCTCACTTGCCGGATATCTTGGTGGAGGCGGTTTAGGAGACATGGCAATTCGCTATGGCTATCAACGCTATAATACCTTCATCATGACCATTGTCATCCTTCTTTTAATTATGCTCAATATCATAACCCAGTGGACTTCTGATAAAATCGTACAAAAACTTGATAAAACAAAGCATTAAAAGACTGAAGATTTCACACACCAGCTTTATCATCCTCTTTACCACTTCCAAAGTGAAACCACCTCCCCAGTACACTCATTGGTGATCGAAAGCATTCATTTTAAAAAAACAAGCATTTTTTCTCTTATCTTAAACAGTTTTATCGATATAAGCTCCCATTTTGTAATCAAGTAAATAGTTTGAATATCTTCAATATAAAAGGATATTAAATGAAAGCTCTTACAACATTCAAAGCTCTCTCTCTCACCGTAAAAATGATAAATGACCATGTTAAATCACTCTATTGATCACAATCCAATCATAATACCCCATCAAAACAGTCGAGCAGAAAGAACAACCCGCTATGACGAGGAAAGCTATAAAACCTCCACCATAATACCATAATTATGCCAGATCACTCTTAATGTATTGAGTGTTGTCTCCCAAAGCCTTAGATAAAAAACAGGAACATCTCGCCAATTCATTGCTAATCTATTCATGGTTTTATAACATTCTTTTCTTAAACAAGGTTTGTGCTTTAACAGCGACCTGTCAATCAACATCTAGACCGAATGCCACAGCATATTTGAAACACAGATTGAGTGGGATAAAAGTTCTAAACACTGTTCCTACTGTTATACCAAAGTGCAAGCGAGTGCATTGCAGATCTGTCAAGCATAATTTCTAAAACCAGCTCATTTGAAAAGAATATTAAGATGTAAAAGTATCAACCAATTTCCATCTTTACCATCATTCTTGAGTTCGGCATTAAGGCTTTCAAAAATGCCTCACGCAATATTCTTCAAATAATGAAGATTGCGCATTATCTCATACTTTTATCTATCGCGTTTTTAATGAATCACAACCTGCTCGTAAAACAGAATGCCCCAAACGGAATAGGCTTGGCACACATCTTCATACGCTTTTAAAAATACATCAAGGTTCTCACGTCCATTTTCCATTTCGCAACAGCAGCCGTAAACGGTATAATAACCAATCCATTGCCCCCTCATCTTGACGCTTCATAAAAGAGAAAACCGTTACCATCCGACACTTTGCCAGCATCCAATGTTGTACCCCACTACCCTTAATACTTGAGATGGTTCAAAGACATAGCTTGTCTGTACAGTTTCAGTCCACATAGATGCCCCCGCTTTTAAACGTGCAACTGAGTGGTTCTAATTGTTTCAACATGGAATGCGTTTAAAATGAGAAAATCTTACGATATTCTGGAGTCGAATTCAGGATGAATGATACGATATTATACTTATAAATCAATATATTATCAATTTTATCGTCGATAAAAAATTCTCATAAAATCGTATGAAAATTCTTATTAAATAAAGCTCGCAAATCATCTTAAGGATTGGAAATTTTTTTTCCCATCACAGCAACAATAAGCCATCGAGCGGTAAGGGCTGGTTTTTTTAACTGTTCCACTTCCACTGTAACCCCATAATGGAAGACTACACGACCAGAAGGGCGAATTTCTGCATCATCGAGTAAAAAACGCGCCCGTATCCGTGTTCCTGTTTTCACAGGACTCATGAAGCGTACTTTATCAAAACCATAATTAATCCCCATTGTAGCCCCTTCTAACTCTGGAAGGGCCTCATAAGCAAGCGCAGACAAAAGCGATAATGTTAAAAACCCATGAGCAATCGTTCCCCCGAAAGGTGTCTTTTTAGCCTTTTCCTCATCAACGTGTATCCATTGATGATCATCTGTAGCGCATGCAAATTGATTAATCATATCCTGTGTAACAAGACGCCACTCTGATAATCCCATTTCTTTTCCAATAAAAGTAGTGACATCTTGTACTGTGATTTTTTGCTGCATAACGCTAGTCCTATTTTATTTGATAAAAGCAATCACCCCCCCTTGCTTTTATAAAACCCATTGATTAGAGCATCAAGAATAAAAGATTAATTGTCTTAAAAACAAATACACCTTATGAATGAGAAATTCTTTTTAGTAGAATAGTTTTCAAATGGGAAAAAAGAATGGCAAGCAATGTAACCCTAACAGGTTTAGCGCATGATTTAAAGCAACGTGCAGAAAACCATCCCCCCATCCGTATTGGACTGATCGGTTGTGGAGAGATGGGCACAGATTTATTATCAAGTATTGCGCAAATGGAGGGAATAACCGTTGCTGCTGTAGCCACGAGGACACCGTCACGAATTTTTGATGCTGCAACACTTGCCTATGGCGAAGAGGGACATGTCTGTGAAGTTGAAAATACTCATGCCCTCACACAAAGCATTGAAAAAGGTTTGATTGCGGCAACAGATGATATTGACCTTGTTTTGCGCCATGAACAAATTGATATTATTGTTGATGCAACAGGCTATCCTGAAGCGGGAGCAGAAATTGGCTTTAAAGCGCTTGAAAACAACAAACATCTTGTCATGATGAATGTTGAAGCCGATGTTACGATTGGTGCGTATCTAAAACATGAAGCAGAAAAACAAGGACTTATTTATACCCTTGGTGCTGGTGATGAACCGACTTCCTGCATGGAACTCATCGAGTTTGTTTCAGCTCTTGGGCATAAAATTGTTGCAGCGGGAAAAGGAAAAAATAATCCTCTGCTCTTTGATGCCACACCTGATGTTTACGAAGAAGAAGCATTACGGCGTAATATGAATGTACGCATGTTGGTTGAATTTATTGATGGTTCCAAAACGATGGTTGAAATGGCAGCCATTGCCAATGCCACTGGACTTCTCCCTGATTGCCCAGGAATGCATGGCCCCCAAGCGGCACTGCAAGATTTAAACAAAGTCCTTATTCCAAAACAAGATGGCGGTATTTTGCAGCAATATGGTGTGGTGGATTATTCAATAGGTCAAGGTGTTTCTCCAGGTGTCTTTGTCATTGCAGAAATAGCACACCCACGTTTACGTGAACGTATGGAAGATTTAAAAATCGGTCAGGGACCTTACTTCACCTTTCATCGCCCCTATCATCTCACAGCAATGGAAGTTCCCCTCACCTGTGCACGCGTAATGCTTTATGGTAAAAAAGATATGGTTCCCCTTAGCCATCCCGTAGTAGAAGTCTGTGCTGTTGCTAAAAAAGATTTATATCCAGGAGATCAGTTAGATTTTATCGGTCTTTATACGTATCGCGCTTGGATCATGAATATTGCAGAAGCACGCGCCCACCAAGCCATTCCTTGTGGTCTTTTAGAAAAAGCAACAGTCACAGCTGCCATTAAAAAAAATGAACTTATTACAGCACATAATACGGCGATCCGTGAAGATCAATGGATTGCCCGTCTTCGTGCCAAACAGGATCTTTTGCTTGATTGCTCTTCTACCGCCAAACTATAAATATCCTCTCCTTACCCTAACATAAAAATCCATTGATGTATAAGGAACAATGTTTTTTTTCTAGAGGAGAGTAACGCATAAAAAAATAAACGCATTTTGAATTCATAGTATTTTCTTCGTGACGATCTCATGGATTAAAAATCCTTATTCAAAACAATATTTTATGCTTGTTTTCCCTTTCCTTCCACTCATGCATTCCCTTCTTATCCCCTTCCTTAATAGCCCCCTTCCCTTGCGCAACAGAACACCCAGAATACACTTGTATTACACATTCAGGTTTCTGTTTGAATAAAGACATTTTTCAACGCCGCCCGTCATCACCTCCCTCTCACGAACAGTGCGTATCAATCTCATGCTCAAATCCCCATGAGGCGGTCTAAGATTGGCTATGTATCACTATCTTTACGCCATAACGATACGAAACCAGCATCATCATTTTATTTTCCTATATTACGATAGCCCTTAAGCCGTAGAGACTAATTCATGAAAAAAATTTTACCGTTTTCTTAATAATTTTTACCCTTACAAAATGCAATTTGTTGTATACGAAAAAACGCTTTTGATAAATCCAACATACACAGATTTAAAATGGTAAATACTTATAAAGAAGTAATTTTATTTTTAATTTAATAGTTTGATTTATAATGACAACTTACCATCAGTCACGCACATTAGAAGATAAAATACAGAAATTTTTTATTGTATCTCTTCTTGTTTTACCCTCTAAAAAACATTAAAAAAAAGATAAATATACCTTTGATGAATAAGCTTTATATAGCAATATTAAAAAGGCTCATAAAGAGGATAAAAGGTTTAAACCTTATGGCAAGAAAATAATCATAAACTATAAAAAATCTAGTTACATCACTTTGAAAATAAAAAACATCAATTGCAAGATGTTAGACTTTAATAATAGTGTTTAGTATTAATAATCACTATTTTTCTATCCAATATAGCACAAAAAGCATCAAATATTGATTTTTTTAAATAAGAAAATAAAAGAAAAACTCATAGACAAAGTCGATGAATCTTCTAATGAAGTGTACAGAATATTCCTAAAAGAGAAACAACAGTTCCAACAATGTCCCCAACACATAAAGAAGCAAAAAGCGAGAAAACACCTATTCCACCCCAAAAGATGTTACCTGAATATGCAGAAACTTTTTCAGCTCTTCCAAAAGCAACGCCATCCTGTTCCTCAAAGCTGTAAATAGCAGCTCTATCCAATACTTTAATAACTGCATTATTTTCTTCTTTAGAAACAGCAACTGTCAATCTCCCTTGAAATTGATCTTTTACAAAACTTGCATTCCCCTCTATAATTTGTACAAAAAAAAGAATAAGGAGGGTAAAAGTAAATGAACATACACGATTTTTAAATATTTTAAACATAGCTTCATTTGCTCCTCTTTTTCTTCACTGAAAAAGTGAAAGAATATTTACATATATAAAAATATATAACACAATATGATATATTATATGCAACTTTGTGTTAAATATAATACATTATGTATTACGTGTAAAGATGTAAAAACGAAATAATTTAAATTTTAAAAATAAATACTGATAAATTCAAAATAATAACAATAATACTAGAAAATTTCTAAACGGCCTAATTAAGAAAATTTATTTTAAAATCAAATGACTATAAAACACGGAAAACACAATTAAACATCGCCTCACATTACAAAAAATATTATCAACATAAAATGTAATATTTTATTATTATTACCTAAAATTTTAAAAATATTCATGAAGTTTAAGCGTAATTTATTATTTTTATAATAGAATCAGTTATGATTTATGCTCTTAAATTAAGAATATAAAAGTAATAATTTTTATAAATATGCTTGAAAGTAATAAAAATTAATCAAATTTCAAAGCAAAATAAATTAATTAAAAAATATAGACTATAAATTTTATAAATACGTTGAAATGACAATAAGTTTAAAATATTATAAAATCAGAACTTTCAACATAATAATACTTGCCTATTATCGAGATCAGAGAAAGATGGCATAGCGCTTCAAGGATCTCTTATTATATCCCTCATCGATATATGGTACAGGTTTACTCTCAATAATGTCGAGAAATAACATCGCGAGCAAATAAAAATAGCGATCTAAAATGAATATATTTTCATCAGTAAACCTTAAAAGTCTGCCCATTTTTTAACAAAATCGTTATAAAGCGTAAAAGATTTTTCAAGATCTCTATCTTCAAAATTAACAAAACGCACTTATAAAATAAATTAACTTATCAGATTTATAAAAACATTATAAGAAACATAAAAGTGCGAGAAAACTACCTAAAACCAAATACTAAGATAGTCATGAAAAAAGAGATAATTCCCCAAAATGCTGAAAAACAACTCTCTTGCCTAACCTTCATAAAAGTTAGCTGATTTTTTTCTTCAATAAGGTAGATCACAGCCCTATCTATATTTTGATTCACTCTATTTTTCTCTTGATGAGTAAAAAATAATTCTCTTTGAAAGAACTCTTTAGCAATATCTATATGACTTTCTGCACCTTGTGCAAAAAAAAGAATGAATGCTATAAAAATATAACAATAAAAATTATTTTTAAATACTTTAAACATGAATTTATATTGCCATATTTTATTTAAATAAAAAATTAAAATAATAATAAATTATTTAAAAATAAAATCTATTTCCTAACAAATTATTTTTATAAATACAATAATACACATATTATAGTTAATATAAACATCATTAAAATATGAATAAAAAAATTATGCAAATATTTGAAGGAAAAGTGATAGGGTAAGCTATGGGAAAATCGCGTTTTTGAAGGACCTGCTTCAAGATAAACAGATTGAAAAAATAGCCTTAAAACCGATATTGATCAATCAATTTATCAACGGCTCATCTTAAAAGCGAGGAACTGATTTATAATCATAATCCATTGTTTTGCATATTGAATGCAAGACCACCTGAAAATTATAAATTCCTCTTAAGTTTAATGCTGTTTATATTAAATCAATCCAATTTATTTGCTTGCAAATCACAAATGAAAATGATGTGTAGAAGGAAAACTTTAAAGAAAAAAATATAACTTATGAGGTATTTTAAGCACTAAAGGCTGTTGCAAAAATCGAAAGATGACAAAATATATGCTGCGCCCCCTTTTTACTTTAACAAGTATAAAGATGATGGTATACAATCTTTTTGCTATTATAGGGATTGACCGTTATACATCTTCGATGTGCAATGTTACAAAATAGGCTTGAATACTTGCTTTTTCTTTAAAACAAGCGACGTGTAACACAATAGGGTTATCTTGATTTCAACGGTGCTTTCTCTTTATCATCTGATCACTCATCAAATGATAAACTCATCAAGCCCTCTATAATTTCGCGACGCTGCACATCGAAGGGCATAAACGGTAAATTCATTGAGAACCACCATCTTGACGCTTCATAAAAGAGCAAGCCGGCACCACCACACATTTTACCAGCCGCCTAATGTTGCAAGACCAAACCTTTAGCGCTTGAGACGATTCATAAGAAGCATACCTGTACAGTTTCACGCCTTACAGCTAATCTACTTGTGATGGGCAAGAGACATGGTTTTTATTCACTCAAAATGGAACAGGTTTGGAATAAAAAAGACTTATGATTTTCGAGACTCTCATTCAACATGAAAAAATAAACACTCTTTATAAATCAATATAGTGTCATTATGTGATTTCATCTCATGTAAATTCTTCTCATTATATTTATTTTTTCTTCATAAACACTAAAATCTGTTAAGACACTCTTCAAAGTAAAATGAGTGCACAAACATTTCTATTCTTTTGTAAGACATCTATATAAACTTGAATTCAGAACGCAAGAACCCTGATTGAAAGCAAAATTTGTATCACCCTAGTCTTCATATCAACAAAAATGTTTTGGTTATCCTTTCTTCATAACAAAAAGACACAATCAAAAATGCCTACAGAAGTTACCGATCTTTAGAATGAGTAGCGCATATTCGATCAAAACTGTATTAGCTTCTCTCAATAAAACTTTTCACTATTTTTAATAAAACTCTCATTTTTAGAATATCCCTATGAGCTGTAAAAACACACCTATTTGCGTTTCTCGTATAGATAGATTAAATAGTGATAGCACCTTTGATCACTTTATCTGTATGAACTCCTCTTTTGGGCAATAATTTATGGTATCTAACACACCTTTTCTCGCTCTTTTACCTTTGGGCGCACATGAATATCACGGAGAGCACCTTCCCTTTGAAACCGACTGGATTATTGCTGAAGCTTTTGCAAAAGCCCTCACGTTAGAAACAAAAGAACAATTTCATATCGCCCTGTTACCGGTTGAGAAAATTGGCTATTCTATAGAACATATGGATATCACAGGGACACAAACTCTAACCTTTTCTGATGCGATTAAGCGCTGGATAAAGATTGGTGAAAACTGCTATCATAAAGGGATCAAGCGTCTTCTTCTTCTCAATGCTCACGGAGGCAATTCACCTTTAATGAGCATTGTTATCACCGAATTGAGAAGGCGCCTTTCCATGCTTGCTGTAGCAACAAGCTGGAGCCGTTTTGGCTTGCCGCAAGGTCTGATAGAACCTTCTCAACAGCATCTTGATATCCATGGCGGTTTTATCGAAACCTCTCTTATGCTCTATTTAGCCCCAGAAAAAGTCCATATGGAAAAGGCAAAAAATTTTCATAATAAACAAGCGGATATGATTGCCAATTATCGCCATTTACGCGCCTATGGTCCTCATGCTTTTGGCTGGACAATGCGTGATCTCAACACGCAAGGTGCAGCAGGAAACGCAAGCAAAGCAACACCCCAAGCTGGGAAAGAAATCTTTTCTCATGTTCTGTCTCAGCTTCGTGATTTACTTGATGATATCAAGCGGTTTAACATAAATACATGGCAATAAAGAACAATAAAAGGTCTCTCCATGGAAACGACACCCTCAAAAAAACTTCCTGTTACGGTTCTCACAGGCTATCTTGGTGCAGGAAAAACTACTCTTCTCAACCGCATTCTCAGTGAAAATCATGGCAAGCGTTACGCCGTCATTGTCAATGAATTTGGTGAAATTGGGATTGATAATGACCTGATCATTGAATCAGATGAAGAAATTTATGAAATGAATAACGGCTGTGTTTGCTGCACTGTGCGGGGTGATCTCATTCGCATTCTGGAAAGTTTGATGCAACGTTCTCATCGATTTGATGCGATTATTATAGAAACAACAGGACTTGCCGATCCGGTTCCCGTAGCACAAACCTTTTTCATGGATGATACTGTCCATGAAAAAACAACGCTTGACAGTGTCATAGCGGTCGTTGATGCAAAGCATTTGTCCTCTCAACTGAAAAACAGTCGTGAAGTTGAAGAGCAAATTGCCTTCGCAGACATCATTCTTTTAAATAAGATTGATCTTGTCACGGCACAAGAGCAAGCCCATGCAGAGTCGCTTATTCTTGCCATTAATCCTCGTGCTATACTCTATACAACACAGCGCACCAATATTCCTCTTGATAAACTTCTCAATCGTGGTTTCTTTGATCTCCAACGGACTCTAGACCATGAGCCTCATTTTCTTGACCACGAACATAAAAACCAACCTGAAGATCATGTGTGTGGTCCCGATTGCCATCACGACCATCATCATCACACATCTACCATTCATGATATTACCATCACTTCTATAAGTTTAAAAGCGGGTGCCCTGCAACCAGAGAAATTTTTTCCTTGGATCCAACAGCTTACGCAGCAACAAGGACCTGATATCTTGCGTCTTAAAGGCATTATTGCCTTTCAAGGAGATGATGATCGTTATGTCATTCAAGGTATTCATATGCTTCTTGAGGGACAACACCAACGCCCATGGCGTGAGGATGAAAAACGAGAAAGCCGCCTTGTTTTTATCGGACGCTCTCTTGATGGCGAAAAATTAAAAACTGATTTTGAAAATTGCGCATAAAATGAATGACAATGCTAAACATAACCCATTATGATCTCCAAAGTTACTGCCTTTCCTGTGGATTTATAGGCAATAAACCAGCCTTTGTTTCCGTGGAAGGTTTGATTGTTTTTTTAACTCAAACCCCACAAGTCTTTAAAGTTCACCAAGGAGTAATTTCAAGTCATTTTTCCCATGACCAGACTGCAATCATCACAGGAGGAGAAGATGGAAAAGTCTGTCAAACAACAGTAGGTGGTCATACAGAACTACTCAGTCAAAAAGAACGCAAATGGATAAATAACGTTGCTTTTGGTCCCCAAAAAGCTTTTGCCTTTTCCTCTGCACGTCTTGCATTTGTACATGTGGGAAAAGAACAACAAGAGCTCCCACATGAGCGCAGTGTAGAAGGCTTGGCTTTTGCCCCAAAAGGTTTACGGCTTGCCGTTGCTCATTACAATGGCGTTACGCTTCATTGGCTCTCAACACAAACATCCCCCACCACATTGGTATGGAAAGGGGCGCATTGTGATGTCACCTTTTCACCAGACAACCGCTATGTCATTTCCACGATGCAAGAAAACGCCTTACACGGCTGGCGTCTTACCGATCATCAACATTTACGGATGAGTGGCTACCCAAGTAAAGTTAAAAGCTGGTCTTGGAGTGCAAAAGGAAAATGGCTCGCAACATCAGGTGCTTCTGCAGCAATTGTTTGGCCCTTTCATACAAAAGATGGCCCCATGGGAAAAACACCTCTAGAACTTGGGACACGAGCAGATGCCCTTGTTAGCACCGTTTCATGCCATCCAAGCAAAGAAATTGTCGCCATAGGCTTCAATGATGGAATGATTTTAGCGGCACATTTTCGTGATGGAAAAGAAGTCCTTCTAAAAGGCTATGGAAAAAGCGCTATTTCAGCACTCAACTGGGATCAAACAGGACACACCCTCACCTTCGGCAGTGAAAATGGTGAATGTGGTATGATCAATATCACTGATTAAGCCAAGAACCAACAAGCACAACCATCATTGATAAAAATACCCACACAATCCTCTAGAAATCTGAACTATCGCCCATCTCTAGAACTCACAGAAATTCCACTCCCCTCCCCAAAATCCCCAAAGTCTTTATAATCATGAAGCCTTCCATCTTGCTAGAACCTCCCTTGAGACAAGAAAAGACCTCTTTATTCCTATGATCAAAAGAAGGAAACTCAACACTTATCCTTCTCAATAAATTTTTTTGACCGCCACTTGATACCTCAAAAAATAAAACTCCCTACCAGTTTTGATCGAAAATCTGGTTTCTTTTCTAGACATATCAAATTGGTTTAATAAAGGATATTCATTGTTTTACACCTAGGAATGAAAGCCTTTCAAATCATAAAATTCTCTCAGATCAAATCTGTTTATATTAAATTAATCAAAACCATTTGCTTTTACATGACAAACAGAAGAAAGCCCGTATCAATACAAAACATTTAAGAAAAGACTAAAAATACTTCTTATAAATATTTTCGAGTGCTAAAGTCACCGCAATATTGGAAGCTTAAAAAATAGAATGATGATGCCCACTTATTAGAGCAATAACAATACTCTATATCTTATCAAAGTTTCTCTTGGTATCTATCATTTGCAAAAAAGAAACAACATCCCTAAAAACACAATCAAGCATCCTTTATTTTTTATGATCATTTAACCTCAAATTCTCTCAGTCTTTTCTAAAAAAACAAGTATTTTTCTAAAATCCTCAAGGAAAAATCTTAAAAAAATGAATAAAGAAACGGACAAAAATAATCCTAAAAACTCTTACGAAAAATGCCTAAAACCATTCTGAGCCCACTTTAATATTAAAAAAAACCATCAA
Source organism: Bartonella elizabethae F9251 = ATCC 49927 (assembly GCF_000518165.1). Classification (GTDB taxonomy): domain Bacteria; phylum Pseudomonadota; class Alphaproteobacteria; order Rhizobiales; family Rhizobiaceae; genus Bartonella; species Bartonella elizabethae. The sequence goes on from NZ_JADB01000014.1 coordinate 38,294, forward strand.
TACCACCTTTTTTGAAAGCTTACACAACAAAGCATTCAGTATAAAAGATTGTCATCACATTCATAATGAAATCCGTCCTCATATCACAACATTAAAATTTGTAGAAAAGTTTCTCATTACTTAGAAGCAAGCATCTTGAATACTTCAATAATCAATCAAAGAAATCGTTTACAGTAGCTTTTTATACTAAAAAAAATAACCATATATTGATGAAGGAATATAAGTTAAGAGATTAAAAGGCAGAAGATTTTTCTGCCTTTCATATAAAAGTGTACAATGGATCTCTTTTAAAAACGGTGGCGCAATCCAGCAGAGAAACTCGCACCAGAAAAGCCAACTTTTTTAAGCCCATGCTGATAACTAACATCCCCATGAAGAGAAAGTTTTGAAGAAAGACGCGCATTAAACCCAAGCCCTGCTTCTAAGTGAGAACCAAAAGAACCTAATTGAAAATCATCTTTAAAAGAAACAAATTGCTTATCTTCAAAACTATGCAAATAAGAAAACTTACTATAAAAAGAAATCTCTCGTCCCTCTTGAGAAACATTAAGTGTCTTACTTAAACGCCCACCAACACCCCCCATCCATTGATGAAATTTCCCCAAATCAACATCAATCTGATCAACATCATATGCTTGATAAAACTGAAGTTGCTGATACATAACCTGAACCTGTGGATCAAAAACAACACCTTTATACCCTATTGAAAACCTTCTGCCACTCGTTAAAGATCCACTAAACTCTTTTCCCTTTAACGCCAAAACCTTACCTCGTGCAAGCGTCAAAATATCTCCCTTAAAAAGACCATAGGATAATACCCCATCAATATAAAAACCCGCATCATGCCGTAGACTTCCATAAGCCCCAACAGACCATTTGTTTAATGCGCTTTTTTTACTTTGTTCAACCTCCTGAGGATATAGAGAAAGATTTCCATAGTTTCCCAAAGCCCCAAAGAGTGTACGCGTATATAAACCCTCCATCTCGTTTAACAAAACACCGGCTTGCAACGCATTATAATCAAGCTCAGCGCCATAGCCATATTCGAAAGCGGATAAATTGGAAGCATAATGATGGCTTGCCCCATAAGCATGCAGAAAAAAGGCCGTGTCTTTATTATCTCTTCCAAAAGAATAAAAAGCTCCCCGCATTGTCTCTAACATCTTATTTTGCGTGGTCATCTCCATCAATCCCGCATGGAATAAAGCATTTGGCAAAAGCAGATACGTTGGCAATTGAGGAACAACAGCTCTAATTCCTTGTTCAGGCTGCCCATCAAACGGGACAGAAAGATGAGACGAAGGATCAACAGGA
>NZ_JADB01000015.1:0-30000 GCF_000518165.1 Bartonella elizabethae F9251 = ATCC 49927
TTCGCGGATTGAGATTGTTCCCGTGAAGTCAAAAGAGCCTCAATCGGAAAAGCGTGATCTTGAAGCGTGACCTTAAGGAAATTCAAGCGTGTGATGTCGGAAAATATGAGGCGGATCAGAGAAGATGCCGTCTTGGAAGGGCGCACTGTTTTGAGGGATGATGGGTCAAGGGCGTTTAGAGGTTATCGGGCTGGTGGGGGCTTGTGATACTGGAAGATGTTCAGTGGAGAGCGATGAGGCGTCAAGGGTATGTGCTGGAGGGGCTTTGGTGGATGATGCCATAGGTGTCGTGGGGCACAGAGGCTTTGGATGTTTGGGTATCTTGGGGTGGTAGAGAGCAGTGTTTTGATGGATGAAGGAGTGTGACGCTTTCGATCTTATGTTGGGTGGCTGGTTGTGCTTTAGGGCTATTTTGAGGGATTGATCACGTGTTAAGGCTTGGGGGTGTGGGGGCGTGGCATGATGTTGAGCTTTTAGGGACTTTTGTGAAGGATCGGTGAAATTCGGGGGGAAAATACCGCGCTTTTGTGGGGGACAGGGGTGCGGTGTTTTAAGGGGCGGGGCTTTTCGCGCGCTTCGAGGGAGTGGGGGGTGTTGGGGGGACCAAAAGGGGTGCATGCAAAAAAGGGAAGTGCCCAAAAAGCCGGACGTATCGCGTATGAGGATGAACAGAGCGCTTTTGACATAAGCGTTTTTCCTTCAATGGTTCTGGAATAATGAAACTTGGCATCATCAAATTGGCATCATCAAAAATGTGGAGCTCAATTGTTGCTAAAGTATAAAAATTTATCATGACAACGGTTCAGAAAATTTCTCAAAAAATAGGGCAGAAAACGGCGCAAGTGGCTCTTATTCCAAAGCTTATTCCTGTCTTTACTGGAAAAGCAGATGTCCGAGCTGCTTGGGGCGGACGGGGCTCTGGAAAAACACGCTCTTTTGCTTTGATGACAGCGGTGGTGGGATATCGCCATGGAATGGCAGGAGAACGCGGGATTATCCTTTGTGCGCGCCAGTTTCAAAATTCTCTCAATGAGAGCTCTTTGGAAGAAATTAAACGCGCAATTGAAGCTTACCCTTTTCTGCAAGATTATTATGAAATCGGCGATAAATATATTAAATCAAAAGATGGACGCATTTCTTATGTGTTTGCGGGGCTTGATCGAAATATCGCCAGTATTAAGTCTATGGGGCGGGTGTTCCTTTGCTGGGTTGATGAGGCAGAGCCGGTCACTGAAACCGCTTGGCAAACCCTTATCCCAACTTTGCGCGAAGAGGGAGACGATTGGAATGCAGAATTATGGGTCACTTGGAACCCATATCATGAAAATGCTCCGGTAGAAAAACGTTTTCGAAATGTCGATAATCCCAATATCAAAGGCGCACAAATTAATTGGCGCGATAATCCGCAATTTCCCGAAAAGCTCAATCGAGATCGATTGGATGATTTGCAGCAAAGACCAGAGCAATATAACCATATTTGGGAAGGTGAATATCTCCAAGCTGTGCAAGGGGCTTATTATCAAAGGTGTCTTTTGGAAGCCGAAATGGAAGGGCGGATTACTACCGTTCCACGGGATCCTTTGATGCAGGTGAAAATCTTTTGGGATATCGGGGGAACCGGTGCAAAAGCCGATGCAACTGCCTTGTGGGTCGCGCAATTTGTCGGGCGTGAAATTCGTGTGCTCGATTATTATGAAGCTCAAGGTCAACCGCTCTCTGAACATGTGGGGTGGGTCTTTCAAAGGGGATATGAAAAGGCGTTGATGGTCTTGCCCCATGATGGCGCAACAAAAGATCGTGTCTATAATGTCAGTTTTGAAAGCGCCCTCCAACAAGCTGGTTTTCAAACCAAAATCATTCCTAATCAGGGAGCAGGCGCGGTGAAAATGCGTATCGAAGCCGTCAGGCGTTTGTTTCCTGCTCTATGGTTTAATCGTGACACAACAGCTGAGGGGAGAAAAGCGCTCGCTTGGTATCATGAAAAGCGCGATGAACAGCGCAATATTGGTCTTGGCGCTGAACATGATTGGGCAAGCCATGGCGCTGATGCCTTTGGACTGATGTGTGTGGCTTATGAACAGCCCCATGCCAGACCACGAAAAAAAACTTATCGCTCTTCTCTCCATTCTCAAACTTCATGGATGGCTTTTTAATGAATATACTTACAGATTCTTCTTTTTCTTCTTTCGATCAAATCGAAACACTTGAACAGCAAGCGCTTTTTAAAAAACTCGTGCGGTGGTATCAAGATGATATCGCGCATGTCGAAAAATGGCGAAAAAATGCCCAAGAAGATTACGATTTTTATAATGGGCGGCAGTGGAATGAACAAGACTTGGCTGTTTTGAACGAACAAAATAGACCGGTGATGACTTTTAACCGTATTGCCCCGCTGATTAATGCTGTCATTGGGGCAGAGCGCAATAATAAACGACAAGTGCAATTTATTCCACGACAAGAAGGTGCAGCCTTTGCTAACCAGATCTTGACAGGGGCGGCCGAATGGTTTCGCGATGAGGCTGATGGGGAATATGAAGATTCCGATGCTTTTCAAGATGCCATTATTTGCGGTATGGGGTGGACAGATACCCGCCTTGATTATGAAGAAGATCCACAAGGAAAACCCGTCATTTCGCGGCTTGACCCTATGAAAATGGTCTGGGATGCCAGTGCTGTTAAGCCTAATCTTATTGATGCACAACGCTTATGGTATATTGATGAAAAACCTCTGGCTGTGGCGCAAGAAATGTTTCCTCATGTGCATTGGAGCGATCTTCATGCCGATTGGGTGAAACATCAAGGGTTTTTACACTTAACCAGCAATGGGATAACGAAAAGCTATCAGGGAGAAGAAGCCTATCTGGAAGAGGGGGTAGAGGCTGGGGGTTCTCAACGACCTAAAATGGTGACATTGGTTGAATGTCGCTGGTTTGAACGTGAGGTGGTCTATAAAGTGCTCGAGCCACAAAGTGGACAGTTTATCGATTATTTAGAGCAGGATTTCCAAAATTTAAAGCAAGAATTTCCGGATCTTCAAGCAACAAGGTTGACCAGAAAAATTGTCAAACGGGCATTTTTGGGGAGAAAGTTGCTCGAAACTCCGGATAGACCTTTGGTTCCATCAGGTCAATTGGGGTGGGAGTGTATTACCGGTACTTTTGATAAATTAAGCCGGCACTTTTACGGTCTTGTGCGCCCTACAAAAGATCCGCAACGCTGGGCAAATAAATATTTTAGTCAAGTGATGCATTTGCTCAATAGCCAATCAAAAGGCGGCATTATGGCTGAACGGGATGCTTTTGATGATGATCGACAAGCGCTCGAGAGCTGGGCTAGAGCCGATAGTATTACTTGGTTGAAAAGTGGGGCTGTCTCTGGGGGCAGAATCCAGCCTAAACCGGTGGCGCAATTCCCCCAAGGGTTTTTCCAATTGTTTAATGAAGCAAAGAGCGCTCTCGAACAGGTGACGGGCTTGTCTTCTGAATTTATTGGAACAAGAGCGGTCAATCAGCCTGGTATTCTGGAACAACAACGCCGACAATCCTCCCTTAATCTTTTGGCTTCCTTTTTTGATGCTTTGCGTCGATATCGGCAACGACAGGGAAAAATTATCCTCTATCTTATTCAAAATTATCTCTCCGATGGGCGGTTGGTGCGTATTGCTGGGGATGAAAATGCCCAGTATGTTCCCTTAACACGCGAAATGGTGACCAGTTTGGAATATGATATTGTTGTCGATGATGCGCCAACAAGTCTTAATGAAAAAGAGCGGACTTTTGCTCTCATCATGCAATTGCTGCCTTTGATGCAAAATTTTGCAACACCAGAGATTATGCTCGATCTCTTACGCTATTCGCCTTTACCAGCCTCACTGATTCATAAAATTGCCATAAAGGCGCAAAATGCTCTGCAAGAAGAGCAAAATGCTTCTGCGCAAATGGGGCAGAATGTGGGAGCAGAGCAGATCATGCAGATGTTGCAAAGCGCAAATGCACAACAATAGAACGCTTTATAACGGCGCTTTATAATGCGCAATGTTGGAATACATTTGATCAAGTGAAGTGATCAAGTGAAGGGTCTCCATAAACTTTCATCTTTAGTGTTGCTGATACCGCGCAATGGCGCCTCTCTTTATCTTTGAGAAGCGTTGTTTTGTGGGATAAGGGCGGGTTGGGGAAAACGTTTGATAGAGCCTCGTTGTTCATGGTGGGCAGCAGGGTGGGAGGTATCTGGCCGTCTTGGGTTGAGGGGACAAGGTGTCGTTAGGTTGGAGCCCAAGTGGTTAGAGAGCCTTTAGGGGTCAAGGTTCGCAGGCTGTTTTATCGGAAAAATTTCATTGTATTGTTTTAAAAAAGAAAAGGCTAATGTCATGGATCAAGAACACTTAACGCCGGCAGAACAAAACCATTTGAAACAGGATTTTCTTGCCTCAACACAAGTAGGAGAAGAGGGTGAAAGTGGAAGAGAAGAAAAAACTTTGGAAGAAAATTTTCAACGACAAACACTTCAACAACAGTACTCTTCTCAAGAAGGCGGAAAAGAGGTGCGGGGGGAAGAAAATACACCACCAGATCCGCAAAAGGACTTTATGGGCTATATGCAATGGTTGGGAAAAACACTGCAAAAACAAGAGCTGTTACAGGAAAAACAACAACCTTCTCCGGCTCGCGAAGCAGAACAGCTGCAGGCGTTTTATCAGCAGTCTGTGGCAAGTGTTAAACAAAAGCACCATGATTTTGATCAAGCCGCCGATTTTATTTATGAAACACGCGCAAAACAGTTGGCAGCTTTTGCTTCGCTCTATCCTGAGCTGGCCGATCCCCAAAATATTGACGCAAGGATTGGTGATGAATTGAAGCAGATCTTGCGCGATTGTGCGCAAAAAAATCAAAATCCAGCTGAAGTGATTTACACGATTGCACAAAAATTTGGCTATACCAATGTTCTGGGTAACATAGGGGAAAATTTGCAGGAAAGACACAATTCTGCACGGACTCTTGCTGCTTATAACGGCTTGACACCCAGTGAGCCGATTTCTTTGGATATGCTGGATAAAATGTCAGAAGCAGAATTTAGCACTTGGGTTGCTGATCCTAAAAATAAAGCTGCTTTTAATCGTTTAATGGGGGGAAGAGAATTTTAATCACAAGAATAGTGTTTACGCGAAAATGTGAGGAAGCTTTTGGTGCAGCAGGGATGAGGGAGAAGTTCTTTTGTGGGAGCCATGAGAGGGTTTCTGGTGCGTGAAATACGGGGGGGATTTTTAGCTGGACACGTGTGTGGGGGTATGAGACTGGAAATGCGGGGGCTATTTTTTTTCTGAATACGTGAGAGGCTTTTTCGCGCATGAAATGCGGCGGGATACGCGTGGGCTTGAGGCTCCCGCGTGGGAGGGACGTTCTCAAAGTAGAGATGCGGGTGAGAAGTGCTCTTATCAGGGGGAGGCGAGAGGCTAACAGAAACAAAACACACAAGAACAACTTAAGCCACCATTTGAAATGAAATGTGGTGTTTTGAGCGCTCGGCGTTTTGCCGAGTTTTTTTATGTCAATAAACTTTTAGAGGACAAAATGACTGTAACTTATATCGGACTCAATGACCCAATGGCAGTGCGCACATGGTCTAAACTCTTAAATCAAGAAGTCTCAAAAGCAATCCCAATTGCACCGTTAATTGGAAATGATTCAAACAGTATCGTACAGTTAAAGGATGAAACCACAAAAGCAAGTGGCGATGCCATTAGCTTTAATTTGCGTGTGCAGTTGCTCGGTGATGGGGTGAGTGAAGGGCAAACATTGGAAGGCAATGAAGAAGCTCTACAGTTTCTCAATGATCGCTTGGCGATTAATGAACTCGTTCATGCGGTGCGGGTCAAAAATGAAGGCACCATTGATCAGCAACGTATTCTCCACGATTTGCGCACAGAAGCAAAAAATGGTTTGGTCGATTGGTATGCGGATCGTCTGAGTATGATGTTCTTCATTCAAGTGTGCGGATATACCGCAAAATCCATTAACTTTGAAGGACGATCTATTACACTTAAACCCGTTCATTATGGTTTTAATACTCCAACGGCGCCAACCAATAAACGCGTGGTGCGTCCGAATGATAAAACAAAAGATGAAGATTTAAAAGAAAACGATGTGTTTAATCTTAAACTAATCGATAAAGCGGTTGAACGCGCTAAATTAGCCAATCCTAAAATTCGTCCCGTACGGATTGATGGGGAAAATGTCTATGTGCTTTATCTTCATCCAACCCAAGTGACGCAATTGCGAACCAATACCGATGCTGGGCAATGGCTCGATATTACCAAGGCAATCTATAGTGGAAGCCGGATAAAAAATCCACTCTATGATGGATCTTTGGGTATGTATAATGGTGTCGTTTTACGCGAAGCTGAACATGTTACCGAAGGGGTTGAGTCGGGAACAGCAAACAAAGCTGTCCCTAATGTGCGTCGTGCGGTGCTGCTTGGGGCACAAAGTGCTGTGATCGCTTTTGGAAAAGATCGAGGCGCTACACGCTATAAATTGGTGGAAGAACTCTTCGACTATGAAAGAGAATTCGGGGTCGCAGCAAAAACCATTATCGGCATGAAAAAAACCTGCTTTACCTTGCCTGGAAGTGCGCAAGGGGCTCAAGATTTTGGAACAATCGTCATCCCAACTTATGGGGCTCCTGCTTAAAGCAAATGCTTGCTTCTTTTCCCCCAACAAGAGGGTTCTGTTGGGGGAAAAATTTAAAATACTTCCAAAAAAAGGACAGGCTTATGACCACTCTACCCGATGATTCTAACAATCGCGATTTTACCCATTTAGATCGCTCGCAAACTTTTGCTTCTATGGTCGCGCTTATTCAAGATGAAATTGACGATACAACAGCGGAATATTCACAGCAAATTCAAGATTCAATTGTTACAGCTTTGCGTTTGTGTGAACGCGAACTCTTTTTCTTTAATGAAAGAAGAAAAAGTACGTTTAACACACAAAGTGGAAAAACATGGTATGGACGAGAAGAAGGGGTTGTTATTGAATCAGACAAAAGCTTGGCTGAGGTCTTTTTAGCAACAAAGAATGCAACACCAACAAAGTTATTCTTTAAGCCTTTGGAAGCACTCCATCAACAATATGGTATGCATCCTGAGTTGGGAACGCCATTCTTTTATACGTGCCTTGAGCAAAAAATAGGACTCTTTCCAACGCCAGAAAATGTCGAAACCGTACAGCTTTCTTATACGCCTGCCCATTTAGCCGATGAACAGCTTAAAGAGGACAATAATCCTTGGTTGATGTATGCTTTTGATCTCATTAAAGCACGGGCAAAATATGAACTTTATAAAAATATCCTTAAAGATCCTGAATATGCTGCCGTTTCTTTTAGAGATTTTCAAGAACAGCTTCAAGCTTTACGCATTGAAACATCACGCAGAAAAGGTTCTTCAAAGATTCAGCCAATGTGTTTTTAAAAAAACATCTTTCCAATTTTTATGCTTAAGATTGCGCTTGAGGACTAGAGCAGTGCTTATGTTTAAGAGTCACTTTGGAGCTTTCATGCGTGTTGAAGACTGGATTGGCGTTGAAGTCTAGATTGGCTTTGAAGGTTGAGGTTAAGCCGCTGTTGGGGGACTTGTGGACGTGTGAATATTTTTGGAAATAAAATCAACTGTAGATTGTATTTTGTGGTTTTTTTTACTTTCGTTTTAAGGGCTCTTGTGGTTTTGACTCTATCAACCTTGGTCTTTCTTGAAGGGGACTGATCTCTTGGCATTGGTACTGGGTTCTTCAAAGATTTTATGAAGGTTTTTTTCTCAATACTGAGGAGGTGCTGGTATTGGGTGGCTGGTATTGGGAAATGCTGGCGGGTGATTTTGCTGGACCCGCAGGTAGCGGCAATGGGTTTGCCATGATGGGTGGGATCATTTTTCTCGAGAATTTGGCAACTTATAGTTGTATCTTTATGCAATTTTATGTCCTTAGAGTTTCATTCTAGGGGCTTTTTTTGGTTTCAATGAGCAAGCCTTGGTGTTTTGGCACTGGGTGCTTGAAACATTTTAGGGGGGCTTGATGGCTTTTTTCCCAATCGCTGATTATCGACCCGATGTGGCAGATATCAATGGAATTTTTACCGATGAACTTGTCAATGTGCTCCCGGCAGATGGCTCTTATATCCCTATGCCAAATTTTGAAGCTTTGTCAGAGCCATGTCCGGAGCCCATTTTAGGCGCTCTTGCGGTTAAAACAAAAAATGGCGTTTCTATTCTTGTCGGGACAAGAGAAAAAATCTTCTTGCTTGATAATACAACAATGAAGTGGAAAGATATTAGCCAAAAAGGAAAGGCTTATATGGCCAATATCGATGCGCCGTGGTCTTTTGCTTTGTTTGGTGATTTTATTATTGCGGTAAATGCTAATGATAAACCACAAGTGATCGATATTATTCATGATAAAACATTTAGAGATTTAGGGGGAAATCCACCACAAGCGGGGATCGTTCGCGTCTGGGGAGATTTTGTTTGTTTGATGAAATTAACCGAGCATCCAAGACGGGTGCATTGGTCGGGATTGAATGATGCAGAATTTTGGACCGTGGGGAAAAAAAGCTGCGATTATCAAGATTTTCCTGATGGCGGTTTTGTGCAAGGGGCAACCGAGACAACAAATCCCATTATCTTTATGCGCTCCGCAATCTATTCCGGTTCTTTTATTCCAGGCTCTAAAATTATTTTTAGTTTCCAAAAAATCCACGATAAAAGAGGTGCTAAAAATGCTGAATCAATTGTTTGTCGCGGTGACTTGGCTTTCTTTGCCGATGAGGGCGGTTTTTATCAAATAGCAAATGACGGACAGATTATCCCTATTGGTTTTGAAAAAGTTGATCGCACCATGACCGCAAAATCAAGACAGAGTAATCTGTATACCATGTCGGCGGCGATTGATGGTGTGTATAATCGTGTTTATTGGATGGTTGATAGTGATGAAAACCTTCATAAACGGATCTTGCTTATTTATGATTGGGGGTTGCAAAAATGGACAAAAGCTCTCGTGGATATCAAAATGATCCTCCCCATTTTCTTGACCGGAACAACACTAGAAGGTCTTGATTTTGTGGCTAAGAATATTGATGATTTGTCCTTTTCTCTTGATAGTAAAGCTTGGAAAAATGAATCACCTATTCTGGGCGCATTTGATCAAAAGGGAAGATTAGGGTCGTTTTCTGGGGCTCCTATGGGGTGTGTGGTCACTTCACAAGAAATGGGGCAGACAAATGGCATGATAACACGGGTGAAAAATATTATGCCTCAAGTCAATAGTGGAAAGTTTTATTTGTCTGTGGGAATGCGCTTTCGACAATCTCTTGAAGAGGAAACCGTTTGGTTGCCAGAAAAACAGCCTTCTCATAATACGGGTCAAATTCATTGTCGCGCAAGGGCACGATTTTATCGCTTTAAATTGCGTATCCCTGAGGGGATGAATTGGACCCATGTCACGGGATTTGATGTGGAATTGATGCCAGCCGGCATGCGATAGCATGCCTCTATCATAAAAGATTCATGCGATAGGCATGTCTTTATGATCAAAAATGCATGCGATAGCTAAGCCTCTATTATTAAAAGATATAGGCGATAGCCAAGCTATGATCATCAAAGGACAGAGGGGGATCTCCTTATCATTAAAGAAGTAAGGTAGGGCTGCTGTTTCTTTATGATCGGAAAAAGTTTGCACCATGGCTTTTGATACAAAAGTAGCTCTCTTAATCTTATAACACAGGGGATGGAGGGGGCTTCCTTTTGAAAGGAGTGCGGTAAACAGGAGTGCGTGGAGGGTGCAAGGGGGATGTTCGGTGTGCGTAAAAAAATTAAGAAAGCTAAAATCATCATGAAAGAGCATCAAGATGTCTATTCTGCTCACCTAACACAGCACTGGTCATGGGAAAAAATAGCGCCCTATCAAGAGGGACTCAATGCGGCATTGAAAAAATATGCTCAGCGCTTTCCAGATGATGTTTGTCTGGAAAAAATTGCGGAAGAAATCGCTACAGGACAAGCTCAATTGTGGCTGGTCTTAAAAAATAAAATCCAATTTAGTGCTTTTGCAATCACCAAAGTTGAAAGTACCCATACGGGGAAAAAATGCGTCATTCTCTCAGATTTGGCTGGAGAGGGAGGGCTGAAATTGGTCAAATTGATTGATGAGGTCGAAAAATGGGCGCGAACAATCAAAGCTGAAGAAATACATATGTTTGGAAGAACTGGATGGGCGAAAAGACTCGCTCATCACGGATATTCTCGTAATCTTATTCAATATAGAAAGGTTCTGGGTCCATGAGTAGAAAAAAAACACCTCAAGTGCAAACGACTACACAAACAAATGCACCCCCCGCTTGGGCAGCGGATATTCTTAAACAAGCCAGTAGCGACGCACAGGGGCTTTATAAAAAGGGAATTGGTGGAAATGTTTATCAAGGAGAGCGCGTTGCAGGTCTTAGCGATATGACACAAAATGCGCTGGCCGGTTTACAACAAGCTGCAGGGCTTTATAACAATCCTACACTCACACAGTGGTTGAATGCACCAACCAACAGTGCAACAAATCTTGCCGGTATGGCGAAGGGAAATTGGATTGGAAGTAATAGTAAATTTAATATGGCATTGCAAAATGCTCTCAATAAAACCTCTGATGCCATTAATCAATCGATGTCTGGGGCGGGGCGTTATGGCTCTGGAGCCCATACCGGCGTGCTTGCTGATGAACTAGGTGCCTTGGCTACAAATGCGGCAGCTCAGCAGTATAATCAAGATATTAACAATATGATGAATGCAAACCAGATGATTGATCGCGCGCAGCATGATCAAGTGAATGCGGCAAACGCCTATTATCAAGGGCAGAGTAATGTACAAGGAAATGCTCTCAAAGGGGGGATGATTCAAGATCTCAATCGACAAAATATCTTAGATGCGGAGCGCCAAAAATGGTCAGAAAAAGATAATCAAGATTGGAACCGATTGGAACGCTTGTTACAGATCGGAACACAGGCGGCTGGAAATTACGGAACAACTTCCGGAAAATCGACAATAATCCCTTCTGTGACAAAAGATCCATTGCGTGATGCCCAGCAAGTGCTGGGATTGGTTGGAGGAATTCTGGGGCTTTGTGATGTGAGAGCAAAAGAAAATATTACCCTTGTGGGAAAGAAAAAAGGATATTCTCTTTATCGCTTTAATTATAAAGGAAATCCACAACGGTATCAGGGCGTTCTGGCACAAGAAGTGTTGCGTGTGAAGCCAGAAGCGGTCTTTGTCAATGCGAAAACAAAATTACTGCATGTGGATTATGACAAAATAGGGCTGAAAATGAAGAAAATAAAAATGGAAGAAACACCGGCTTCTAAAAATAAAATTCTGGCTTTCTTTTCTTCCGTTTTTGCGCGTCTTTCCTTTTTGCAAAAAGAGTGCCTCCTATGAGTTCGATTTATGATTGGTCAATCATCGCATCAGAAAATGCTTATGTTGATGAGAGTATAAACTGGGCTGAAGGGCAACCGCCAAGTTCAGTCAATGATAGTGCACGCGCTATGATGCAACGTATCAAAGAATATTTGTTGGATAATGGGGGCGTGATTGAAACACAGTTTACGGTTGATAACGAGAATGAGAGAACATCCCTTCGTTTGGCGACAAAGTCTTTTTTTGAGACCTATATCGATGGCATTGTGGTGCGCTTTAAAGCACAAGGCGTCAATAGAGGAATAACAAATATTTCTTTAAATCAATTGCCCCCAAGACCAACCTATATGGCAACGCCAGAGGGGATTATGCCTTTAAAGGGGGGAGAAATCCAAAAGGGAGGGCTTTATGAAATCGTCTATACGCATGATATTGCTGGGAAAAATGCTGATGGCTGGTTTTTAACCAATCCGACTATAAAACCTCCTGAAATTCCGCCCTTTCCTCCTTTGCCGGAATCTTTTTCACCTGGGTTTATTGGAACTTTTGCCAGTGAAAAAATACCCTCTGGGTGGCTGTTGTGTGATGGGAAAGAATATTCGCGAAAGAGCTATGCCAACCTTTTTGCTGTTTTGGGGGAAATATGGGGAAAAGGAGATGGAAAAACAACATTTAATGTTCCCGATTTGCGGGGAATGTTTTTACGGGGGCTCGATAGTGGAAAAAACATTGATAAAGGACGCCTCTTGGGAACTCGACAAGAGGAGTCTTTTAAAGCCCATACCCATGAAGGAAAAACAGATTCGGCAGGTAAACACCAGCATAGTTTGTCAGAGACTGAAAACAGAATTTTCGAGGCGGATTGGGGGGAGGTTAAAAGGTATACAGCTCTCACCCTCATTAAAACAATGTTGACAGATCCTGCGGGAGAGCATGAACATAAGATCTTATTGCAAAAAACAGGGGGGGATGAAACACGCCCCATCAATATGGCGGTGGTTTATGCGATCAAAGCCTGAAAATGAAAGCTGAGAGATATGAGAGATAAAAGAGAGAGAGCAAAATGGTTGAAAAATCTTTATGATGAAAAAAACTTATCGAATCTATCGTGCAGAAAGTTTTGAGGTGCTCCTGAAAAAAATGCTTCCTTAAACCCTCTTGATGATTTTACTTTTTTTTGCACCTTTATTGGAGATAAAGGTCTTTTTGCCTCTTGTTCTTTAGAAAATCAAGACAATAATCATTAAGGTGAGGGGCTAAAAGAGAGAAGAAAATCCTCCTTTGCTTATAGAGTTTTCATCTAAAAAATCAGAGGTTTTATTCAATCTCTCTTTCTCTTGTCGTGTCGTGCATTGTTGAGAGTGCTTCAGTTTAACGTTTTGATGGGCGATGATAAAGAGCGTAGAGATAATTTTTTATGACTTCATAAAAGATCATCATTAAAACACTGTCATTGAAGGTGGTGATATCTCGTCAGATCGCTTGATTCATTCAGTATTGAGGATATGAGCAAATCTTCAGAGTAGGATTTGCTCGTAGCGCTTTTATGGAATCCTCTTCTTTGAGCTTTAGGAATAGAAAGCATTTGAAGGAGAAATCCAAGCAGAATTACGCTTGGCAAAAAGCTGTATTGTTTCCAGACTATTGTTTATCGATGGGAATTGTTGAAAGAGCGATTGAGGTTTGCTTTGTTCTGTTGGGAGAAGTCGACAAAGTATGCCATGTCGTTATGCATTTTTTTTTTGAGGGGGGAGGAGGTAAAATCATCATTTTAGGTGGAAAACAGAACTAATCTAAAAAAAATATTTTGTAAAAATTTTCAATAAAGAAAAGTCTATTACGCGGTTGTATAAAAAATGAAAGAACCGTGCAAAGCGAAAAGAAACTCAAAGGCTCCATGGAGCTGTTCAAAAAGGGGGATATAATGGCACTTTTTCCATTTTCTATTGCCGATATTGATGATCCTGAATGTATTCGTGTGGTGCTTTATGCCAGCGGGAGAATGGGCCATGCTCCTTTGAACGCATTGTTGAAAAAAGCATATGAAGATATGACAAAAATTTCAGAGCGTATGGATGCTTTAGAAGACAGGGTAGATATGCTTGATCTTATCGGTGTCAAATAGAAATAAAATGTGAAAGAAAATGATCAAAGCAGTATGAGTAGTAGTATTGTGAGCGGTGGAATAACCGTGCCAAATACTCAAATGAATATACCGGAAATTAAATTAGAATCATTTGGTGATAAAAGTCGTTTTGTTTCTCAATTGACAATACCGAAGACGTCAAAAGATCACAGTTCTTTTGTTTCAGAAATTACAACACATAAGCTGTGAGAAATGCACAGGCGTATTGATTAAAACATCCCTATTGGGTTCTAGAGGGACTTCTTTTTAGCCTTTTAGGGGTATTCCTTCTTTTTTCAAAAAGCAAAAATAGAAAAGAGTGTTCATAATGATATGCCTGCGTTGAAAAGGTATCGATAAAGAAAAGCATTGTTTCTATTTTTGCTGAGATATGAAATTTCTATGCGTTTGAAATATTTTTAAAAATGTCAAAATTGATTAAAAAGCGTGTCTTCACAAACAAGCGGTGTTACAGGAAGGTTTATCATGATGTTTTTAAAAGGTAAGAGTGTGTGATGAGTGCGCATAGGCAAGTCTATAGGGAAGGCTTTGGAGCCCACAGAGTAAAAAAGCCTTACCCAAATAAAAAACAATGGCAAAAAAGTTTGCAAAAAAAGTTCTTGCAGCCTTTTGCAACATTTTGGCAATAGAGCATATCTTGGTTTTACATCTATAAAAATTTGCTCTTTTCAAAGAAAAAATATCAATTTATGGCAATTTTAGTTGGTTAAAAATCCTATAAAAAGAATTTTTAAATTACCCAACAATCAGAGCAGAGAAAATTATCAATTAAAAAATGCGTGGCATTGTGTCTTTTCTTATCAGGAACAGAAAGGCTGTGTAATTGGAGAAGGCTTGTGTTTTTTCCTATCGATAATACCGTATAAGATAGGGTATACTTATAGGGAAGCAGTTGTTTGTTTGTCGCATCTTGCTGATGTCGTAAAATACCATCCTTAAAAATTTGATTTATTCAATCCATTTTGTTTTTTAAGTATGCGTTACTGTAAACGGCCCCATCAATAAAAAGATATTATCCTTCATATGGTTAGAATAAGAAGAGAGACAACGGCTTTTTTCATTCAGATGAATGCGATAAAAAAGTGCGTTCATCGCTCATTCTTTATACTTAATACTTATCTTTGGATAAACTTTATAAATATAATTAAAAATCTTGCAATACTATACATTTTGTGTATAAGTATTGGTTATTGATTTCTTTTTTATGTTATTTAAATTATATCTCTATTCATAAGCCGCACCATTTACATGGTGCGGCTTTTTTTTATTGCCTCACAGGTGGAGTGCTTGATCTCTGTTTTTGAGAGAGCTTTGGATATTTTTCTCATAATTCTCATCATGGTATTTTGTGATGTTCTTTTGTCATGAAATCTCTAAATTCTTTGGCGTTTTTATCTCAATAGGGCGAATTTAAAGTTAAAATGCAGAGTTTTGTTTTTTGTTTCTTTGCATGGATTGTCTCCAAGGTTGCTGAAGAGGAGGGGATCTTTGTTCCTTTTTTATCTGGTTAACCTATTTATTTATAATAAGTTAGCATGATGCAATCTGAATTTAAAATCCTGAGTATCGTAAGGTTTTCTCATTTCAAACCTGTTTTGCTTCAATCAATCAAAATCATTTTTTTGCATCGTATAAGTGAGATTGGCGTGTGGGTAAAACGGTTCAAGAAAGACATGCTTCTTAGTGGAGTATCTCAAGCGTCAAGGGTTGTTAAAACATTTTAGAGCTGGAAAATAGTGTAATAATGCCGGCTTGCTTCTTCATAAGTGTAAAGATGAAGGTGCAAAATGAATTTTATGGTCGCCGGATTGCTCATGCAACATAAAAAATAATGAACATTTTTTATCAATCAACGGGATCTGTCTTAACGAAAATGAATTGTTTACAGAGTGGGCTGGATGAAGAATCTTTGTCTTTTAAGCTGCTGTGAAAAAATGATAATCTCTACTTCTTTATAAAGGAAAAAGATTTTTCACAAGAATTTTATACGATAAAAAACAGTAAAAACATTAACAATACAGAGAAAAAAGAGTCTTTAAGCGTATTGATCGTTTGCTGTTATACTCTGTATTATGTAAGAAGACACTTCTATCATTTTTTGCTGTAAAAAGCTTCTCTTGGTATGTTTTAAGGTATAGTCTTTATGGAAAAAAGAATCCGCGCAAGACAAAAGGCTTATTTCAAAAGGTTATATCGCAAGATTGCTTTTGTTTGCATGATACTCTTTTGTATTGTGTTTTTGTGTTTTGTTTTTGCAAAGGCGATTAGTTATTTTTCTTCTCACAAAAAAATAGCACAACAAGCGCCTGTTGAATTGACTATTCCTGTTTTTGACCTGCGTGTGTATTGCAAGGAAATTTCTGCTTCCGTGACGCCTGATATGAAAAGAGAAGTTTATCAGCATTGCCTTAATTTGGAAAGTGAAGCCTATTTTTCTATTCGTGAAATGTGGGATAAGCTTTCTGATACGGCAAAAAAACAATGTTTGAAAAGGGTTCGACCGGGGGATGGAAATTATTTTCTCTTACGAGATTGTTTTCTCAATGAAAAAGAAAGTGAAAAAGACAGAAAACGCAATTACTTTTAAGCTGTTACACGGAAAGTTAAAAGAATGCGAATTTTGATGCAAAGATAAAAAACGCTTTATTGCTCTCTGCTTTTATTACCCATAACCTCTATATCACTAAAATGTATTTATTTTGTGCAAGCATTGGTCCATTTGAGGTGTGATCGTATAAGCTATGGAGGATCCTTTAAAGTATTTTAAGGGGTATGGTGCTTTTTCAGGGAATTTTTGTGCGCGCGTTTCATGTAAGGGAAAGAACAGCGTGGAAAGCCCATTTTGCAACGATGCTGCGTAAATGAGGAAGACGTTCATGAAATATATAAAACGTTTATGGAGTCTATAAAACTTATAAGGCCCCCTCTCTTTTTGTTTCATAAAAGTGCAAGCTAGCGCTCCAAGGTTACGCACAGCCTTTGAGCTTTAGAGACAGTTCATAAGAGGCGTTTTTAGTCTTTCCTTTTGCCGTTTTTACTCTGCGTAGGCTCTCCTTCGCATGTCAATGTGCAAGTCAATGAATCTGGATTGATTAAATAGGGAACAGATTGAGGATGAAAAAATCTTACGGTTTGAAGGTTTGTTTACTCAATACAAAAATTTAAAACAAAAAAGATGAATGATCTTTATAAATCAATTTATTTGTATGAATTTTAAAAAAGTTCAGATTATACAGATTGATGTGGAGAAAGAATCCGCTTCCTTTGAGGAGGCATAAGCCAACAGGGATAATAAAGGCGGCAATAGATACGACAAAACTGAGATACGACAAAACTGAGTAAAAACATTTCTTTCTTTGAGAGGGTATAAACTTCAAGATTGTTTTATGCCTAAAGCGTTCTATGGGGTTTTGCCATGGAGCTTATTCTATCTCCCCCAGTTTTCTTGATAAGATCAGGATAAGAGAAGAAATGCGTGATATTATTCTTATGGATAGACTTTGAAGAGGCATTTTTTTTAAAAGAATCCGATTTTTAAGAAAGTGTAACATATTGGTCTCTTTTTTAAATAATTTTATATTTTTTTGTATTTAACTATTTATTTTTTGGCTCAATTTGTTATCAATGAGGAAGGGGGATTAACTTAAAAATCTATGGGATTAAAATAGAAATTAAGAGGATCGTTGGCATGTTTGAGAAAGATGAGAAAGAAGAGTGGTCTTTTGATGATTATAGGGCTTGAATAATCTTTCATATTAATCTATCTATAAGAATCTTAAGAAATTTTGTGAAGCGATCGTGAATTATCGCTCGCAAGGGGTTGCTTTAGCGGTGAAGAAAGGCTATATTCATAAAATAAAGAGGTTCGCGCAATGACTCGTTAGGGCAGAAGTGCTTATGAGTTTAAGGCTCGAGGGGGAAGGAATATCGGCGTTTTTAGGAGCGGTGGTTTTAGGGCAAAAAGTGGTTTTAGGGCAGAAAAAGGGAAGTTTCCCATGTTCTCTGGTAGGAGTTTGTTCTTTGTGAATTTATTCCTTCTCAGGTATGTTCTATATGTGTTCTCCTTTTTGTTTTCCACAAGGTAATTATTTTTTTTAGTGAAATATGGTTTATTTTAAAAAAAACACTTGGCATTTTATGTGAACATCACTAGGTTTCTGCTGGTTGACAGAGAAAGAGGGAATTTTTGATTTACAATTTCCCTGCTGTTTTGTGATTTTCAAGAAAACATGTGCTTTTATCAATATCAGTAGGGTTCGTTTGAGTGAAATAAAACGCGGATAGCTTGATAACCGTATGTTAAACATGAGCAGCATGATCAAAAAATAATGCAATGAAGAAGAGTCAATTAAGACACACACTCCAATAAAGGGATAAAGATGAGGCCACAACAAAATAGACGGGTACGCGGTCGCAATAATAACAATAATGGTAATAACAATAATAATCGTCGCGGTCCTAATCCGTTGTCTCGCAATTATGAAAGCAGCGGTCCGGATGTTAAAATTCGCGGAAATGCTCAGCAAATTGCCGATAAATACATCAGTCTTGCGCGGGATGCACAAGGGGCGGGGGATCGCGTGATGTCCGAGAATTATTTACAACATGCTGAGCACTATTTGCGGATTATTTTAGCCGCAGCTGGGCAAATGGCTCAATCGGCTCGACGTGATGAAACGCGTGGTGATGAAAACAATGGACAAGAATGCAGTGAAAGTGATCCTGAAGAGCAAAAAACAGAGGCTATCGCGTGTGACGCAGATGGATTACAGGACACAGATGGATTGCAGAAAAAGTCGCAAAAAAATGGTCATAATTCATATGTCGAAGCACAAAATGCTAATGCGCGTGAAAATGCTGTCGAGGCTCTATCGGATGAGAAAACAGGTCAGGAGAATGGTTGCTCTGTGGAAAATGGTGAATCGGTTAAGAAAACACGTCGTTCTCCCCGCCGGCGTACGGTACGGACTAAAGAGCAATCATCCCTTGAGCTTTCACTGACTACAGCAGAAAATTCAAAAAATGGGGATGCATCACCATCAACAGAAGAGGTTTCTCCTTTGCCAGGATTAAGTGAGGGAATACAGAGAAAAACCCGCCGTCGCCGTGTGGTCAATCTTGAAGCAGAGGAAAATGTTTAAATCCTTCAAGTAAGCTATAAGTGTTTAATGGGGCTTTTGGTGTAAGAATGTGTACAGCTGCGGTTTTTTGCACTTTCTTTGAGTTTTCATTCTTTACGTTTTTATGAATAACAGTCGCCAATAGGGGAGATGCGGCTAAGAAGATTATCTCTTGGCTTTAAGTCGGGCGGCTTGGAAGAGATGTGGGGGATGGAGAAAATCCGCGTTTTGTGTATTTAGTTTGTGTATTTTAAGAGGACGTTCTTTTATAAAGAATAGATTGCTTTGTTGAGGTGCGTGTGGTGTTTAATCTCTCTCAATGTACTCAAGTCCATTTTACTTACGGGAAGGCTATACCGTGAAAGCCATCAATTGTTTTTGCTAAATAAAAGGTGCAAACTTGGGCATTCTTGCTTTCATTATCAATGTTGCAACAGCTTTTCCTTTGGCTTTTGAAATCAGTTCATAACGAGGTCTTTTTATGCATAGGCTTCTTTGGTGTGATGTGTGAGAAAATGCTTTTGATAAGCTTCATCATGAAGAGCGTTGGAATGAGAGAATCTTAAGGTATTTGAAGCACTCGTTTGGCATGCAAAATAAAGGGTTATTATCAATTAATAGGTTGAACTTTTGTTCTCAAGAAGGTGTGTTTCTTGCACTTTCATTTGAGTTTTTACAGGCAATATCCATTTTCTTAAAAATGGGAATGCATTGACTTCAAAAGTAGCTCCTTTATCTCGATGAGGTGAGAGGAGACGGAAAAAAACGCCCTCGTCTAAGTGGTTCCAGTTTGAAGCAGAGGGAATGTTTAAATCCCTTAAAAATGCTTTGTTAAGTGTTTGTGGTGCTGTTCGTATAGTGACGTATTGAGGTGCGGTTTTTGGCACTTTCTTTAAATTTTCATCCTTTAATGTTTTTATGAGAAACCTCATAAATGAGGCGGGGACAGGAGAAGGTTATCTCTTGGCTTGGAATAGAGTGAGGGGCGACAGAGAAAAGCACGTCGTCGCCCAAGTGGTTCCAGTTTGAAGCAGAGGGAATGTTTAAATCCCTTAAAAATGCTTTGTTAAGTGTTTGTGGTGCTGTTCGTATAGTGACGTATTGAGGTGCGGTTTTTGGCACTTTCTTTAAATTTTCATCCTTTAATGTTTTTATGAGAAACCTCATAAATGAGGCGGGGACAGGAGAAGGTTATCTCTTGGCTTGGAATAGAGTGAGGGGCGACAGAGAAAAGCACGTCGTCGCCCAAATGGTTCCAGTTTGAAGCAGAGGAAAACGTTTAAATTCCAAGAATGGCTTTGTATAAGCCGGTGATGTTATTGACTTGCTTCATGAGGTATTGCCGTTGATATCTCTTCTGTCGTTTCAATAGAAAGAACGGCAATCAGTGCACCGGTATGATAATTGTAAATCATAAATTTTGTTTGTCCCTCAGGGGTTAACGTCTTCAGAACAATATTGTCTTCTGAGAGGCTTTGCGACAAAATCTGTGTTTTTTTCGGTAGGGAGAGCGTGTGGTGGATAACGTGTGGATTTTTGCTGTGAGAGGAAGAGAACTCTGTTTGTTTTGGCGCTGATCCTGTTGTAACTTTATAAACGATTAAAAATAGGACGGTTAGAATGAGGAAGAGCGTTATTAAAACGGAAATCATCATTAAACCCATCAATTTTTTTCTCACTCGTTCTACAGCAGGATCTAAGGGGAGATCTTGGGGCACAGGATTTTGCTCTGTGTGAGGGGCTTTTGAGGAGGGCATTGGCTTATTTATCCATCATGTCTTCTATTGATTATTTTCTGATGGGTTTATGCGTTTAAAGTTTTTTGTGCAAGAGATTTGTGGAAGAAGAACGCAGAAGAGAAGGCAATGTTGGTAAAATGTCTTCTTTTTGGACTGTTGATCGCTTGTCATTGACATTTTGGCTTTTAAGCAAAAAATTTCCGTGGTTTGTTACAGACCAGATCAATTTTACTTTTTGTTGATGTAATTGGGGGTGTATGTTTATACATTGCGCAAAAACTTGCTGTCCATAAAATGCAGACTTTTTTATGGATGGCACCATGGCTTGTTCACAGGCTTGAGCCGTTGGGTAGATTTTAGCCATGGTATTGTTGGAATAGCAACTGTTAAAATCATCTGTACATGAAACCAATAAGAGAATAAAAATAAGGGGATTCATAAAATATCTCCCAAAGAGCGGTTGATAGCGTGGGCTCCAATTTTTAAGCTGAGAAGCTTCTTCGTTGTTAAACGTTTTAAAAGTTTGTTCGTTCCAAGGGGCTTCTACACTCCCAGAATCTTCTAGATTGAATCACTTAAAATCATTGGCTTGCACTTCATAAAAGCCAAGCTTTCGGAGAAAACTGGTAGGGGGAAAAATATTTGTAAAAAACACTCAAAATAACGCTTGTGAATGCTCTCTCATGTCAAAAATTGTTGTAAGGGGAAATATAATGGGTTTGTTGTAGGCGGGTATAATGGTGCTCAATGGCTGCTTTTAGCGGGCTGCTTTTAGCGCGTAAGGCTATGAGAAGGGCTTGGTGGTTCACTTTACAGGGGAGAAGAGCCTATTTGCAGGCACTGTTTTGAAATGAGCTTGGAAGCATTGAGAAATATTAAAAAGTGCGTGAAGGGAAAAGGGATTTGCTGTTTTGGATGTTCTCTTTTGTGTGAAGAGGAGGATTTAGAATGCGGTCAATAAAAGCATTAAAATTGTATAATTTCATTCGTTTATTGATTTTGTCGTAGATGCTTTAGGCTCTAAAGCGTGATGGTTGGCTTTAATCCTTAAAATTTCATCATTTTTCCAAAATAGAAAGGTCTGCGCAGGGTAAAAATGACACACGAACATTATACAAAAAGACAGGGGGAATAGGTCTGCTTTGATGGGGTATATAAAAAACTGAAACGGCTTATTCTTCACCGTTTTGGTTTCTGTTTTAGAGAAGAGAGGTAGTGATGGGAGGGAGGGAGGATGATGGACAGCGGGAAGGGCTTTGACTGGAGCATTTTCATTGTTACAGTTTTTTGCGAGGGGGAAAATATCTTTATGCTGAACAGAAATAGGGCTGAACAGGTTAGAAATTTTCCTGAAGAGAGGAATTTACAGTTTAAAAGGCTCTTTTAAGAAAAAAGATCAAAATAAGTATCAGGAACAGAAAGGCAATAAACAATCCCTTCTTTTGTCCATTTGAAGGAAGCTGCACCATTGACAGAAATGGGAACAATTTTTTCGAGAACAGCACTGCCAAAACAAGCTTTTTTATCATTTGCCGGAAGGGCGCCGGATTCAAAGTGTTCATTCCAAGTAATAAGTAGATGCGTTTTGCCATTCAGTTGTGTCTCGATTTCACAGCGTACATAGACATGGCCCTTTTCTTGGGAAAGGGCTCCAAAAGAAAGAGAATTGACAATTAATTCATGAAAAGCCAAACCAATATGCAAAGCGGCATTGGGAAAAAGATAAGGATCAACACCCTCAAGTGAAAAACGTTCTGTTTCTTTCATTAAATAGCCAAACGCTTGCGTTTGGACCAATTCACGAAATTGGGCGCCACGCCAATCGGAATCGGTGATCAGATCTTGAGAATGAGAAAGAGAATGAAGACGACCTTGAAATTTGCGTAAGAAAACCTGAAGAGATTCAGTATAGCGGGCCGTTTGGCTGGCAATACTTTGAATGATCGCTAAAAGATTTTTAGAACGGTGGCTTACTTCTCGCAGAAGAATTTTAAGTACTTGTTCACGGCGGCGTAAGCCGGAAATATTAACGCCGGTGGTAATAATACCAATGATGTCTCCGTTGTCATTGCGGTGGCAATCAATAGAAAATTTGTACCAAATCTCTTGTTTACTCGTATCTTCAAAACGTGCTTCAACGGTTTGCATTTTGCCACTGGCTAAAACCTGCAATTTAATGGTTTCCATATTGTCTGCAAGGTCAAGCGAAAAAAAGTCGCTGTCACGACACCCAACCCGCCATTTATGGTGCAAATGGTGTGGCAAGTTTTCAGCCCATAAATAAACTAGATTTGTTGCCTGATAGAGAACACAAATATCAGCACCTCGAATCGCTTGCATGAGTGCGCTGATATGAGATCTATCCATAGGAGGCTTTGAAAGAGGCGTAACGATCATAATGGAAAAGGTTTACTTTGCTCTAAGCTGCTTTAGAAGCATTCTCTTGAAAAAATAAAGCCTGCGAAATAAGCGCTTTCACCATATCTGGATTAAAAGGTTTGGTCACTAAAAAAGTCGGTTCTGGACGCTCGCCGGTCAATAACCTTTCCGGAAAAGCCGTGATGAAAATCACCGGGATACGATCATTTTTCAAAATCTCATTGACCGCATCAATGCCTGAACTGTTATCGGCTAACTGAATATCCGCTAGAATCAACCGTGGCTTTTTCTTATGATACATGATCACAGCTTCATCACGCGTGCGTGCTATGCCTACAACATGATGACCTAAGCTTTCTACCATTTGCTCAATATCGAGTGCAATAAGAGGTTCATCTTCAATAATCATCACTTGTGTGGCAATTTGTTGAGAAATATCAATCGAGGCTTGGGTAAGAAGCTTACGAAACTCTTTCGTATCTAGATCCATGATTTCGCTGGCTTCTTGTTCATTAAATCCTTCAACGGCAATGAGCAAAAA
This sequence comes from Bartonella elizabethae F9251 = ATCC 49927, assembly GCF_000518165.1. Classification (GTDB taxonomy): domain Bacteria; phylum Pseudomonadota; class Alphaproteobacteria; order Rhizobiales; family Rhizobiaceae; genus Bartonella; species Bartonella elizabethae. The sequence goes on from NZ_JADB01000015.1 coordinate 23,372, forward strand.
TGCTTGGCGGGCACGGGGTGTCAGATAGGATAATTTGGCACTGGTTTTTTGTTCAATTCCAAATTGTGGCAGAGGTTCAGGGATATTCGGGGTGGTTTGGTCAAAAAGATGGCAAAAAAGCCAATAGGTCCCAATCCGGTCACTGGATTTTCTAGGAAAAATAGAAATGTCGGCAATGAGCGCTTCCAACATCGCAGATACATAAGCATCGCCAGAGGATTGGCTCCCAGTAACAGAACGGGCAAAACGCCGAAGATAGGGAAGATGCGGGGCAATGCGCGTGGATAATGACATAGTTTATAACTCCTTTGACCTTTCAAGCATTTTGTTGGTTGAAATTCTCAACAGATAAAAAAGTTCCGATTCGTATGGAACTTTTTACCCACAGCCATATTTACAACCATAAGGCGAAAAAATTCTTCGCGGTGCTACTTATATTATATGGATTAGGGGGATGAAAAATGAACGACCGTGATGAAAAAAATCTCACCACACCCTTTAAAGTTGGAGATGATCTTCTCGGAGCTAACAGTGAGATAGCACGGAAATTACGCCAATTTTACATGGAAATTCAAGAAGAAGCGCTACCACGGCGTTTGCTCGAGCTTTTAGAAAAGTTGGAGCGCGCAGAGCAATTTGCTTTAAACAATGTGGAAAAGGTTTGAACCCTTTATGTCAAAATGCGCTAAAAACTTTAAACAAGAACTCCTTTTGGTGTTGCCGGCTCTGCGTGCTTTTGCGGTTTCTTTAAGTGGTAAGCATGATAAAGCCGAAGATTTGGTCCAAGATACGGTGATGAAAGCATGGGCTAAACAAAACTCTTTTGAGATGGGAACTAATCTCAAAGCGTGGCTTTTTACGATTTTGCGCAATGAATTTTATAGTCAAATGCGCAAAAAGGGAAGAGAAGTCCAAGATACCGACGGTGTATTTACCCAAAATGTTGCGGTTCATCCTTCTCAATATGGAACGCTTGATTTGCAGGATTTTAAAAAAGCCTTAAATCTGCTTTCAGCCGATCAAAGAGAAGCCATTATTCTCATTGGGGCATCGGGGTTTTCTTATGAGGATGCTGCAGCTATTTGTGGCTGTGCTGTTGGAACCATTAAAAGTCGTGTAAGCAGGGCGCGGCATCGATTACAGGAGCTTCTTCATGTCGATGGTGAGTCCGATTATGGGCCTGATTCTTATTCTGCTGGGAGTACATTGTGTTCATTTAACGGCTAAAAAAGCATAATAATTATGATGGATAGCCTTGTTTTTTTTATTCTCGTTATAGCTATTACAGTAAAGTCAGTATCTGAGGAAACTCAGAATGTTTGACGTGTATCCTTTGGAACACAAGAAAAGCCTGTATGAAACACTCTCATAGGCTTTTGGTGTTTGTTCCATAAGGTTGCCTTCCTTTGTACCGAAAAATGACGACTTTCAAGTTCGCCAATGGAAATTCTATGACAACAAAAACAAATTTGCTGCCTCAAATGCCTTCTTCTGATGCAACGATATCACGCTGGCGATGGGCAGCAATTGTTGTTTCCCTTGTGATGGCTCTTTTAGCATCGGTTTTTATTATGTTGCTTTCCAATGCCGTTGATCGAGAAGTTGCCCAGTTAAATACAAGTTCAGAATTGCGCGAACAGGCTGATTTGGTGTTGATCAGCCTGATTGATATGGCTGTTGCTGATCGCAGTTATGCAAAAACCCGAAAGCCAGAAGATAAAATACGCTTTGAAAATGCAGAGCGGGAATTGGGAGATATTCTTGATTATATCGAACTTATTGTTTATGCGCATCCACAATGGGATGAATGGTTTAAGGCTTTTAAAGGAGAGGTTGAAGCACGAAAAGCATTTATGAATGCCCATATGCAGGCGCTTGACACAGTTCCTGATCAATCTTCTCAACCTTCTGTCTCGTTGGATGTTTCGAGGATTCCCGTGGCTCGTTTAGCGCAATTGATGACAAGTTTTATTAACGGTGATGATGTGGTGCGACAAAAACAGCGTGAGGGTATCGCATTGATGCGGGCTGCTTTAACATTGGCAGCGATCGTTTCTGTTGTGAGTACTTTTATTTCTGCCTATTTTGTGATTAATCGTTTTCATCGTGATGTGCGTTCTTTAAAATTGTATCAATTGCTGCTTCATAGCGAAAATGCTGCTCTTGAAGCCCGTGTGAAAGAAAGAACCCAAGAATTAGAAAAAGCGCGTAATCACGCTGAGAAAGAACGCCAACGGGTTGAAATATTGTTGCAGGATGCAAGTCATCGTATTGGTAATTCTCTGGGGACGGTGTCTTCTTTGCTGGGGCTTCAATTAAGTCGGAGTAAAAATGAAGAAGTCCGCTCTGTTTTAGGCGCTGCACGGGATCGTATTCAGACAATTTCCACTGCCCATCGTCGTTTGCGCTTGAGTGATGATATGGAAACGACTCTCTTGGCCGATTTTCTCAGTGCTGTTGTTCATGATGTCGAATTGGCGGTTCCTTTTGAATTGCGTGAAAACATTACCATTCACACCAACTTTAAAGATTGTCGATTGTCCTCAAGAGATGCTACAACCCTTGGAATTATCCTCGGTGAATTATTAACCAATTCCTTAAAACATGCTTTTCCTGATCAACGGGAGGGGCATATTTATATCTCCTTTGGTCCTGAGGACAATGGACAATTGATGCTCATTGTTGAAGATGATGGCGTGGGGATGAAAAATCAAACTTTAGAGCAAAAGACAGGTCTTGGACGTGTGGTGGTGGAACAGCTTTGTATGCAATTTGGTGAAAAACCACTTTTTGAAACGTCTTCTTTAGGAGGAACAAAGATTGTTATTCCTTTGCCAAAACTGAGCCACGAAGAGTGCAAAAAAAAATCTCTGACTGATTTTTAAAAGGAATCAATTTTTTTCTGTTTGCTTGTTTTCAAAAGATGCTACACACCTTATCTTTGGGTGAACTGCTGAACAATTCCTTAAAATACATCTTTCCTGATCAAAGGGCTGGCCGTATTGAGATCTCCTTTGATCTTGAGCCCAATAGACAGCCCAATAGACAATTGAATGCTCATCGTAAAAGGTGATGGGGTGGAGATAAAAAGCCAAACTTTAGTACAAAAGATAGGACGTTGTCCGGTATGGTGGTAAAACCGCCTTTATATGCAATTTTGTAAAAAAACTTGCTTTTCAAACTTCTGCTTTAGGAGAGGAGATAAAAATTATCATTCCTTTATCAAAATTCAGCATCAATCGTTAAAATAATTCACCATTTTTTTTAAAAAAATCTTTCAAAACCGGCTTTATGATGAGAGAAGAAAGTATTTTTATAAATTACTACAACCTTTCAAGGAAAATACTTTAATTCCATTGGCCCCTAAAAAATCTTCGGCCAAAACTGGTTTTCCTGTTTTTCTATTATATGCTTGAACGCTAATATTTTTTCCTTGCACATTGACGAGACGGTAGTCTCCTGTAAAGAGTGCTCCTACTATATAGATTGGGATATTTCCAAAGACTGTATCGTTTTCTGCATGACAGTAGAATTGCAGATGTTCGTGTCCTACAAAAATTGCTTTGACATTGTGATTTGTAATAATTGATTTAAATTCAGCGAGTTTTCGAGCATTTTTAGGATGGAGAAAATGCGAATCTTTATCTCCAAAATAGGGACGCGCATCGTGAAAATTGAGAATTGTAACTTTCCCTCTTGCATCAGCAGCTTCTAAATCTTTTTATAGCCACTTAAGAGTGCTTGTTATTCTTACTTGAGTGCTACTGTTAGATAAATTAGCCGTATAAGTTGGGTAATTTTGAAGCTGTACATCGTGAATATCTCCATAATCCTATGAGTAGCTTAGACTTCCTTCTCTCAGGTAAGTACCCTTAAAAAGCGACTTTGCGGTGAGGTTTTGAGAGCAATTTGAAAGGGGCTTTTTTATACTTTTTCATTTCTTTTATCATCCTTTCAACAACGCTTATCGCATAGGCATCGCAGAAAAATTGCATGCTTTAGGAATTATACACCTACCGACATTATCCGCAATAATCATAATTGCCGAGTCTTTCATAAACAGGAGCATCAAGGTTTTTATAGATATCGGCATAGTCATCATATGTTTCTTTTCGACTGTATTTGGTTAAGTCGCTATTCACAATGAAAAACTCTGCTTTGTGTGATTTTAATGCCTGGGCAACTTTTTTATTTTTCTGATCACTTATCTCTGTTTTTTATCGAGTGAAGATCAGCATAATCCAAGCGTCATGGTTTTAGATCAGCCATAATGATAGTCGTATAGCCTTTGTTTGCTTGAGGCTGTTTTTGAGAATGCTCTATCGCTTGTGAAAGGTTACTGTCTTGAGGTTGTTATGTTTTAGAAGAGTTATCATTGTTGTTTGAAAGAAGTTTTAATTTCTCACGTTGTTGAACATTGGAAAGAACACCGTCCCTCTCAATGTTCGTTCTTTTTCTCATTCACTTTTGCAAGTCGATAAGAAAAATTCTTGATTTGAGCTTTTTATTTTTTGCTTTATCCAATTTCTTTATGGTTAAAGCTTCCTTTCTCGTTGTGCATTTTCCTTTTCTTCAATCTTAACTGAAATAACAGAAATTATTAGATTTTTAGCTCCATTGATGCTTTTCTTATTTGCTGAATAATTTTACAATTTTTCTGATTGCATTTTTGAGACTGTTACACCATTTTGCGTGTGATAAGGTGTCGCTATCGCTTTTTCAGAGATAAAAAAGAAAGGAACCAAAGCTATAATAATAATTATGTTTATTATTGCAGCTTTCATAAACTTAATCCTTTTTAATTATTTATTATCGTTGTATTATAAAATATAAAATAATTTTATACAATATGTGTTTTACATATTTTACATTTATGAAAATTTCAATTAAAAATTTAAGAAGGCAAATTTTATATTATTTATTTGTTGTTTGTAGAAAAATTTAAACTTTGTTATTCCTCATGATCTTTTTCGATATAGAGAAGAATGCGCTTTTCAGATTCTTGATAGAATATATAAGGGAAGAGTCACTATTTTTCTTTATAATTTCACCTTTACGTCTTGATAAGGCAATAGAGCTTATGCCTATTTTAAACATTGCTCTATTTTTTTTGTGTATCCGTTTTCTTTAAACTATTCTTAAGCGCGGAAATCCCTTTGAGGTCTTTTAAACTCTTAGGTTTTTTTTGAAAGACTTTGAAAATGCTGTTAAGCTTTTGTGAGAAAGACACTTGCACGGTGCTTTTCATGCTTTAAGTTTCTTCAGAGGGTCTTATCGGGCTGTTGATTAAGGAATCAATATTGTTTTTTTCTTGTAAGAATGTTTGCAGGTCTTGATTGGTTAAGGCTTTGCTATCAGGTATACGGATACGCATGGGATCAACTTTGACGTCATTGACGATGATTTCAAAATGACAATGGGGACCGGTTGCCATCCCTGTTGTTCCAACATAGCCGATGACCTGTCCTTGTCGTACTTTCACGCCTGGTTTTATATCTGGTGCATAACGGCTTTGGTGTGAATAACTGCTGACATATCCATTCGCATGTTGAATTTCCGTATGGTTTCCATAGCCGCCTGTGACGCCTACTTTTGTAACAATACCATCTCCTACAGCAATAATGGGAGATCCTTTAGGGGCCACCCAATCAACCCCTGTATGCATGCGCACATAGCCTAAAATAGGATGTTTGCGCGGACCAAAGGGGGAACCAAAAACGCCATTGGGTGTGGGTTTGCGCAGTAAGAAAGGCTTTGAACTCTTCCCTTCAGAATCATAATAATCAACGCTTCCGTCTTTTAATTGATAACGGTAATATTTATAAGTTATATTGCCAAAAGTTGCACTAATATAACGAATTTCCGGATCAGTGCTTTGAGAGGGTTCTTTTACTTTCTTTTTGCCGTTTTGGGTTTCTTTATCGCTTTGGGGAACGGCATAAAATATTTCGATTTGATCATTGGGGGTTATTCGGCTTTTCATATCAATATTGGTGGCAAGCAGACGAATAAGACGATAAGAAAGCGATTGTGATATATTGTGGCTAAGCAAGGCACTATAGAGTGCATCATAAGCCGTTGGTAATTGTGCGCTATTGATATAAGAATGGGGAATACCATTTTGAAAAGCCGTTTTCAGTGCTTTAGACATCTTAGGCTCTGTGCTTTCAATGAATTGACCTTTATCATTGAGGGCAATGGTGAGAACATGATACATCCCGTGATAAATACTTGCGCGTACGAGATGGTCTTCTTCTCCAGCTTGTGTCACGATACCAATGCGTAATAAACTTCCCTCTTTAAGCGTATCGGAAAGGCTAAATTTTTCGAGAGTGCTGACAACTTGTTCAATTTGATTCTTTGTGTAACTGGTTTTTTTGAAAGCATCAGCGATTTTTTGTTTTTTACGAATAGGAATAATATCTTCAACATAATTTTTTGCCAAATCGATTCGCTGATTTTGAGGAGAAACGGTTACATTTTCTTGAACGATTCGGACTTCAGGCGATTCTGTTCCTTGGGAATCAGAAGAGGCATCTTCTAATTTTAAAGGATCGATGAGTGTAAGAACCGAAAGGAGTTCACTACTTTTTTCTAAAGTAAATCCAGCTTTTTGTACCTCTTGTTGC
>NZ_JADB01000015.1:35000-37950 GCF_000518165.1 Bartonella elizabethae F9251 = ATCC 49927
GTCGGAGCCCAAGATTTGTTCTGGGTGACGGCGTACCTTTTGTATAATGGGTCAGCGACTTAGTCCAACGAGCAAGCTTAAGCCGGTAGGTGTAGGCGTAGCGAAAGCGAGTCTGAATAGGGCGATCAGTTCGTTGGATTAGACCCGAAACCGAGTGATCTAGCCATGAGCAGGCTGAAGGTAAGGTAACACTTACTGAAGGGCCGAACCCGTATCTGTTGCAATAGATTGGGATGACTTGTGGCTAGGGGTGAAAGGCCAATCAAACTCGGAAATAGCTGGTTCTCCGCGAAATCTATTTAGGTAGAGCGTTAGTCGAATTCTCCAGGGGGTAGAGCACTGGATGGGCTAGGGGTCCTCACCGGATTACCAAACCTAACCAAACTCCGAATACCTGGAAGAACTAACTAGCAGACACACGGCGGGTGCTAACGTCCGTCGTGGAGAGGGAAACAACCCTGACCACCATCTAAGGTCCCCAAGTTATGGCTAAGTGGGAAAGGATGTGAGGATCCCAAAACAACCAGGATGTTGGCTTAGAAGCAGCCACCATTTAAAGAAAGCGTAACAGCTCACTGGTCTAAATAAGGGTCCCTGCGCCGAAAATGTAACGGGGCTAAAGCCATACACCGAAGCTGTGGATTTACTCCTTTTGGAGTAAGTGGTAGCGGAGCGTTCCGTAAGCCTGTGAAGGGAGACTCGTGAGAGCTCCTGGAGGTATCGGAAGTGAGAATGCTGACATGAGTAACGATAAAGGGAGTGAGAGACTCCCTCGCCGAAAGTCCAAGGGTTCCTGCTTAAAGTTAATCTGAGCAGGGTTAGTCGGCCCCTAAGGCGAGGCCGAAAGGCGTAGTCGATGGGAACCACGTTAATATTCGTGGACCTGTGGGTAGTGACGGATTGCGTGTATTGTAAGATCTTATTGGATTGATCTTGCAGTGAAGCAGTCCCAGGAAATAGCTCCCACATTATAGACCGTACCCGAAACCGACACAGGTGGACTGGTAGAGAATACTAAGGCGCTTGAGAGAACTACGTTGAAGGAACTCGGCAAATTGCACGCGTAACTTCGGAAGAAGCGTGACCCTTTAGCGGGCAACCGTTAGAGGGTGGCACAGACCAGGGGGTAGCGACTGTTTACCAAAAACACAGGGCTCTGCGAAGTCGCAAGACGACGTATAGGGTCTGACGCCTGCCCGGTGCTGGAAGGTTAAGAGGAGATGTGCAAGCATTGAATTGAAGCCCCAGTAAACGGCGGCCGTAACTATAACGGTCCTAAGGTAGCGAAATTCCTTGTCGGGTAAGTTCCGACCTGCACGAATGGCGTAACGACTTCCCCGCTGTCTCCAACGTAGACTCAGTGAAATTGAACTCCCCGTGAAGATGCGGGGTTCCTGCGGTTAGACGGAAAGACCCCGTGCACCTTTACTATAGCTTTACACTGGCATTTGTGTTTGTATGTGTAGGATAGGTGGTAGGCTTTGAAGCAGGGGCGCCAGCCCCCGTGGAGCCATCCTTGAAATACCACCCTTACCAATATGGATGTCTAACCGCAGTCCGTAAGCCGGATTCGGGACCGTGTATGGTGGGTAGTTTGACTGGGGCGGTCGCCTCCTAAAGAGTAACGGAGGCGCGCGATGGTAGGCTCAGAACGGTCGGAAATCGTTTGTTGAGTGCAATGGCATAAGCCTGCCTGACTGTGAGACTGACAAGTCGAGCAGAGTCGAAAGACGGTCATAGTGATCCGGTGGTCCCGTGTGGAAGGGCCATCGCTCAACGGATAAAAGGTACGCCGGGGATAACAGGCTGATGACCCCCAAGAGTCCATATCGACGGGGTTGTTTGGCACCTCGATGTCGACTCATCGCATCCTGGGGCTGGAGCAGGTCCCAAGGGTATGGCTGTTCGCCATTTAAAGCGGTACGTGAGTTGGGTTCAGAACGTCGTGAGACAGTTCGGTCCCTATCTGCCGTGGGTGTTGGAATATTGACAGGACCTGTCCCTAGTACGAGAGGACCGGGATGGACGTATCTCTGGTGGACCTGTTGTGGCGCCAGCCGCATAGCAGGGTAGCTATATACGGACGAGATAACCGCTGAAGGCATCTAAGCGGGAAACTCACCTGAAAACAAGTATTCCCTGAGAACCGTGGTAGACCACCACGTTGATAGGTCAGGTGTGGAAGTGTGGTAACACATGAAGCTTACTGATACTAATCGTTCGATCGACTTGATCGTTCCCATTTCCTATATTCATTCTGTAATCCAGCTTCTCTTCTTATGCATTTTGCTGACTTGGTGGTTATGGCGGAGTGAACGCACCCGATCCCATCCCGAACTCGGCCGTGAAACGCTCCAGCGCTGATGGTACTTTGCCTTAAGGCACGGGAGAGTAAGTCGCCGCCAGGTCTGCTAAATGCATAAAAATTCTCAAATCTTCTGATAGAAAAATAAAAATTAAAAATAACATAATCTATACATTTGCTAGACAACAAAAAACTCTTGTTTTAATATAGATGACGCGGGGTGGAGCAGCCCGGTAGCTCGTCAGGCTCATAACCTGAAGGCCGCAGGTTCAAATCCTGCCCCCGCAACCAAAATAATCTCTATAATCTCCTCAAAAAAACTCACAACTTGCTGCTTCAAACCTAAACAACTGCTGTGATAGAAAATAAAATCAGACGGGAAAATAAGCGCTCCTGAAGCACTCAATTGCGCGAGATTATGATTGAAAACCTTCATGCATAGCTCATGGGAGGCATGAGCGAAATCCAATCCCCCCTACACAAAAAAACAAATATTGCACATATATGCAGGAGTGTTGGCTCTGCCTCTACAAAGCCTAGGGTGAGGCTATGGACAAAATCAAATTCCCTTACGCGACAAAAAATCAATGTGAGATGTTACCAACGTGAGGCGTTAGATTATGCCAATACACGATCCCCTCTAAG
>NZ_JADB01000016.1 GCF_000518165.1 Bartonella elizabethae F9251 = ATCC 49927
CTTTGTTCAACCTCCTGAGGATATAGAGAAAGATTTCCATAGTTTCCCAAAGCCCCAAAGAGTGTACGCGTATATAAACCCTCCATCTCGTTTAACAAAACACCGGCTTGCAACGCATTATAATCAAGCTCAGCGCCATAGCCATATTCGAAAGCGGATAAATTGGAAGCATAATGATGGCTTGCCCCATAAGCATGCAGAAAAAAGGCCGTGTCTTTATTATCTCTTCCAAAAGAATAAAAAGCTCCCCGCATTGTCTCTAACATCTTATTTTGCGTGGTCATCTCCATCAATCCCGCATGGAATAAAGCATTTGGCAAAAGCAGATACGTTGGCAATTGAGGAACAACAGCTCTAATTCCTTGTTCAGGCTGCCCATCAAACGGGACAGAAAGATGAGACGAAGGATCAACAGGAGCAGAAGGTTGAGAAGGCTTTGGTTCAACCGGTAGAGAAGGAGATGAAGGAACGACCGGAACAGATGGCTTAGATGGCATAACCTTATCAGTAGAAGTCTCAACGGGAACAGTAGGCATAGGTACAGTAGAAGGAACCTCTGGAACCGTTGGTACAGAAGGAATCTCAGGCGAAACAGGGTTAGAAGGAGTAAGTGTAGAATCCGTAGGAGAAAATGTTTCAGACGGTTCAGATCCTTCAGGCAAAGAAGGTGTAGATGGTACAAGGGGAGGCTTAACAGTAGGCGGTTGTTCAGGCGAAATAGGCTCTGTTGGTCGTTCAGAAGGGATCTTATCTTCTTCAGATTGAGGAGGAATAACCGCAGGCGTCGGTTTAGAAGCAGATTCAGAAGAATCTAACTCAGAACCAATATAAACACTTTCGAGACGAAAGTCCCAAAAATCTCTTGTTCCTGCAACCAATCTATTTTTGGGATCTGCATTTCCAGCAGAAGAACTTGGACCATAGCCACGAAGTTTATATTGATAAGGAAAACCATTTACTGTCGTATAACTATTGAGTAACTTAAAAGAATTTTCCTCTGCCCTCCCTGCAACTTGAATAAGTGAAATACTTTGATCGCCCTTCCTTCCTATTTCTTTATCTGAAGTTTTTTGAAATTTTTCCATTCCAATGAGGGTTGTTCCCCCAATATCCCCATAGATCAAAATACGATCTGTTTGTTGAGGATCAAAGGAACCATCATTATGCATAAATGTGCTCATCTTAATCTGAACATTTCCCTCCGCACTGTATACTTTATTGGACACGTCATCCACACCAGCTGTTTTATTGCTATTGTCTAATGCATGAATATCGTCTCCATTGTTTATTTTGTTTCCAATATACAATGTTTGATAATCTTGAGAGACATATTTCTCAAAAACAACGGTACTATCCAAAAGGCTCAAATTAGAAAGTGATGAAACCGTAAAGTCCGCTTCTTGTGAACCTTGATATTTACTCTTAGTAAGATACCATGTTGAACCATTTCTTAACTGCAAATCAATACGAGACCTACCCTCAATGCGTGCTCCCCCTGTAAGAGTCGAAGAATAAGCTTGAACACGAAGAGAAGAATTATTTTCAGCTTTTAACAATAAATCACCAGAGACTTTTGTATTTTCCGATAATTCAAGGGTAGCTTCAGCCCCATAACCAGCATCTCCGGTACCATAAATGGCAATCCCTTCTGGAACTAAAAAATTTGTCTTTGATAACTGAACAGTTGTCTTTTCCAGAGCAACGCCTTGCGCTCCCAGATTTCTCATATTGCCCCATATATCATTGGCATCTAATCCATAAAAATAAAGACCATAGGCCTCCTTCCCCTGAACAGAAATATTGGATTTTTCAATCTTAATATTCGTCTTCTTAAACGCATCATCTAAATTAAATCCTTGCCTCAACACCCTAGCTTCATTATTCACATTCCCTGAAGAACTTTTAACCAAAAAACCATGCATATCACTCAGTTCAATAGAACTATTATTCAATTGAACAAAGCCACCTTGAGAGATATCAAAAGCTTCTGGTAATTTATTGACACTTTTCTCACCAACGATAACAGTTTTTTGTTTTCCTTTTCCCTTAATGACAGAACTATCGAAACTATACTCTCCCCCCAAAATTGATGAAAACGGGCCTTTCCCATTGAAAATAACGGTACTCCCTGACAGCCTAATCTTTGAACCCAAACTGCTAATCAGAGCAGTCTCTCCTACACCATTCAATTCTTTTGGTGTCATTTCTTTTGCTGTTGTTTCAATCTTGACACGCACTAAAGCAATATCCGTTCCTTGACCCACGGCAGAAATAGCGTGAGAAACTCCCGTAATAGTGCCATCTGTCATGCGAATAACCGCACTTTCAGCATGAAGAGCAGGTATATTCTTAAAATTTGCATTTTTTAAATTAAGATGAGCTCCCTCTTTTGCTAATGCACCATAGCCGTATAATTCATCTGCGCTATCACCCGTAACAGTTATCTGTGAGGCATCAACAACTGTACCTGCTTTTTCTACATATAGAGCTGAAATAGGAGTAGAATCAGAAATAGATTGTTGAGAATATTCTAAATGATACGTTTTATTTTTAATTGTATGTTTTTTACCATCATTGCATTTGTAAAATTGAGCGTTTGGATCGCAGAAATTTCCTAAATTATGAGAATTTGCATTAACACTCACGATTGGCAAAAAAGAAACAATAGCTGTTGTGATAAATAAAAATCTATAATCTCTTAATACATTCATCATAATTCTATTCCCAATTTTTTCTGCTTCCCCCTTGACTTAAAAATAAAAAATACGCGCAATAACCCTCACTTAAACAAATGAATAGTGAGAAGTATAAAACTTAGATATTCACTTTATACTGCACACAACATTCTGTAGCTTATGTAAAATTCAGATTATATTTGCATAGGTCCCTCAAAACGATAGCGTAACCCGCCTTAAAAAATCCTCTCGATACGATACAAAGTTTGAAAACAACTGCGCATTCAACCCCACTCCAGTTTCGAGAGAAGAACCCAAAGCGCCCAATTGGCATTGATCTCCAAACTGCACACACATTGTTTTCATCTAAAACTAATGGCAATATGAAACTTTCCATTGAATATCATTGACCGTGTTCTTAACACTTCCAGTAACAGAAAGCTTATTTAAAACACTCTTCATTTTTTCTTGTGCAAATACCCCTGATGAAATTTTATGAATGTTTTTTAACGGCAAAACCCCATCAATCTGCAAACTTCCTCTTTCCTCACCTTAATGCTTACCTGACCAAACCTTCTTGCCTTCGAAACACCAGAGAAACTGCTATTAGCAGTATCTGAACAAGTATCACGTGCGCACCCCACACTCCTCAAAAACATCACATGAATAGGACTTTAAAAGAAAACGACACAAAAGCTCCTCTTGCGCATTCCCATCTATATTATGCATAAAGAATAAAATAGACATCGTAAGAGCACATAAAGATAGATGACGTTTTAATACTTCCATCATTATTGGCTCTAAACTTCCCTTACTTCATCTTCATTAAAAATCGCCCCCCACCTCATCGATAGATTGTTCCTATTATGTGCTATCCAAATAATTTGTTTTGGATTATATGTAAAGCTAAAAACAGAAAAAAAACACAATAAAATCACTTTTTGTACTTATAATTTTCACAAAGGGTGAATTATAAAGGAAAAAATGCAACTAAAAATGATAGCTTAATCCACCAGAAAAATGCGTTCCAGAAAAGCCAGCTTTGGTAAATTTATGCTTATAAATCAGATCACTATGAAAAGTAATTTTTGGGGATAACTGCGAATAAACACCCAATCCAGCTTCTAAAGAAGAACCAAAAGAACCAAGCTGAAAAGCATCTTTAAAATACACAAATTGTTTATCATCAAAATTACGAACGAAATGAAGCGTACCATAGAATGAAAGAACCTGTGCATTTTTCGTTAATGTCAGTGTTTTAGTTAAATTCCCCCCAATACGCATCCCCCAATGATCTGGTCTTCGCATATCAATATTAAGATTATCAATATCACGCGTGTTATGAAACTGAAGATTTTGATAAACAAATTGAACCTGTGGTTCAAAAATAAAACATCGACAACCTATCCTAAATGTTTTACCAGCCGTTAAGGAAAAACTTAAGGGCTTTCCTCTCAATGCAGCCGTTTTACCTCTCTCACGTGTAAGAATATTGCCATTAAACAAACCATAAGAGAACAGACCATCCATATAAAAACCCGTATCATGCTGCATACTCCCATATGCTGTGATTGTCCATTTATCAAATATACTTTCTTGACGTTGTTTCATCTCTCGAGGCAGCAAAGAAAGTTTGCCATAATTTCCCATAATCCCAAAGGATGTTGTACTGTATGCACTTTCGATTTTTTTGAGTAAAATACCTGCCTCTAGTGCATTATAATCAAGGTCGCCTCCATATCCATATTCCAGTGCAGACAAATTGGAAGTATAACGATGATGTCCCCCGTACCCCCGCAAAAATAAAGCTGGATTTTCATTAGTTTTCAACAAACGGCGAGAAAAAGTTCGCAGTGTTTGCAACTGCTTATTTTGATAACTAATATCCACCAATCCAGCATGAAATAAGGTATTTGGCACAAGAATATAAGTCAAAACCTGTGGAACAATGGTTCTCACATTTGGTTCAAAATGAGAAGACGGCTTTAAAATAGGGGGTGTAGCAGAAGGACCAGACGCTGAGGGCACAATAACAGAAGGAGGGCGTGAAACAGAAGGCGGAACAGAAGGATCAGGCGCAGACGACACAACAACAGAAGAAGTGGAAGGAACAGATGGCGATACAGATGAACTAGACGCAGAGGGAGAAACAACAGAAGGAGTACGAGCGATAGACGGCGATACAGGGGAACTAGACGCAGGGCGAGAAACAACAGAAGGAGTACGAGCGATAGACGGCGATACAGGGGAACTAGACGCAGGAGGAGAAACAACAGAAGGAGTACGAGCTACAGACGGCAATACAGGGGAACCAGACGCAGAAGAGACAACAGAAGGAGTACGAGTAACAGAAGGCGATACAGGGGAACCAGACGTGGGAGCAGAAACGACAGAAGGAGTGGAAGGAACAGACGGCGGGATAGGGTAACCAGATGTTGGCACAACTGGATGAGATTTAGGAGTACTGGGTCTAACAGGTGTAAGAGAGGGAGGAGGAGAAACAGGCGGAGGATTTGGAACATCCAGCATAAAAACATCAAAAGCATCAGATACAGTCTTAAGATGGGGATCCCTATCAGGAGAATCTACAGGAGAAGAAAGACTTGGCTCTTGAGGTTTCTGCTGAGAATTAGGATCGATAACCTCCTCTTCACCTCCAGTCATATGAGGATGAGTTTTAGGAAAAGCAGGAACCTCATCAGAAACAGGAGGAACAACAGCATCAAGAACAGGAAAAATTTCAGTGGGATCAAGAGAGGAAGAATCAACCATTTTACTTTCAAGGCGAAAATCCCAAAATGTTCCAGTGTTTTTAAGCACTCTTTGATTGGAATCTGCTTCTCCTAAAGTAGAGCTTGGACCATAACTCTTAAGATGATACTGATAGGGGGAGTCTTCGAGTGTAACATACCCCCCCTTTAGCTGAAAAGAATCTTCAGCGGCTTGTCCATAAACCTGAATAATGGAAATCCCCTGATCATTACCACCTTCTCCCGTCAATGCTCCAGGACTTCTAGGAACCTTATAAACACCAACGGTTGTTTTTCCTTCAAGATTACCATTGATTAAAAGCCGATCCGTTTTCTGCTCTTCAAGCCTTCCCCCTTTATCCAAATATGCATTAAGATAAAGATATGCATCACCGTAGGCTTTATAAACCGTCCCTGATCCTTTTCCGATGAGCAGTGCCTGATAACCATCCGTTGTTTTGGATTTTTGTTCTTCAAAAATAAGAGAACTATCCGTCAATTCAACCGATGAAATAGAAGAATAATCGTGTAATCTAGAACCAGAAACATCAGAGCTTTGTAATTGTCCAACTTTTGGTCGCGATAAAATCCACTTTGAACCATTTTTTAACACTATCTCGGCTGTAGAACTTTCATCAACATATGCGCCTCCCTGTAAGGTAGAAGCATCAGCTTCAATTTTGATATTGGAATTTTCAACAGCTTTTAGAAGTAAATCGCCAGAAACTTTTGAATTTTGTAACAGTTTAACAGAGCTTTCGAATTCGCGGCTATAAATAGCCGTGCTTTCTGGAGCTATAAAAGTTGTCTGGGTCAACTGGACCGACCCTTTGCCAGGTATGATTGTTTTTTTATCATTCAAAACAGCTTGCCAAAAAAAGTGCATACCATGAAATGCATTCCCTCTCACAAAAATATTGGAATGTTTAATATCAGCAACAGCATTATTATTTCCTTTCAATACAAGACCATGAACGTTATGAACATTAACGTTTCCCTTCTGAAAATGAATCATGCCTTTCCCTTGAAGCATACTGAAAGCAGAACCTTCACGAAGATTATCTGTACTTGTCGCCTGTTTCCCCTTTCCGATAATAGAAACACCCTCTAAATTAATTTCGCCCTCTCCTCCTGTTTGGACTCCAATACCCTCAGTAAAGTCGATTTTCCCTCCTTTCATATAGATTTTTGCCCCATTATGACTCAAAAGACCTATCGCATCAGCCTGTGTTATAATCTCTGTTTTGGTCAAAGAAACCAACGACTTCTCACTCGAAACACTGATCCCCATTCTGGTTGCTTTAATCACCCCATTTTGCATCTCAAAAGCGCCATCCTCGTCAATATCAGCCCCTATCGACACATCATTTAACATGGAGTCAAACAGAGCAACACCTCCCCCCTTTGAAGCTTTTACAGCGGTTGTCCACCCCCCTTTTCCGGAAGGACCATTGGCATTCGAAACACCGTTAATGATTATAGTTTTTCCCTCAATGAGCGTATTTTCCCCAGATGCCTCCAAAGCTGCATCCAAACTTTCACCTGTGAGTTGATAAGTTTTCCCAGAAATTTCATGCGTTTTCCCATCATTACAGTGATAAAATGAAGCACTTTCGTTACATGAATATTGCTTCTTCTGAGAAGAAATGTCACCGGCATCAGCATTGTATACAAAGAAAAAAATAACTGTTGTAAAACGACATAAAGAGAGATGATTTTTGAGCATAATTTTCTACAAACTTTCTTCCCCTTCTCTAAAAATAAAAAAAACACGCGTTCTATTGAATAACTTTGGCTACGCGTGATAGTTTAAAATACGTTTTGTGTTTTATATAGCTACTCCACACTTTGTGTAAAGCCATAATCTACAAATATCACAATTTAAAATTGTATTATTTACAAAATAATTCGTAAAAATAGAGAAAATCATAGCCCCCAAAGCAGTGATCTCAAGAGAATTTGTAAACTGACACAAAAGAAGATAATGTATCACCTCACAACTTTATGTTTCTCGCGTTCTCTAGGAAAGTCAAAACCATCACGAAGAACCAAACGCCCCAAACAGAATATAAATATGTTGCCAATTCACATGCTTATTTGAAAGACACATCTCTCAACGCATCGAAGCTCATTTCGCGATAGCGCGCCCCTTGGAAAGATAGAATGGTCAATTCATTGAGCATCCCATCTATACACTGATGAATAAGTAAGCCGATATATCCCCCACGTTACCACCCTTAAAATATTGTAACAGCCCTTAGACCCTTGAGGCGATTCATGAAAAGACTTTTAGCTCCTTTCTTATCCTCATTTTTACTCACACGACCTCCCCCTTGTAACGTGTAAACAAATGATTTTGATTGAGTGAACATAGCCCAGATCTAAAATGAGAAAGCCCAACGATATTCATATTTTTTATTCAATATAAAAAACAATGCATTATTATAAAAAATATCTTTCATAGAGGAAAAAACAGTAAAAACGGTGCCCCAGAAAGCCTTATCTCGTTTCTAAAAAGAAACAAATTTTCTCATGCAAAAACATTCTTTAAAAAAGCTTATCTTCAAAGTTGCAAACAAAATAATAAAAAAACCACAAGTGATGCTTGTGGCTTTTTTTAAAAATTAACTCCAAAGGCAATCATCCTAAAAACGATAGCGCAATCCACCAGAAAAACTGATTCCAGAAAAACCACCTTTACTCAACTTATGCTGATAAACCAAATCCCCATGAAACGCGAGATTTTGTGACAAACGGGCATTAAGCCCCAATCCAGCCTCTAGAGAAGAACCAAAAGCTCCCAACTGGAAAGAATCTTTAAAGCGCACAGATCTTTCTTTGCCAAAATCATGAGCAAAATGAATTTTACCATAGAAAGAAACATCACGATCCTTTTCAGGCGCAGCAAGTGTCTTCATCAAACGTCCACCAACACGCACCACCCATTGATCAAGCTTATCCATCTCTATATTAAAATGATCAATATCACGAGCCTCATTAAACTGAAGATATTGATAGACAACCTGCGCTTGTGGATCAAAAACAACACCCTCATATCCTGTGGCAACTTTTCGACCACTCATCAAGGAAACACTTAAAGGGTTCCCCTTCAATGTTGCTGTCTTCCCCCGTACAGTTGTCAGAACATCACCCTTAAAAAAACCATAGGATAAAAGACCATCGACATAAAATCCTGTATCATGCTGCAGACTACCATAAACTGTAGCAGTCCATTTATCAAATGTACTTTTTTGGCTTTGTTCAACATTCAAAGGTTGCAGAGAAAGCTTTCCGTACGATCCCATAACCCCAAAGGATAGAGCACTGTCAACGTTTTCAATTTTTTGTAACAAAACACCTGCCTCTAGAGCATAGTACCCTAGATCGCCACCATAACCATATTCAAGCGCAGACAAATCTGAAGTATAACGGGAACTGCCCCCATAACCACGCAAAAATGAAGTAGGATTTTCACGAATTTCCAACATTTCACGAGGATGAGCACGCTGTATCTCTAACTGCTTATTTTGATTGCTGATATCCATTAAACCAGCATGAAACAAACTATTCGGCAAGAGGAGATAAGTTGGTACCTGCGGAACAACCGATCTTACACCGCGCCCAGATAGAGAAACAGTTTCAATCTTAGAAAGACTATCCTCAGAAGACGCAGGAACAACATCCGCAGAGGATACTGAGGATACTGAAACAGAATCCTCAGAAGACGCAGGAACAACATCCGCAGAGGACGCTGGAATAATATCCTCAACAGAAGCATGTACAGGAGGTGTCTGTTTAGAAACCATAGGAGTGCCTCTATAATCAGCAGATGTTTGAACATATTCGTTTTCTAAACGAAAATTCCAAAATGCCCCTCCGTTTTGAGCAAATCGCTGTTTAACATGTTCTTCCCCTCCAGTAGCCTTTGGTCCATAAGAACGAAGAACATATTTATAAGGCGCTCCATCCAAGGCAACATATTGCCCATTCAGTTGAAAAGAGTCAAACGATGCATCGCCATAAACTTGAATAATTGAAACACTATGCGCTTTTTCATTTTTTTCTCCTAAACCTCCCGCAACCCCATGTATATGCACTATAGTTTTTCCCTTAACATCACCATGAATGAGGAGTCGATCCGTTACTTGATGGTCACTTGTATCATGAGGATTTAAACGTGCATTCAAATGAATCCAAGCATCCCCTGATGCCTGATAAACAACACCACTTCCTTTTCCGATATAAAGCGTTTGATAGGTATGAGCAGTGCTGGGTTTTGGTTTTTCAAAAGTAATCGAACTGTTAACAAGATGGACCGATGAAATAAATGAAACATCTCTATAATGAGGATTTCGTAAATTTTGATGTCTTGGTCGCAACAAAACCCACTGTGAATTATTTTTTAAGATAAGGTTGACTGTAGAACTGTTATCAATCTGCGTTTGACCGACAAGCGCAGAAGCATCGGCGGTAACCTTTATAGAAGAGCCACTTTCAGCCTTCAGCAACAAATCTCCAAAAAGCTTTGTATCCTTTAATGATATGTCAGATTTTCCAAATTTACTGCTGTAAAGAGCTATACTCTCTGGAACGACAAAACGCGTCTTTTTCAAATCAACGCGCGATAATCTTCCCTCTAACTGCCTCTCCTCTAATGCTGGCTGACCTTCAAAGTGCATACCATAAACTGCATTCCCTTTCACTGTAACATTAGAATCTCCAATATCAATCTGAGGACCTTTATCTCCCAGCAATAAAAGCCCATGCGCATCACTCACATCAACAAAACCTTTAACAAACTGGGCATAACCATTTTCAGATATATGAAAAGCAGCGTTATCACCCTGATGATCCACATTCAGCCCTTGTCCCCCTTTGCTAGGACCACCCTTACCGCTCATAGAAACACCCTCTAAAATAAGAACTCCTTTTTCTCCTGCTTGAACCCCAATACCACCGAAGCTTACTTGAGTATTTGTTAAACGAACTAAACTTTGAAATTTTCCTTCCGCCAAAGCCCCCACTTCAATTGCATCAATCGATCCGCCAGATATTGCAATGGAGCCACCTTGAGATTCAACCCCAACTAAAACCCCACTCAACGTGGAATCGGCTAGAGAAACTCCCGCTTTTTCTGATGCCTTTACGCCATATTTCCAAAATTTCTTGTCCGAATTATTCTTTTCATCCATAATACCCTTAACAGTTATATTCTTACCACGAAGAGATGTATGCTCCTTAGACGCCTCTATCGCTCCATGAACACCACGAGCATTTTGATCTGTGAGCGAATAAACTTTATTATCAATTGCATGTTCCTCACCATCATCACACTGATAAAATGCTGAATTCTGACCACATGAAGACGGCCTTTTCCCAGAGATAACTTGAGATTCAGCATTGTGCGCAAAACCATCAACATGATGTGTTAAAAAAAGAAGTGCCGTCGTGAAAGTACATAAGGAGAAACGATTTTTTAATAGACCAGCCATAATTCCACCATAGTTTTGCCCCCCTTCACTTAAGAGAAACACATAACGTACCAAAAAACTCAACCAAGAGAAAATTTAATACGTTTTGGTTTGACATATTGTATTTATTAGTATTTTTTGTGTTTTATGTAAATATGGAATTAGAAAATGACTAAAAAATACAGTCTAGATCAGTCATTTTTACAAAAAAATTATAAAAATTAAGCTGAAAAACAAGAGAAAAATCATCTCTAAAGTTGTTGTTTAAAAACAGCTTTAATCGGTTTACATGCATTAAAATGCTTCTTTTAACCGCTGCCTAATCAACATCTTTACGATAAATGTTCTATTGAAAGAATAAGTACTCTGTAAGCAGAAAACACCATATGTTAAAATTAGGAAATAAAAGGAGTACACACGTCTATTTCTAGGAAATATTCATGGCAAGAAAGCCTAATTTAGAATAAGAACCTGTAAGAATTAAAATCAATTCCTATTCTTACCGTTTTCTTTTAATTCAATTTTACAACATTTAAGAACATTGAAAAATTTTTAGCATTTTTAATTGAAAGATATCTTTAGCAATCAGCATATTAAAGAGATGCAAAATCACACTTTCGTAAAAAGACTATAATAACGCAATGAATAGATAACAAAAAAAACCACAAGCATAACTTGTGGTTTTTTTTCAAAAATTAAACAAAAACAGCAACAACACTAGAAACGATAACGCAATCCGCCAGAGAAACTGGTTCCAGAAAAACCAGCTTTCGTGAGCTTATGCTGATAAATCAAATCACCATGAAGCGCAAAATTTTGAGACAATTGAGCATTAAAACCTAATCCAGTTTCTAATGAAGAACCAAAAGCACCTAGCTGAAAAGCATCTTTAAAATGCACAAATTGTTTTCCTTCAAAACCATGAGCAAGATGAAGCTTGCCGTAGAAAGAAATAACTTGAGACTCATCAGTGGCAACCAGCATCTTTGTTAAACGCCCTCCAACACGCCCTACCCACTGATGAAGCTTTCCTAAATCAATATCAAAGCCGTCCACATCACGCACTTTATTAAATTGAAGATATTGATAAACAACCTGAACCTGTGGATCAAAAACAAAACCGTCCTCTCCGACCATAAATGTTTTACCAGCCATCAATGAAGCACTTAAAGGATTTCCCTTTAATGTTGCCGTTTTGCCTCGTGCTTTTGTGAGAACATCCCCCTTAAACCAACCATAAGACACGAGGCCATCAACGTAAAAACCTGCATCATGCTGCATACCGCCATATGCTGCAACTGACCATTTATCAAATGTGCTTTTTTGACTCTGTTCAACATTCAAAGGGTGCAAAGAAAATTTCTCGTAAGACCCAGTAATTCCCAAAGAAGTGGTTCCATACATATTTTCGATTGCTTTTAGTAAAATACCTGCCTCTACAGCATTATAATCAAGCTCGCCACCATAACCATATTCAAGTGCAGAAAGATTTGAAGTATAACGATGATTACCGCCATAACCGCGCACAAAAAAGAAAGGATTTTCGCGACTTTCTAATAAGCCGCCAGAAGCAATTCGCAAAGCTTCTAACCGCTGATTTTGATTGCTAACATTCATCAAACCAAGATGACGTAAGGCATTAGGCAAAAGCAAATAAGTTGGAACCTGCGGAACAACAGCCTTAACGCCCGGCTTAGGACGAGGATGAGGATCTGGAGCCGGTCCTGGAGGAGGCGTTGGACCAGGAGGAGGTGTCGGACGAGGATCTGGTTGAGGTTGAATATCAGAATCTATAGTTCTACTTTCAAGACGGAAGTCCCAAAACTCTCCACTCCCTTCAACTAATCTTTGGGCCACACTTGCTTTTCCTAAAAGAGACCCTGGACCATAACTATAAAGCTTATATTGATAAGGTAATTCGTCTAACGCGACATAACCACCTTCCAACTGAAAAGAATCCTGCTCTGCTTCTCCAGAAACCTGAATGATTGAAATACCTTCCTCATTCCCTCCGCTTCCTGTATATCCTCCTGGACTTCCTGCAACAGCATGCACACGAAGCATTGTTTTTCCCGAAACATCACCATGAATTAAAATACGATTCGTCTTTTGCTGATCAAGATTTCCCCCCTTATTCAGATAGGTATGAAGAGAAATAGAGGCATTGTCCCGTGCTTTATAAACTTCACCCTTTCCCTTTCCAATACGAAGAGTTTGATAATCATCAGCAGCAGAAGATTCATGTCTTTTGAAATTAATAGAGCTCTCGCCCATAAGGCTAACAAGTGAAATAGAAGAGCTATTTTCATCCCCCTGTTGATCTCTCTGCAACTGCTGTGGTAAAATCCATGTGGAGTCTCCCAAATAAAGTTCGGCATTAGAATTTTTATCAACATGAGTACGACCTTCAAGGGTAGAACCATCAGCTAAAACCGTTATAGAAGCCCCTTTCTCAGCTTTTAATAAAAAATTCCCTGAACGAAGCGAACTTTTCATCAAACTCACCGCACCAGAAATACCATTTTCACCATAAATCGCCGCATCATCTACAACAGAAAACTTTGTTGTATCCAAATTAACAACTTCCAATCGTGGTGGCGCTTTTTCTCCCTCTAAAATTTCCGCCTCTTTTTTATCTCCACTCTCATCCCATGGCTTCTCTCCCCGAAAGTAGATACCATAAGATCCTTTACCCTTTACGGTAAAAGTAGAAGACTTTAAATTAGCCTCCGTCACATAAAAGTTATTCGATAAATCCTCAACGTCATCTTCGGTTTCAGATTCTTCTTCAGATCGTTCTGGTCCAGAATATAAAGGCTTGAGCGAATTTTTTAACAATATACCATGCACATCCTCAACATCAACAGTTCCGCCTTTAAACTCAATCTCTCCCCCTTCATCCATTAAAAAGACCGCATGGTTTTCGCCTTTTTTCCCCTTTCCAGTAACACTAACCGCATCAAGAAAGACCTTCCCCCCTAACATTGCAGAAATACCGTGACTGTCCGCAAAGTTAATCTTTCCACCTTCCACCCCGATCTCTGCCCCACTATAACTTAAAAGGCTTGTTGGTCCACCGCTAGTGTTAATGTTTGTATCCTCTAAAATAACCAATGAATGTCCTATAGCTTCAACAGCCCTATCACTCTCCTCTATAGTCCCCTGCTTGACCTCAATGAGACCATCGTTAGAAAAAAGAGCTAACTTTGTATTTTGAAGCACAGGGTTTTTCAAAACAATCTTTCCATCATCTGACACAGCCACACCACGCAAAAAAGACCGATCAAGAACGTCACTTTTAACCGTCACGTTTTCTCCCTCAACTCTAGTCCCTCTCTGCTTTACCGTTATAGCCGTCGGATCAGCAGGATAATTGGAAGCATTTTCATTCGTAATCTTATAAGATTTATGATCAATTCTAGCTTCCCCACAATTATCACATATATAATACAATCCACTATAGTAATAAAATCCAGGTTTCACACCTCTTCCATCAGAGTCTGCATCTCTGACAGAGTTATCTATATTTTCCTGTCGTCCGTTCTCTCCATCCACGCCACTCAACTCACGATAGTTACTCCCCCCACGAATACCCTCATCGTTATTATCAACACGGATTTTATTATAATGGTGATAATTATCCCCACTATCTCCCTTAAGAGGAGGCTTATGCACATTACTTCCACTAAGCTGAGGACTATAAACAGGCCCCCCACTGATAACATTATCATTAGGAAAAGCACTGATAGGGGGAGAGCCTTCAACACTACTCATATGAGGAGGCATAATAGGACGCCCCTCAACACCACTGTAAAGATAGCTAACGTTTGGGGGAATAACCGCAACTGGAATCATACTATTATAGTTACTATTCTCAGGACTCGCAGCAATCACCATTCCATTTTCGAGCAAAGAAAGGATAGCTGTTGTACAAGCACATAAACATACATGATTTCTAAACACTTTAATCATAGTTCCCTCGAAACTTTCCTTCCCCTCTCATTAAAAATAGAAGCACTGACAAAACATCCAACTGCACCACCTCAAGAATACAAAAGGTGTAACAAAAGACATGCCTCATGCTCATTTGAACCGTGCAATGAATAATCCCTATAAATTTGGCAAAAGCTCTACGCGTAAAACCATCTATAAGAGAATAACAACAGAGCACAATTTATAAGTGTATAATGCATTCTGTATTTCGTGTAAAGAAAAAATAAAACCGGTGCGTGTAATTAATTAAAAAAACAATTAGACCTTGTGAACTTTACAAATTAATCCACAAAGAGATGAATGAAAAAAATGATTTAAATTAGTGGAAATAAACGCTCAAAAACGAGCTTTAGAAAGCATCAAATATGATATTAGTTAATATCAATACGGTATCAAAAAAGATAAATAACACACCTTGGACTCCAGCACGCTTTAAAAGCCTATACCAGTGAGTCACTCTATCCCATTATCAGCAGCAAAAATTTTAAGAAAATTTGCTTTAGCATAGAAAAATGCGCTCGTGCATGCAATAAACGTGCCTTTTCTATTCATATCAAGGAAACGAAAGAACAACACAAGTTGTTATAAAGAAAAAAGGCAGCACACTGTGCTGCCTTTTTTAAAAAGTACACCCTGTACCTTATATTAAAACTGATAACGCACACCTCCGGAGAAACTTGCTCCAGAAAAACCTGCCTTATTAAGTTTATGTTGATAGAGAATATCAGCATGCAGAGAGAACTGAGGCAACAATTTGGCATTAAAACCTAATCCTGCCTCTATTGAAGAGCCAAACGCTCCTAATTTGAAAGCATCACTGAAATGCACAGACTGTTTTTCTCCAAAACCATGAGCAAGATAAAGCTTCCCATATAAAGCAACAGCATTCATACCTTCAGAGCCTGTAGGAATCTTGGTTAAGCGTCCACCAACACGTGCTACCCATTGATCAAGGTTCCCCATTTCAACATTAAAGTTGTCAATATCACGGGCCTTATCAAACTGGAGATGTTGATAGACAACTTGAACCTGCGGATCAAAGACAAAACCCTTATATCCTGTGGCAACTGTCTGACCACCGATCAAAGAAGCACTTAAAGGATGACCTTTTAATGTTGCTGTTTTACCCCGTGCAAGAGTGAGAACATCACCTTTGAACAGACCATAGGATAAAAGACCATCAACATAAAAGCCCATATTATGCTGCATGCTACCATATACCGTAGCAGTCCACTTATCAAATGCACTCTTCTGACTTTGCTCAACATTCAAAGGCTGCAGAGAAAGATTTCCATACGTTCCCATAACCCCAAAGGATAGAGCACTATCAGTATTTTCAATAGTTTGTAGTAGCACACCAGCCTCTACACCACGATAGTCAAGATCACCGTCATAACCATATTCAAGCGCAGATAAATCTGAAGCATAACGGTAACTTCCACCATAGCCGCGTAAATACAAAGCAGGATTCTCACGAACCTCTACCATTCCCGTAGAAGTCATCCGTAAAGTTTCTAACTGTTTGCTTTGATTGTTAATATCCATCAAACCAGCATGGAATACGCTATTAGGCAACACGAGATAAGTTGGCACTTGTGGAACAACAGATCTTACAAATTTTTCAGGAAGAGCAACAGATCCAGCAGACTTAACATACTGATTTTCTAAACGGAAGTTCCAAAATGCTCCGCCATCCTTAACAAATTTCTGCCGAACATGCTCCTGTTTGGAAGTTGCTTCTGGACCATAAGCACGAAGAGTGTATTTGTATGGTGAATTTCTCAGCGCAACATAATCACCATCAAGTTGGAAAGAATCCTTCTCCGCTTGACCATAGACCTGAATAACTGAAACACTATGAGCAATCTTAGCATTCACTTGACTATTTGCTCCATTGCCTGCATCGCCTTGTACACGTATTTTTGTTTTTCCAGAAACATCACCATGAATGACAAGTTGATCAGTTACTTGCTGACCACTTGAATCATGAGGATTTAAACGCGCATTGAGATGAATAACAGCATCACCTTGTGCCTCATAAACTATGCCTTCTCCATTTCCAATATGGAGAGTTTGATATTTCCCTCCAGATTCGGAAGGTGCAAAATTAATAGTACTATTTACAAGTCTCACAGAAGAAAGGCATGAATCCAAACATCCTAAATCTGGAGTCCCTGAACTCTTCTGGACACTTCTTTTGAGAATCCACTCTGAATTATTGGCTAAGTCTAATCTTGCATAAGAATCTTTATTAACGCGAACACCCCCTGTCACAATAGAATTATCAACGGAAACCGATATTTGAGAATCGTTCTCAGCCTTCAACAACAAATCACCAGCAAGTGTTGTTTTATTTTCTAATGAAACATGACCAGCTGAATTATTACCAAAGATCGCTATACCCTTTGTAACTTCAAAAGCAGTTTGTTTCAACGAAACTATCCCTGTCATGCTTATAGGCGTTTTCTCCAGCTTGGTGGATATAGCACTGCGCTTAACAACATTTGCTTTCTCAGTTGCTAAATCCTTACTTTGATTTTGTCGACTCTCTTCTTTTTGTATTAGCCCATCAAAATAGATACCATAGGTTCCCTCACCTTCTACTTTAACCGTAGAAGCTTCGATATTTGCGTGATTAACAACAGGACGAACCTCAGAAGCTCTTCTCTTCCTAGAAGTCCCCGTTTCAACCACATCATCACCCTTTATAACCCACAAAGCATGTCCATCAGTCACAACGCTCCCATTCTTAAAATCAACAGAAGCATTATCACTCAATAGAAAAGCAGCACTCTCTAAATTCTCTTTAGAATCTAACTTTTTTGTCGCTTTTTTAGTAGTAATATTAACTTTGTCTAACTTAACGCTTCCTCCAGATTCGGACCTCACAGCCACACCCTTTGCCAAGGTAATACTCCCAGAGTTCATGGTTATTTCACCAGCGTTACTTGCCAGACCCGCTGTAGCCAAATCTCCCATTACGTTAATTGTCGTATCCTTTAAATTAACAGATGATCCAGATCCTGCCAACACACCCACATAATGAGCATCGACTGTTCCATCATTCATCTTAACCTTTCCGCCACTTTGCGCTTCAAGCCCAATCACAGAAGATTTAATTGTTGATTTATTATTCAAAACAACCTCTGCCCCCTCTTCTGCCAACACAGCACTTACAGCCTTTATTTCAGTAAAATCAACATTATTTTTACGATCAGAAGAATCCACACCACTAATTGTAGCTCCCTCTAGCTTAACAACCGTATTCTGATTTTTTACATGCATCAAATGCTGCATGTCATCACTTCCCTTCAATGTAAGGTCTGTCACTGTACGTGTTTGGCCATCACTACAAGAATAAGGAGTTTGCAACGCCTTCCCACCATTATTCTGTGCAGCATCACACGTAGAAGAAACCTTTTCCTTACCACCACTATTAGGCAGAAGAATACGTCCAACAGGCCCATTAGAAGGTTCGGCAGGTTTCCCAGAAACCACAGAAGTAGAAGCTACATTAGAAGATACAGCAGATCCCTCAGAAACCACAGGAGAAGAAGCTACATTAGAAGATGCAGCAGATCCCTCAGAAACCACAGGAGCAGAAGATGTCTCAGCAGAAACTCCATTAGAAGGTGCGGTAGATGTCCTGGAAACCACAGGAGTAGAAAGCCTCACAGCAGCAGCTGATTTTATAGGAGCTGGCCTTTTAGATACAGGAACAGAAGATGTAACAATCGAGGAATCTATAGTGTCCACACCAGATGTCTCTGCAATAGAAGGGCGAGGTGGAACATTAGTTACATGAGAACTATCAGAATCTGCAGAACCATTAGAATTTATATCTGTAGGAGAAGTATGAGACTCAGATGATCCAGAAGAAACCCCTTCAACCCCAGATATTTGAGATCCCTCATCGGAAACAGGTGGATTAGCTACTACAGACGCACTCTTCTCAGATGAAGTAGAAGTACTAGAAGACGAAACACGCCCCGATTCTTTGGAAGAATCTATTACAGATATACTACCATCAGCACCAACAGCTATACCAAATTCTTTAAGCTTCTCTTCTAAACTATCCGATTCTTTCAGTACACCCAACTTTTTAAGATACTCTCTTACACTTTCTCTTGAAATCAGAATTCCAAACCACCCACCCCCTGAAGTATACATTCTCGTTATATGAGGATCACTGAATGTATGCAATTTAAATTGTCCTGGCATAGTCAATCCAAACCTAGAAAGCAGTATCGACTTCAGCTTAGAATGATCAGACACAACGGTAGATTCAACAGAAGATAAAGCCCCAGTAGAAGACTCGGGTGTAGCTGGCAAAGCAGGTCCGATGGGTAAAGCGGTATGTACACTTGCAGATTCATCAGACTCCTCACGCACAACCTCAGCGGCAGAACTAGAATTAACAGCACCCTCAACACCTTTAGCAGCAACTACAGGAGTTTCTTCACGTTGAGGAGGTGAACTATACGTAACAGTAGACTTATGCGGATCAGCATAAAGATAATACGAAACAAACTCTGCATTTTCTAAACGAAAATCCCAAAACTCCGATCCCCCTTTCTGTAATTGTGCATCAAAATACTTTACCGTCCGAGACACCTCTGGACCATAAACATGAAGAGTATATCTGTAAGGGTAACCATTTAACGTAACATAATCACCATTCAACCGAAAAGAATCTTCTTGTGCCTTTCCATGAACCTGAACAAGTGAAACACTATAAGGCGCATCTTCCTTTCCAACGCCTCCTGAAGCGAAATTTCCTGAAGTGGCATTGATATGCAATGTAGTTCTTCCAGAAACATCACCATGAATTAAAAGCCTATCAGACACCTGCACCCCGTTATCGTCCGGACTATATCCTCCCCCCAGATGCACATTAAAATGAATCCAAGCGCTATCGGCATCGTAAACCACACCTTTTCCATCCCCAATACGAAGAGTCCGGTAATTTCCAATATCACTTTCCGGAGAGATGAACTTAAGAGTACTATTTTTAAGATTGATAGATGAAATACATGAATCCAGACAATTTTTAGTTAAACTTCTCTCATCTAAATCTCCAGAATTACGACTATATAGATCCTTTGTTACATGCCACTCCGATCCATGGGATAAAAAAAGCCTCGCATGAGAATTCTGACCAATACGAGCACCTCCCATAATTTTAGAATCGTGAACGAAAATCGACAAATCAGAACTATGTTCTGCTTTCAATAATAAACCACCTGAAATCATCGATTTTTCTTTTATAACAACGCTTCCCCCCAAACTATCACCATAAATCGCTACACCCGCTGGAACTTCAAGAATAGTGCCTTGCAAAAGAACTGCATGCAATCTGTCTTCATTATCTTCTCTTCTATTTTTTACTAGATGCTGTTGTACATTTTGATCATTTCCTTGCCCCACATGCGCCTGATCATTTTCTTCCCTCACATTCGAAGGTACATCCCTTAAAAATAATACACCATAAGAATCTCCTGCCAAATTAATAGTTGAATTTTGAATATCAGAAACTATCAAGTTAACAACCTTAGAATCTACATCCAACGCATCTTGAGGATTTTCAACAACAGTTCCAGAAGGTGAATTAATATTTTTAGAATCCACACCACCCCCTAAAAAATCTTCTATAGAAGATGAAACTTCAAGATACGTGGAACTAATACTACCAAGGACAGTTCCAGATCCTATAGGGATTAGCTCACCAAAGAAAGAATCATCATTAGTGTTAGGATCAATCTTCCCACCACTATGCTCATCCACCAATCCATCCAAAACTCTAGAGTTATTATTATTAAATTTATCATTTACCAACAGTGCAATAGTATTGGAAGCTCTAAGTTCCCCATTTTTAAAGGAAACAATACCACCACGTGACAATAAACCTATGCTCGTCTCTGAAGTATTATCTGTTTCAGTTCTTAATTTCTCAGAAATCTTAATAGCTGTCCCATCTAGTACCACAGTTCCCTCTTCTAATGAGATAACTCCTATCCCCCCCTCTTTCACAGTAATTGCTCCAGATCTCATTCCTATAACAGATGGACCAAAACTAACTAAACCGATTCTTTTAACATTAATATCTACATTTTCTAAAAAAATTTGCCCACTATCGCTAGCAAGAGCACCTATGTACGTATCTCTAATCCCTCCCCCTTCCATAGTGATCTTTCCTGTATCGGTAGCCTGAAGCCCGATAAAGAAACCCTGAATATTTGTGTCTCTCAAATTAGCCTCTGCATTTAAATTTTCAGCAGCATCGCTCACGTATATACCAGTATAAAACCCACCATGACCATATAAACTATCTATGTTTTCTATACTTAATTTAGAGTTCTCCATAGCTATGTTAGATAAACTTTCAGAAAGTTCTTTCTCAATCTTCATACTCTGAATGGATACTTCTTCTAAATTAAGGACTGCTTTCCCGCCACCAGAAGGAGATCGCACATTTACAGCTGCCCCTCCCTGATCCGCTATAATACTTGCCCCCATTAGAGTATGTATTCCAACTTCATCACAGGAAATAGATCCATATACCCGAGGATCCGCATCAAGTAAATCAGCTAATCCTTCACCTGCCCCCTCACCTCCAATAGCTGGCATAGATACATCCTCCCTAGACAAAAAGCCCTTAAGTACTTCAGATGTAGGCGTAGATATTAGAACACTTGACATATTATCAAAATCTTGATTTGAACCAGGCGAACCTAGAACACCCGCTAGATCTGATATATCTGTTCTTGAACTATTTCGTACAGAAACTAATTCGCCTCCTAACCCTTTTGGCACACCTGGCAATACACCCGCATCATCCGTATCTACCGCTCTTGCTTCCCTAGAAGGTACAACACCTGCACCTGGAACAGCACCCGGCACGGCACCTGGAACTGCACCCGGAACTGCACCCGGCACGGCACCTGGAATAGCTGTTAAAGAAATATCTAAATTACCAGGAAAACCATCCGGAAAACCTGGCACAGCAGCAGCAGAACCTTTTCCAACAGCAGCAGAACCTTTTCCAACACCAGCAGCACCTTTTCCAACACCAGCACCACCCGGAACACCTGCACCAGCCACAACAACACCGGGCATACCTGGAACACCTGCACCACCCGGAACACCTGCACCAGCCACAACAACACCCGGCATACCTGGAACACCTGCACCACCCGGAACACCTGCACCAGCACCACCCGGAACACCTGCACCAGCTACAACAACACCCGACATACCTGGAACACGAACATTATCAACTGTAATATTTCGTATCATGCCAGGAACTAAAACTTTATTCTTTATAGAACGACAAACATTAGTAGGTTGAATAGTTTGATTTAAAACAGACATAACCTGAGGCTGTGGCTGTGGCTGTGGCTGTGGCTGAACAGAACTACCCAAAGTATCACCCACTCTAGGCTCTGCTCTTCCAGGCTCTGCCACCCCTCCAGAAGCTCCAGTTTCTGGCACCGTAGAACTGCTCGATCCACTACCAAAAGTCATAAATGATGTTAATGAATCCCACCACCCCGCCACAGAAGCATCGACACCTTGTAAAAAGAAGAAGGCACTTGTTGTCAATGCGTACAAACGTGTACGCTTTTTAAATACATTGATCATATGTCAAACTTTCTAAATAATGTTGCAAAAACACTAGAATTAAGTGAAAATGAGGTAAGTGAACAGTTTGTAACATATGTTAGTCAACTTTACAACATAGTGTTATTTATTGTCGCGTCATTTTGTGCATAAAAATGCCTAAGTTAAGTTTTTAAGTGCACAAACCCTTGTAGAATTAGATAAAAGGATAAAATCACGATGATAAAATATATGAAATGCGTGACTTCTGTCTTACTCGTTGCAATCAGCTTTGCAACGGTTTTATGGACACAAACGAGTATTGCGAAAAAAAGTACTCAAACAAATATAACGATTAATCATGTTTCAGGCACAACTTCCGTTCCCGCTTCTCCGCAAAAAGTCGTTGTTTTTGATCTTGCATCGCTTGATAATATGAATCATCTTGGGATTAAAACGGTTGTTGGCATTCCTGAAGGAAAAAAACCTTCCTATCTGCAACAATTTGATGATGCAAAATATGAGAAAATCGGCACTCTTTTTGAACCAGATTATGAAAAAATTGCCACTCTTCAACCCGATTTGATTATTATTTCCTCCAGAACCCAAGCAAAATATAACGATTTATCCAAAATCGCTCCAACCATTGATCTAACGGTAGGAAACGAAAATTCTCTTGAAGATATTAAACGAAATGTGTCTATCCTTGGAAAAATTTTTGGCAAAGAACAGGAAGCAGAAAAAGAAATTGCAAAGCTTAATGAAACTTTAGCTGAAGTCCGTCAAAATACCCAAGGAAAAGGTACAGGGCTTGTCCTCATGACCTCTGGTGGAAAAATCAGTGCTTTGGGATCAAAATCACGTTTTGATATTTTTCATTCCGCTTTTGGAATTACCCCTGCAACCGATAAACTCACTGTACAAAAACATGGACAGCTCATTTCTCCTGAATTTATTCTGGAGACAAATCCTGATTGGTTGTTAGTAATTGATCGGGATGCGGCAATTGGACGGGAAGGACTATCCGCAGCACAACTGCTCAACAATGAGCTTGTGCACCGCACAACAGCAAGCAAACAAAACCAAATTATTTATTTGGACTCTTGGAGCTGGTATCGTGCAAGTGGTGGTTTAACAGGACTCCTTGAAACCGCTAAACAGATCAATGAAGCTTTTACAAAGAGCAAATAAGCATACAAAAGGGCTTGCTTGCTCTATGAATAAAATTTAAAAGCAGAGGTTGTTTATGAAACAACCTTTGTTTTTTTGTTAAGTTTTATGAGAAAATGATTTAACGTGAAGAATTATTGGATAACCATAACCCTTCTAATTTTCTTGTCCATCTTCAGCATTTTTGTTGGTTATTCTGACGTCACGCCTTCTGATCTCTTTGTAGCCGATCCTCATGCCTGGCTTATTTTTTGGCAAACGCGTCTTCCTCGTACCATTGCAATCCTTTTAGTAGGCGCAGCGCTTGCACTTTCAGGCATGATTATGCAACTGTTGACACGTAATCGCTTCGTCGAACCATCAACCGCTGGAACTGTTGAATCTGCTTCCCTTGGCATTCTTTTTATTATGATTTTTCTACCCAATATTCCTGTTTTAGGAAAAATGGTTGTTGCGACACTTTTTGCCATGACAGGCACTTTACTTTTTATGTTTTTATTACACCGCATTCCTTTAAAATCCGCTCTCATTGTACCCCTTACAGGGATTATGCTAAGCTACATTATTGGCTCGTTAACCAATGCCATTGCAGATTATGAAATGCTCCTTCCTTCTCTTCAAGCTTATTTATTTGGTAGTTTTACCATGATTCTTGAGGGGAAATATGAACTTTTATGGCTCTCCCTTCCTCTTTGTCTTCTAGCCTATTGTACTGCTGATCGCTTTACGGTTGCAAGCTTAGGAGAAGATTTAACCAATAATCTTGGGTTAAATTATCGTGTCGTCATGTTTTTTGGTCTTTTTATTGTCGCCTCAATCACTGCTGTTGTTGTCTGTACCGTCGGCCGTATTCCTTTTGTTGGATTGATTATTCCAAATATTGTTTCAAGTTTCATGGGCGATAATATGCGCTATACTGCTCCTTGGGTAGCCATCAGCGGTGCAGGATTGGTCTTAATTTGTGATCTTTTAGGGAGAATCATTCATCCATCTCTTGAAATTCCCATCAGCACTATAATGGGCGTGATCGGTAGTTTTATTTTTATGATACTGCTTTTACGCTGGAGAAAGAATCTTGGATAGAAGCAAAAAAACAAAATGTGTACTAACAACGCTTATTATCATAGCATGTACGGTCATCAGTCTTTACATGACGTGGAATATCAATGTTTATACATGGACATTTCGTCTGACAAAACTGATCTCTCTGCTTCTTATTGCCTATGCAATAAGCGTTTCTACAGTTTTATTTCAAACAATCGTTAATAACCGTCTTCTGACCCCTTCAATTATGGGATTTGATCAGCTTTATATTTTAATAAAAACTGTTTTGATGTATTTTTTAGGCTCTCTTTCTTTGCCCTTTTTGAATGAAGAAGGACAGCTCATTCTCGAAGCCCTTATTCTCATGCTTTTTTCCATAAGCCTTTTTCGTTGGCTGTTTTCAGGTAGCCTAAAAGGTCTTCACTTGACACTTTTAATTGGAGTTGTTTTAGGCGGCTTTTTTTTCAGTTTACGGATGTTTATGCAATTGCAACTCAATCCAGACCAGATGATGAATCTAACAGATATTATGTTTGCAAATTTTAATAAATTTAATACGTCCCTCATAAGCTTTGCCACAATAATTGTTTTCATTGTGAGTTTAATTGGGTGGCGTTTCCGCCATCTTCTTGATATTTTGGCTTTGGGACGTGAAAACACTCTCAATCTTGGCGTTAATTATCATAAAAGTGCAACAGCTATTCTTATTTTTGTTTCTCTTCTCGTCTCTCTTTCCACTGCATTAGTAGGCCCCGTCACTTTTTTTGGACTGCTCGTTGCCAACCTTTCATATGAACTTTCACCTCAAACAAAACATAGTGTCGTTATACCGATTGCAATATTGTTAGCGATGATTTGTTTGGTGGGGGGACAATTTATTTTAGAGCAAATTTTTCACATGGCGGGACGTTTAAGTTTTATCATTGAGTTTTGTGGAGGGATTGTTTTCTTAATGTTACTGATGAAGGGAAAAGTAAAATGATTGAGATCAATCATCTTTCCAAGGCTTACGGAGCACGATTGATTATCGACAATTTATGTCTTCATCTTCCCAAAGGGGGGATTATTTCTCTTATTGGGCCTAATGGTTCGGGAAAATCAACTCTTTTAATGCTGATAAGACGTCTTTTAACGCACGACAAAGGCACAATTAATATCGACGGTTTTGATATTGATAAAATGCCCCACGATATTTTGGCCCAAAAGCTCTCCATTTTGCGTCAAGATAATCCTTTATCCTTCCGTTTAACTGTGTACGATTTAGTGAGTTTCGGACGCTATCCTTATTCAAAAGGCTGGTATACACATGAAGATAGACAATTTATCGACAGTGCGCTACGCTATCTTGACTTACAAGATTTAAAAGACCGTTTTTTAGACGAGCTTTCTGGTGGTCAGCGTCAACGGGCTTTTATTGCGATGGTTATTTGTCAAGATACCGATTATCTTCTCTTAGACGAACCATTAAACAATCTGGATATGAAACATGCCGTTTCTATGATGAAGCAATTACGCCGCACAGCTGATGAGTTGAAAAAAACCATTCTTATTGTTATGCACGATATTAATTTTGCCTCCTCTTATTCAGATATGATTGTTGCATTGAAAAATGGGAAAGCAGCCTATTTGGGAACCCCCAAAGAAATTATGCAGCCAGAAATTCTTAAAGACATTTATGATGTCGATATTCAAATCAAAACAATCAATGACATTCCTATTGCTCTTTATTATCGATAATTATAAAGATTTTTTGCGCTTGCCTACGCTGTAGAATCTGCTAGAGAGGGTAAAATGGGCTTATTGGGGAATAGTTTAATGGTAGAACAGCGGACTCTGACTCCGTCAATCTTGGTTCGAATCCAAGTTCCCCAGCCAATATAGCTTGTGTGTATGTAGCTTGCCAGAAGGTTTTGTATATTTTGACAAAACGCGCATTTAATGCTGAATTTTATACATAAAAACAATAAATTATCATGTGTTCCTATCTAATCCCACTGAATACAAAACCTAGCATCAAACTACAAAGGAGTTTGAAAATTTCAATCTCTCTTATTTATTTTTTACAACTCATGAAGATTTTGAAACTTTTTAGGCGATTTTACGGTGTATTTTTTATAATCAACACATCACATCATAAAAAATGTTATTTCTGCCAT
The DNA here is from genome assembly GCF_000518165.1 of Bartonella elizabethae F9251 = ATCC 49927. Classification (GTDB taxonomy): domain Bacteria; phylum Pseudomonadota; class Alphaproteobacteria; order Rhizobiales; family Rhizobiaceae; genus Bartonella; species Bartonella elizabethae. The sequence continues at coordinate 26,859 of NZ_JADB01000016.1, forward strand.
TTTTCAATTAAAAGTTGTTTTTATTTGTAAAGCCTTAGCATATGCATTATATGTTTTCTATATTTTCTCAAGCCAACTGCTTATTTCCTCACAACACCTACATAATGACAAAAAAGAAGCATTAAAGCTTATTCCAGATATCTATTTACGGAGAAAATAAAACTTTTTCATCATATAAAGCTTTTCTGAAATGCGTATTTTAAAGACTTTTTAAAATGCCATTTTATACTCTCTCCAAGGCAAGCAGCAAATGCTCAACACATGCCTTACAAAATTCCGTTAATGTAAACCATGAACATAACCAATATAAAAAGGCTCCCCAAGCATCTCAGCCTCTATATATTAATTCATGAGACAAAAGAAGAAATAACAATAAATTGATTTTTTTAATACACTGCTACACAATCTTGCACTCTTGACTTTTCAAATTTACGCCTCGAGCACACTTTGCTCTTTATATCGTAAAGTCAGAAAAACATCTTCTTATAACTTGCTGCAACTTGCGGAAAATTCTGTATCTTTTCCGATGATTCCGAGATCTTTAATTAAAAGGGGTTTTCCTACTTCTCCATTATAGGCCTTAACGTGGATGTTTTTTCCCTTCACATCTATAAGATAATAATCTCCATTAAAAAGTGCACCAGCTGTATAGACAGGAATATTGCCAAAAACCTTATCATTTTTTGCACGGCAATAGGACTGATAATGCGTATGTCCAACGAATATTGCTTTAACATTATGAGAAGTAATAATGGATTTAAACACTGCCAAATCTTTAGCATTTTGTTTACGAATAAAAAAGGATTCGCCATCCACAGAAGCAGCACGAGCATCGTGAAAATTAATAATTGTCACTTTACCTCTCGCATCAGCAGCAGCTAAATCTTGTTTAAGCCAATCTAAAGATTTATTGATTTGCACTTCCACAGACTGTCCCTTTAGATGCACCATATAACTTGGATAATTATGAAGCTGGACATAATGAATATCTCCATAATCCCAAGAATAACTTAAGCTCCCTTTGATTTTATGAATATTTTCACGCGCAACAGGAAGCAAACTTTCAACAACATCTGCATTGAAATGAGATAATTGATTTTGATATTTTTTGATTTCCGCCACCATTCTTAAAACTGCACTTATAGCACAAGCATCCTTATAAAAATTGAAGACTTCAGGTATGGTACAGTTTCCAACATTATTGGCATAATCATGGTTGCCTAATCCCTCATAGACAGGAGAGCCGAGATTTTTATAGAGATTTTTATAATCGTCATAGTTTTTTTGTTGACCAAACTCCGTCAAATCACCATTCACAATATGAAAAGCAGCTTTGTGTGCTTTTATGACATTGGCAACCTGCTCGTTTATTTTAAACCATGGCTCCCTGTTAGACAGTCCATTGGCATCACCGGAATTCAAACGCCAAGGTTGAGGATCCGCCATGATGATGGCAGTATAATTTTTGGTAAGAGACTTTTCCTTCATGGACCAATCCATTAACGCATGATGAAGCCTTTCATCTCTTTTTGTTTTTTCAGAATCAATATTTAAACAACCAACAAGAGCGAAAGCAATCATGGTGATTGCTATATATTCAACTTTATATCTCATACATATACCGCCATAAAAACATTATGTAATTTATTATATTATCAATAAATTTTTTAAAGGTAGTCTTTTGTTTTTTTGTCAAGAATATGTCAAAAGCGCAAAATAATGATTTCGCATTACATGGATAATTTCAATGAAACGAACAGCAGCATTCACGCCAAGCCTTCAGTTTTAGGTGCCTTCATTTATTGATGATTGATTGCATGTAATATATTTTTCTTGCTATGCCTGAACACAACGCTTTTGATACCCCCTACCCTTACTAGTTCTATCAAAAACTTCGAAGTATTGGTATGGTATCAAATGTCCCCATAAAGAACCGCATAAGAAACGAGCGGCATTGTATAAGTGCTTTTCCATTAAAACCAAACACACTCACCAAGAAACTTTTCACAAATAATTCAAGAAGCAATGCACAATAAAAAGGCATGCAAAATCAAAATCTTATAACAATATTTTAAAAGATTATAAATATTACTACAAATAATATCGAAATGGATAATAGTTATAAAATTATAAATACATAATATATTTAATATAAAATGAAATATAATTTTGATAAGCTAAAGATTCATTTTGACAGAAAAAGTAAAATAAATTATCAGAGCGATAGTAATTAACGAAAAGCAATATCTATTTTCTTTTCTTCTTTTGAAGACTGCGGGGAAGTAAATATTGGGGGCTTTAAAAGGAGAGTATTCGTGTATAAAAAATCCCTTCTGTCATCTATAGCAACAGCCGCTATTGTGCTGTTTAATATTCAATTCAATGTACAAGCTGAATCTCTTAAAGTTTCTGGAGAGAAAAAAGAGGTCAAAGATGCCACTTATGAGACTCTTCAAGCCTTAAAGGGGGGGCAAATCACTGGTGAAAATTTAACAGTAACCGGAAATAAAGATACCAATAAAGACACTAGCGAAGGAGAAAACACACCTCCTCTCGGATCATCCTCTTTAGAATCACCCGCAGCTGTAACAACTGAAGACAAGGGGAGTATAATCACATTAACAGGAGATAAAACAACCATCAAAGGAACTGATTCTGCCATTGTCATAGGTGTTAAAGCAAAAGACGGTGGCACGATCTCCATGACTGGAGGCTCTATTAATGCTTCTGATTTTGGTGCGGCCTTCTTGAACACTAATGGCAACAACAAGCTGGAAAGTGTAACAATATCAAGCGGTGATGATAAAACACTACTGGGATTCGGAGTAGGAGTAAAAGACAGTACAGTCACTTTAAAAGATGTAACCATAAAACAAACAGTGAATGCTTTAAGTGCAAAAGGTGACTCTACAATAACAATCACTGGAGGTTCATTTGCCTCAAAAGAAGCAACAATAACTGCCTCGCAAAACAGTGGAATCACTATAGAGGGAGCTCAAATTACATCATCTGATGACTCTGGAGTCTGGGCAAAAGATGGCGGCACGATCTCTATGACTGGAGGGGCTATTAAAACTTCATACGCTGGTGCTAGCTTTTTGAACAGTAACAGCGACAAAAACAAGCTAAATGGTGTAACAATATCAAGTAATGAAAACGGAAAACAAATAAACTTTGGAATAAAAGCAAACGAGAGCAGTACAGTCACTTTAGAAAATGTAAACGTACAACAAGCAGAAAACGCCATTCTTGCAGATAATAATTCTAAAGTAAAAATCACTGAAGGTTCATTTGCTTCAAAAGAGGCAACAATAGCAGCCTCGCAAAACAGTGAAATCACTATAGAGGGAGCTCAAATTACATCATCTGATAACTCTGGGCTCATGGCACAAAATGGTGGTTCGATCTCTATGAATGGAGGCTCTATTAAAGCTTCACAAGCTGGCGCTTACTTCACGAACAGTAATAGCGACAAAAACAAACTAAAAGACGTAGAAATATCAAGTAATGAAGGCGAAACAGCAATACTTTTTGGAGTAAAAGCAGAAAATGAAAGTAAAGTTTATTTAGAAGGTGTAAGATTCTCTCATGCAGACAGTGGTATATCTGCAGATAATAATTCTGAAATAACAATCTCTAAAGGAGAGTTTGACGCTAAGAAGGTAACAATACACGCTGAAAATGGCAGCACAATCACTTTAAAAGACAATACTAAAATTACATCATCTAATAACGTTGGGCTCGCAGCAGAACAAAAATCAAAAATCAAAATGACCGGAGGGGAAGTAACTGGAAAAGTAGCGGCCATTGTGGCAAAGAACGGCGGGCACACTACGATCGAAAATGTTACTCTAACAATAGATGGTGCTGCCCCCGTTGGAAATAGTGATTTGATTACAAGTGGTTTTGGTGTATTTTCTGAAGGTACAGACAGTCTAATTGAATTAACGGGTGATGATACAAAAATTAAAAATAGTATAATTGGACTTCAAGCAAAAGAAGATGGTGCAATCAGTATGAATGGAGGCTCTATTAATGCTTCACTCGTAGGTGCTCGATTCACCGAAAGTAAAAACGACAAAAACAAACTAAAGAATGTAGAAATATCAAGCAATAAAGAAAATGAGCTACTCATCAATGGAATCAAAGCAGAAGCAGAAAGTACAGTTGCTCTAGAAAATGTAAATGTAAAACAAGTTGGGAACGCTATTGTTGCAGATAGTAATTCTAAAATAGAGATCACTGGAGGATCATTTGATGCAAAAGGGGTAGCTATAATTTCCGAAAACGGCAGTACAATCACTATAAATGATTCTATAATTACATCATCTGAGAACGAAGGACTTTTTACAAAAAAAGATAGTGCAATCAGCATGACGGGAGGGACCATTAAAGCTTCTATAACTGGTGCTTCCTTTGAAAGCAGTAACAGCGAAGAAAACAAACTAGAAAATGTAACCATATCAAGCGTTAAAGACAGTGCACTCCTGAACGCAGGAATATCTGCAGATAAAAGTACAGTCGCTTTAAAAAATGTAAAAGTCTCTCAAACAACAAATGCCATAGTTGCAGATGATCACTCGACATTAACAGTCTTTGGAGGATCATTTGATGCAGAAGATATCACAATAATTTCTGACAGCGAAAGTATCATTACTTTAACCAACAATGCTCAAATTACATCATCTGAAAACACAGGAATCTGGATAACAGAAGATGGCGCGATCAACATGACGGGGGGAACCATTAAAGCTTTCTATAATGGAGCTATCTTCGAAAACAGTAAGAGAGAAGAAAACAAACTAGAAAATGTAACAATATCAAGCGTTAAAGATGAAGATGATGCACTATTACAATATGGAATAGTAGCAAATGATAGTACAGTTGCTTTAACAAATGTCACCGTGACAAAAGCAGAAACTGCCATAATTGCAGATGATCACTCGACAATAACAGTCTCTGGAGGATCATTTGAAAGCAAAGGTGATGGAATATATGCAAAACAAGGAAGTTCTATTTCTTTAAACAACGCTACGGTAACATCATCTGATGGAAACGGTGTCTACGCAGACGGTAAAGATTCAAAAATTATAATGGTAGGAGGAAGTGCAACAACGAAAAATAAATATTCTTCTGCATTGCTTACAAAAAACAAGGGGCAGATCGATGCCACAGATGTTACGCTCACAACAAATGGCATAGGAACCGGCGCACTTGCGCTTGGTGAGAGCACAATTCAATTGCATGGTAATACAACAATCAACAATACTTTAGACGGTCTTAGAGCAGCTGGTGGTGGTAAAATTACCGGTGAAAATTTAAATATCACCGGTGGAAAAGCTATCAATTCGGATCCCGACACAGAACGCTCTGGTCTAACGACAGAAGGCGCTGGCAGTGAAATTAACTTAACAGGCAAAACAATCATTCAAAATGTTGATGAAGGTCTTTATGCAGACGGTGGAAGCAAGATCACCAGTGGCGATCTAGTAATGACCGGTGGTGAGAGCGAAAAAATAACCATTGCTGTAGGCTCTTACGAGCCTGAGAGCAAAATTGAATTAAATGGGAACACAACCATTAAAAATTTTGATCTTGGTCTTGCTGCAGCTGGTGATGCCTCAATTATCATGAAGAATGGCACTAAAAATGAAATAGACGTCAAAAAAATTGCACTATCCGCAGCCGCTCACGGAAAGATTGACCTAGCAAATACTGATGTAAAAGCAGAAAGCATAGGTATGCAACTAGTGGCTTTATCGAAAACCAATACAGATGAAGATGATCTACAAATAGATGGAAATAGCGAAATCAATCTGACCAATAGCAATATTCACGTTGACAATGGCACTGGAATTCTCGTTGGAGCATTTGTTGAAAAAAGCATTGACAATAATATTGCTCCATCAATCGGAAAAGTTAATCTTAACAACTCAGAAATCCATGCGGATGTGTTATTAGACAATGGCCTTTTTTGGGACAAAATTTCTGCCAACGATACAAATTTCTGGAATGATGAAAACATGAAGGAGATATCTACCGGTAGCTTTACCTTAAATGCAGATCATTCTATTTTAGAAGGAAAGGCAAACATTACAAACGACAGAACAATCAGTTTTGATCTGAAAAATCAAGCAAAATGGATCTTGAAAACCAGCACACAAGAGAAAGATGCTGAAGGCAATTTGCTTGATATCGCTCAAAGATCACGTTCTGACATTTCTGTTCTGGGTCTCAATGACAGCTCTCTTGTTTTTGCTGGACCAATAGAAGGTCATTACCACACATTGCATATAGGTTCCGGAAAACCAGAGACTACGGCCGTCTATAACGCAACAGGCGATGCAAAAATTTATTTCAATACAAAGTGGACTGATGGCACACCAATCACAGAGCAAGAAACCGATCATCTTCTCATTCACGGCGATGTTTCAGGCTCCACAACAGTTTACATTCAAAGCGATTTAGGAGATAAAGAGAGCGTCATAAATGCTTCCGATCCTTCTAACATAGGCGGACTTTCACTGATCCAAGTTTCCGGAAAGGCTGATGAAAATTCTTTCAAATTAGCCCATGGTTATATCACAAGGGGTGGTTCACCTTATAAATATACGCTAACAGGTTACGGACCAGAATCAAGCTATGGTCAAGCGAATATTGAACAAAGTCTCTTTGATGAAAAGAATGAGAATTTCTGGGAT
>NZ_KI912395.1:0-14266 GCF_000518165.1 Bartonella elizabethae F9251 = ATCC 49927
TCTCTTGGGCTTTTCGCGAAGGGGAAATGTCATCAGAACAAATAAAAAAAGAAATCGTCAAAGTTTCTCTTCAGACACCGACATTGGAACTTGAACCCCCTCATTGGAACGAACGCCCGAAATTTTCGCCAATTTGTTGCTCATTCACTCTCGTTTGAGAGGTGCGCATAAAATCTATGTGTGCAGGGTGGGACGCGGCGGCTTCTAGTACTTTAGAAGATGAAAATCCGCCGGCAAAACAAATCGAATGACTCAAAACAGCCTTTGGGCGTTCTTAGAGGATATTCTTTATAATGTAAAAAGACTCGGTGGCGTAGATACCATTCAGAGAGGAGAATTTTTATACTTATGAATGTATGGATCCTCTCTTTTCTCGTTTGAGATGGTTTAATCATTATGACATTGAAGATGAGATAGAAGGGGCGTTTTTATACTTTTCTTTTGCTTACTTGTCAGGTGTGAGGGGTTTTGTTTGATGGCATTTTTAGTCTTATAAAGCTGCTGTTTGTTCGGGTGTTATAACACATAAACTCATGACGCATGCTCCTCTTTTTACGGGTTTTATGTTTTACTGCTGTTTTCTTTATGGGCGAGCCTTTATTCAAAAGGGGGAAAAGTGTATAAACTAGCGTTTATGGCAGAGACGATTCGTATTATAGGCATTGATCCCGGATTACGGTATACTGGATGGGGCGTTATCGATCTTGTGGGTAATCGTCTTCAGTTTGTTGCTGCAGGGACAGTTTCTTCCGATGTAAAGTGTGATCTGGCTTCTAGGCTCTGTCAAATCCATAAAGGTCTTTCAGAGGTTGTGCATCAATTTATGCCTCATGAAGCTGCGGTGGAACATGTGTTTGTCAACAAAGATGCGACAGCAACTTTAAAACTTGGACAAGCGCGTGCGATTGCGCTGCTGGTTCCTGCGCAGGCAAAGTGTCCTGTTTTTGAATATGCACCCAACAAGGTAAAAAAATCGGTTATTGGTGTTGGACATGGGGCGAAAGAACAAATTCATATGATGGTAAAAGTTTTACTCCCACGGGCTGAATTTGATAGCAATGATGCCGCTGATGCCCTTGCGCTTGCTCTTTGTCATAGCATGCATCGTAAGAGGATTGATCAATCTTATCAGGCAAGGATGGTGATATGATTGGCAAATTAAAGGGGACGCTTGAACATATCTTTGAAGATTATATCATTCTTGATGTTCATGGTGTGGGGTATGTTGTTTTTATCTCAAATCGGTTGCGTCCTTCTTTGCCTTCTGTTGGGGAGGCGTTAAGCCTCTTTATTGAAACGCATGTTCGGGAAGAGGCAATCCGCCTTTTTGGTTTTGCAACAAGAGCCGAACAGGAGTGGTTTTGTATGCTCCAAAATGTTCCAGGGGTCGGGGCTAAGGTTGCTTTGGCAATCTTGGGGACTTTATCGCCAGATGAACTCGCACAAGCTATTGCTTTAAACGATGGGGCGATGATTAGTCGAGCGCCAGGCGTTGGTAAAAAAGTCAGTGAAAGAATTGTGGGTGAGTTGAAAAGTAAAACGCTTCCCTTTGAACAGGCGGTCAAGACGGTTTCAATTCCGCAGCATGAGAGGGCTGACCAACCTGCGCAGGATGCGCTTTCCGCGTTAATGAAACTAGGCTTTGAACGTGAGCAAGCAGCTCGGGCTCTTGCTCTGGCGATGAACGCCCTTGAAGGGGAAGCTGTTTCTTCTGCCCTCTTGATCCGCCATAGTCTCAAATTGCTTTCTTCTCCTACTTGAAATTAAGGTAACAATGCATAAAGATGAAGATCAACGCCTTTTAGGGGCAGCGCCCCTTCCCAACGATCCGGATCGTTCCTTAAGACCACAAGTTCTCGATGATTTTATTGGTCAAGAAGCGGCGCGGGCTAATTTAAAAATATTTATTGAAGCCGCAAAAACTCGGAAAGAAGCGTTGGATCACGTTTTGTTTGTAGGACCACCGGGACTGGGAAAAACAACGCTTTCACAGATTATGGCAAAAGAATTAGGGGTTAATTTTCGCTCTACTTCAGGACCAGTCATTGCTAAAGCAGGCGATTTAGCCGCTCTCTTGACCAATTTGGAAGAACGCGATGTCTTGTTTATTGATGAAATTCATCGCTTAAATCCAGCGATTGAAGAAATTCTTTATCCGGCTATGGAAGATTATCAACTCGATTTGATCATTGGGGAGGGGCCAGCAGCACGCTCGGTTAAAATTGATTTGGCTAAATTTACTTTGGTGGCAGCAACCACACGGTTGGGGCTTTTGACCACACCGCTTAGAGACCGTTTTGGCATCCCTATTCGTCTTAATTTTTATACGATAGAGGAATTGGAATATATTGTGCAGCGTAATGCGCGGCTTTTTGCCGTCAAGATCAGTGATGATGGCGCCCATGAAATTGCACGTCGAGCACGTGGAACCCCGCGTATCGCTGGACGGTTGTTACGGCGCGTTTGTGATTTTGCTTTGGTCAAACAGGCAAAACAAATTGATCGAAAAATTGCCGATGAAGCGCTTTCGCGTCTTGAAGTGGATCATCTTGGGCTTGATCCGCTTGACCGGCGTTATTTGCTGCTGATTGCGGAAACTTTTTTAGGAGGACCGGTAGGTATTGAAACCATTGCGGCTGCTTTATCAGAACCCCGTGATGCGATTGAAGATATTGTTGAACCGTATCTTCTCCAACAGGGTTTTATTCAAAGAACGGCTCGAGGACGCATTCTGACCGAAAAGGCGTGGAGCCATTTAGGACTTGCTGCGCCTGCTTCACCATCGATACAAAAGCGTACGCAACTTTCTGATGCTCAAGATAATGCATCACTTCAGACAACTTTATGGGATGGGGAAGATGACTAAGGCATTTTTTTAATAAGAACTGTGCGGATGATTTATCGCAAGTTCTTATAAGGACAAGAAGAAAGCCTCTGGTTCTTGTGTTTTCACCGAAAAGGTTTAGAACGATAGGGGGGAATTTTGTGCTTTTTCTTTTCACAACTTCAACACAAAAATATGTTCAATCTTTTGATTCATAAACAATTTTCTAACTTAAATGATTTTATGGGACATGAGGTCAATGACAGAAGTAATGCCTTTCAAGAGCGATCATAAAAATGCTTTTCATAATTTTCAGGTGCGCGTTTACGTGGCTGATACAGATTTTTCCGGTGTGGTTTATCATGCGCGTTATCTGGAATTTTTTGAACGGGGACGTTCAGAATTTTTACGGGAAACAGGCTTTAATAATAAAATGTTAGCTGCAGGGGGGGAGGGAGAAAAACTGTTTTTTGTTGTGCGTCATATGGAAATTAGTTTTTTACGACCAGCCCAAATTGATCAGCTTTTAGTTGTTAAAACACGTGTTAATCATATCCAAGGAGCACGTTTTTTTATGGAGCAGTCAATTGTGCACGAGGCGACCACTTTGGTAACAGCGAAAGTTGAAATTGCTCTGATTAATGAGGAGGCAAAACCGCGACGTTTACCCAAAGAGCTGTTTGCAAAAATGCTTGGTTAAAACTCTTACATGTTGAATATACAACAGTTTTATTGATAATGATAAGGTAGGGTTATTCAATTTAAATGAGAGCCTGTGAGTGTTGTAAAATTTTCTCATTTCAAACTCTTTTGTGAATTCATCAAAATCATTTTCTTGTCACAGGCAGGGTTGATGGGTGGAGATAAAAAGGATTGAGAAAGGCATAAAATGCCTTTTATAAAGCGTTTTAAAAGTGCCAAGACTGATTGCAAATTTTGAGCTGGGAGCGCTTATCCTATCATGCTGTAAAACACTTCTCTTTGGGGCGGTGATCGTTGGGTAATGTAAGGGGCTTTTTGTGCGCGTGGGGGGTGAATATTTTGAAAGATTTGCGGGTTGGGGAACACTCTTCTTTGAGAGACAGTGATAATCCTATGAAATAATCAGCTGAGAAATCCGCTAGCACCAGAAGCCAGCGTGTTGATAGACTATTGTTTGCAAAACGGTGTGGGGATAGTTTTGTTTGCTGATTTCTGTCAAAATGAAAAAGCGTAAAACGTGGATCTGTCAAAATGAAATAAAGGATTGGAGCTTTGTGTGTGCTTTTGCCTAATCGGAAATTAACCACCAAATTGCCTTTTGTTTTTTAGGGTGGAGTTCTCTAAAAGTTTTCAAAAGGGTGTGTTCTTTTTCGCTATAGATTTCTTGATCATCGTGTGAGAGATTTTCTGGAATGTTTTCTTTTGAAATATCTGCATAAAAAAAGCTCATTGGAACTTTCAGTAGCTTGGCAATTTCTAGCAAACGTCCTGCGCTTACACGATTCAAGCCTTTTTCGTATTTTTGGATTTGTTGGAAACTGACACCTAAATGGCTTCCTAATTCTTTTTGAGAAAGCTTCATCGATATTCTTCTATGACGAATTCTTTTGCCAATAGAAACATCGTTAAAATGTGAATTTTTGGTTTGCACTTTGTGTCCCCTCCGGTTGCGAGCGCCCTCGCATGAGTATTCCGGGAGTAGTAAAGGACTGAATCCGAGTCAGCTTTTTTGCTTTTAGTGCTTTTGGCACCTGGACATAGCAAAAACTCCCGGAATCCCGGGATACCCACAAAAGTAGGCACAATTATACGCTCGGATTTAGGGCTTTACTAACCCTCTTGATCGGTGCGTAGACGATCAAAATATCTTTTAAGTGATAAAGTACTTTCAAGAGATTGGCAAGACCAATTAAAGCATTGGCTATGCTATTATACTGTAAAATAGTGCTATTTGAGAGGTGGAAATCTGAAGTCAATGAGAGGGAATTCGCTTTAAGGAAAGCTGGTGTGTTGACGGATTATTGTTTGCAAAACGGTGCGAGGATTAGTTTCGCTTGCGGCTTTGAGAAAGCTTCATTGATATTCTCCGATGACGAATTCTTTTGCCGATAAATATCGTTAAAATGTGAATTTTTGGTTTGCATGTTAAGTTCCCCCGATTGCGAGCGCACTCACATTATTGGTATTCCGGGAGTAGTAAAGGACTGAACCCTAGTCAGCTTTTTTGCTTTTAGTGTTGAGAAACACTTGGACATGGCAAAAACTCCCGGAATTCCACATACTCGAAAAGCGGGTTTATTTTTACGTTAAAGCTTAGATTTTTCAGAGCTCTTTTGATTATCGAGTATGCGATTAAAACACCTTTTAATCCCTAAAACCATTTCAGAAGATTGGCAATAAAAAACGGCTTTTTTCATGAGAGGCGGGGTGTTTACAAGTCATAAAGCGCTACAATGAAGGTTGTTCTTTTACCAAATTCCCATGAATGCTTATTGAAGAGAGCATGTAGGCTCTATGAGTGCGTATCGCGTTATAGAGAATGTGTTGTATGCTATCGCATGATGTTAGTTTGCATTCTCATCCATGATGAGTTGTAAAATAGCTTTTTGTTTTATCAAAGTGAGCATTCTAAATCTTTTGAGCAGCAGGTATTCTTCAGTGTTCGAGATGATTTCATCGTGATGGTATGGAGGCTGTTGTTTTGACATGATCTCCGCATAAAAAAAGGTAATCGGAACATTCAAAATATCGGAAATTTGCATTAAACGCCCCGCGCTTACACGATTTAAGCCGTTTTCATATTTTTGAATTTGTTGGAAACTGACCCCTAAAGCATCCCCTAACGTTGTTTGAGACATTTTCAGCATTTTTCGTCTTAAGCGAATTTTTTTGCCGACCAAAAGATCAATATTAAGATTTTGAGATTGCATTGCTCCCCACCGGTTGCGAGCGCCCTCGCATGAGTATTCCGGGAGTTAAAAGTACTGAACCTAAATCAGCATTTTGCTTTTAGTGCGTAAGACGCACTTGGACATAGCAAAATCTCCCGGAATTCCGGGATACCCGCAAAGCGGGGTAAATTCATGTTTAGGTTTCAGGCTTTTAATCCCTATTGGTCGTTGCGTGTGCGACCAAGACACCTTTTTATTCATAAAGTAATTTGAGATGATTGGCAATAAAAATGAAGAGGGCTCTTGAAGCGAATTTTTTTGCTAATGGGAACGTGGTCCTGAAAACTTCTGGTTTGGCTTCCCCCACCTCGTGCGAGCGCCCTCTTATGCGTATTCTGGGAGGTTGAAAATACTGAACTCGAATCAGCTTTTTGCTTTTAGTGTTGAGAAGCACTTGGACATGGCAAAAACTCCCAGAATCCGAGAGATATCCACAAAGTGGTATCGATTTTTATGTATCGGACCTTAGAGCTTTTAATCCCTCTTGATCGGTGCGTAGACAATCAAAATATCTTTTGATTGATAAAGTACTTTAAGGAGATTGGCAAGACACCTTAAAACATTAGCTATTCTATTATACTGTATATACTGTAAAATGGGGTTGTTTGAGAGACGGGGATTTGAAGCCAATAGAGGGAATTCGCTTTAAGGAAAGCGGGCGTGTTGATAGATTATTGTTGGCAAAACGGTGCGGGGTTAGAAACTTTGTCTTTTACAGTGAGGGGGGAAAGTCAAGATGGTGGAGCGTTCTTTTCATAAACGGGGGGATTGGGTTTTATCCTTCATAGGTATTGATGAAGGGGGAGGCTTTAGGGTGATCTTGGGTGATCTTGCATAAATGCCTTTGTGAGAGAGGTGAGGTGTCTTGAGAGATGTCTTTGATGATCACTTTTTAAAGAAATTTAAGAAACAGATCTTGTTTTAGTGCATGGATTTATGTGAGACTGAAATTTTTTACTTAAATTTAGAAACTATAAAACAATCTGTTTTATAAAATTTTAAGAAGTGCACCTTTCATTTAGAGGGACAAAAATTATGCCGCATGGTGAACTAATGAATCCGGAAACAATGGGAATATTGCATTTGTTTATGCAAGCAAGTCTCGTCGTTAAAGTTGTTATGGTTGGGTTGCTGCTTGCTTCCGTCTGGAGTTGGGCCATTATTTTTGATAAAATTTTTACCTACCGGAGAATACGGCGTGAAATCAAGCAATTTGAACGGACATTTTGGTCAGGCAAAGCGCTAGAAGATCTTTATGTCACCTGTAAGAGTCACCGTACTAATAGTATATCTGCTGTTTTTATGGCAGCAATGGCTGAATGGAAAAAATCTCTTGAAAAAGGAACCCATACTTCGATCAGTTTGCAGAGCAGAATTGATAAGGCAATGGATCTGACGCTGGGACGCGAAAGCGAAAAAATAGAATCAAAATTAAGTTTTCTTGCGACACTGGGATCTGCAGGACCCTTTATTGGTCTTTTTGGAACAGTGATTGGTATTATGCAGTCTTTTCTTTCTATTTCAGCTTCTCAAAATACCTCTCTTGCCATTGTCGCACCAGGGATTGCAGAAGCACTTTTGGCAACAGCTATTGGTTTGTTTGCAGCAATTCCAGCCGTTATTGCCTATAATAAATTGACCCATGAAAGTGCGCGCATCATTGCACAAATAGAAAATTTTGCCGATGAATTTTCAACAATTGTTTCACGGCGTCTTGATGAAACACGTACAGCACCTTCCTCTTTATAAAAAGGAGCTTATCCCATGGGAATTTCTGTTTCTTCTTCTTCTCAAAAAAATACACGGAGACGGCATCATTCACGAAGCCACCTGATGAGTGAGATTAATGTCACCCCTTTTGTGGATGTCATGCTGGTGTTGCTTATTATTTTTATGGTCTCAGCTCCCCTTTTGGTGAATGGTGTTCCTTTGGATTTGCCACGCAGTCAAGCGGGTCCCGTCCGCGCGCAAAAAACGCCTCTTACAGTTTCACTGGATGCGCAAGGGCGCTTTGCCATTCAACAAGATTATTATGAAAGTTCACAAGCGTTGATTGCACAGCTTAAAGCTTTTCTGGAAGCGGATCCTACACAAAAAGATCAACGAATTTTTGTGCGGGTTGCTAAAACTGTTGAATATCAACAAGTCTTAAAACTACTCGCAGATATTCAAAAGGCAGGGTTTTCTCAAGTTGCGCTAGCAAGTCTAGCGCAATAAATAACGGACAATAACATGGTCCATAACTTTTTGTTTTTTAATGTTTTTAAAAGAGTGCAGCGTGATTAAAAGTGAAAAAAATACAAGGGTTCAATTAAGGCATAAAGAATGAACAAAGACTCCTATCATAGTATGAAACGAGGCTTGGTTTTATCCCTTGTGGTCCATGTTATTTTGATCAGTTGGGGCGCCGTTCAGTTTACAAACTCTGTTTCTTTGCCACAACCCTTGGAAGCAATTCCCATCACTCTTGCGCCTATAAGCGAAGAATTTTCTTCTCAACAAGGCGCCGTGGAAGCGTCACTCCATGCAATTCCTGCTGTTAAACCAACAACTGCCCCCCAAGAGATAGAAGATGCTCGCCATATTGGAGAAGGTCAACGAGATAGTCTTGCGCCTTTTCAGCCAAAGGAAAAACCGCGTCCCGTTGAGACAACACCGCCGCCGCCAAGCAATCCCTCAGAACCATCCAAACTTGCAGAACCAGTTGAAGCAAAAACAGAAGAGATTTCAAAAGCAGCAGAGGAAACTCCTAAGCTTGCGTCTGAGATGCCTGTAGAAGCAGTGGAGGAGGCGCCAAAGCTTGCACCCGAAATGCCTGTAAAAGCAGCGGAGGAGACTCCCAAGCTTGCGTCTGAGATGCCTGTAAAAGCGCTGGAGGAGACTCCCAAGCTTGCACCTGAGATGCCTGTAGAAGCAGTGGAGGAAACTCCCAAGCTTGCGCCTGAGATGCCTGTAAAAGCACCGGAGGAAACTCCCAAGCTTGCGTCTGAGATGCCTGTAGAAGCAGTGGAGGAAACGCCCAAGCTCGCACCTGAGATGCCTGTAAAAGCAGTGGAGGAAGCTCCCAAGACTGTATTTCAGCCTGCGCACAAAAATGAAAAGAGGGTATTGCCAAAAGAATTAGCTCCAACGGTACAAAAGGCACCAGCAGAGCAGGTTGTACCTCAAGTGCCCAAAATTGCACTTCCAGAAAAACCTCTTCTTCCCCAGTTTAAACCAAAATTTAACGAAGAATTTCCAATAAAGAATGATAGGGCTGCATTGAAGCAAAAGACGTCAAAGCTTAACAAGAAAAATCAAGAGAAACAGACGATCGAAGATATTTTGGCACTGGAAGAAAATAATTTGCTCAATCGTGCGCGTTCACAAGGAGGGGGAGCAAAACGCTCTCATACACCAGAAGCAATGGGGGCAAGAAAAAATATCAATGATACCACAAAAATGGCACAAACATTGGTCAGTATTGCAGGGGGATGTATTCAACAGAAGCTTAAACTTGTGGCGCTTGGTGGCGATTTAAAAAACCGCCCCATTGTGCGGTTGCGTTTTTACCTAGACCGTGAAGGGATGGTTATGGGGGATCCTATCATTGATCCTGTAAGCGGTCTTGAGAGCCAACAGGCGATTATGATAAGGCAGGTCTATGCGGCTGTCTTTTCATGCCAACCTTATGCAGATCTCCCACGTGATCAATATGATCTGTGGGGGCAAGGTTTTGACTTTAATGTTGACCCCCTCCAAGAAATAAGATGATAAATAAAGAAAAAATCGCTTAACGAAAGGACACATTCTATGATGACTATAACAAGACATAAATTTTTTAGGTGGTTTATAGTCACTTGTGGTGTGTGGCTTTCAAGTTTCTCATCGGCTTATGCGCAATTGAAAGGAACAATTTCCAGCGCTGATTTTAATCCTATTCCCATTGCAATTACAGATTTTATCTCCAATGATTCGATTGGGTTGAAAATATCTGCTGTGGTGACAGCCGATCTTGAACGGTCGGGGCTTTTTTTACCACTTGATAAGGAACATTTTTTTGAAAAAATTTCTAATCCGAATAAACAACCGCATTTTGCTTCGTGGCAGAAAATAAAAGCGCAAGGTTTGGTGACGGGACAAGTCATGAGAGAAATCGACGGGCGCTTGAGAGTCGATTTTCGTCTATGGGATGTTTTTGGACAGCGACAATTGAAAGGACGGCGTTTTTATACTGCGACAGAACGTTGGCGGCGTGTGGCCCATATGATCGCTGATGAAATCTATAGTGAAATGACAGGAGAAAGTGGCTATTTTGATACAAGAATTGTTTTTATCGATGAAACTGGTCCCCAAAATGCACGCATTAAACGTCTAGCTATGATGGATCAAGATGGCGCAAATTTGATTTATATGTCTGATGGAAGTGAGTTGGTGCTTACACCGCGGTTTTCACCAAAAAGGCAAGAAATTACCTATATGGCTTATGAGGATAATCAAATTCCTCATGTTTATCTCCAACAAATTGAAATGGGACAAAGAGAGTTGATTGGAACGTTTCATAACATGACAATTGCGCCGCGTTTTTCTTCTGATGGACAAAAAGTCATCATGAGTTTATTGCAGAATGATGGAAGTGCAAATCTTTACACCATGGATTTGCGGACCCGTACAATGACGCGGTTGACAACAACGGCTGCTATTGATACCTCTGCTTCTTATTCACCAGATGGAACACAAATCGTCTTTTCCTCAGATCGTAGCGGAAAGCCGCAAATCTATAAAATGAATGCCGATGGCAGTGATATTCAGCGTATTTCTTTAAACGAGGGCAGTTATTCAACACCCATTTGGTCGCCAAGGGGTGACTATATCGCCTTTACAAAACAATTAAGCGGACAATTTTCTATCGGTGTTATGCGCCCTGATGGACAAGGAGAACGAATTTTAACCACAGGATTTCATAATGAAGGACCGACTTGGGCCCCCAATGGTCGTGTGTTGATGTTCTTTCGTAAAAACCCCGGTATGGGACCAAAAATTTATACCATTGACATTACGGGACGCAATGAACGTCAACTCCCTACACCCAATGATGCTTCCGATCCAGCATGGTCGCCATTACTCAATATACAATAAAAAAATGCTTGATCAAAAGATAAACAGAAAAGAAATATCAGTCTACACAATCTGACGGGTCTTTAATCAGTTAAAAGAACGCACTTGTGAGAGGAGGCATGGGGGCTATCAATTTCATCCAGCATCGGCTGTCGTTTATCGATAGTCGAATTTTCTTGAGACGAAAATGTTTTTTTTAAAAAAACAATTCCTTATGGTTTACAGATCAGATCTGGGTGAAATTTTCATCCCTTGAGAGGAGGCAGGAAAGGGGACTCTTTAAAAATAAAGAGAGAGGGCTATAGGGATAATCTTTGGGGTATGTAAAAAGCCGTGAGACTACAGAGTCTTAGCCTTTATCATCAGAATTGTTTGAGCGTTTAAGGAGGCTTGCTTTATGTTTTCTTGTTTCTTCAATTCGCTTTTGGGGGCCATCGGTTTTATTTTTGCGATTGATTGATTGTGGTTTTTTGGGCGCTACCAATGATTAACCCCGCTTTTTACGCGGGGCTTTTATATTTATAACCAAAGAGGCGAGGTGAAAGATGTTTTTTAGTCGCTCATTGGTGAAGAGAGGGGGCAATAATAGCCATTATACAGACAGTTTTGCCAAAATCTCATCGCTGACATCAAAATTAGCATAAACATTTTGCACATCATCATCTTCTTCTAAGGTTGAAATCAATCGTAAAACAGATAAAGCTTTTTCTTCATCTATGGGTGCAAGGGTGGTGGCTTTCCAAATTGTTTTAATCGATTCTGCTTCACCAAGTTTTGCTTCAAGTGTTTTTGAAACTTCACCAATATCTTCAAATGCGCAGGTAATATGATGTCCGGTTTCTTCGGATTGTACATCTTCAGCACCGGCTTCAATGGCTGCATCCATGATGTTGTCTGCGGTTCCTGCTTCTGGTTTATAGATTATTTCCCCAATCCGATTAAACATGAAACTAACTGATCCTGTTTCGCCTAAGGCTCCACCTGATTTGGTGAAGGCGGCGCGCACGTTTGAAGCGGTGCGGTTACGGTTATCGGTTAAAGCTTCAACAATAACGGCAACACCGCCTGGTCCATAGCCCTCATAGCGTACTTCATCATAATTTTCGACATCGGTGCCTGAAGCTTTTTTAATCGCGCGTTCAATATTATCTTTCGGCATTGACTGTGCTTTGGCATTTTGAACAGCCAACCTTAAACGTGGATTCATGGCTGGATCAGGGGCACCTTGTTTTGCCGCTACGGTAATTTCACGTGCAAGCTTAGAAAATATTTTCGAGCGCATTGCATCTTGACGCCCTTTACGGTGCATAATATTTTTAAATTGTGAATGGCCTGCCATAGTTTTCCTTCCTGTTTGAGGGCTTTCTTTCTGGGGTGGGTGTTTTTTAGAATGTAAGGCGATAAAACACGCAGCTCACCAGAATAAATGTGCCACAGCATGAGGTGAAATAATCAAATAAATCCCTTATAAGAAAATTCATCTTAAAGGTAAAGACACCTTTGTTGAGGATCATTCCAAGAGAGATCTCTTGTCGTTGAGCAAAAATCACGCTATAACAGAATGTAATCTCATGGTAAAACGGTTTATTCCAGTCTCGCTTTATTTTAAATAGTGGGTGGAAAAAAACAACATATAAGAACATATAATGAAGAAGTTCCAGTGCTCTTGAATGGGCGGTAACCTGCCTCATAAAAGAGGCGCAGAAGAGGATTTATAAAAATGGCAACGCAACTTTTGATGCCCAAAGCAACAGCTGTTTGGTTGGTTGATAATACAGCTCTTTCTTTTGAGCAGATTGCAGAATTTTGTAAATTGCATGTCTTGGAAGTCAAAGCTATTGCCGATGGAGAGGCCGCTTATGGTATTAAAGGTCTTGATCCGATTAGTTCTGGGCAGTTGACGCGCAGTGAAATTGCACGGGTGGAGGCGGATCAAAACGCTCGCTTGAAAATTTCTCAATCAAGGGTGCACATTCCTGAAAAAAAACGTAAAGGAGCACGCTATATCCCTCTTTCTCGACGTCAAGATCGTCCTAATGGTATCTTATGGTTGGTCACAAACCATCCCGAGTTGAAAGATGCACAAATTGCACGGTTGATTGGCACAACAAAAGCAACCATTGAACAAATCCGCCTTCGAACCCATTGGAATAGTGCTAATTTGTCTCCTCTTGATCCTGTAGGGCTTGGCTTGTGTTCGCAAATCGATTTAGACTTTGAACTTCAGCGTGCGGCAAAAAACCGCCCTGTTATTGCAGAAGAAGATAGGTCATTACTTCCCGCTTCTGTGACGGAAAACGCTGCTCTAGAGGAAAATGAGCGTGAAGACAATTCTCATAAAACTTTTGATGCTGATAAAGTTTTTGCAAAATTGAACGCGCTGCAAAAAAATCGTCAAGATCAAGAGGAAGCGTAAGCGTCATGACGTTTCAGAGCAATGTTGCTCCATTGAGCATGGAGATGTTAGGGCAATAGTTATAAAGGGGAAAAAATTGGCAGAGACTGAAAAATGATGACAAAAAGACAAAAAAATTTCGTCTTCATTAGGAATTAAAGGTTATTCTTAAAAATATTTTTAAGAATTTACCTTTCTTTACGAAATTCAAGGAGAAACGGACTATGTGCTCTACCAAAAATACCATCTCTCATTCCTTAGCGATCCTCTTTCTTTTCTCCCTATGCTTGGGGGGATGTGGCAAAAAAAATACCGGTGCTTTTCATGGTATGAATGGCGCTTATATGAATGATGCTGGTTTAAATCAGGTGTTACCAGGTTCAGGACAAGAATTTACGGTTAATGTGGGAGATCGCGTGTTTTTTAGTCTCGATTCTTCTTCATTGGATGCCGATGCTGAACGTATATTAATGCGCCAAGCAGAATGGTTGCTTCATTATCCTTATTATTCTATTATGATCGAAGGTCATGCTGATGAGAGAGGAACACGTGAATATAATTTGGCACTTGGACAGCGTCGTGCTGTTGCTGTGCGAAATTATCTCGTGTCTCTTGGTGTGTCTGCGCAACGGATTCAAACAATTTCTTACGGAAAAGAAAGACCTGTCGCGGTATGCGATGATATTTCCTGTTGGAATCAAAATCGACGTGCTGTGACAACGCTAAGTGATATGAACAGTCATTAAGTAAACTCTAAGGGGAGAAAAGAATGTATCGTAAAATTAATTGGAAAACGATCTTTTATATGGCAGTTTTCATAGCTTGTTCTGCTTCATTTGCTGAAAGTGCGGCTCGAAAGGCTTCTGAATATCCAGCACATGATACGGATAAAGTTGACACCGCTGATAAAGCCGCTTCCGATGTGGTGGAAAAAGCTTCAGATGCTGCTGATAAGGCTTCCGATGCGGTGAAGAAAGCCACGGATGCTGCCGATAAAGCCGCTTCCGGTGTCGTGGA
>NZ_KI912395.1:14792-33389 GCF_000518165.1 Bartonella elizabethae F9251 = ATCC 49927
CTGCTAATAAAGCTGCCTCCGATGTAGTGAAAAAAGCTTCTGACGCTGCTGATAAAGCTGCGGGTGTTTCGGTGCACCAAGGGATTATTTTAGAGAATCAGCAGGCTTTATTTAAAGATTATGATTTAGATAAGCTTTTACATAAGATACGGATGGTGCTTGAGCATAACAATTTGAAGACTGTTAACAATCAGTTCCACCGGCTTTTTGATAAAAAAGACTCTTCTGTTTATTCTTGTTCTATTGAAAATGCTGCTTTGGATGCAAAATCTCAGACTGTAAAAAAAGAGACGGTGCAGGAGCATGGCACGAGTGATCAGAAAAAGGTTGCAGATGTGAAAGACCATACAACGAAGGAAACAGGTGATCATTTACAAAAAGCGCATGATGTAACGGCTCATATTAAAGCAGATCAAAGTGACACGCTTTCTTCTTCCAAAGCTTTGTATAAGGAAGGATATGACTTTATCCGTTCTGCCAACTATGTTGAGGCTGAAAGGAGCTTTTGTGCTTTTCAAAATCGTTACAAAAAAGATCCTTTGAGTGATGATGCTTTATTTTGGTTGGCTGAATCTTTGTTGGGACAAAAACGCTATTATGAAGCAGCACAAGTTTATCTGTCCGCATGGTATGCCGATAAAAAGAAGCTCTATACCTCTGAGATTTTGCTGAAATTAGCAAGAAGTATGGTTGCTCTTGAGAAAAATGAAAAGGATTGTGCTTTTTTCGCAAAGAAATCAAAACATCATCAAATGTTAGAGTCTGTGTTTTGTAAGTCTCTAAAATAAGCAGCGAGGTTTTTTTGAGTGTGCGTTAGACTGGCAAGAAATCTCTTTAAAACATCGGACTTTATTCAGTGTCGACGCGTGATTCTTGCCGTCTCAGGGGGAAGTGATTCTTTAGCGTTAATGTTTTTGGTCAAAGAGTATTTGGAAACGCTCTCAATGCCCCCAGAAATCATTGCTGTGACGGTTGACCACCAATTGCGTAAAGAATCAGCGTGTGAAGCAGAAACTGTTGCGGAAATTTGTCGTGCCCATCACACTAAACATATCACTGTGCGGTGGGAAGGCACAAAACCAAAGACACATATTGCTTCTAGCGCTCGTATTGCACGCTATAATCTCTTATTTCAGGAAGCGCAAAGACAAGGCGCTTCCCTTATTATGACGGGCCATACACTCAATGATCAGGTTGAAACCTATCAAATGCGGTCGCAGCGTCTTCAAAAGAGTAGGGGGGCTTTATGCGGTGAAGCTGGTGCTATGCATAATGGTGTTTCTGCAGGCAGTTTTGCCGGTGCATTATGCGGTGAAGCTGGTGCGATGCGTGATGAAGATCATGCCGGAAAAACGAGAAAAAATATTGCCGAAAAAAACGATGGAGTTCTCTATGAGCGTGGTTTATCTTGTATTCCACGTGAAGCATTATTGCAGAGAAAAGTCCGTTTGATTCGGCCGCTTCTTGGCGTAAGGCGCCAAACATTGCGTAATTATTTACGTTCACAAGGAAAAATGTGGATTGATGATCCCACAAACGAAGATCGCAATTTTGAACGTGTGCGGGTGCGCCAATCTCTTTCTTCGCAAAAGCTTACTGATATTGCTCAAAAAATAAATCAAGCCGCCTTGCAGCGTCGTCAACAAGCGCAAAATATTGCCGATTTAATTGTAGCGCTGAATATTACGGTTCAACATGGGTGTTGTTTCATCAAAAAGCCTGCGCCATTTTTACAAAAACATGCTTGTTTCCCTTTTGTTGTTGGGCTTTTTGCCGTGTTGATGGGTGGGGGATTTTATTTGCTCCCCCCAAAAAAATTAAGCACGCTTGTTCAAAAGCTCTGTCTCCATTCTCCCGAAAAGCAGCGTTTTACATATGCAGGCTGTGTGATTGAATATAACAGAGATGGCATTGCTTTATGGCGTGAAGGGCGCAATATGAAAGAGACTCTGGTAGGGACAGAGGAAACGCTCATATGGGATGGGCGCTATCAGATTACCAATCATGGATCTGAGGCTATAAAGGTTGGAGCAGCCAATTTAGAACAGCTGAAATCTTTATTGCAAAACAGCAATTTTAATCTTGAAAAACCTCATTTTCCCTCTTTACAATCGCTGCTGATGATTTCCAATGATAAAGGGTGTGATATTCCTGAGTTGATTTCTCAAGCGATTATTCATAAAAATGTTATCATCAAGCGGATTATGGCGCCTTTCGATTGGCTTTCCTCACGTGAAGATGCTGCGCTGGTGAATGTTTTGGAACCTTTTTTTAATCTTGAGGTGAAAAGATAAAGAAAAATAACGCTAAAAGAGAATAAACCGTCTCTCATCCCTTGGCAAGGGGCTGACAAGGTTATATGTTAAGGGGAACTGTTTGAAATCTATATTTGATTAAGTGGGCTGAATATGAATTCCAATTACCGCTCTCTCCTCATTTGGGGAGTTATTGCCTTGATTTTGATTATATCGTTTTCTATTTTTAATGGAGATAGTCAACGTTCTGGTGGTGGAGAAGTCTCCTATTCTGAATTTTTGCAAAAAGTTGAGAATAATGAGCTAAAATCGGTGACCATTCAAGGTCAAAAATTAACAGGAAAAACCATCGAACAGAGAACTGTTTCAACTTTTGCACCACGCGATCCTGGTTTGATACAAAAATTGGAAAGCAAAAACGTCAATGTTAAAGCTATTCCTGAAAGTTCTGGAAATAGTATCTTCCTTAATCTCCTGTTTTCTTTGTTGCCTGTTATTATTATCGTTGGGGCGTGGGTCTTTTTTATGCGACAAATGCAAAATGGATCACGCGGGGCAATGGGATTTGGGAAATCAAAAGCAAGATTGCTTAATGAAGCGCAAGGACGTGTTACCTTTAAGGATGTTGCTGGCGTTGAAGAAGCAAAACAAGATCTGCAAGAAATTGTTGAATTTTTACGTGAACCACAAAAATTTCAACGCTTAGGAGGGCGTATTCCTCGTGGTGTTTTGCTTGTTGGTCCTCCAGGAACCGGTAAAACGCTGTTAGCGCGCTCTGTCGCGGGTGAAGCCAATGTGCCATTCTTCACCATTTCAGGGTCTGATTTTGTTGAAATGTTTGTCGGTGTTGGGGCCAGCCGTGTGCGTGATATGTTCGAACAGGCTAAAAAAAATGCACCTTGTATTATCTTTATTGATGAAATTGATGCTGTTGGACGCCATCGGGGTGCTGGACTGGGTGGCGGAAACGATGAACGCGAGCAAACCTTGAATCAGTTGCTTGTCGAAATGGATGGGTTTGAGCCCAATGAGAGTATTATTCTGATTGCTGCAACAAACCGCCCTGATGTGCTGGATCCTGCTTTATTGAGACCAGGACGTTTTGACCGACAAGTTGTGGTGCCAAACCCAGATGTTTCTGGACGGGAACAAATCTTGAAAGTGCATGTGCGCAATGTCCCTTTAGCTCCGAATGTTGATTTGAAAGTTTTGGCAAGGGGAACACCAGGATTTTCCGGTGCAGACTTGATGAATCTTGTCAATGAAGCTGCTCTTATGGCTGCAAGCCGTAATAAAAGAGTGGTGACCATGCAAGAATTCGAAGATGCAAAAGATAAGGTGATGATGGGGGCTGAACGTCGTTCAACCGCTATGACGCAAGAGGAAAAAGAACTCACGGCTTATCACGAAGCAGGGCATGCTATTGTGGCTCTCAATGTACCGGTTGCTGATCCTGTCCACAAAGCAACAATCGTTCCAAGGGGAAGGGCATTGGGAATGGTGATGCAGTTGCCAGAAGGTGATCGCTATTCCATGAGTTATCGCTGGATGATTTCTCGTTTGGCTATCATGATGGGAGGACGTGTGGCTGAAGAGTTGAAATTTGGAAAGGAAAATATCACATCAGGGGCTTCTTCTGATATTGAGCAAGCAACGAAATTAGCACGTGCCATGATCACACGGTGGGGATTTTCTGATCTGCTTGGAAATGTCGCTTATGGCGATAACCAAGATGAAGTCTTTTTAGGTCATTCTGTGGCGCGAACACAAAATGTTTCTGAAGAAACAGCGCGCATGATTGATATGGAAGTGCGTAAGCTTATTGATGATGCCTATAAAAATGCCACCAATATTTTAAAAACAAAAAGAAAAGAATGGTTTGCTCTCGCTCAAGGCTTGTTGGAATATGAAACTTTAACGGGTGCTGAAATTAACGAAGTCATTGCAGGTAAGCCTCCTTCACGCACACAGAAAGATGAAAATGCTGCGCCGCGGACTTCCTCTGTTCCAAAAACTGGAACAGTAAAGGTAGAGACCTCTGTGGACGATGAAAAAGATGCTAAAACAGCGCCTAAAACAGTGACCCATAAAGCAGAAACCGTTAAAGGTGAGGCAGGCAAAGTAGAGGGCGTTGTTGGGAAAAAAACAGCAAAATCCAATGATACTAAGTCCAAGGATACTGAGTCTAAAAAAGTGCAATCGGGTGAAGCTGAGAAAAAAGCACAAAACGCAAAAGGTTCCACAAAAACACTCAATCACTCTCAAAGTAAAAATAGTGCTGACAAAAAGCCTAATACTATGGGAGCTGATAAAGAAAAATAAGAGCCTTTTAATAACGCTTAAGTGGCTATGTTTTGGAAAAATTTCTAAATTCTTTGAAAAAGGCGCAAGCAAAGCTTTGCGCCTTTAATGTAATATTAAAATATGGAAGCAAAAAATTAAGCAAATCCGTTTATTATGACAGCTTTAGCAAGGGGATAAAGTGGTCTGTTCTCTTGCAGCATTGGTAGGGGGTGCGAGGGGGAATGTCTTGCGGTTTTGGTCCGAGGGTTGTGAGGTTTGACGATGAATTGGCTCGCAGGTTTTCTCAAGAGCGCGAGGTGAGGTGAGACGGGTGCTTTGCGGTTTTGGTCCGAGGGTTGTGAGGTTTGAGAATGAATTGGTTTGCAGGTTTGCTCAAGAGTGCGAGGTGAGGCGATAGGGGTGCTTTGCGGTTTTGGTCCGAGGGTTATGAGGCTTGATGATGAATTGGTTTGCAGGTTTGTTCAAGAGTGCGAGGTGAGGCGATAGGGGTGCTTTGCGGTTTTGGTCCGAGGGTTGTGAGGTTTGATGATGAATTGGCTTGTGGGTTTTCTCAAGGGTAGCGAGATGAGGCGATGGATTGGTTTGCGATTTTGGCAGAATGTGAGACTATCCTTTGCGTGTTTTTAAGGATGTGTGAAGCCTGTTTAGAAAATAATATTGCTTGATGTGTGCAGAGGAGACACATTATTGGTTGAGCATGGTTTAGATGCGTCAATGGTGAAGAGGGGTTTTGATGCTCTAAAAAGATGAGGGGCAAGCCCTATGGTCTCGTTGAGAGGGTAACGGGTATAGAGTAAAGGACTATTATACCAAGGGGGCTGTTAGGGTGTTCAAGAAAAGCCAAGGGAAGAAGGATAAAGGAAAGAGGCATGGTGCAAAAATATTTTGGGACAGATGGGATTCGGGGGAAAGCCAATTCATTTCCTATGACACCTGATTTTGCCATGAAGGTAGGGATGGCTGTAGGGGTTTTATTCCGTTCACACCATCAATCGCGTCGTGTGGTGATTGGTAAGGATACACGATTATCTGGCTATATGTTGGAAAATGCTTTGGTTTCAGGATTGACTGCTGCAGGGATGGAAGTTTTTTTATTGGGGCCTGTTCCGACACCTGCTGTTGCCATGCTTTGCCGTTCGTTGCGCGCGGATCTTGGCGTGATGATTTCGGCTTCTCATAATCCTTTCTATGATAATGGCATTAAACTTTTTGGTCCTGATGGTTTTAAACTTTCAGATGATATGGAAGCAAAAATTGAACAATTGATCGATACAGATCTGTCAAAATCTTTAGCAAGTTCTGCTGAAATTGGTTACGTAAAACGGGTCGAGGGGGATATTTATCGGTATATTGAATATGCCAAACGAACTTTGCCTCGTGATGTTCGCTTAGATGCTGTGCGTATTGTGGTGGATTGTGCCAATGGCGCTGCTTATAAAGCCGCCCCCCGAGCTTTATGGGAGTTGGGGGCTGAGGTTTTTGCTATTCATAATGAACCTAATGGCACCAATATTAATCAAAAATGTGGCTCAACTGATTTAAGCTCTTTAAAACGAAAAGTGCATGAAGTGCGTGCTGATGTGGGGATTGCTCTTGATGGAGATGGCGATCGTGTGCTCATTGTTGATGAAAAAGCACAAACAGTTGATGGGGATCAGTTGATTGCTGTGATTGCTGAAAATTGGTATAAAATGGGACGGTTACGGTGCAATGGGGTTGTTACAACAATTATGTCTAATCTGGGACTGGAGCGGTTTTTGAACAGCAAAGGATTGGATCTTATTAGAACAAAAGTTGGAGATCGTTATGTTGTCGATGCCATGCGCCAAAAGGGATATAATGTTGGAGGAGAAGCGTCAGGGCATATTGTGCTCAGTGACTTTGGGACAACGGGCGATGGGTTGGTGGCAGCCTTGCAGATTTTAGCTTGTATGAAGGAAAATCAAAGCCCTATGAGCCAATTGTGTAAACGCTTTGAACCTGTTCCACAAATTTTAAAAAATGTAACGATTAAAGATAAAAATGTCTTGAAAAAAAATCCCGTCAAAACGGCCATTAATCAAGCAGAAAAGCGGTTGGGAAAAGAGGCGCGATTGGTTATTCGTGCTTCTGGAACCGAGCCGGTTATTCGCCTTATGGCGGAAGGGGATGCACGAGATGTGCTGGATACGGTCGTGACAGAGTTGATGGATGTGATTACTCAGCATGATGCGCTTATGGGGTGATGTGCTTATGGAAGCTTGAGCTTTAAGGCATCTTGAGTTTTTTAAAGGTGAGTGATCAGCTCATCTTTTGAAAAAAAACAAAAGGAAGATAGGAAATGATTTACTGGAGGAATGCGTCATGTCAGAGTCAGAGAAGCGGGTGATTTTTGGTGATGTTGTGATAAGAAGTTACCACCTCGTAATGTAGTGAAGACAATTTTCTCACCTAGTTTAACATCAAGGTGCTTTGGTAAATTGTGCTGTAGTAAATACGGCTTCAGCGTAATTTATCCTTTCGCTGTGACAGTTAATGCAGGTATAGAAAAATGCTCTTACTATCAATGTAGCTAGTGGATATATATAAAAGTAATATAAAAATAAATTACCCTTGAGTGTAAGACAATTAATGTGAGCTATGGCACGTTGATCGTCATCTGTAACGTGGATTATGTTATTTTTCAAAGCTGTTTTCTATTCGGCAATTAAGGACAAAATTGCTTTCTGTTTTTTAGGTTTGAGTTGTCTAAAACTTTTTACAAGGAAGTATTCTTCTTTACTGGAAATTTCTGCATCACAAGGGTATGAAACATTTCTTTTTTTGGAAATATCGGCATAAAAAAAGGAGATATCAACATCGAGTATGTCGGCGATTTCCTGCAAACGTCCGGCTCCTACACGATTGAATCCTTTTTCATATTTTTGAATTTGCTGGAAGCTTACGCCTAATTGTCTTCCTAATTCGTTTTGAGAAATTCCCATGAATTTTCTTTTGGAGCGAATTTTTTCGCCTACAGAAACGTCATTAAAATGTTGATTTTTTGTTTGCACTTCAAGCCCCCTCCGGTTGCGAGCGCCCTCGCATTGGTATTCCGGGAGTAGTGAAGTACTGAGTTTTCATCAGCATTTTGCTTTTAGTTCTATTGCACTTGGACATAACAAAATCTCCCGGAATCCGGGAACACTCACATAGTGAGTTAATTTTTTGAAAACTTAGGGTTCACTATCCCTTAGTGATTATTGCGTAGATAACCAATAACTCTTATTGATAAGATAATCTTGGAAGATTAGCAAGAAAAATAGTTTTTTACTTATAAGCTTTTGAAGCGAATTTTTTTGCCTACAGAAACGTCATTAAAATGTTGATTTTTGGTTTGCACTTTAAAGCTCCCCTCGGTTGCGAGCGCCCTCGCATTAGTATTCCGGGAGTAGTAAAGTACTGAGTTCTAATCAGCCTTTTGCTTTTAGTGCTGAAAAGCACCTGGACATAACAAAAGCTCCCGGAACTCTGGGATATCCGCAAAGCGGGATAAATACATGTCTCAAGTTTTGGGTCTTTCATTCCCTGATTGATCGTTGCGTAGACGATCAAAACATTTCTAAATTGATAAATTATTTCAGAAAATTGGCAAGAAAAATAGTTTTTTTACTTATAAACTTTGTTTTTTAATGAGAGGCTACCACCTCTCAAACTCTTGTGTACGCTCACCAAAATCATGAAATCAGATCCGCGTTTAATGAGAGGACAAAATAAGCCTTTGTTCTTAAGGTCAAGGAAACCCCTTTGGGGCGCCTAACGGCGTCCTTGACCTATAACCATAGAGGCTTGCTTTGTCCTTCTCACGCGGCTCCGAAATCATGATAAGAAGGAGAGCTTATTGGGGCATATAAGTTAAAAAAACAAATAAAAATTATAAGGTATTTTATGCTCTATGTATTTGAAAATAAATAGGTATTTTGTTATATAAATATTTAAGTCGTGAGCGGATACGAAACAATCTTTCTCTGCTTTTCAAAAACTGACTGTCTTTTATTATTTAGGGCAAGGCTTGCCCATAGAGTCTATGAAGCGAACCGCATGAGTGGTCAGCAGTAGGTCCCCGCTGAAAGAACCTAACTGTTCACAGATCGGCGCTGGGTGGAATCCCCGTCCTTTGAGGTGAGGGGTGGAGGTCAAAGTAAAAATATGGGAGGGGCTAATAGATACTCTATCTACTAACCAACTAAATAAAAAAGAGAAAAATTCAGTTTCTAAAATTCTTAGAGTGTTTTCTATCGTTCGTAAAACCTTATCTACCATATTGAAAATATGCCTTTTTTTTCTTTTTCTTTTCCTTTTATTTATTCGTAAACCGGTTATTATTTTGACAGAGTTTATAGTAGGGGGGAGTTTATTAGTGTTATTCATTTTTTTTACTGGATATGTGGCGGGTGCGGCTCCCTATGAACACCAAACAGCAATGGTCATTGGTTATATAGTTTTTATATTTCTAGGTTTAGCTGTCAATTGGGGGTATGATACGCTCCTATTGCGTTTAGCACCACCTAATTATGATTTTATGCTTTTCAAATAACGAGTGGAGTAAAGATAATGAAATTTTTTCTTATTATGCTCAAAAACTGAAGCTATTTTAGGGGCTCTTGAAGAGATGTATCGCCAAAAGATTTAAAGTTATGCATCCTTTTGATTCCATCTGCTAAAAGGTGATCTCAAAGATTATGGGTCAATGATTGTCAATGAAAATTGACGTGTGATATTTCGCTTTGATGGCATATTTAATGGTGTAGTAGATGCCTCAATGGTGGTATCACTAAGGAGATCTAAGCAATGATGAAGAATCCTTCATATCCTGGTGAATTATTGCGTGAAGATGTGATCAAAGAACTTGGTTTATCGATTAATGAAGCAGCAGAGTGGCTTGGTGTATCTTGTGGAACACTTTCTAGAGTTTTAAATGGAAAAGCCGCTATGAGTGCTCATCTTGCTATTAGGCTTGAAATGTCTGGTGTAAGCACAGCACGTGCTTGGCTTGCACTGCAAACAAATTATGATTTATTAAAAGAAATTCTTTAAATAACAGTCTCATGATAAAGATTGCATAAAAGAGTTTAAAACGGCTGTTAAATTTTTTAACAGAGATATTGGGGAGAGCAAAATAACGCGAGATAGAGCGTATAAAATCAAAAAATGTGACACGGAAAAGCAAGGAATAAAATCTTGTGTCTGCGGTCTATTCGAGCCATAATGAAGATAAGCTAAAGGAGGATTTTATATGTTGAGTGAAGAGGAAATTAAACAACGTCGCTTTGCTGCTGAAAATGCATTAGTAAGCCAACGTTTAGAGGGGTTAGAGCCAGATCCAAAAGTCGTTGAGCAAATGGAGCGTGTTATTATTGGAGAGCTTGAAACAAGTGATATTATCAAAGATTTGTTGGAGCGGGTAAAACGTGGAGACGTATAAGGGGAGTGGTGATCCTTATACTGATCCTAAAACTGGTGTGATGTATAACCGGTTTGAAATTCAGGATAAAACCGTACTGGAGCGTGTAGAATCCACTTTCGCTTATGTAAGGTCTTTTGAGCTTATGCGTGCTGCTAGGGGTGGTAAGTTTGATCTCAATCATATGAAAGATATTCACAAGAAGCTATTTGGTGACGTCT
The DNA here is from genome assembly GCF_000518165.1 of Bartonella elizabethae F9251 = ATCC 49927. Lineage (GTDB taxonomy): Bacteria > Pseudomonadota > Alphaproteobacteria > Rhizobiales > Rhizobiaceae > Bartonella > Bartonella elizabethae. The sequence continues at coordinate 24,995 of NZ_KI912395.1, forward strand.
ATGAATGGGCGGGAGAGATCCGTTCAATAGATATTACCAAAGGTGGTTGTTTATTTGCTTATCATCATCAGATTGAAAGTTATACGCCGAAGATTACACAGCAGCTTGCCAAAGAACAATATCTGCGTGGTCTTGATGCGGATGAATTCAGCCAGAGAGCTGGATATTACATGGGTGAAATAAATGCGTTGCATCCCTTTCGAGAGGGAAATGGACGCACTCAGCGTGAATTTATTGGTCAACTTGCTCGTGAGGCTGGTTATCATATCAACTGGAAGGGTATCACGCGACAAGAAATGATAGAGGCATCAATTGAGGCACTTTATGGTACTTCTGAATTACTGTCTGAGCTTATTCGTAAGAACCTCAATCTCTTATAAGCAGCGGTATTTTTGGTGCGTACAACAATGATGCCGAATTTGAAAGTTGTCACTATAAATTCCCATAAGGGCGTGGAAGAGCGCCCATAGATGATATTGTACCCTATAAATATAATATAGATTGTACAAGACGCTTTAAGCGGGGCACTTAACCCCGACGAAAGATGTGTGATGGTTTTATCCATTATCTCTGGGAGGCTCCACCAACATATTGTCTATAGTGGTAAATACATCATACGCTGCCATTGTTTTTTTCCCCTCGTATCATATGGGGATCGCGTTTCATGCGAAGTCGAGTTTTTGTACTTTAATTACTGTTCTCTTTCTTTTCAGATTGTTCTTGCGCTTTTTTCTTATCGTCATTTTTATGAAATTGTTTTAGATAGTCATCAAAACGTTCTTGACGAAGTTCGTTTTCTGCTGTCCTTAAGTTTTCACAATTTTGCGAAGTTCCTGACCATCCACATTTCGCAGCCCATTCTTTGAGTAATTTTTCATCTTTTTTAAATTCTGCAACGCTATAGGTTTTTTCACAGCCAGCAGCGATGAGTCCTGTGCAAAGTAGCAATGCGGTGATAATGACTTTGTTCATTGATATTTCCCCTTTTTCCTTTCAGTTTTACAAGGTTTGAGCACAATTTTTAAATTATGCTCGGTTATCGGTTTTTATAACCAGTGATGATAAATCTAGGGCAGCGACATAATGCTACCGTAAATGGAGTATAGGATGCATGTAAGTGTTTAGCTTGAGCAGCTAAAGTGCGGTAGTGATATGTGAGGGTGTTGTCTGTTACCTCTGTAGGAGGCTCCATCAACATATTGTCTATAGTGGTAAATACATCATACGCTGCCATTGTTTTTTTCCCCTCGTATCATATGGGGATCGCGTTCCATGCGAAGTCGAGTTTTTGTACTTTAATTACTGTTTTCTTTCTTTTCAGATTGCTCTTCTGTTTTTTTCTTATCGTCATTTTTACGATATTTATTTAGATAGTTTTGAAAGGATTCTTTACCAAGTTCGTCTATTGCTTTTCCTAAGTTTTCACAATTTTGAGGAGATTCTGTTTCAGAAGGTTTTTTCCACATACATTTAGATATCCACTCATCGCGTAAATTTTTATCTTTTTTAAATTCAGCGACGCTATAGGTTTTTTCACAGCCAGCAGCGATGAGTCCTGTGCCAAGTAGCAATGTTATTATGAGAACTTTATTCATGATTAGTGATTGTCCTGTTGTTGTTCTGCCGCGCGCTCTTTTGCTTCTTTTTCAGCTTTAGCCCGTTGTTTTGCTTCAAATTCAGCTCTTCTTTTTACTCGCTCAGCGTGTTCTTTATCCCTAAGTTCCTTTAAACTTTTATCCAAGTCTTCTGCAGCTTTACGCTGTCTCTCTCCAGCTTTTGCTCGATATTCCTTATCAAGTTCAGCTACTGCTAATCTTAGGTTTTCACAATTTTTTGAAGTTCCTGCAAATCCACATTTAGCGTCCCACTCGAAGCGTAAATTTTTATCTTTTTTAAATTCTGCGACGCTATAGGTCTTTTCACAGCCAGCAGCGATGAGTCCTGTGCCAAGTAGCAATGCGGTGATAATGACTTTGTTCATTGATATTTCCCCTTCTTTCTCTCAGTTTTTATAACCAGTGATGATAAATTTAGAGCGCAGATATAATGTTGTGAGAGATATTTTTTCCTATAGTTTAGTTGCTTTTCAGCTTCATTTTTTTCATGTTTATTGACTTGACTTTGCGTTTTTTTAAAAAGCATCACGGCGCTTGAAGGGGTCGTAGTAAATTTCTGTGACACGAAATTTGCCTTCAAGGCGTTTGCATTGGATGATGACGTCTATCATGGAAATTAATAAGCCGCGGATATCTTCTCTTGCTAAATTACCGCCACCCTCACTTTCTTTGACAAGAAGGGTCATTTGTTCAAAGGCGGAAAGGGCTGTGGAGGCATGAACTGTGGTGATGGAGCCTGGGTGACCAGAGTTGACATTGCGGATATAGTAAAAGGCTGTGCCATCACGCAGCTCTTGTAGGAGAATGCGGTCGGGGCGCATGCGCAAGCCCGATTCAAGGAGTTCTTTTGCGCCAGCTTTTGCTAAGCCTTGATTGTCTTTTGAGTAAAAAAGTTGCACTTTGTTTGAATGGGGAACAACCAGTTCTGGTGTGTCTTCAATGGTGAGAATGCGTTCGTATTCGGGGATTTTGGCAATTAAAGCTTTGGAGAGGGTGGTTTTTCCCGAGCCGGTTTTGCCAGATATCAAAATATTTTGTTGGGTGATAACGGCGCGTTCTAAAAACTTACAAAAATCTTTGGCGATAAAGAGGTCTATTAGTTCTTGTTCTATGTCAGAAAGTTCACCTGCTCGCTTTTTCATTTGTTCAAGGGGGGTGAAACTGACGTTTCTTGCCACAGAAAACAGTTGGTTTTCGTGTAAACTTTCAAGGGAAAAAGTGCGTGATGAAGGTTTACGGATTGTCATGCTGATGGTATTGGGGGAAACAGCGGGGGGCATGACAATTTGTATGCGTTCATTATTGGGGAGTGTTGCGGAGAGAACAGGGTTTTCTACACTGATCTTTTGTGTTGTGTAGGCAGCAACAACTTTTGCAATGCCTTCTAGCTCGCTGTAGGTTAGTTCTTCTCTCGTGTGGGTTTGCCAACCACCTGGACCTTCGACAATCACTTCACCAGGGCGATTGACGACAATTTCAAATAAATTTTCATTATTGAGGAAGTCATCTAAGATTTTTAATTTTGTTAAAACGATGGAGGCTCGTTCTGCATTTTTTGCTGTTGGCATGATGTGACTTTAATTACTTTATGTGTTTTATGGGGTTTATATATTTTTATTGATTGTGAGCGTGACTAATGAAAAAAGGAATAGCCTGGGGTTGAGTGGGAGTAAGTGCTGTTCCTTTTGTGGGTGAGCGTTAGTTTATAGACAGATGAAAAGTCGAGATCTCTTGCGACGAAAATATTGACCAGTTCGCCTTGGAATTTTTCTAAGGTAGGGGGGATGTTGATTTGGTTTTCAAGGGCGATACTTGCTGCATCTTTTCCCATGTTGTTTGCGCCTTCAAAGCCACCGCCTCCAGAGTTGTTTGCACCTGCTTTATTGGATTTTTTTTGCATTCTGTTGGTGAGGGTGGTTGTGGCGCTATCAATAACGGTGAGTAAAAGGGAAGAGCCAAAGCGTTCCCACCAATGGGTGTTGATGTTGCCATCAAAGCCGGCGCGCCCTAAACTGTCGGTTGCGGGTGAGGCAAGGGGGATGATGATCCCGTTTGGGGTTTTTGCTCTGGTCCAGAGGACGAAGAGACGGGATTGCCCTTGTTTGATGCCTCCGCGATATTCGCCAACCACTTGGGTTCCTTTATCAAGCAAAACAACGCGTCCATTGTCAGAGAGGATATCGCGGTTAATAATGCAGCTGGCAAAGCCTGGTTGGTCACTGTTTAAGGCGGTTTCTAAGATACAGGGGATAGAGGTTCCCATGGCGATGATAAAGTTTCTATTGCCGATGAGTTTTGCTTTTGTCTCTTCTGATGTGGTGGGTTTTAGGAGGGTTGCAAAATTTTGTGTGTTTTGAGCGGCAGGAGAATTTTGCATCTGAGTGAGATTTTCAAGGGCATTCAATTTCTCAAGGGGGTTGAAAGCACTGTTGACGACGTCTTTTAATTCAGATTTGGAGCCTTTGGCAAAAGCAAGAACAGGGGCGCGTCTTGCGGCATCAAGTAAGGGATCATCTTTTTTGGGTTCTGGTGCGAGTGGTTGTGGGGGGGGGAGGGTTATGGGCGCCATTTTTGCGCGCGGATCAGCGGGGGCGAGTTCTAAAGGCGCGAGGGAATTATGAAAGCTTTGTGCTTGTTTTTTATGTGCTTTTGCGGTTTCTTTTTGTTCTGTGGGAGATGAGAGAATGTTCCAGACCACGTAGGCGCAGACTCCTATACAGGCGATGGCAACAACTATTTTTTTGCCAAGGCTTTGTGAGATATTGTTGCGTTTATCCCCTATTGATCCTCGATCTTCTATGGTGGTTTTATCACTCATGTGTTGGTCCCCTTTGAATTCCCGCTTTATTTAAAATTTAAAGATGTTTAAAGATCTGATGCGACTTTACGTTCAACAGATGGTGAGGTGGTTCCGGTATCTGGATTGATGCCTTTTGGTTGATAGGCTTCGTTAAAGATGCAGAGGACATTTTTTCCCTGTCTTAGGGTGAATCTGGCACTAATGGCATGGACAATAACCATGTTGCCTCTTGTGGTTTTGGGCACGAGCGATTCTGTTCCATCATTGCCTACAATATAAATGGCAGGGATTTCTTGGTTGTCAGGAAAAGAAAATGTTGTGGTTTTTCCATTGTCATAAACGGTGGCGGGTTCAAGGATGCTTGATCCTTGCGCGGTGTAAGCCCAATTGCGTGGTCCGTAGGTTTCATAAGCGTTGAAGGCACCGTCAATCTGCTGGGCTTGTTTTTTTTCTTGGCGCAGAAGGGCGGCGAGTCTTCTTTGTTCTGCTTCTTCTTGGGGGTAGCGAAATTTCACAAGGAAATAGGTTTCTTGTCCAGAGGAAATTTCTCCATCTTTGATGATCAGTTCAAATTGATAGGAACGTTTTGAGCCATCAAGTTTTGTGGTGACGACTTGGAGATTGGTAATGGGTTGGACTTCGCGTGCTTTGAGGAACAGAATATTGCCAGCGGGGGCGACTTCCCATGCAACGCTGTTGCCAATGGCAACATGCGCGATTTCTTCATTGGCAGAAAATTCTATTTGGACCGATGAGCGGATGGAGCCAATAATTTTTGTGACATTATAAGCATCATAATTGATAAAGCGAATACGGCTGTCGCTCGGCGCGCGGGTGGGAAAAACACTGGCGTTGCTCCAAGGTGTAGGAGAAAGGGCGAGAAGGCTTAGAATTAGAAAAAGAATTTTTTTTGTCATGATCAGTTGACCACTTCCGGATCAGTTCTATATTCATTAACAATAAACCCAAGAGGATTTATCAAACGGTTTTGGACAGAGATAGGGGCATTGATATATTCAAAGGTGAGCGTTGCAACCCAATGAGTAATGAATTCTTTGTTGTTTTCATTGTCACGGATTGTTCTGTAATAGCGCACTTGAGCAACATCTTGATTGATGAAGGAGATTGATTTTATCGTTATTGTAACGGTGGCGTGTTTATAGAGAATTTGGGGGCTTTGTGGATTTTTTGCGCCGTACCAGCTGGCAAATCTTTCCTGCTCTTCAGGGGAAGAGAGGAGAGAGACAGTTTCGAAGTTGTGTTGTACTTCTTCTACGGCAAAGCCTTCACGGGAGCGGACGTATTTTGCGGCAAAATAGCGTGTGATGGCTTCATCCACATTGGTGGGTCCTTCTTTTAAGGCTTCCACGACTTCTGTGATACCGGTTGAATTGTCCACACGGATGACAAAAGGCTCTACGGTTTTAAGCGGTGTGAGGGTGATGACCGCGAGTGAGGAGATGAGCGCGACGATAACGGATATCGCGGCAATCGTGAGGGAGGCGCGGGTGGTGCGTCGTGCTGCTAACATGCGATCTTGATCAAAAGAGCGCGCTTCAGCGATGTATTGTTCTACGTCTTTTTCTTTCATGCTTTTTGCCCGCAATTTTTGTAAGATCTCATTTCCTCATCGGTTAACTTTTGTGCCAGAAGCATTTCCAGCTTGCCCTCTTTTAAGGGTGAGGGGGTATTGTTACTGATGATGATGGGGGTGGGTGTTGGTTTTTTCCCTTCCCAATTCCACATGGATCGGTTGAGTGGACGTTTAGAATACCCATCACACTTTGGAAGTGATTTTAGCGTGTGTGATGAAGACATACAGCCACTGAGAAAGAGAAAAGGTAAGATGACCCCAATTTTTTTAAATTCCCGCATTTTAACTTAAGCCTTTGCTAATAGTGATGCTAATTTTTTAACGCCACCTGTTATTGTTTTAGCTCCTCCTGAGCCTGTAAGGGATGCCCCCCCAGAGGCTAAAGCAGATGCCATGCTAGGTAAATTGAAGAAAAGAAAAACACCCCCAATGCCAACCACCATGAATGAGCCATAGGCAAACATCATATCTTCAATGTCTTTTGTAAAGATTTTCAGTGCAAGTTTGATATACATACTCCCAAGCAGCACGACTAATACCTGCAAAATGACGAAATTTGCAACTTGCCCTAACCATGCTTCTGTAAAACGTCTTGTTGCTGAAAACATATAGAGGCTTATAAAGAGTGGTCCTACTGATAGGACAAGAAACAAACCCAGCTTAGCAAACATTGTGACGTAAAAACCAATCAGGCAAAAAATAGCAGCAATCACGTAACAGGCAAAACCAACAATCCAAGCAACAAGATACGCCCCCAGTGCAAGCCATGAAGCTTTTTTTGCTTCATCAAAAACATGTGCAACAGCTTGATTTAACATATCATCCCATACATTTTTATCTGAGTGTATTGTCCCTTGTGTGGCCTGTGCAATGGCATTCGGCAGGCTATTGAAAAATAAATCCCCGACCCACTCATTATAAAGAGCAGCGTTTGTGGCAAGTGCAACAACGATGCCGAGTTTGAAAGTTGTCACTATAAATTCCCACAGTGGCATGGAAGAGCGCCCAGAGATGATATTGTACCCTATAAATATAATGTAAATGGTACAAGATAGTTTAAGCGGACCATTTAAAGACGATGAAAGGTTTTTAATGGTTTCATTCATGATTTGCATGATGGGTTTGATTAATGAATCTTCTATTGTGGTAAAGTAAGCTATTTTGTCGAATGCCATTGCACGTCCATTTTATTTAATGTTTGCAAATATGATTAATTCTGCTGTCAATTATTTATCCTGTTTCCGCTCCGCTTCTCTTTTAGCGCGCTCTTCTGCTTCTCGTTCAGCTCGCTCTCTCGCTTCTCGTTCGGCTCTTCTTTTTTGAAGGTCAGCTTCCATTTCGGCTTTAAATTCTTCCGCCGCTTTGCGCATATTTTCGTTATGTCTTTTAATTCTCTCTTCAGCTTTTGCTTCATATTCTTTCTGAAGTTCTAAAGCTGCTAATCTTAGGTTTTCACAATTTTTTGAAGTCCCTGAGAATCCACATTTTGCTCCCCATTCTTCCATCAACTTTGGATTTTTTTTAAATTCTGCGACGCTATAGGTTTTTTCACAGCCAGCAGCGATAATTCCAGTGCTAAGTAGCAATGTTGTTATGAGAACTTTATTCATCAATATTTCCCCTTTTTCCTTTCAGTTTTACAAGGTTTGAGCACAATTTTTAAATTATGCTAGGTTATCGGTTTTTTATAACCAGTGATGATAAATCTAGGGCAGTGACATAATGTTGCCATAAATCTATTGTACAGTCTGTGAGGTTCTTTAAGTTGAGCAGCTAAAGCGCAATAGCTATGTGCAGAGGTATTGTCTGTTGCCTCTGTGAGGGGTTCCATCAACATATTGTCTATTTTAGTGAATATGCCATTGCTTTCTACTGCCATTTAAATGCTCCGCTCTTTATTTCTTATTTTTATAATTTAATTATTATCTTGTTTTCGCTTAGCTTCTCTTTTAGCACGTTCTCTTGCTTCTTGTTCTTCCTCAGCACGCTCTTTTGCTTCTTGTTCAGCTAATATTTTTTTAGTATCAGCTTCCATTTTTTTAAGTCTGGCTCTCATTTTAGCCATATCTTCTTCATCTCTTTTGCGATTGTTCTCTTCCGCTTGACGCTCTCTTTCTGCTGCTTGTGCTTGACGTTCCTTATCAAGTTCTAAAAATGCTAACCGCATGTTTTCACAATTTTTTGAAGTTCCTGCAAATCCACATCTAGCATCCCACTCGAAGCGTAAATTTTTATCTTTTTTAAACTCAGCGACGCTGTAGGTTTTTTCACAACCAGCAGCGATAATTCCAGTGCCAAGTAGCAATGTTGTTATGAGAACTTTATTCATCAATATTTCCCCTTTTTCCTTTCAGTTTTACAAGGTTTGAGCATAATTTTTAAATT
>NZ_JADB01000019.1 GCF_000518165.1 Bartonella elizabethae F9251 = ATCC 49927
TGTGCTTGACGTTCCTTATCAAGTTCTAAAAATGCTAACCGCATGTTTTCACAATTTTTTGAAGTTCCTGCAAATCCACATCTAGCATCCCACTCTAGGCGTAAATTTTTATCTTTTTTAAATTCAGCGACGCTATAGGTTTTTTCACAGCCAGCAGCGATGAGTCCTGTGCCAAGTAGCAATGTTGTTATGAGAACTTTATTCATGATTAGTGATTGTCCTGTTGTTGTTCTGCCGCGCGCTCTTTTGCTCTTTGTTCTTCTTCAGCACGCTCTTTTGCTTTTTCTTCAGCAAGGAATTTTTGATTCTCTTCTCTCATTTTTTTAATTCTGGCTCTCATTTTAGCCATATCTTCTTCATCTCTTTTGCGATTGTTCTCTTCCGCTTGACGCGCTCTTTCTTCAGCTTGTGCCTGACGTTCCTTATCAAGTTCTAAAAATGCTAACCTCATGTTTTCACAATTTTTTGAAGTTCCTGCAAATCCACATCTAGCATCCCACTCTAGGCGTAATTTTTTATCTTTTTTAAATTCTGCGACGCTATAGGTTTTTTCACAGCCAGCAGCCATAAGCCCTGTGCAAAGCAGTAATGCTGGTATGATGATTTTATTCATGATTAATGGCTGTCCCCTTGTTTTTCAGATTTTTGCTGCTCATCATTTGTAGAGCCAAAACCTCCCCATTTCTTACGGGTTTCAAATTCAGCTTGCTCTGCGTTTTTACAATTTTTCGATTTAAGATCCCCTGATGTCAAACATTTCACGAGCACTTCTTCCATCAGTTTTTTGTCTTTTTTTAATTCTTCTACGCTATAGGTTTTTTCACATCCAGCAGCGATAAGCCCTGTGCAAAGTAGCAATGTTGTTATGATGATCTTGTTCATGTTCAAGCCCCTCTTTTTTACCCTTTATTGACCACGCAGTTTTTTTGCATAATCTGCGTATCGCGCTGCAAATTCTTCATAGGCACGTTTTTCTGCTGCTTTTTCTTCTGCTTGTTGAATCATCGCGGCGGCTTGCATTTGAAGGACTTGTGTTTGCAGTCTTGCTTGTATTGCTTCTAGTTTTGCTTGAATGCTTTGAATTTCACCAGCCTTTTCAGTGTTTCCAAGTTTATCGAGAAGCTTGTTAATCTCTTTTTGCGTTTCACTGGCTTCTTCGTAGACATCTTGGCCTTTTGCCGCTTGTCCGACTGTGCGCTGTTCAGCTCTTTTTACTTCCTCTGCGTAAAACGCATCCACCGCTTCTTTTGATCCTGCACCCCCCGCGGGCTCTTTGTATTTAAGCTCTTCTTGCCATTTTTGCGCGTTTTTGCTGCTGCTCCCACCGCCGCCGCCACTGCCCATCGATTGTTGAAAGTGGTTAAAGTCAGAAGGCAGAGCGCCATTGCTCCCTTGCTTGTTAAACATTTCTTTCAATGCCGAAATGTCAGGCTTGGCATTTAAGGAGCTATAGAGTTGTTTCATTTGATTAAGTTGACTTTCTAATTTTTTAACTTGCGCCATGTTTTCCAGCAGTATTTTATAATCAAAGGGACCACCTCCAAATGCATTTGCTTGAGGGCTAAAAGAAATGGCGCAAAGCGCGGTTGCCAATAAAAGTTTTTTCATTGTTTTGACCTTTCTTGGAAAATAGGAAGCCATTTATCTGGAGATGTCCCAACTTCTTCCATAATAGTTTCGAGAAGTTCAATGTTTTTCGTGGTGCCGCTTAAAATGGCAATTTCATCATCAAAACCCCGTAAATTCAGTTCTGCTACAACAGAACTTTGTCCCTGCTTGATGAGAAAACGCCGTGACTCCCGGCTTAATTCTGTTTGTATCAGGTTAAACTCTCGGTCTGATAATTTAAAACCCTCTACATAATCCGAATGATTGCCCTTTTGATTGGGAAAATAAACCTGGGTGGGACATTGCTCTATAATGGTGTGAGCTATCGTCGAATTAATCGCATCTTTGGGAGATTGCGTGGCAAACAACATCAAACCATTTTGCTTGCGAATGGTCTTCAGCCTATCTTGCGCAAAGGCTTTAAAGGAATCATCCTCTAGCGCTTTCCAAAACTCATCAATGACAATGATAATACGACGCCCGTCAATCAGAGACAGAATCCTATGAAAGAGATACATCATTAATGGTGGACGAATTTCGTCATTGTCCAAAAAATCGGTCATATCATAACCAATAAATTTGGCATCAATCCCTATGTCATCATCAGGATTGTCAAATACCCACCCCAAGGCATTGCCTTTACACCATCGCTCTAAACGCCCCGCTATCCCCTCCCGATGCGTGGTGTCAAAAAACATTTGTAAAGCCGATATGGTCCGTTGCTCTTGAGGGAGCAAGGCAAGTTGGTCAACCGCAGAAGCAATATCTTGCCTTTCCGATTCACTAATCTTTTGACCCTCAGCAGAAACAAGCTTGGTAATCCATTGACGTAAAAAGACCCTATCAGCTGGATTGCTATAATCTAAACCTTTCAAGGGCGCTATCCCCGTCGGCTTGCCGTTTTTCAAAGGCATATACGTGCCGCCACCCGCTCTGACAAAAAGCTCTGCTCCACGATCCTTATCAAAAAACACCATATTGGGATCATGCTTTTGAAGCTGTGCGAGTAAAAAATTAACAATAACCGTTTTACCAGAACCAGACGGACCACAGACAAAGGTATTGCCTAAATCACCAAAGTGAAAGTTAAAATAAAACGGCGAACCAGCTGAAGTCTTCATCAAGGCTACCGCTGGTCCCCACACATTGCCATCTATTTTGCCAACCGGAAAAGAATGAAAAGGTGAAAGCGCTGCATAATTGCGGCTGGTTATCGCGCCAGAGCGGGTGCGATAGGCATAATTGCCAGGCAATTGTGCCCACCATGCCGCCGCTAACCCTAAATCCTCCCGCGCAATAACAGCACCACCATCTGTCAGACGAGAACGCGCTTTGGCAAGATTATCCGCTAACTCTTGTGGCTCATCGGCAAAAACCGCTAACGATAAATGATGCTCCCCTAAAACAAAACGATTCGATTCAAGATCATCAAGCGCATCATCCAGCTCCATGATTTGTGAGCCCGCACGATCTCCGGCATTGACCATCTGGTTTTGTTTGCGACCCATAATCTGCTTGGCAGCATTTTTGCTCTTGAAAATAAAAGATTGCGTAAAAATAAACTCAAAGGGAAGCGTTAAAAGACCATCCGCCATGCCTACTCTGGTTTTGGCTGGATACTCTTTCCAACCAAACATGCCAGCAAAACGCTGGCCCGCTTCGGTGCGTATTTCTATGACCTCTTTGCCAAAAATCAGACGGTCTGAATAAACAGTCGACGCTATCGTCCCCCATGTCAACGGGATACGTTCACGACGACCGCCTACCAGTTGGTGAATAAACTCACTTTGCTGCGAATAAATAGTGCCTTCATACTCATACAGACTTAATCTTCTTGCGCCATAACGCTCTAAATTTTGAATGACATCTGTCGTAATATCTTCAAGCTTGCGAATCGATTCTTCATCAACTTCCGTTTTTTCTTGCTTGGCTTTGCCTAACCGTTTGAAAAATTCTGCTAATTTATCCGTCTTATCAACGTGTGGATTCCACAAAATTGAAAGATAAAGTTCATTGCGATAAAGATCCTGAGAAACCATCCGTTCACGATATTTATCATCTAATTGCTTGGCAAATGCCGATCTAAAAGTGCCATCCGGATAAACCGTCTCTCGCTTTCGGATGATATGGCTATAAAGTGCAATCCGTTCATCGGCAATGTTCTTAAACAGATTGTTGAGCTGTTCGTGAAGCACGTTCAGATCAATAATATCCGCTGTCTCAAAGTTAATGCCTTCAAGTTTAACAACCATCATGAGCGCGCGTGAATCCAGTGCAATGACATGCTTGTTTACATGGCGCACGTAAGGGATGATCGCTTCTGGCTGCTTTTCACGCTTGCGCTCTGCTGTTTTCATTTTAATTCCTCATAATTACGAATTAATCGTAATGGAGAAATACTTCCTCCACCCCATAGACTAGAATTTCTGGCAAAAATAGTTGTCTTTTGCCATGTTAGAAGAATACGAAATTTGTTATGGTCATGTTTTAGGATTTCCTTGAATATGAAATGGATGGCAATACCAATGGTTAAAAGAAAAATATTGCCTGCCATAATAAACAATATCATCGATCCTATCGCATTTAATCCCATAGCTTCCACCGTCACGCCCGCAATCATTGCAGGGCGCGTGCAAGCAAGAAATAACGTATCCTCCGTTAGTTTCTCGTGCTCTTTCATGATTTTTGAAAATGCTAGAGCACGTTAATTAAGCTTTAAGCATTGATACGATTTGCGATGCACCAAAGATTATGCCAATGCCAACACAAACAAAAAATGCCTTACGCATTTCAACATAACCAGCAATCCATGCAAGCCCAATACCCGCAACCGCAATCGTTGCTATCGATATGGCAATAGGTCCGTTTAAAGTGTCAACTATTTTTTGAAGTGCAGTTTCAACTTTTCCGAAGCCTTCTGCAAATGCTGGATCACTGAGCGCAAGGAAAGCAATAAAAAGCATCAATGCTGTGGTTAGCCATTTCTTTTGAGTATTGGATAAAGTATAGTTTTTTAAGGTGCGTTCACAATTGAACGAATTATTCATGTTTTTCATGAAAATTTCCCCGCTTTATGTTTAAGTTAATCATAAAATTAATATTTAATATTAATCAAACATCCTATAAATGAAAAAAATATTTTTTTCTATTGATAAATTAACAATATTTAATTTTTTTTCGCTTAATTAACAGTAAAATACAGTAATATTCAAAATGATAATTTTTAAACAGTTTCGATCCGTTTCTAAATATATTGTCTTAATTTGTCTTATTGTTTTGGGATACTTTTATTTGAGTGAAAATAATGAACAGATTGTTCAAACTTTTTCTTTAAAAGGACCAGAAAAGCTAAGAGAGAAAACAGTTCAAAATCCAGAGTCACAATTGAAAGATGATGCGAACCAACAAAATATAAACCAACAAAATGGTGCTTTGCTCCAACAGCCATTGGCTTCACAATTTTATGAAGAAAATGTTCCCGTCTATTCCGGTGCTATAGAGGTCACAAGTGGTGTGACCTTTAAAATGATCACACCAACAGATGATGGATGGAGAAAAAGAATCGTGCGCAATATCCGCCTCTATGGTGTGGAAACCTGCGAAGTGCGGCAATTCGCCTCACGCAATGGTGTTAAGTGGCCCTGTGGGGCTTTTGTCACGGCGTGGCTGGTCTCAAAAACAATCGATAAAAATGTGACTTGTCGGCAAACCCGTGTCATTAAACAAATTCATTATGCTCAATGTTTTGTGGATGGAGTGGATCTTGCACGCTTAGGCCTTGCAGAAGGATTGATGGTTTTGACAAAAGATCAACATAACTTCCCATCCCCCGCAGACTATAAAAACTTACAATCGACCGCTCAAAAAGAAAAAAATGGCTTGTGGTCAAGCCAATTTCAACAACCAGAAGATTGGCGAAGAGAACACGGAAGCTATAATCCCATCGATCATAATTGATATTGACCATAATTGATCAAGCGTCCTCTTCAGTGCTGTTTACAATAAAGACAATATGCCACAACAAGCCTTAACAGCTTTAAAGTTGATCACAGGCAACATAGATCTTGATGGATAACTCTCGTCATGGAAAAAAGGCTTATGAAAAAATAGACAAAAGCAAAACTAAAAACCCTTTATCTTCAAAAAACACTGCATTGCTTCAAATCAAACCAGATCTTCTATCTGAAGTATTGCCTAGTATTTGCTATGTTCGTGAAAAATGGCGTGTGCATTCTGAAAGGAATTTCTTCTTAAAACCGTTTGAAGAAGCTAAAAAAAACACGAAATAAAAAGGTGCTTTCTTTATTGTAAAAGAAAGCACCGGGGGGGGGGATAGGATCACAGTCTTACATATTTTCATCTAAAAGGCGGTCTTTTTTATCTTTTTTCCACAGAAAATACGTTGCTAGTCCGAGAATGGGCACACCCAATTTGGCAAAAGGGAGATGTTGACTGAGAACAGCAAGGCTGGAAACAGTCGCATCTGTCATCAGTTTGTGGCGTTGTTCTTCGGTCTTTTTTTGTTGGTCATAGCGTTGATAAACCTTCAGAATCCTGTTGATCATGAGTGCTAATCCGGCAAGAAAAAGCCAAATTAAAAACATGATACTGGCGGCAAAAAGAGGCTTCATAACGGTACATAACCCAAGAAAACCAATCATACATAAAAAAAGCAACGCCATGAATAATGAAATGCCAATAAACCCACAGCAAATTGCTTGAAGGCGCACTTGCTTGACAGTGCTTTTTAGTCCTCCACCGACAAGATGGTTTAAAAGAGGAGCGATAAACTTATGCATTGCTTAACGACGCAGTAACTGAGAAAGAATAAAACCAACGCCTGCTGCAAACAAAACGCTTTTGCCAGGATTTTTACGAACACATTGATTCATGGTTTGTTCAAGATCACTGATTTTGTCTTTTGCTTGAGACATGAGGTCTTCACTACTTTCTTTTGCTGAGTGATATAGTTTTTCCGCTTTGTCTTTGGCCGCATTGAATTTTTTAGCACCAAGATCTGTCAGTGTGGAGGTCATCCCTGAAATTTCATGACGTAACGTTTCTAATTGTCCCTGGAGATCGTTTTGTAGATCTTTTTCTGCGGCAGTTTTATTGTTTTGTGTTGTTTTGTTCTTGTTCATGATGTTTTGTCCCTCTCTTGTATAGTGGTGTTTGCTGTGTTCATCGTAATCATTTGCATTAGAGTGAAAATTTTTACTGCCGAAATAACGCTAAAAGTGTTTTTTAGTTCCTTGTCTTTTTCTGCAATTTAAAATTGTTTTAGGCATTGCAAGCTATTCAGCACCATTCTCTCGTTTTTGGGCTTGCTGTTTCTTTTAAAAGGTTAAAGATCTTTTTTTTAAGAGAAAAATCTGTATTGTTTATCTCGTATAAATTATCTCTTGCAGGCAGATGTTTTGTTCTCTTTATTCAAGAGCGGTTGAAATGAGAAAAGCTTGCGTCTGAAAGGCTTGTTTAGCAACAATCATGATAAATTATTCTTATAAATCAATATGTTGTAAGTAGAAAGATGATGCGTTATTTTTATCAATTGAGATATTATACGGGAGATTTCTGATAAGTCTATCATTTTGACAAATTTACACAGTAAAGCGATTTAAGTAAGATAAACTTGTGAAGGGGTATAAAAAAATTTCTTGAGTGATTTTGCTAGGGTCAAAGAGAATGTAGGGAATAAAACTATACTTGATTTATCAAGTTTTCTTTCTTAAGAGGAATGCGGAAGTGACGTTGAAGTGGCGGTGTGGAATAGGGGGGCTCTGCGGGTTAACGATTCAGCGTATAAAGAAGATTAAGACCACGAGAGTTGTGAGACAGAAATGGAATCTGAAACAGTCCCTTTAGAGAGTAGTTCTGCTGTATTGGCGGGGCATGATTTTTCGCCTTTTTCTATGTTTATGGCTGCTGATTGGGTGGTGAAAGCTGTTATCGTTCTTTTGTTGCTTGCTTCTTTGATATCTTGGACAATTGCTTTTGTGAAAATTATTGAGATCACTGTGGCAAAACGACGCGTGCGTCATGAACTCCGATTGGTTCTAAACGCTCAGACTCTCACGCGTTTGGCGGCGAGCTTAAAAGAAAGCAAAGGGGCAGGGGTGTTTTTTCTCAAAGAAGTGCTTAAAGAAGTCTATCTTTCGACACAAGAGGTTCATTTTGTTGCTCCTGAAGGAACAAATGAAAGCTCTGCTGAGAGAACAAATCCAAAGAAAAGTGCACAAACGCTTGAAGATATTCTCTTTTATGAGGAAAACGATCAATATGGAAATGTTTCTCGTGATGGTTATGTCCGAGATGTTCATGAGGGTTTAAAGGAAAGGGTTCATTCGCTTTTGTCGCGCTGCTTGCTGGCGGCGACACGGCGTGTTGCCTGTGGAAGCGCTGTTCTTGCAACCATTGGCGCCATTGCGCCCTTTGTGGGGCTTTTTGCAACAGTTTGGGGAATTATGAATTCTTTTATTGGAATTGCGCAATCGCAAACAACGCGGCTTGATGTGGTTGCTCCTGGAATTGCTGAAGCCTTATTTGCAACAGCGATTGGGCTTTTTGTAGCGATCCCCGCCGTGGTGATGTATAATAGCCTTATGCGTGCTTTGAATGGCTATCGCAGTGATTTAGGTGATATCGCGGCTGCTCTTGAAAGGCTTTTGAGTCGTGAACTTGATCGACAAAAACAACAGAAAAGTCATAAAAAATGAAAGCAAGCTTTAATGATGATTTTGATCTCGATGAGAGTGGGTTGCACAGTGAAATTAATGTGACCCCTTTTATTGATGTTGTGTTGGTGTTGCTGATTGTTTTTATGGTTGCTGCTCCCTTGGCAACATCTGTCATTCCTGTTCAGCTTCCTTCGATCACTCAAGCGCCTTCAGTGGTTCAACCTGATGAGCCCCTTTATGTTACTTTGCAAAAAGATCATTCTCTTTACATTGGCGATCATCTTATAGAACAAGCTGCCTTGAGGGAAACTTTGTTGAGGGAAACCAAGCAAAATTTAGAAACAAAAATCTTAATCAAAGCCGATAGTGAAATTGATTATGGCATTGTCATCGATTTATTAAACCAAATACGCATGGCTGGATATGGGAAAATCGGTCTTGTTGGATTGCAAAATTCTCCCAACCTTGCCGCAAAAGATAAAGGCTATCATAAAACAGCAGATGGAACAAATGGATCTGTTGTGACAGATGGTGCTATTGAGAGAGCGGGGACTAACGTGGTCGGGCATGTGGAGGCTGTAACAACCAGTACTGTGGAAAACGCTCATATTTCTGGAACAGTTTCTGCTCCGTGATAAAAAATGTCTGATAAAAAAATAGCTTTGTTGAAGGAAGCAAAGCAACTTCATCAAAGGCATAAAGTGAAATTGATGAGGGGCAGTGTCATCGATTGATGCAACCAAAGATGTATGTCTTGAAGGGCATAAAATCAGTCTTATTCGGATTACAAAACGCTCTCAATCTTGCTCTGCTAACGGACAACAGCCTTGGGGTGTGATGATGGCAAAATTGATCATGCGCCACTCTTATGGCATTTGAATTGCTTATTTTACAAGACAAGGAATTTTTCTTAAATCCAATCAAGAGGGGTGTCTTTCGGATCATCACACTCAATCGTCCTTGAGGGGTAGGAGCATGTGAGAGATGTGCGGGTATGTGGAGGCTTGTGCTTTTAAATGAGATGCGTGGAAGAGGATGCGTGCTTTAAAAGCCTTAAGTGATCAAGGAAAGACGATTGAAATAAGGGCATATCTTCCGTGCAAAGGTTTTTGTTTCTCTAAGGGCTGCATGTCAATCAAGACGAGCAGAACGCGCTGTCGCGTCGAGAGGGAAGTTTCATTGTTTCACATGCAAGATTTTCTGAATTGATAACGACTTTTCTGAATTGATAATGTTAAGGGGTCGTGAATGTTGAGAAGGGACGTGAGAGGAGAAAGGATGCAGGGCTTTGTGCCTTTGATTCAAAGATGAAAGCCTTGGGCATCAATGGGCGCTGCTTTGCTTTAAAAGCTCCAGAAACCTCAAAAATCAAGAGTTCTTAAATAAGAATACATCAAATCAATTCCTCAAGCTGTTCCAATATCAGTATTATGATGACGCACTACGTAAAAGATTTCCCAATTCCAAGGGGACTCGCAAAAAAATCAAGGGATTAAGAAGTAAAAAAAAACTTTAAAATGAGCCTTGGGTTGCTTTGAGCTGCTTTAAGTATGTCCTGTGGAACCAAAACCTCCTGTTCCACGGCTCTCTGCATGACTTTGGCTGTCTTCTTGCGCTGGTTCAATGGCGCAAACAGTGACTTTTGTGACGGGGGCGATGACGGTTTGGGCAATGCGCATGCCTCGTTCAATAGAAAAATCTTCCTGACCACAATTAATGAGAAGGACTTTGACTTCACCACGGTAATCACTATCAATTGTCCCTGGGGTATTGAGGCAGGTGATGCCGTGTTTTAAAGCGAGACCAGAGCGTGGACGTATTTGCGCTTCATACCCTAGGGATAAATGAAAAATAAGACCCGTTGGAATAAGAGCACGCTGCCCTGGCGAAAGGACGAGCGTTTCTTCTTCTCCAAGGGCGGCGCGTAGATCAAGCCCTGCAGAACCCGCTGTCGCGTAATGAGGAAGTTCTAAACCTTGTCCGTGTGCAAGAATCTCGACGGATAAAGTCACGCAGTGTGAAGATTTTGAAGAGACACAATTTTCTTGGTTGTTGAGTGGTGCGTTGGTTTCAGTATGCGGCATGATCAAGGCATTTCCAAAATATGAGGTCTAGAAAAAAGGGTACTTTAACAAAAGATATTCATAAAACAAGTCGATAAAGGTTTTTTGATGCAGATTGTCCCCAGAGCTTGGTTATGATCTTTTGTTACTTCAGAATACGCTAAAGTATGCACATCCCAAAGCACCATAAGAATCTTTTTAATAAAGGGATTACCAATAATGATTTGATGCCCGTTAAAAGGGACGCGCTATGAGAGAGCTCAATTATATTCGAGATCGAAAGGATAGGGGGGCGCGTTTTTAAATACTGCCGATAAGAATCCCTGTGGCAAAAACCAGAGCTCCCCCAATGATGACTTGTAAAGAGGCGCGCCAAAAAGGGGTCGACATGTATTTGTTCTGGATCCAAACAATAGCGCCGAGTTCGAAAAAAACAATGATACAGGCAATCACTGTTGCGACATAAAAAGAATTGATCAAATAGGGAAGCGTATGACCTAAGCCCCCTAATGTTGTCATAATGCCGCTGGCAAGACCTCTTTTCAAGGGCGAACCACGCCCTGACAATTTGCCATCATCATGGGCGGCTTCTGTGAAACCCATTGAAAGTCCCGCTCCAATGGAAGCTGAAAGCCCGATCAAAAATGTTTGATGTGTTTCTCCCGTGGCAAAAGCGGCAGCAAAAATGGGCGCAAGGGTGGAGACAGAGCCATCCATTAATCCGGCAAGACCTGGTTGAATCCATGTCAAAAGCGTTTGTTTTTGCGCTTTCGAGGGCTTTTTTATGGTGTGATTTGCTGCTGTTTTTTTAGGAGAGGGTGGGCTCCCCTTGCTTTTTGTAAAAGAAGTTTGTTCACATAATCCATCCACCGTGTGCGCACGATTATGGCAAGAAAGACACAAAAGTTGCTTATAATTTTCAAGCTCTTGAATCCCCATAGCGGCAAAAACCGCTGCTTCTTTAGAGGAATAAGGCTCTAGCGCTTTTGCATATTTTAAATAGAGCGCCGCTTGTTGCTCTTTTACTCTGAGCGCTTGAAGGAGCATTCTTTGTGCCGAACGAAAGAACAGAGCTTTACGCTGTACAAATGAAAAAAACGATTTCAACATTCTCTGTTCCTTTGCACTTTAGAATAATTCTAAAAGATGAAGAAAAATAAACTGAAAGTCAACCTAAAAGTTACAAACTGAAAAAAAGCAAAAAGGTTGCAGTAAGAAAAAAAGAAAAAATGTGCGGGCGCCATGAAAGTAAAGCTGACCAATCAATAAAGCAGATTTTTCAAGGGGTGTTGCGAGGGGCTCCCCGTGAAAAAATTGAGAGAAAATAGGCTTTATTTTGCTAAAGGGGTGTTCCAATAGAGCATTCCAATTATTGTACGAGAGCTAATGGATTTATGCTCAGAGAATATATGGAAAGAAATAAGCCAGCCCCGTCATTTAGTTGATCGTTCAAAAGATGAAGACTCTTGGAATTTGAGATCATTCTTTAAAAGAGACCTTGTTTCAAGGATTCTTAAGTCTCTTTTCGCAAGAGCGTTGCTGAAGGGGATAAAGCAGTAAGGCACCCATGAAATACTATAAATTCCCTATAAATTCCGTTGAGTCTTCTCCTCTTGATGCTTCATAAACCGGTGCCATGACACCTGCTTAGTCCCCAATGTTTGCGACAGTCTTTAGCAGCATTTATTCTCGGTATTTTTATTGGATCGTTTTACATTCCACATCGCGTTTTAAATGTAAGCCAGTCCCCTTATGATATTAGCATTGAGGTGGATTTGTTCGCGTGTGACAAATTATCTTTTGTGCTGTGATTGGAATTTGTTTGAAAGGCTGGAATGTATCAATGAGCGAGATATATTTGTTTGATCACTCAGGAAAATTAATGCTTTATGAAGGATCATTTATCGCTTTGCAACGCGCCTTATATCTTGCATGAAAGCCCCAAATTCAGTAGGATTCTCTCACTTCAAAACTTCTTATATTGAATCAATCAAAATCGTTTCTTTGTGGATCACAAATGGGGCGCTGTGTTTTTATTTAAAGTATGAGATGAGTTACAATGTGAGAAGTGCATAGTCTTTACACATCAAAAGACGAGTACTCTTGATGTTTAAAAAAATGGTTAAATTTTGTAGGTAATAAAGAGACGTAGTATATGGAAATTGATGACAGTTTAGAATTATGGCGACTTTCCAAAAAACTAACAATATCGCAGGCAGCACTTTTAATAGCCGGATTAAATCCAGGAAAATGTCGGTTTGTTAACAAAATAGAACCAGAAAAGGGTGATATTTACGAAGATAATGTTCTTTTGTCATTAGAAAATACTGCTAATTTTCGAGCAGCTTATTATGCCATCGTTCAAGCAGGAAAAGACCATCGGTTAACGATAGAATGGTCATACTATAACTTTCAGGATTTTATAGATGCAGATTCCTCACATGTTCCCGTTAAAGATTTAAAAAAATGGCTTTCATCATGTGGTCAGCGTCCTGCATTTTTCTTTCCTAAGGGTGATTCTCATGAAATTAAAGATCAAAAATATGCGTTTCAAGATAAAAATCATCCACACTATGCTCCAAAGCTTGCTGCAGCTGTGGCGGCGTGGGAAGCCGTGAGCAAGTCTGGCCCCATTAAAACCGTTAAAGGAACGCTTGCACAATGGCTGGAACAGAATGCCGATCAATATGATTTACGCAATAAAAAAAATGGTAAATTAAAAAGCGATGCCATTGAGCAGATTTCAATCATTGCTAATTGGAAACCTACCGGAGGGGCTCCTCCTAAGGAACCTGCCAATTAATTTTATCAGAAAAAAAAGACAAAAAGAGCACTAAAATTACGTCGTTTTTTTAATAATTTTGAGGGTGCCTTCCTATTCAGGGGGGAGGTTTAAGATAACCTCCTCTAGGTTTCAACTTATTGTTTTTACATTATATTTTTAAAAAAAAGGATAAGTTAGGCTGGAAAAGGCTTACATAAGACTGAAACCTCCCCTATGGTTTTCATAACTTATCCCTCTATTTTTTCTGGCTTTTCTTGCGCGATTTTTATCCTGCACTTTTTCTTTCCTGAGGATGATTCTGGCGACCTTAAGGATCAAAAATATGCGTTTCAAGATAAAAATCATCCACACTATGCTCCAAAGCTTGCGGCTATTGTGGCAGCATGGGAAGCGGTAAGTGAGGCTGCACCAAGTAAAAATGTTAAAAAAACGCTTATCAAGTGGATTCGTGAACATGCCATTCAGTATAAGTTGGTCGATGATGATAATCGACCAAGAGAGAAGCTCATTGAGGAATGAGTGGCTGTTGCTAATTGGAAACCTACCGGAGGGGCTCTTCCTAAGACACCTGCCAACTAATTTTATCAGAAAAAAAAGACAAAAAGAGCACTAAAATTACGTCGTTTTTTTAATAATTTTGAGGGTGCCTTTCTATTTAGGGGGGAGGTTTAAGCTATTCTCCCCTAGATTATAACTTATTGTTTTTACATAAGAAAAATATTTTATCGTATTTTAATGACTGTTCAGAGAGGGAAAATAGATATTGTTGGGCAGTAAAACCTCCCCTCTCGTTTTCATAACCTAACCCTCTATTTTTATTGGATTTTTTTTGGCATTGTTCAATTCGAATCAACTGAAATTAAGTCGAAAATGCTATGGAGGTGACAATGCTAAAAAAAATTTTTTCTTTTTTTACGGGGACTGAAAGTGCAAAAAATTCTCAAGGAAATATACCGATGAATGGATCGATATTGGAGCAGCCTGTGGCGGATGAGGTGGTGCGCAAATCATTTAGAGGGAGCGTATTGTCGCGTTGGTTAAAGTTTGAATTTATCATTGTGATGGAAAAGGTCAAAACACGGCGTCCTGCGCGCTCTCCCTAAAGAAATCTTACTCTCTATCGCTTTGTGAAGGATTTCTCTTGAAAAATTGGTGCCATAGTAAAACCCTCTCTATGGTATAATACGAAAAGGATATCTTATGATTTATTATGATGAAAATGCGAAAAGAAAAACGACTGTAGGGCATGGTCACTCTGGAAGAATCTGTCGCTCGCGCAGGTGATGATCGATATTTCAGTGTCTCTTTTGTCCATTTATTTCTAACCAATGGAAGTGATGAACAAGCTTTTGTTTTATGGTGGTCAATGTTAAAGAATGACACTTGAAGAATATCAAGGGCTTTCAAGGGGATAGGGCAAAGGAGAATATATTCCGCTATAGGGGGTGTTTCTTGGAAATAAAGTTGACCATTAAAATGGCTTGTTTAAAGGAAATAGGTAACCGTGTAAGGAGAATGCATCCTGCGGGCTGTTTATTGTGAAACAGTTTTCTAAAGAGAGAATTATAATCCTTGCTATCGAAAGACTCTTTACTTTTAGCTTGTAATCGTTGCTTTTGCGTGACGTTGGTTATATTCTTGCTGGATCACTTAAAAAGAAGTGCTTTAACGACGAAAGGAGTGGTTTCCCACTCCTCCGTTCCTATCTCCCCTTTCGGGGAAGCGGCCACCATTACTGATGCCGTGTATGCTTTTCTATATACGCTTATTTTTTTTAAAAGTCAAGGGTTCAAACGAGGTAAATATTTAAGCATAAGAGAAATAACTTTATGAAATTCTTCCTCCGATAACCTTGGGGCGCCACTATGTGAGCAACTAAGACGGCTTACTGAGACGGTTGTTACATAATTGCAGATAATCCATGCTTTTTTATGTTCTATCGGAGATTGTAGGGCATAAGCCGCAGGATTATTCGGTTGTGATTTTGTCGAAAAGGGCAAAACCGTAACATTGCCATAGAGTTTTGCATTCTTAGAAAGTACTAAAACAGGACGTTTTTTCCAAAATTCAGGGAGAATCGAATCATGAGGAAAATCGCACCAAAAAACTTGTCGAATGCGCGGTGCTGATTTGAGCCGTGGTTTTATATGAGGGGGCTTTGTGTAAGGCGCATTGATATCTCCTAATTTCTCATGTTCTCGCCATGCGGCATGATCATGTTCCATCACACTATGCGGTGCTTCAAGGTGACAGATTTCTACAGGAGTGAGCGGGGGAGGGGGTGTGGGAGGCGTTGTGTTTTTATCCTCAGACATGGTTGACCATTCAATTTTTATTGGTCCCCTCACTGACATTCTCTGATCGCTTTTCTGTGGCCTGCTTCTATCAAAATATTGCTGATAAGTACAGAGAAGCAAAATAATAAAATATAGATATTCGTTGTTTTTCTCTCTCCTTTGGAGAACAGAATATTGATAAAAATATTAAATCTGCAAAAGCCATGAAAAGAAAACAGAGGAAGATTTTACAACAAAAGGTGTGTTTCATCTGTTTTAATGTTCAAGGAGAAGTTTGATGATGAGAAGATGATGTTTGTGGATGCGCGTTATAGGGGCAATTTTTGTGCTCTCGACGCTTTAGGCTTGGGGGGATTTTGCTGTGGAGCCCCATGCGCTATACGGTTTTTTTTTAAGAGAAAGTATGCTGTTCCGCATGGGGGGATTTGTTTATGTCTTGTGGCTTGAGAGAATGCCTTTCGAAGTAATATAGAGGCTCATAAGGGTGAAAAGGAGGCTTGCAACCACATTCCAACCGGCAAATGAAAGAAAAAGAAAACGCGTGGGGGCTTGTGAACAAGAAGGAGGGTGAATATTGTTTAATTGATTAAGCAGTTGGTTAATATCTGAGGTTTTTCGCACTGCGTTTAAACCACAACTGAGAGGAGCTTCCCAAAAGCCATATTCAACACCGGCATGATAAATGGCTAAAACAAGGCTGATGCTCATTAACACAAAAACACATAAAAATAAAAGTTGTATCCACGAAGACATGCGAAAAAACCATGCTCCAAAACCTGCTAAGAGCAAAAAGGGGATGGCACCGTAATAGGGAAAACGCTCAATAAGACATAAATCGCAAGGAAGATACCCACCAAGATGTTCAAAACAAAGGGCGAGACCTACAGTGGCGGATAAGCAAAAGGTAAGAAAAAAAGCCCATAAACTTTGTTCTTTTCTGCTGGGTTCAAGATGAAGGTGTTTGTTTAAAAAGGAATGGGAAGAAAAAACACATGTCATTGGGTCTGTTCCTTATAAAAGCTGCTTATTTAAAAAAGCTATAAAAATCCCATAAATCAAAAGGAGACTAACACACCCTACGAGGATAATCCATTTGAAATGTTGTCTTAGAAAATTCATTGCTTTTTGTCCAAAATGTTTAATCAACCACGCGAGAAGATAAAAACGAGCACCTCGGGAAAAAATACAAATGAGAATGAAAAGTTCAAGACGGACACTCATCACACCTGCCAAAATTGTGACAATTTTGATAGGGGGAAGATGAAAAAAACCTGATGTTATCAGTAAAATGATTAGAAATTGTAGGGTGGCATTGTTTTTTAGAGCTTCAAAACTTTCAACTTTGCCGTAAAATTCTAAAATGGGTTTGGCAAGAGTGTCATAAGCAAAATGTCCGATAAACCAACCGGCAATGCCGCCTAAAACAGAACAAATCGTTGCAATGAAAGCATAGCGATAAACCCGATTGTGCCGGATAAGCAGTAGTGGGATATATAAAATATCTACGGGAATGGGAAAAAAAGAACTTTCAATAAAGGCAATGAAACCAAGCCAGTGTGGTGCTGTACGCCGATTTGCTAAAGAAATCGTCCAAAGCTTTAATTTGTTTAATATCATGAGGTTTTTTATAAATTTAAGTGGTAAAAACTTTACAAATGAGTTTGCTATCAATTCGATAAAGAAAATATTCCATCAAACAGAGAAGAAAATGAGAGAAATTCTTAAAAAATCAGAAGTCTGCTGTTGACGAATCTATGCTTCTTCATATAGTGCAAAAGAATAAGCGACAAGTCTGTCTTTTATAATACAAGTGCGGGTGTGGTGGAACTGGTAGACGCGCCAGACTCAAAATCTGGTTCCGAAAGGAGTGTCGGTTCGAGTCCGACCACCCGCACCACTTTGATAAAGACTTCCATTTTATCCTGTCAGAGTGCGCCATATTGATTTATAAAATCCTGGGATTTGTAAAACATTGGGATTTATCAAGGGTATTCATTATTTTGTCTGTTGAATGAACAACCTTGAAGATGAGAGGGGGCTCTTGTTTTAAAATCTGTTGATTGCCAATCAGTCAAAACCATGTTTACAAGCCGGATGCGCTTGCGTCGCATAAAACTGTATAAGAACACACCTTTTCATGAATCTTATTAAGTGTATACCGTAAAATCCATTGAGCACCTCCATCTTTACGCTTATGAAGAAGCAAGTCGGCATCATCACACCATTTTCCAGCCCTAAAATGTTGCGGACAGATCTTGTATTCAGACGGTTATAAGGGCCATTTTTAGTTCTTGTCTTTAATAAATTTGATCCACACACTCATCCCGCTTGTTATGTGCTGCCAAGTGGTTTTTCTTGCTTCAAGATAAACAGATTTGAAATGAGAGAATCTTACGTTATTCGGGATTCTCATTCAATATGAATAACACGAGATTATCATTATAAATCAATATGATTGTATCTTTAATAAGAAATAAAAGTTTGTATTTTGGTGTCGAGTAGAACCTCTTTTAAAGGTAATTTTACCGCAAGGAGTATTTCATAAAATTACAATTAAAACAGAAAAATAATTGAAAAATTTTTCTTCTGAGAAGCTGATTAACGCAACAACTATTCTTTATTTTCAGCCCCAAAAAACCTTTTTAAAATTACTTGATAAAGTAGAGCGTTGCATATTTCTTATTGCGATTGAAGTGAAATAGCCATTGAAATCAAGAATAATACTTTTTGAATGAACTTAATCATTAAAATGGAAATGAGCTGAGCACAAGAGTTTTTCGATTTATACCGGTATAGGCCAATTTGTTTTTCAAACTGAATCTTGCGTAATACAGTTAAATTGGCTTTACAATTATAAAGTTGTAGGTTACGGTTATAAAATTGTAAATTCTCAGACTTTTTACAAAACACTAATTTTCTTGAATATACATTAAGGGACCTCATAACAATATGAGGAGGATATTGTGTCATATCAAAAGCCGCAGGTGATTGGCACTGTAAATAGTGCAACTTTAACTTGTTATAAACCATTGGTGCGAGATAGAAAAAAATAAAAAAGCAGGATAAGGGTGCTGCTGCGCCCTTATCTATTGTATTATTAAGAAACAGTTTAGGGGGGGAGATGTTTCGTATTAATCTCGACGAGAATAGCATAACTAGATTAAATGATTTTCAGACTATTGTGCTTAATGATTCAGCTATAATTTTAATTGATTCAGTTTTTTTACAGAATCAGAAAATTGAAACTGTTGCAGCAAAGCTTAATGTAGAGACAGAGATTTTAGCATCAGATTTTTCAATTTTGTTAAGAGAACTAGAAAAGAATGGTTTTCTTTTAAAGAAGGAAAACTTGATTAGTGCATCAGATTCGATTTTTGATCTTAAAAAATTATGGGTACCTGTAACACCTATCATACATATTATCCAGAATTGCAATAGCCCTTGTATCATGTGCGATTGCTGGAAGATTAAGGAAAAAAATTGGCATACTCCAGAAAGTTTAATGCCCTTATTTAGAATGTTGAAAGAAAAAGGAGCTGCCTCAGTGATGCTTTCTGGGGGAGAACCTTTAATGCATCCGAAACTTAAAGATATTTTATTAACGTTGAATGAACTAGGTCTGCCTGTTGAATTAAATACCCATGGCATCTTATTGCATAAAAATTTATGGATTTTACAGTATGACATAAAAGAAATTGTTATTTCTATGGATTCGACGAGTGTCCAAGGATATTATGATATACGGGGGGCGAATAAATTTGATCGCGTGTGGAAAAACATTGAAACAGTTAAGAATCTTCAACCTCTGCAAAGTATAGGAATAAGAGCAACAGTTACCAAAGAGATTCTAGAAAATATTATTCATTTTATCGATTTTTGTATAAGCAAAGATGTCGATTATATCGGATTCAGCCCGCTCGATACGTCGTCATTTAGTTTTTCTAGAAAAAATAATACAAACGATCAATCTAAGGGGATCAATCTAAGACTTTAAGAAACAAAACTCTTCCGCCAAACGCCTTACTTTTTCATTTGAGAGATGAATTATCAAGGAAAGAATCTCCCCTCCAGATTTATAGAGATAAAAAGTTCCAAGAAAGAAAAATCTCATGGACGTCACAAAATTTTGTAAATTGTATTCATGATTACTTAGGCGAAAATTCTACGTACGTTTCGTCGCCGTTAATGTGTTTATTTCCATTTTCATCCCTAGTATTGGACTATAATGGAGATTTAAAAAATTGCTTTTATTCAGAAGCTTTTGGGAATCTACAAAATTATGAGGCAATAGATTGGTCTGCTCAAAGCGTTTTAAAATCTTTGAAAGAATCTGGCGCATGTAGCGGATGTCGTGGGACAAGTATTTTATGGATAAGGTTAAGCAATTTAAGATTTATAGTATTAGCAAGTCTACTGCTCTCGTGGTTGCTGTTTTACCCCTTTTTTTGTCGGAAAAATTGCATTTGTCGCAAGCGGATATTGTTTTAATCGGTAGTTATTTTTTATTGCTTCCTTTGATCTTAGAAGTCCCCTTGGGTTTATTAGCAGATGTTTATGGAAGTAAGCGCGTTATTTATACTGGGCTGTTTTTCTTTCTTTGCGGTTTTTTAGCTCTTTTTATGAATTATGCCTATTTTGCTTACGCCACTTATTTGTTGTGTATTACATTAGCAGCCGCTTGTTTCTCCGGTGCGGAAGATAGTTTACTCTTTTCTATCGTCCCAAAGCATCGCACACTGTTTTCCGTTAAGTCCGAAGTGGCTGCTGTTACCTATAGTGTAACAACGGTACTTATTTTTTTAGGGGGAATACTTTATTATGTGAATCCTGCATTGCCTGTGATTTTTCAAGTCCTCTCATTAATTTTTGCTATCTTTATGTTTTCAAAACTGACGAAGGGATTAGATAATTTTCATATCAACGCTCATCCGAGTATTTTCAAAGTTATGTGCGCCAGCCGTAAAGAAGTCAAAAATCCTTATCGCTTTACTCTTATTTTTTTAAGTGCAGTTTCAGCTTTTGCTATTTTGGTTAATAATCGAACTGTTTCTATCGCATTTTCTGATTTTTTGCCATTTCAACCTGCTATTTTGGTTTCGATTATTTTTATTATTGGGAATTTTTTTTCAGCAAGTTCCAATATATTGTTTCAGAAGTATTTTTCAAAGTTTCAAAATCCTATTTTTCCCGTCTTAATGATTGGTTGTATGGTAACCATTGCTTTTTTTCTCATGTCATTTCAAATCATTGCGGCTCTTATATTAGGATTTTTACTGCTCTGTGTTTTTAAATCTGCTTATCGATCTTATCTGTCGTCTCTTCTTATAAATTCATTGATTGATCCCAAAGCTATCGCGACTGTTTTATCATTTACAGCCATTATTACAGCGGTTGTATCCTTTGCATTCAGTTTTTTATACGGTCATATTTTTTCAACATTCTGGCAAGCTAATTTGTGGATGGCAGTGGTTATGGCTGTGATTTTTGCGGTGTCTGCTTTAATTATTTTTTTCAGAAAACAAGAAATCATTTGGTTACAGCCTGAAAATGCACAATCGTCAAAACAACATTTCTTGAAACGTAAGCATCAAGAGTTTTGCTACGGGCAAATTTATCCGGAAGCATCGTGCATTAATGAAAACATCAAGGATGGCTCTTTTCGACAAAGTCTCTATCCTGCACCAAATTTGATAACACTTTGCGATGAAGTCGTCGAATGGGAGTTTATCCGGGGGACTGTATTGAGCCAAATGGATTTGCTACATCAAAAGGCGATTATTGATCAAATCAATAAGATTTTTCAAGATCGATTAAGCAAGAATATAATCTTATCACATGGAGATTTACAGCCTGATAATATCATTGTTACTCCTGATCATTCTTTTAGGGTAGTAGATTGGGACTTATGTCAAGAAGCCAGTCCGGAATTGGATATCTTAACATTTTTCACCAGTC
Source organism: Bartonella elizabethae F9251 = ATCC 49927 (assembly GCF_000518165.1). Classification (GTDB taxonomy): domain Bacteria; phylum Pseudomonadota; class Alphaproteobacteria; order Rhizobiales; family Rhizobiaceae; genus Bartonella; species Bartonella elizabethae. The sequence continues at coordinate 21,386 of NZ_JADB01000019.1, forward strand.
CAAGATTATCTCTCAATTTAGAAGAACGGATAGACTATATTTCTCATTTGCTGTCTCTATCAAAGGATGAAGCTTTACCAATGATAAAAGCGTTTGTGGCTAAAAAAATTTCTGATCTTTGTCTATACGAAAATATTTTCATGAAACAATTAGTATTGGATTATAGGAACTTGAATAAGAAATTTCATGAGCGGTAATATTGTAATTTGTCATGAAAATTGCAGTGCGGGCTGCAATCATTGTCCGTATTCGATAGAATGTATGGTGAGAGATGACGCCTTGCCTGAATCTTTATATACAATAAATGACATAAAATCTGATCTCATTATTCTTTCTGGTGGAGAGCCTTTTGAGCTCGATTATGATTTATTTCATAAATATATGTGTCTCATTTGTAAAAAATATTTTCGGATTGCAACAGGGGGTATATCTATATTCAACCCTATTTGAAGCTATTCAAAGAGTCATCCGTTCTTTTTAGGGATACAAATAGGTACAGATGTTATTTCAGAGATAAGAAATCTAGACAGTAAAAAATATAAACAAAAGTGGGTGCGTAACATAGAATGTATGAAAAAAAATAGCGTACCCTATAGTGTGACGATTCCTTTATCGGAGAGATTCCATTTGGCAGAAGTGTTCGCTCTAATATGTATCGCATCTCCCGAGTTCATTTTAGTTAATTTTGAAAATAGAAAAAAGTACGAGAATACATTTCAGTTAAATATGATACGGGATTTTTTTTCTGGCTGTGAGATAAAATATGGATATACGCCTCAGAGTTTACACCAATAAATAAAACTATCGGATTCTTTATGTTTGGTTTGGAGCACTCTCCTATGGCGGGTAAACCCAAATGGGTTGAGAAACAAAAGCCTGAACTCTACTCTTTAAAAGATACTGCTTTAGAGGCTTTTGAAAGTCGTCAAGAAGATGTCGTGAGGGGAAGGCTGGAAACGGCTTTCCATAAATGCTTTTGGGAGCTTTACAATTTCCTGTTCTTCTCCAATGAGACTGTCTCTTTCATTTTACAAATGACACAAACAGAGAAAGACAATCCCCATGTGCTACTCTGCATAGAACAGTTGTAAACGGTGTCATTTGAAGTGGGGTGATAGAAGGCAAGCCGTTTCAGTATTTTTTTAGTGTGTCTTGAATTTTTAAGTGAGAGATTGTCCATAGCGTTTTTCAGTTTAAGTGACTCCCATGAAATGGGAAATCAAGAGGAATTCACTCAAGAGTTATCGTTTCTTTACAAACCGATATAGGTTTTGCAATGGGCTTTAAAATCTTTATTCTTTGAGAGGGGGTGCGAAAAGTAATTCCCGTGACCCTATCAAGTGATTTTACTTGAGGAAAAAGGCGGTGAATTGATAATGAATAACCAGATTGTTTATCGATGAAGAAACCTTCCTTTGAGAGGCGTGAAGAAAAGCTTGAAAAATGCACACCCTTCTTTTTATGGTGTTGTCCATGTCATCATCATCAGCTGCTTTTGATTCGCAGTATGCGTCTTTGTTTTAAACAAATATCCGTGTTCTTCCTTATTTCATTACAATGGTCGTGAGGGTAAAGCTCTTCTATTTTAAATGCGTTCTCTAAAAGGGGGAGAGGATAGGAGTTTTCGAGAAGCTGGACGGTTTAGCGCTGGTTTTTAGAGGCTTCGTTTTTTTTAAAGGGGGAGAGAGACATAAAAAAACCCTGCTTTTAACAGGGTTTTTTGAACGTTTTATTTTTTCTACAAGAGATTAGAATTTATAAGCGATGCCAAGGCGAAAATTATGCTCTTGGGCACTCATTTTAAGTTCATCATTGGCAAATTTCTGTTTAAAAAAATCTGTATAACGGTATTCTGTACGCATGATAATGTCATCTGTCATGGCAAGATCAAAGCCACCCCCAACAGTATAACCAATCATTCTTTTTGTCTTATCAAACACATTGCCAGAAGCAAATACTGTCGAATCTTCTTGCGATTTTGTTAAAAGCGATAGGATATATTGCATCTGTGTGTAGGCAACACCCCCTGCAATATAAGGCATAAGACGATGGGAAGCAAAACCAATGCGCGCGCGCAGAGCGCCAGACCATTTTTCTTTCAATGTAACACTGCTTACAACAAGATCATCAGCGTCGGGGATCATTGCATCCCGAGTAGCAGATGTTAGAAGAGGAATCCCAGCTTCTTGAAAGGCTGCGTTAAGAGAGTCTAATTTATCGAGAATTTGTTTGCCAGTGTCCGTTTGGGTGTTTTTCCGTCCAGACCAAATCATATCCGTATCAAAACTGACAATAAGGTTATCTCCTAAATCGATATTAGAACCTGCATAAAAACCACCAACAAATCCTGATGGTTTGGGTGAGAGATCTCTGTTGACCCAAGCCCATTTCCCACCATTGGATTCTGGTGCGTAATTTAAAGTGCTGTTAATGGAAACATGTCCAATTTGTCCACCAAAATAAAAACCAGTCCAAGAAAAAGGCGCGGAAACAGTCACTGGCGCAATCCTTGGAGCTAAGCCTCTTGGCGCTGTAACATTCGGCTTTGATGGTTGAAATATTACTGTATCAGCCGCTTGCGCTGTTGAAGCAGTCATAAAAGTGAAAAGAGAGAGTGCAATTAAACATTTTGTATTCATAAAACGTCCCCAATTTATTTCAATTACATGATGTATTATGCATAAATTAGTTAAAAAAATCTATATATAATTTCATTATGAAAAAATAAAATATATCAAAAATCCATAATTTTTCAGTGTTAAGCGTTTTTAAAAAAACGTGTTTATCTTGCTTTTCTCCGCGAATATCTTATTTTTTAAGGATTTTTTTGGCTGTATTCTTTCAGTGTTCTCTACATTATATAAAACATTATGGAGTAATAAATAAAATTTTATCTTGTTGAAAAATATTATTTTGTAGGTATAAAAATACTTTTTATTGTTAATGTATAAATACATTATCCATAATGATTGCTATCTTTTTGCTCCATATATATCTGGATATCCATGTTTTTCGTCTTTAAAAAGGGCAGGAGGAGGCCTTGTTATTCTTTGTCCGTTTTTAGTCTTGTGACTCCTCTTGTGTGACGATAGCCTTGAGGGCTTGAGAAAAACAGCAATGTTCTTTTTCCCATTGTTTTTATCGCTATGCTACGCTTGCTTGTGACGTTTCCCAAGCACAGCGTTTGGATTGATTGAATATAAACAGCGTTGAAATGAGAGAATCTCAAGGTATTTGGAATTCTCAATAAAAATAATATATGCCCTCTTTTGACCAGAGCTAAAATAGAGACAAGAGCCTCAAATAAACAGTGTGGGCAACTATCATCGGGGTGCTCACGCCCCGATGGCTTTGAGGGATAAGGTTAAAGATGTTTTGCAGCTTCTTTATTAGATTCTTACTTGGGGAGCGATCATCTTTTTTAAGATCAACCAGCCGATTATCATCTTCTCCTAAAAACACTTGGGCTTAAGAGCTTTGGTGCGCAAAGTTGTATCATTTTTATGCGCTGCTTTGGCAATTCTAGCTGCTTTTTCATAGCCAATTTCTGGGGCACGAGTTCCTTTTGACTAAAGCTAAAATAGAGACAAGAGCCTCAAATAAACAGTGTGGGCAACTATCATCGGGGTGCTCACGCCCCGATGGCTTTGAGGGATAAGGTTGAAGATGTTTCGCACCTTCTTTATTAGATTTTTTATTGGGGAGCGATCATCTTTTTGGGATCAACCAGCCGATCATAATCTTCTCCAGAAACACCTGCTTTAAGAGCTTCAGTGCGCAAAGTTGTATCATTTTTATGCGCTGCTTTGGCAATTTCAGCTGCTTTTTCATAGCCAATTTCTGGAGCAAGAGCTGTGACCAACATCAGTGAGCGCTCCATGAGGGCGTGAATATGAACGCGATTGGCACGTAATCCTTGAATGCAATGCATATCAAAAGAACGCATGCAATCTCCAAGAAGGGTAATCGATTGTAAAACGTTATAGCCAATAACAGGTTTATAGACGTTGAGTTCAAAATGCCCTTGACTGGCGGCAAAGGTGACAGTCGTATGATTGCCAAAAACTTGGGCTGCAACCATGGTCATGGCTTCACACTGGGTGGGGTTAACCTTGCCGGGCATAATAGAGGAGCCGGGTTCATTTTCAGGCAAGTTGAGTTCGCCTAAGCCAGAACGGGGACCAGAACCTAAAAACCGAATGTCATTGGCAATTTTAAAGAGATCAGCGGCTAAGGCATTCAAGCTGCCATGGAAATGTGCAAGAGCACCATGATGCGCCAGCGCTTCAAATTTATTATGCGCCGTCTTAAAAGATATTCCTGTGAGGGTGCTGATTGTTTCTGCAAAAGCAACGTCAAAGCCTTTCGGGGCGTTGAGCCCTGTTCCTACAGCTGTTCCGCCCTGAGCAAGCATTTGAACATCAGAAAGGGCTGTTTCAATCCGATGAAGATTGGCTTCCAGCGCAACCCGATAGCCTGAAAATTCTTGGGCAAGCGTTAAGGGTGTGGCATCTTGTGTATGGGTACGTCCAATTTTGATGATGTCGGCAAATTCTTCTTCTTTTTTCTTGAAAGTGGTAATGAGCGCTTCAAGAATAGGAAAAAGATGTTGGCGTGTTTGCAGAGTGGTGGCAATGTGAAGCGCTGTGGGAAAGGAATCGTTGGAGGATTGACTCATATTGACATGGTCATTGGGATGAACAGGCTTTTTGCTGCCCAATTTTCCCCCCAAAAGCATGCTGGCATGGTTGGCAATCACTTCATTGACATTCATATTGCTTTGGGTTCCTGAGCCTGTTTGCCAAACAGAAAGAGGAAAATGCTCATCAAAAGCGCCAGAGAGAACTTCATCAGCCGCTGTAACAATCGCTTTGCCAATCTTGGGAGAAAGTTTGCCTTTGTCCATATTGACAAGGGCAGCGGCTTTTTTCACAAGGCTTAGGGCATAAATGATGGTAAGAGGCTGCTTTTCACTGCCAATATTAAAATTATGCAGAGAACGTTCAGTTTGTGCTCCCCAATAACGATCTTGGCGTACCGAAATCGTTCCAAAGCTATCCGTTTCCTGACGTGTTTCAACCATGATATAAGATCCTTTATTTGTTCACGGGTTCTTAAAAAAGCTAGATAACGCGAAATGCCAAGAAGAAGCAAGACGTGGAAGCTTTATTTATAGAGAAATTATAGAGACAAATTATTTTATGCCTATCCTTGACATTGAGAAAGGCCGATTTTATATCTTGGAAAGTGTTAGCACTCACTCTTAGAGAGTGCTAGCAAGAACTTTCTAAGATTAATGCAATTATGTTCAGTTTTAAGGATTTAAAACATGGCTAATATACAATTCCGCCCACTTCACGACCGCGTCGTTGTTCGTCGGGTTGAATCTGAAAATAAAACCGCTGGTGGGATTATCATTCCTGATACAGCAAAAGAAAAACCACAAGAAGGCGAAGTGATTGCTGTTGGCAATGGCGCTCTGGATGATAACGGAAAGCGTGTGCCTTTAGAAGTCAAAACAGGGGACCGTATTTTGTTTGGAAAATGGTCTGGAACTGAAGTCAAGATTAATGGGGAAGACCTCTTAATCATGAAAGAATCTGACATTATGGGAATTATGGGCTAATTGAAAGTCCCTCAATTTTTCATTGTGTACTATTTTGAAAAAACTCCAAGGAGAAATTAAATGGCTGCTAAAGAAGTCAAATTTGGCCGTGAAGCGCGTGAACGTTTATTGCGCGGTGTCGACATCCTTGCTAATGCGGTTAAGGTGACACTCGGCCCTAAAGGGCGCAATGTGGTGATTGATAAATCATTTGGTGCGCCACGCATCACAAAAGATGGTGTGTCCGTTGCAAAGGAAATCGAACTGGAAGATAAGTTCGAAAATATGGGTGCGCAAATGTTGCGCGAGGTTGCTTCTAAAACCAACGATATTGCTGGGGATGGAACAACAACGGCAACGGTGTTGGGACAAGCAATTGTGCAAGAAGGCGTTAAGGCTGTTGCTGCGGGCATGAATCCTATGGATCTTAAACGCGGAATTGATGCTGCTGTCGATGAAGTGGTGGCTAATCTTTTCAAAAAAGCCAAAAAAATTCAAACTTCAGCAGAAATTGCACAAGTAGGGACCATTTCTGCAAACGGTGCTGAAGAAATTGGTAAAATGATTGCAAATGCCATGGAAAAAGTGGGCAATGAAGGCGTCATTACCGTGGAAGAAGCTAAAACCGCTGAAACCGAATTGGAAGTTGTGGAAGGAATGCAATTTGACCGTGGCTATCTTTCCCCTTACTTTGTGACCAATGCTGAGAAAATGGTGGCGGATCTTGATGATCCTTACATTCTTATTCACGAAAAGAAATTGTCTAATTTGCAATCCTTGCTCCCTGTTTTGGAAGCGGTTGTGCAGTCTGGAAAACCCCTTCTTATTATCGCTGAAGATGTGGAAGGCGAAGCTTTGGCAACGCTCGTGGTGAACAAGTTGCGCGGTGGTTTGAAAATTGCTGCTGTAAAAGCACCTGGATTTGGTGATCGCCGTAAAGCAATGCTTGAAGATATCGCTATCTTGACATCGGGTCAGGTGATTTCTGAAGATGTCGGCATTAAGCTTGAAAATGTCACTTTGGATATGCTGGGTCGTGCTAAGAAAGTGAATATTTCTAAAGAAAACACCACCATTATTGATGGGGCTGGACAAAAGGCTGAAATTACTGCACGCGTTAATCAGATTAAAGCGCAGATTGAAGAAACAACTTCTGACTATGACCGTGAGAAATTGCAAGAAAGATTGGCTAAACTTGCTGGTGGTGTTGCTGTTATCCGTGTGGGTGGGGCAACAGAAGTTGAAGTGAAAGAAAAGAAAGACCGTGTGGATGATGCCTTGAATGCAACACGTGCCGCTGTGGAAGAAGGTATTGTTGCTGGTGGTGGTACCGCATTGTTGCGTGCAGCAAGTGCGTTGAGCGTTAAGGGAAGTAATCCTGACCAAGAAGCAGGGATCAATATCGTTCGTCGTGCTCTTCAAGCACCTGCGCGTCAAATTGCAACCAATGCCGGTGAAGAAGCGGCTATCATTGTTGGCAAGGTGTTGGAAAATAATACTGACACATTTGGTTACAACACCGCAACGGGTGAGTTTGGTGATTTGATTGCTTTGGGAATTGTTGACCCTGTGAAGGTGGTTCGTTCTGCTCTTCAGAATGCGGCTTCAATTGCGAGCCTTCTGATTACAACAGAAGCAATGGTTGCTGAAATGCCAAAGAAAGATGCTCCAATGCCTCCAATGCCAGCTGGTGGAATGGGCGGAATGGGCGGAATGGATTTCTAAGCTCTTTTTCCTAGAAATAATAAAGAAACGGGTCTTTTCGACCCGTTTTTTTTGTCTATTTCTTTTGTTTCTTACGCTTTTGAAAGGAGTTTCCTTTACGTGAGAAAGAAGCTTTGCCCTATCTTTGCTCTAATCCCCTATCTCTAATGGTTTATCTTTATGCTTTCCACTATACCACGGCTCTGATGGTTTCATGAGCAGCATGCTATCTTTTATCTCTTTCATTTGTGCCTTTTTCCCGATCTTTTTTACCCCACATCATTGTTCTTACAAAATAGATATTCTTACTGTTTTTTACAGTTACACATTTTTACGATTTTGATCATTTACAGAAAATAGGAGAGATCCGATCATCATCATCTCAGTCTTCACTGCTCTCAAAGCCTATTGATTTGCCTTAGCTCCTTCAAACAATTGACAAGCATAAAATGAGATAAGAGCTATATTATAGTTTCTATGGCTCTCAATGTAGCACGGTACTGATGACTCCACGAGCAGCATGCTATCTTTATCTCTTTCATTTGTGCCTTTTTCCCGATCTTTTTTCCCCACATCATTGTTCTTACAAAACAGATATTCTTACTATTTTTTACAGTTATACATTTTTACGATTTTATAAATTTACAGAAAATAGCAGAGAAGAAACCTTGCATTTTCAAGCGCATTTCGGGATGGGGCTGGTGCGTGGTACGAGGGTTTGTGCGTGGTGTGGGGGAGTTGGGGGTGGAGGATGGGGAGGTGGTGCTGTGGTGTGGAGGCTGGTTACAAAGCATACATTCTTATAGTTCATTTTACAGTTACACATTTTTACGATTTTAATTATTTACAGAAAAAAGGAGAGATCCGATAATCATCATCACAGTCTTCACTGCTCTCAAAGCCTATTGATTTGCCTTAGCTCCTTCAAACAATTGACAAGCATAAAATGAGATAAGAAAGACAATATACTACGACTCTTAATCATTTATTCTTATCGAGCATATTCACGAATTTCTTTTAAAGAGACATTGCGTTTTTAAGTGCATTTCGTGATAAAGCTGCTGCGTGGTACGAGGGGTTGGTGCTGTGGTGCGGGGGTTTGTGCCGTAGTGCGGGGGTTGGTGCTGTGGTGAGGGGTTGGTGCATGGTACGAGGGTTGGGGCATGGTACGAGGGTTGGGGCATGGTACGAGGGTTGGGGCATGGTGTGGGGCATGGTGTCAATTCAACCTTTTACTCCTGTGCTCTTCCACTTTCTCCATTTTTCTCTACACCTCTATTCACCACACTCTTCATTCAATTATCCCCAAATCCTCATGTTCTTGACAAAGCACACATCCTTTGCCTTTACAGTTATACATTTTTACGATTTTAATTATTTACAGAAAATAGCAGAGAAGAAACCTTGCATTTTCAAGCGCATTTCGGGATGGGGCTGGTGCGTGGTACGAGGGTTGGTGCGTGGTGTGCAGGAGTTGGGGGTGGAGGATGGGGGAGGTAGAAAGTGTGTGGGGAAATTGGCGGAAAGGGGGATTAAATCAATAGTCTTGAAATGTTCATTGGCTCTCTACTGTTATTCTATGAATAAGCAAAATTGTAAAAACCTTGAACTGTAAAGGCAAAGGGTGTGTGCTTTGTCAAGAGCATGAGGGTTTGCGGATGATTGGATGAAGAGGGGGGTGAACGGAAGTGTAGAGGTTGGAATGGTGTGGAGAACTGAGAGATGGGAAAGTTGCATGGAAGAGTGAAATTTGAAGAAGGTTTGAGGGGCGCTGAAGAGATACGGTAAGGGGTACATGCGGTGCTATCTGCTTTTTACCATAAGGTGGTTAGGTGGCAATGAGATGCAGCAATGAAAAAATGCGTATTGTTCTCGTTATAAGGGGAGACATTATTTTAGATCATGCCATTGCTTCACAGTTTTGAGGGAGCGTAGGGGGTATGGTGCGTTGTTTTTTTATTTTACGTTTACCTTTGTTTGAAGGGAAATTAAATCAATAGTCTTGTAATGATTATCGGCTCTCTAAAGATTTCTGTGAATAAGTAAAATCGTAAAAACGTATAACTGTAAGCTAAGAGGTTGTCGTATGGGGTTGGTGCCGTGGTGCGGGGGTTGGTGCCGTGGTGCGGGGGCTGCTGCCGTGGTGCGGAGGTTGGTGCCGTGGTGCGAGGGTTGGTGCTGTGGT
>NZ_KI912396.1:0-1153 GCF_000518165.1 Bartonella elizabethae F9251 = ATCC 49927
TGAGATTCCGGGAGTTTTTGCCATGTCCAGGTGTGTTTACACACTAAAAGCAAAAAAAGCTGACTGAACTCAGTGTTTTGACTCCCGGAATACGCATAAAGAAGTCACTTGAAACCGGAGAGTTTGACAGATCTCTCTTAAACAACTGAAGGCAATTTTGTGTTTGATTTCTTGAGTGAGAAAAAACACTCCTTTAAATTTTATTGTAAATTTTCTTCAATTCCTTTATAGCTTAAAAGGTAACTTTGGTCGTAGACGCAGCGATCAATGGGGTCTGAAAGCCCTAAAATCCGAGCGTAAAAATGAACTCACTCTTGTGGGTGTCCCGGGATTCCGGGAGTTTTTGCCATGTCCAGGTGTGTCCACACACTAAAAGCAAAAAAAGCTGACTCGGATTCAGTACTTTCAGACTCCCGGAATACTTATGCGAGGGCGCTCGCAACCGGAGGGGAACCTGAAGTGAAAGCGAAAAATCCACATTCTAACGATATTTTGATAGGCAAAAGAATTCGTTTGAGACGAGAAATGTTGAAAATTTCTCAAAAAGAATTAGGGCATCGTTTAGGGGTTACCTTTCAACAAATCCAAAAATATGAAAAAGCGATCAATCGCGTTGGTGCAGGGCGCCTACAAGAAATTGCTGATATCCTGGATATCTCTATTTTCTTTTTTTATGCCGATATTTCGTTGAAAGAAAAAAATACATCCTATGATGAAATTGCCAGCAAAGAAGAGCATACTCTTTTGAAAAGTTTCAGAGAACTCAAGCCTAAGCAACAAAAAGCAATTTTGAGTTTGATTTGTGAGCGATAAAAATCACACCTTTAAATTTTATTACTGCTCTTTTGAAATGATTTTATGAATAAGGACATCTAAAATGCAGTTTTAAGGGGGAATCCAAAGCCTGAAAATCCAAACAGAGATATGAGCCTCTTTTATAAGGAGCACGAAATTCCGGGAGCTTTTGCCATGTCCAGGTGTGTCCCCGCGCACTAAAAGCAAAAGGCTGAGTCAAGTTTCAGTTCTTTCATCTCCCGGAATACACATGAAAAAGCCGCTTGCAATGGGCTAAGGGGAGTGATCTGTTTGTCTATAAGGAACACGAGATTCCGGGAGTTTTTGCCATGTCCAGGTGTGTCCGCGCACTAAAAGC
>NZ_KI912396.1:1654-17985 GCF_000518165.1 Bartonella elizabethae F9251 = ATCC 49927
TCAGTACTTTCAGACTCCCGGAATACGCATGAAAAAGCCACTTGCAATGGGCTAAGGAGAGTGATCTGTTCGTCTATAAGGAACATGAGATTCCGGGAGTTTTTGCCATGTCCAGGTGTGTTCACATACTAAAAGCAAAAAAGCTGATCCAAACTCAGTACTTTTTGACTCCCGGAATACGCATGAAAAAGCCGCTCGCAATGGGGCAGGGGGAGTGACCCGTGAACGCTAGAAAACAGCCTTCTGGTTGATTTCTCATGAGTGTAAAAAAATTCAAAGAGTCTTTTTTCTCCATAATAAATTATTCGATCGTTTTTTTCTAAAGGAAGGCAGTGCTGTGGTGGGGGGTGCTGTGGTGGCAGGTGCTGTGGTGCAGGTTCTGTGGAGGGGTGCTGTGGTGGGTGCTATGGCGGCGGGTACTGTGGCGGTGGGTGCTGTGGTGGGTGCTATGGCGGCGGGTGCTGTGGTGGCGGATGCTGTGGTGGCAGGTACTGTGGTGGCGGGTATTGTGGCGGCGGGTGCTGTGGTGGGTGCTATGGCGGCGGGTTCTGTGGAGGCGGGTGCTGTGGAGGCGGGTGCTGTGGTGCAGGTGCTGTGGTGGCGGGTGCTGTGGTGGCAGGTGCTGTGGTGGCAGGTGCTATGGCGGCGGGTGCTGTGGCAGCAGGTGCTGTGGTGGCAGGTGCTGTGGCAGCGGGTTCTATGGTGGCGGGTGCTGTGGTGCAGGTACTGTGGTGGCGGGTGCTGTGGTGGCAGGTGCTGTGGTAGCAGGTGCTGTGGTGGTGGGTGTTGTGGTGCAGGTGCTGTGGTAGCAGGTGCTGTGGCGGCGGGTGTTGTGGTGGCAGGTGTTGTGGAGGGGTGCTGTGGTGCAGGTGCTGTGGCAGCGGGTACTGTGGTGCGGGTGCTGTGGAGGCAGGTATTGTGGCGGCGAGTGCTGTGGCGGCGGGTGTTGACTTTTTCCTTGCAGAAATATCCCAAGAAAATCTCTTCCTTTTCATTTAAAAAATCATAAAGTTCTTATCCTTTATGCTTAAAAGCGGCTTGAGATAACGCGCTTTGGGTGAGAGGAAAACGCATTCCATCAAATAAAGGGCGCTCTCGTCGTGGTTTCTGTATTCGAAGGCGCGCTCTCCAAGCGTTTTTTCAATGTTTCAACAGTGTGATTGACTCATTGACTGTTTTCCCTTCGCAAAACTCTTTTTAAAGTCGACCACGCAGCATATTCTTGTAAGACAACACCTAAAAGCGGTCGTGTATAGGGAAAAGTAATATGATCATCGTCATAACCTTTCATCTGCACCGTTATGGTCGCATGTCCAAGGCTTTCTTGCTGCTTTTCTAAGGTCTCAATGGAAGGGGAGAGGCGCACTGCAACCTCAATCTGCGGAATATTTTGGGGATTTTTTTCTGGCATCTGAAAATATTTTAAAAGAGCTGAATCATCGATCAACCAATGGACCTGTGCGTATTTTGCGAGTTGTTGACATGCTGTGGTCACTTCTCTGCCTACCAAATGGGAGCGAAAATGATGTTCAAATTCTTCGATTAAAGATTGTGCCAAGGGAGTGGATGATTGACCAACCAATTGCACCAAAACATAGGGGCTCTTCCATAAAAAATGGCGTTCAAAGGGCGCATGCGCAAAATGACGATCAACCCAATGCGCAAGGGTGCTTTCATCAATTCCAATTAAAGTCCAAGCATATTCTGCACGCGATTGAGAAGAATATTTCTTCTCATTTTGCTGTAAATAATCTTCTAAAAGGGCAAGAGCTTGGGAGGGGGGACCAGGTAAAACAACAAGGGCGCTACCATCACAAGTAAGAAAAAAACCTGGTGCGGTGCCTGTCGGATTGTCAAGCACTGTTGCTGTTTGTGGAAACAAGGCTTGACGCGCATTATTCTTATCTGGCGCAATCTTTAACCGCTCCAATTGACCTTTTATTGTTTGCCAAACATCTTCATGATGCACCAAAGGTTGTCTTACAGCTTGAGAAACCCCATCGCGGGTTTTATCATCAGAGGTTGGTCCCAAACCTCCACTGATGATAATTAAATCTTCTTGTCCAAGACAAGAAACAATCGTCTCACTGATTTGCTGTAATTGATCCGCACAAACAAAATGACGCGTGACTTGAATGTTTCTTTTTTCCAAACTTTGGCTTAAATCTTGTAAATTCGTATTCAAATATTGTCCTGAAAGAAGTTCATCACCAACGGTGATAATGGCTGCTCGATATGAAGAAACAGGATTTGCAAGAGAATTGCTAACAGCTTGTACCATTTGACGCGGCGAGGCGCTCCCTCCTAGATCATGGGGGAGCGTTTTTCCACTACGGATAACGTGATCAACACTTTGAGATAATTCTTTTGCTTCCTCTAAAAAGCCTAAATGCTCTAAGAGTAAAGACACAGTATAAAACATTCCAGAAGGATTGGCTTTATTCTGCTCCGCAAGGTGTGGTGCGCTTCCATGAGCAGAGGAAAAACAGGCAATCTTATCTCCCACATGAGCATGGGCTGCAAGCCCCAAGCCACCCATCACGCCGGCAGCAAGATTAGAGAGAATATCGCCAAACATGTTTTCAGCAACAATCACACCAAATTGCTCTGGCTTTGTTGCAATCCACATCGCTACCGTATCAACATCATGAATATCTGCTTCAATTTCTGGATAGTTTTGTGCGATTTTTTCAAAAATTTCCTGAGCAAATTGTCCACTCTCTCGCATCACATGGGGCTTATCCGCAAAGGTAACCCGCTTAAATCCATGGCCACGTGTATAAGAAAAAGCGTATTCAAATAATCGCTCTAAACCAAAGCGTGTTTGTAAACAAACGGACCACGCTGCTTCTTTTCGACCATATTTTGCTAAATTGGGATGTGTTAACCAAGCGGATGTTTCAGGCGTAATCCCTCGAAAATCTAAACCGGAAGAAAGACCTTCACTCTTTTCGCTGATTACACAAAACTGAAAAGGTTTTTTCGGACCAATGATGTATCTTATCGGACATACCGTGGCAAATAAGTTTAACTTTTGGCGAAGTTGAAGAAGGGGAGAAACATAGGAAAGATTTTGCTCTTTTAAAGGAGATGTACGGTCTTCTAAAGCTGCTTCTTTTCCTTTGTCTGTCACAGTTCCAAGTAAAAGTGCATCACTGTCCGCGATCTTTTGCCAAGTCGCTTGTGGAATAGCATCTCCTGCCTGTTTCCAGCATTCCCAACCAATATCACCATACGTGAATTCAATCGGTAAGTGAAATTGCTCTAAGACCATTAGCGCTGCATCACAGAGCTCTGGTCCCACACCATCACCCGCTAGCACAAGAACTTTCTTTTTCATGAAAACCCTCCCTCAATTTGTTGATGATTTTATTCGTCATAACAGCCATGAGCCTCGCACATATGCCTTCAAGCTTCACGGATAATAAAGCCTATCCCCTTCACCTCTCTCTTTTTTTAAAAAAAGAGTTGTTGAAGAGAAGAGCTAAAACTTTCCCATCTTCTCCATTGTTCTTCTAAGTGTAAGAATAACACGATGCCCATATCGTTTAAATGCCCCGCACTTTTTATTGTAAAGTTTGAAGAGTGACGAATCCTTCTTCTCACGCTAAAAATATTTTAGTTAACTCTAAAGATATTTTACTCTCTTGCAACGCTTAATTTATAAATGCTTTTGACCCATATTGTCCATGGGTTTAAACGACCCTTTAGGGGCGCTGATTTCAATAGAGTCCCCTTGAGGTGCTATCAGATTTTTAAGAGGTTCAACAATATCATCTCGTGAAAAAGAAAATTCCCCCATCACGCAAAGGGACATCAAGATTTTTAAGCATTACTCACCCCCCAATTTGGTTATTTGACTTGATTTATGCTGATAAAATAATTGGCTTTTAGAATATAAATGATAAAACCCACAAGACAGCATATTGCTAATAAAAGTGCAAAAGCTTGAGGGTTATGGCCGGATATCTTTCCAATAATTGCTGCGCTTAATGCTGCACTTCCTAATTGTAAAGAGCCCATCACACCAGATGCTGCTCCAGCTGCTTGCGGATGTGAGGAAATTGCTAACGCTGTGCCTCAAGGTAACAAAAAGCCATTGCCAAAAGTTAGAAGTGAAATGGTACTCAAACTCGTAACAAGAGGCCACGGACTTACATAGATTTGGAGAGCAAACAATATCCCTCCTAGAACAAAAATAAGATATCCACGTCGAATGGTCCGTTCCATAGATTCTTGCTTCAAAAATCTTCGTGCAACCAAGTTGCCTAAAACATAAGTACAAGAAACACCAATGTAACTATATCCAATATCGTTACTAGGTAAGCCCAAAGCTGTAAGAAAAAAAGGCGACTCCACAATGTAAGCAAAATAGGTTGCATAGGCAAAACATGGGATCAATGCGTAAAAAATAAATTGCTTATTTCTAAGGACGTCTAAACTGCCCTTAATGATCCCCACAGCTGTGAAAGAGTGACGTTTGTTAGGAGGTAAAGTCTCTGTGAGGACAAAATAACACAAACAAATAGTGGAAAGGATAAAAAGGCTTAAAAAGATAAAAGTAGCTTGCCAATTAAAAACTTGCAATAACACCCCCCCAATTAACGGTGCAAGTGCTGGTGAGGTTCCAACAAAAGGGAAAATAACCAAATAAAGCTTTCCCGCGGATTTTTTATCCATTAAATCATTTATAATAGCGCGACTTAAAACAATCCCAGAACAGGCGGCCTAAGACCTTGTAAAAAACGCAGTGCAAAAAAAGTTTGAATATGAACGGTGTAAATTATACTCAATGTGGTAAAAAACCACAAAAATAAGCCAAACAAAAGTGTCTTTTTGCGTCCAAAATTATCGCTGAGTGGTCCATAAATCAGTTGTCCAACAGCTAAAGCAAGTAAAAAAATGGCCACCGCACTCTGAATCTCAGATTCACTCACTTGGTAATATTGACGCATATCTCCAAGAGCGGGGAGAAAAATATCCGTAGAGATTAAACCACCGATAGATAAACACACAATAGAGATTATAAATAATAAAGAAGGCTTATTTTTCACAAACAAATACTTTTCAAAATATAAGAATTTTAAAGTCAATAAAATAATTTATACTTAATAAAGATAATTTATCCTTATAAGTATAGAAACATTTTTTCATCCTTTAGCGTTGTCTACAGGAAAAAAGGTCGCTTTATACGTTATCGGCTTTCGATCATGAGTTTTTTGTTCTCTGTTTTGATGAATGTCCGCTCATAAAAATACCTGAAAATGATTGAGAGATCTCTCATTGATTGGGAGGTGCAGAATCGCATCTTGCTGAGTTTTCAAAAGGGAAAAATGGTGCGTAATCCATCAAAGGGCGCGGATAAAGAGGGGGCGGCGGGGCTAAAGTTGGAGAGGCTTAGAGGGCGCGCGGTTTAAAGAAAGGGGCGGTGGCTTGAAGGAAGGGGCGCTTGCCTACCAAAAATCTGGAACTTCAGGCTTTAAATGCGGACCAATGCGCACCGCTGAGACCTTTTCTGCTAAGCCGGTGCGGTCTGAAATCTCAACTGCAAAACCACAAAGGGTGGCAGGACCACGTGCCGGTTCAAAACGATCTTGCTTCGTTTGGTAAAGAAAACGGTGTAACGGTTCTTCTTTATCCATGCCAAGAGAGGAGTTGTAATCGCCACACATGCCCGCATCTGTTAAATACGCACTGCCACCTTCTAAAATCTGCGCATCAGCGGTGGGAATATGCGTATGCGTGCCAACGATGACACTCACACGACCATCAAGAAAATGCCCAAAACATTGCTTCTCGCTCGTCGTCTCTGCGTGAAAGTCAAAAATAATCGCATCGGCTTGTTCCATCAAAGAACAAGCAAGTAAAATATTTTCCGCTATCTCAAAGGGATCAGTGACTTTATTATAGGGCATAAAAACACGCCCCAATAGATTGGCAACAAGTACACGCGCACCATTCTTTGCTGTAAAAACACCTGCTCCTTTGCCGGGAGTCTCTTTCGAGAAATTGGCAGGACGTAAAAAACGATCACTCTCATGCGCATACTGGAACGCTTCTTTGTGGGAAAAAGCATGGTTGCCGGTGGTCACAACATCAACACCCGCCATTAAAAGATCTTGATATGTCTCTTGGGTGAGACCAAAACCATCAGAGGCATTTTCTCCATTGACCACAACAAAATCAAGCTGCCATTTCTCAATCAGTTGAGGAAGATGCTCAAAAACGACCTGACAACCTGTGTTACCAACAATGTCACCCAAAAATAAAAACCGCATAGGCGCTTTAATCACATTTTAACATTTTAAGAAACCTTTTTCTGTAAAAATTCCTTGAAGCTGCAAATCATGTTCGGCTACGGGAATTGAGAAAACCTCCTGACACGAAAAGCCTATGCCCCATAATGCCATTTTATGGCCTTGTTTTTCAAGGGCTTCAACGGCTCGGTCATAATAGCCACCTCCATAGCCAAGACGGTGACAGTGATGATCAAACGCAGAAAGTGGAACAAGAACATTATTGGGGATAACCGTGGCATTGTCTGCACTGGGACCTAATGTGCCAAAACGCATGGGCTTAAGCTGCGTGTGTGATGAAAATGCTCGAAAAATCATGGTGGTGGAATCAAGCACTGCGGGTAAGGCTAAACGTCCCCCGCGTGAGGCTATCGCCTCAAGGAGAGGGCGCGGGTCAATTTCCGATTTAATAGGCCAATAACCTGCTAAAATAAGGCGTGAAAAATCTGTCCCTTTTTTTTCAAGAACTTCAAGAAAGTGCTGACAAGCATGCTGTGAAAACAGGGCGCGCTCTTCTTTTGAAAGGGCATCACGACGCGATAAACCATTCTTGCGTGCGCACGCGCGAAGCGATGAAGCTGTCTCACAGAGAGGAACTTTTGTCATGATTTCGTCACTTGTTTAGCGGTTGGTCTTGTCCCCATTGTAGCCATGGTTGCTCTTTTGTAAACTGCTGCTCAAAATAAGCTCCATCCCTTTTGAAAACAAGAGTGCATTCTTCTTGTTAAAAAGCATCACGACGCGATAAACGCATTCTTGCGTGCGCACGCGCGAAGCGATGAAGCTGTCTCACAGAGAGGAACTTTTGTCATGATTTCGTCACTTGTTTAGCGGTTGGTCTTGTCCCCATTGTAGCCATGGTTGCTCTTTTGTAAACCGCTGCTCAGAAAAAGCCCCAGCCCTTGTGAAAACAAGAGCGCGCTCTTCTTGTGAAAGAGCCGCACGATGCGATAGACCGCTCTTAGCGCTGCTCTCAGGTGAAGGGATACCTTGTCGACAAGGGAGATTATTTTTACCTGCGGGGATTATTTTTATTAGCTGTTGCAAATCTCATGAAGTTAAAGCCTATCAGAGATTCTGATCTCCTAAAAACAGCCTATAGCTCTTTCTTTCAAGAGAAAAAAGTGCATCATAAAAAAGGGCACGATCCATTGTGGGAAAAAATTTTTAGGGGGAAAAAATGATGCAAAAAAGGGTGATCCACAACAGCCGATGGAAAAAGTTGACCCCGGGAACCTATACAAATAGGTGGGCGCCATATGAAAAAGCCCACGGGCTTCATCAGGGACAGCTCCCTTGGAGATCACTAAGGTCTCAGGAATACGTTATTTCCTGTCGAGAAGCGCAGAACACCCCCTTTAATATAAAACAATTTCACAGCTTCTGCTAGAGAGAAAATAACCGCAAATGTTTTATTTTTTATAAAGTTTTACAAGAGATTTTTTGCACTCTCACTAGTGATGACGGGGTAGCGCTGAAGAATGGATGGATGGCTTATTCAAAGTATAAAAATCTGGATGGAAGAGTGTGAGTGAAACAACTTTTTTCATTGGCAATGCTTGATGGGCGTTTTGCTTTTTCGAGCAATGTTTGATTGCTTTTTCGGGGGAAAGCTTGATTGGCACTTTCTAAGTCAGGCTTGACTTTAATGTTTTATGGAAATGTTTGCCAGCAAAGCTTGAAGGGGAAAATTTCTTATTCAAGGATGTTTGTTGAACTGAACCGATCTTCTTTAACGTTTTTTGTCTTATGAAGTGTATTTTAAGGCTGTTTTATCAATTATGAGGGCACGCAGGGGATGCTTTTCGTTTTGATCATTTTCTAAGGTTGTAAAAAAAAGCATTGCCAATGGCATAGTGCTGGAGGGTGCGATGCTGGAGGGCGTGTGCTGGAGGGTGCGGTGCTGGAGGGCGTGGTGTCGGAGGGCGTGGTGTCGGAGGGCGTGGTGCTGGAGGGCGTGTGCTGGAGGGTGCGGTGCTGGAGGGCGTGGTGTCGGAGGGCGTGGTGTCGGAGGGCGTGGTGCTGGAGGGCGTGTGCTGGAGGGTGCGGTGCTGGAGGGCGTGGTGTCGGAGGGCGTGGTGTCGGAGGGCGTGGTGCTGGAGGGCGTGGTGTCGGAGGGCGTGGTGCTGGAGGGCGTGTGCTGGAGGGTGCGGTGCTGGAGGGCGTGATGTTGGAGGGCGTGGCGTTGGAGGGCGTGGCGTTGGAGGGTGTGATGTTGGAGGGTGTGATGTTGGAGGGTGCGATGCTGGAGGGCGTGTGCTGGAGGGCGTGGTGTCGGAGGGCGTGGCGTTGGAGGGTGTGATGTTGGAGGGTGTGATGTTGGAGGGCGTGATGTTGGAGGGCGTGGTGTCGGAGGGCGTGGTGTCGGAGGGCGTGGTGCTGGAGGGTGCGGTGCTGGAGGGTGTGGAGGGCTTGTTTGTGGTAGGGAGCAGGGCGCATTTATTCAGCTTGAGAGGGGCCCGCGCGTTTTGTGCAAACTTGCAAGAGGCGTAAGAGGGGGACCGTATGATCCGTTCAAAGAGCTTGCGGTGATTGTTCGTCTAAGAGAGCCTCAATGCGTTTTTGAACCCTTTGCATTTGTGGGTAGATGCTTAAGGCTTTTTCATAAGCTTTAAGAGCAAGTTTTGGGCGCTCTGTCGCTTCCATGGTAACCCCAAGTTCAAAAAAGGCAATGTAATTACGCGGCTCAAGTTCAAGAGCATGGTTGAGATCAAGCATGGCAAGTTTGAAATCACTCAGTTGAATGTGAATCCAAGCACGTCTTATCCAAGCTTCAGCGTGAGTTGGTAAAAGGGCAAGAACATTATCAATATAATCAAGCGCGAGTCCATAATCATCATTATTGATCGCATTTTCTGCCCATGACATTAAAAGATCAATCGTCTCACTCCCCGATTGGGACCATAAAAGTTGAAGTTGTTGACTGATCTTTTTTGCTTTTGCAACATCAGCGCAATATTTTAATTCTTTCAGTAAACGTAAAATTTCTGCCTCTTTGCGTTGCTTAACTCTATCAACAGAGGAAAGCTGCTCTGAGTCGAAATCTTCAAGAATCATCGCTGACGAATCAGAATCAGAGGACGTTGCAGAGGGAGGAGGAGAATTGGGGATGAGATCATCTAAAGGTAAAAGCGATTGTGGAGAAGGACGATCTTCAGGAAGTGAAGGGGGATTTTGTCCATAGCTAGAAGAAATGAAACAAAAAATGCCCATCAAAGAAAGAAAAAAAGCGCGCTGGAAAAGACAAAAAAAACACCGCGGAAAAAATTGAAAAGCTTTTAAAATAGAAAAATCCATAAAAACAAGCCCTCAAAAGATAAATCACCAAACATTATCAAACAGTGGACTCGTCACCAATAGACTTACACCCCTTAAAAAAATCTCAAGAGAAGACTTTAAATGCCTACAAAAAGTAGGCATAAAAACATTCACTCTGAAAAAATTAGCCCTGACGTGCTCTAAAACGCGGGTTCGTTTTATTGAGGATATAAACACGTCCTTTACGGCGCACCAAACGATTGTTCCGATGGCGTTCCTTGAGTGCTTTAAGCGAATTTTTAATTTTCATCCTATTCACCGTTTAAACAGTTTACATAACACAATATCATAACAACAATAAAACAATACACGGCATACAAACATTGCCCTATGATCATATCATTGCATCATAATACAACACCATACACTTTTTCACTGTGATCACAAAAATAAAAACACACCCTTAAGGCACGCTCAATACACTTCATTAGCACAAATGAATAAGCGAAAATTGCAAAAAAGTGAGCGAAATCTAACAAGAAGACTTACGCTTGTCAAGGGTTTCTCTGCAACAAAAAGGCTATCTTGATGGTTGCTTTGAAGGACAAAATATTTGAGCAAAACAGGGATAAGGTATGAAAATAAGCTCAAAGTTTCTCAGTTTTGAACAAATAAGCTCTGTTAGAGGGGCGTTGAAGAGTTCGGGCCCCGCGCCGTTGTTGCGCCATTGGATTGTTGCATGGTGGCGGGCTTTTAAGGATGTGGTGATGTTTTTAAAAGAGTAGGGCTATGAATCCTATCAGACAAGGAGAGCTAACGGGTGGTGGCGTTGTTCGTGGCTCTTGTAAGATGCTTGAAGCGCGGAAAATTTGCCGCTTTGTAAAGTGCTGTTTTGATGGTCTTGATGAATGATATTGCTGAGATAAGAGAGAGAAAACAGTTTCTTATGTGTGACAAGCTTATTGCAAAACACAAGGAGGCTTACGTTAAGGGGAGGCTTTGTGCAAAATGCCATAAAATAGGGCATAAAATTAATGGATATTCAAGGTTCCTGAGGCGCCTTATCATTTCATGATCATTCATTGTCTGAACAAACTTAAAGAAAAAATGGAAAAATACTAAAAAAGCTGAGAGCGTGAGAGAAGAAGAGTGCATTGCATTGTGAGAGTGCTTTTTCTATGGGGGCAAGAGACAAGTCTATCCCTTAAAGGTTGGAATGAAAAGGGTATGAATGGGGGAAGAATGATGTTGTGAAAGGTGGAGGAAAGGCAAAACTGAGTGCGACAGTGGATGGTTTTAAGTCGTGGAGGGAGATTTTTGAAAAGGGAAGGCACTGTTGGATTGTTGAATGGTGCGTTTTTTTGTTTTTTTTTCAGAGGGAGGCATGGAGGAGAAGGGAATTGGCAGGAAAGAAAGCCGTGAGGAGCGGCAAGAATTAGAGGCGTGGTTGGCCGAGCCGTTGGATAGCGGTGTTGGGTGGAAGTTTTTATTCTTTCAGTTCATTCGCGGGGGAATGGATGAAAAAATGTTTGTATATAGGGGGTTAAGATTTATTCGCTGGTCCCGTTAATTGAATGACATGGCCCATTTTGCGGTAGGGTTGGACAGTGCTTTTGCCATATAAATGGATCGAAGTGCGCTCTTGCGTGAGAAAATATTTTAAAGTGTTCAAATTGCTCCCAAGAAGATTGGTCATTTGGCAATCACTATGGCGATAGGGGCTGCCTAAGGGCAGACCACAAATCGCACGAATATGCTGCTCAAATTGTGAGGTGATGCAGGCTTTTTGCGTCCAGTGACCAGAATTATGCACACGCGGGGCTAATTCATTCACTAAAAGACGACCATCCGTTAAGACAAAAAATTCAATGCAAAGAACACCTACATAATGAAGAGCATTCATCACTGTGACGCTGATATCTTGCGCGGCTTTTTGCACTTCAAGGGGAATATGAGAGGGAACAAACGATTTATGGAGAATGCCGTTTTGATGTTGGTTTTCAGGACAATCATAAAAAATATGCGTCCCTTCTTTTGTCCGCGCTGAGAGAACCGAAATTTCCGATAAAAAAGGAACGATTTCTTCCAAAATACAAGGCTGTCCTTGAAAAGTTTTTAAGGCTTCTTGACAGGTTTGTTCATCGGGACGATCAAGCTTGAGCTGATTTTTTCCATCATAACCAAAACGACGTGTCTTTAAAAGAGCACGTTTACCTAAGGCATCAAGAGCAGAAATAAGAGAAGAAAAATCGTCAACAGCATGCCATGAGGCGGTGTTGATCCCTTGATCCCGTAAAAATTGTTTCTCAAAAAGTCGGTCTTGTGCGATCTCTAAGGCGTTGGAAGAAGGATAAACAGGCTTGTCCTTCTCTATATATTGAATCGTTTCAAGTGAAAGATTTTCAAATTCATAACTGACAACATCACACTGCGCAATCAATTCATCTAAGGCTGATGTATCATCATAGGAGGAAACAATATGCTTATTGGCTGTTTGAGCGGCTGGGCAATCAGATTCAGGGCAAAAAATAACCGTTCGAAATCCTAATTCTGCGGCCGCTATGGCGAGCATGCGTGCTAATTGTCCACCGCCGATTAAACCAATGATACTACCTGGAGGGAGCATGCTAGAAGAGGCCGGCGTGCTGGAGATAGTAGGCGTGCTGGAGGGTGCGGCGTTGGAGGGGGCGGTGCTGGAGGGGGCGGCGTTGGATAGGGCGGCGTTGGAGGGTGCGGTGCTGGAGGGGGCGGCGTTGGATAGGGCGGCGTTGGAGGGCGTGGTGTTGGAGGGCGTGTTGGAGGGTGCGGTGTTGGAGGGCGTGTTGGATAGGGTGGTGCTGGATGATGGGGCGGTGTTGGAGGGCGTGGTGCTGGAGGGGGCGGAGGTGCTGGAAGACGGTGTCATTTTAAATCTCCGTTACAGGCGTTAGGGCGACATTGGCGGTTTGTTGCTGACGCCAATCTTCTAAGCGTTGGGCAAGATCAGGATCATAAACCGCCATAACGGCGGCGGCTAAAAGGGCGGCATTAATTGCCCCTGATTTGCCAATGGCTAACGTGCCAACCGGTATGCCTGCTGGCATTTGCACGATTGAAAGTAAAGAGTCTTGACCAGAGAGAGATTGTGAGTGAACCGGAACGCCAAAAACAGGAAGCGGTGTAAGCGCTGCGAGCATTCCAGGAAGATGCGCTGCACCTCCAGCACCAGCAATTAAAACTTTAAAACCTGCCGATTTTGCTTCTTTGGCAAATTGATAAAGGCGTTCAGGAGTGCGGTGGGCTGAGACAATATGCGAACTATGAGAAATGCCAAGAGCCGTCAAAATATCAGCACTATGGCACATCGTTTGCCAATCCGATTGGCTCCCCATTAAAATCCCGATATCACATGATTTCTTCATCATTCTTCGTCCTTTTCAAAGATTCAAGGCGATTCTTTATCATTCGTTTTGTAAAAGTTTTATAATCTCTTTGCAAAGCCAATTGATGACAGAGAAACAGTTTTTTTTAAATAAGATTGAAAGGTCAAAATTTAAAGGGCAAGTACAGAAGTTCAAAAATACCCTCTTGAAGCTCATAAAATACTGTCCTTTGAACTTTTTGCTGTTCAATATGTGGGAGAGAAAGTGGTTAAACAGCCAGAGTGTCTTTTACTTTAAGAATGCTTTTGTACTTTAAAGAAAATCTACTTTGAAGCAGAAAGAAAAAATACAGACTGGAAATATATTCTGAAAAAGTCTTTGAAGACTATAAGGTTTTGAGAAAATGTCTCATTTTTTGTTGCTAAAACAAATACCGTTCCCATATACTGTAATGGTGCAATTTGAAACACTATTTATGGTAAAAAGAGATTTTTATGGCAAAACTGCGTTGTAAATAAGGATATTTTTCCAGAAAAAGTACAGAGGGGTATCTTGTCTTGCAAAGGCTTTTTATTTTGCTGTTGAGGTATGGGGGAAAGGGGCTCTTTCAATAATTGTTGAGATCAAAGAATGAAAATAATCAACGCTTTAATGCTTTTATTCAAAGGCATTTTGAGGCGATTAGCTCTTTCATCATTTCTTCATATAAATGTAACGATAAGACCATAAAGATAACGACAATATAAAGTGAAGGATGAATTGTGAATAATAAATCCATGGTCTCTTTTTTGCCCAATTTTTTAATATGTTGAACCCTCATAATAAGAAAGAACAGTTAAACACCGGATATTAAGAAAGGAGATTTAAAAGTTATGTTTTTTCCATTTTTAATCGCTTTAGGCACTGCAATAACAACGGTGTATGGCAAAAAAAATATAAGTTATGTTTTGTGGGCTATTTTGTTCGTTGTTATTCTTCTAACCTTTAATCATCACGCAACTTCTACTTTGAATTTATCTTTTTGAGAGAATAGCCATGGAAAATGTTGAACAAAAAAATCCTCATTTCGTCATTTTTATGAATACACTAGGACTGATTGGGTTGTCCATTGTCTTGGTGGTTGCTTTTTATTATCAATTGGTAAAATTTGAGTTACCTTGTCCCCTCTGTTTGCTGCAACGCGTTGGATTGATGCTGGCAGGATGTGGGTTCTTGCTCAATATTCACCATAGAGTGAAAAATACCCATTATGGGATGGTTATTATCGGTTGTATGGTCACCAGTGCTGTTGCTGCTCGGCAGGTATTTTTGCATATCACACCTGATGATCTGGGATATGGTTCAACGTTCTTTGGATTGCATTTTTATACTTGGGCTTTCATTATTTCTGTCCTTTGTATCTTTGCTGTTGCATTCGTCATGATTTTAGGTGAATTGGCACACAAGTTTAAAGAGTTTTCTTCTTTTCCAATCTTAAGTAAAACAGCAAGTTTCTTATTTGTGTTTTTAATCGCGGCAAATTTGATTTCGACCATATTGGAATGTGGTGGTGGACAATGCGCCGATGATCCTGTAAGGTACGAATTGTTATCAAATTGGTTCCCTTCATAGTCTTGAATTTTTTAAACTATCCCTCATCATAACTTTACGATTAAAGAGGCGGAGATGTTAAAAAAATCCGCTTCTTTTTTATTCGGGCGATGATTCATCAAGATTACTGGGGCGATGATTCATCAAAATTTTTCATCTCCTCAAAGGGATCTTTTATCGAAAAATTGGCTTTTATGCCTATGTGCGATTGATCTGTAAAAAAAAGACTTGGTTTATCGTCTTTTGGGGTTTGTAATTTTTTTTAAAAAAAAACGTGTTATCGTTGAGCGGTGTTGGACGATTCGTTCGAGGGGACTTGTCTTGAGCCGTTGGATTGTCGAGCGGTGGGGGATAAGAAATCTCTTTTGTTAAGGGTGCATTAACGATAAAAATTTTTTGTTCTTGATTTTTTTTCGCTTTGTGCTAGATAATCCTTTGTATTCATTTTGGTGCTTCTGAAGTATTTTAGATACTTTTAGAGGGAGTAGTTTAAAATTTTGAAAATTATTCCAATAATTTTCTCTAGAGGTTTGTTTATAAGAGACGAACCTTTTTTTTTATCTTTTTCTTGATATCTCCTTTTTTATGAAGCCTTTGTTTTAGAAAAGCATGAGCACTTTGATGATGATTCTCCTTACAAAAAAACATCGACATAAAAAACATTGGCATAGAAAAATAATTTATCATTGTGGATGTTGAAGGCGGAAAGCAAAAAAGTCTTCTCATGTCTTACTTTCTCAGAGTGAATCCATTCAAGGGATCTTTGTTCATTCTAAAAAAGCACCGCTTGTGGGGCAAGTTTCTCTAAAAAATTGTAAAAATGCTTTTTATGACCCCTTTTGATCACCAAAGTGGGAGCGCGAAATTTTGCGCTGGTCAATAAAATAATAAACCGGTTTATCTTTATCATTGAAATTAAAGTGGGGGATTGATGTGAAAATGAGACCGAGATTTTAAAGGTGTTTTTTAAAAAAAGGATTGTATCATCATTTTGTACAAATATTTCTGTAAATCTTTAAAAGCGTGAAAACAGAAAAACGCAAAAAAGAGTAGAGGATTGATCTGTTGTGCAAGCTTTGGGGTGTGGTTTGGGCTTGTGGCATGGCGTGAAATGGAGAGAGCGAATTGGGGTGGAAGCGTTTGTGAATGGGGGTCAGCGGGGGTGAAAAGGGAGATGTGACTGGGGGAGAGCCTCGTGTGCGTGGAAGGGAAATTGGGATGGAGGGGGGGCATGATTGGAGGAGGGAGGAGTTGGGAAGGAGAGGAAGAGGTAAGGGGGGATGAGAGGATAGAATGGAGGAGAGGGAAAGTGCGTATGGATAGGTTAGGATGGTCGTGTCTGTTCCATGTTTTTGAAGAGGTGATTTGGGATAGCGCGCGGGGTTAAGAGGCTGGCTTGTCGTTTGAAAACTTTTGTTTGCACAGTGGTGTAGGGTGGAGGTTTTGTCTTGTGGAGTGGGGGGAGAAGAAGCGGGATTATTGGGTGTTTTTTGAAAGTACATAGAAATTAAGAATATTTTAGAGTGGCATTATCTGTCGTGTCTTATGAAATATTCTCTTTGAGAAGGGCATAAATTTTACTGAAAACATAGTATGAGTGAAGAATGTTGCTGTGCGCTTTGGTCTAATCAGAGATTAGACACCAAATCGCCTGCTGTTTTTTATGGGGCTGCTCTCTAAAATTTTTTAAAAGGGAAAATTCTTTTGCGCTATAGATGTATTGATCAGGGTGTGCGTGATGGTCTTTTGAGACAATATCTTTTGTGACAATATCCGCATAAAAAAAGCTTATTGGAACCTGTAGTTTTGTAGCGATTTCTAGTAA
>NZ_KI912396.1:18885-24827 GCF_000518165.1 Bartonella elizabethae F9251 = ATCC 49927
AATCGCAATATCAATAAAATGCGGATTTTTGGTTTGAAACTGTGGATTTTTGGTCTGCATGTTAAGCCCCTCACCGGTTGCGAGCGCCCTCGCATTGGTATTCCGGGAGTTTGAAAGCACTGAGCTCAGCCAGCCTTTTGCTTTTAGTGCGGTCGAGCACCTGGACATAGCAAAATCTCCCGGAATCCCGGGATACCCGCAAAGCTGGATAAATTTATGTACTGAGCGTTCGGGCCTTTAGCTCCCTATTTGACCGTTGCGTGGACGATCAAAAACACGTGCTCATTAATAAAGGAATTTCAAAAGATTGGCAAGAAAAATGAAGATATTGGAAAGGTGAAAATATTTTTTGGAGCTCAAGAATTATCCTCTTATGCCCTAAAAATACACCCTTTACGGAGTGGTGAAGAGAACCATTCGGGATGCAGTAAGGCGTATTTTATAAAGCACTATTGTTGAGAGGGAGTGATCTGGACTCCATGAAGTGATTAGCATGGGGGATGAGGCTTGTTTGGTCTTGTCTGCTCCATGTTTTTGAAGAGGTGATTTGGGATAGCGCGCGGGGTTAAGAGGCTGGCTTGTCGTTTGAAAACTTTTGTTTGCACAGTGGTGTGGGCTGGAAGGTTTTGTCTTGTGGGGGCAAGTCAATAGGTTTTGTTATCGGGGGTAATCAGATATTGCCGGTATGAAAACGCATATATCTTACAATTCCTCATGTTCAGGATCTGCCCTATAGTGCTTTGGTAATTTTAAAAAGTAATTGAATTTTTCATTATTTTTTATATATACTGAATAACGATATCTATATTAAGAGGATTTTTCTATGCCTTCACTAACTGTTACAGCAAAAGGACAAGTGACGCTGAAGCGGGATTTACTCCAGCACCTTGGTGTTAAACCAGGCGAGCGCATCAACTTTGATAAGTTACCAGGTGGTGAACTTCGTATAAAAGCAGCACAGCCTACAAGCACAATTGATAGCTTTATCGGACGATTTGCCGGAAAAGTTAAAAAAACACTGACTGTGGAAGAAATGAACGAAATTGCTGCCTCTGGTTGGGCGGGGAAAAAGTGAAGATTTCTGTAGATACAAATGTTTTAGCCCGCGCTGTTTTACAAGATGATAAAAAGCAAGGTGAAATAGCAAGTAAGATTTTAAGAGAAGCTTCTCTCATCGCTATTTCTTTGCCTTGTCTTTGCGAACTTATTTGGATACTCCGCCGCGGGGCAAAATTATCAAAAGAAGAGATTGCTTTGATGGTTCGTGATCTTCTTGCAACGCGTAATGTCGTCATGAATCGACCAGCTGTTGAAGCAGGGCTTGCTATGCTTGAGGCTGGTGGAGATTTTGCTGATGGAATTATATCTTATGAGGGACATTGGCTAGGTGGTGAAACCTTTGTTTCATTTGATAAATTAGCAATAGATCTGCTAACACAAAATGGGCTCTCAGCAAGACTCCTTTCTTAACCTTGTCAGTTAAGAGCGTGATGGTCTTTTGTAACAATATCTTTTGTGACAATATCCGCATAAAAAAAGCTTATTGGAACCTGTAGTTTTGTAGCGATTTCTAGTAAACATTTGGCGCTTACGCGGTTTAAACCTTTTTCATATTTTTGAATTTGTTGGAAACTCACCCCTAAAGAATTCCCTAAAGCCTTTTGAGTAAGCCCCATGGCAATGCGTCTTTGACGAATTCTTTTGCCAATCGCAATATCAATAAAATGCGGATTTTTGGTTTGAAACTGTGGATTTTTGGTCTGCATGTTAAGCCCCCTCCGGTTGCGAGCGCCCTCGCATTGGTATTCCGGGAGTAACAAGTACTGAACCCTAGTCAGCTTTTTGCTTTTAGTGCGCTCGAGCACCTGGACATAGCAAAATCTCCCGGAATCCCAAGACACCCACAAGAGTAGGCATAACTATACGCTAGGGTTTAAGGCTTTTAGTTCCCTCTTGATCGGTGCGTGGACGATCAAAATATCTTTTAACTAATAAAGGAATTTCAAAAGATTGACAAGAAAAATGAAGATATTGGGAAGGTGAAAATATTTTTTGAAGCTCAAGAATTATCCTCTTTTTGTTAAAAAATGTTCTTTGAGATCGATATTAGAGTATGGAATACTTAGCGGGGATATTTTAACAAGGAATTGGTCGTTCCTTTGAAGTTCATATCATCAATTGTATGAAAGGGCGGGGAGCTTTAACTGTAAAAAAGTTGAATATCGGGTGGGTGATATGAAGTTATTTTTGAAAAAGAGTCCCTTCGCTCTTTTTTCTTCTCTGTTTATTTCTAAAGTTGGTGATTATGCTTATGAAGTCGTTTTCGTTTTACTGGTCTTAGAAGTCACAGATAATGCCTTTTTGATCGGTCTTGTGTATTTTTTTCGATTTATCCCTTTTCTCTTTTTTGGACCTATAGGCGGTTGGTTCGCAGATAATTTTTCTTTGAAGAAAAATATGATCTGCAGTGAAGTGGTGAGATTGTTCGCCGCATTCTTCGTGTTCATAACCACTATAACAGGGACTGACCATATTATTGTGCTTATTTTGGCAGCAATAGGTACAACAATCGGAAGAAGTATTTTTCAACCAAGCTTTCAAGCTGCTATCCTGAAAATGTTTGCAATTAAGGATTTGACAAAGGCAAATAGTCTTGCACAAATTATCAATGAAATTGCCGCTGTCATTGGTCCTTTAGTTTGTTCCCTCCTGCTTCTTTTTGCCAATAAATCCACCGTCCTTATTTTTGATTTCTTGACCTATTTTATCTCTATTATCCTGTTATTGAATCTCATGAATTTAAATGCAAGTGGGACTCAATCATTCAATTTTATAAAAATTTATCGGGAAACAGCTTCTTATCTTAAAGCTATTTCTACTGAAAATAATAACTTATTGATTACGCTTATTGGATCGGCGTTTGCTATTCTCTTTACGGGGGCAATTTTAAGATTTTTAATTCCAGCTTTTGTTCTCTCTATAGGGGCAGAGGAAAGCTTTGTGAGTTCACTTTTTTCTCTCATGGCTGTGGGAACGATTGTCGGCGGTTTGTTCTATCATAAAATGATCGTCAATGTTACATCATTAAAGCTTATGATCTTTTGGCTTCTTTATGGGAGCATTTTATTTGTTATGCCTTTAGCGGCAATCCTTTCTTTAAAATTCCTTCTCGTGTTCGCTTTTGTTTTAGGCTTTACCGGTGCATTTGTGGATATTAGTTTAGTCTCAGCCCTTCAATTATATTCTCGTCGTGAAGATTTTGGAAAGAGTTTTGGAACCTTTTCAACCCTAGCGAACTCTGCGGAAGCCGTGTCTGGCCTTATTGCTGGACTTTTTGCACTCGTCGGATTAATGAGCTCTTTTTTAGCGATGTCTGCCTTTATTATTCTTACTGGAATGACTGGTGTTATAAAAATTAAAAAAAGTAAAATGTTAACACCCCCTTCACACGACAGTCGAGAATGATCATTAAGCGATTTGAGATCTCCATGTTGTTTCTTTTTTTAAAAAAGACAGTGCGCTCATGATCCTACCATCGTGTAAAACATTAATCTTTGAAGTGTAATGATATCAGTTTTATCGCTTTATACATTTAAGGTGCTTTTTTGTCTGCGTGGATTGTGGAGCTTGCTTGTTGCACCTTTTATCGCACCGCCCCCCCCCAAGTCCCCCAAAGAGCGGTGATCTCAAGATAGGAGCGTTGCTAAACCGTTTGTGTTGTTTACAAAGTGGCTGTGTAGTGAGAAACGCAGAAGTGTGCCACTTTAGTTGGCTGCTTTTGAGTGAAAATGGGAAAGCGTAAAGGCGTGTATCTGTAAAAACGTAAGGGGCGTTTAAGCTGTGGAGGACTTTATGCGTGGTGCAAGCTTTGGGGGGGGTGGTTGCCATAGTGTGGAATGGGGAGAGAGGATTGGGAAGAGCATCTTGTAAAGGCGGCAAGATGAGAAGGAGAGATAGGTGTGTGGGGGGGACGAGAGGCTGGAAGGGAGGAGGGGCAAGAGAGAGGGAAAGAAAAATTGGAGGGGGGGAGCTTCATTTCGCGTCACGCTTAAACCAAGATCATCCTAAAAATTGGAAGAAATTGGTCGGTAAAATATAAGCGACTAAAGGTGTAAGGCTCAAAATAGAGAGTGCGGTTTTTTGAGAACAGAAAAGAGAAAACTGGAAAAACCTTTCCCTTTTTGTTGAATTTTTATTCACAAATTTGAGAAAATAGGGTATGAACGCTGGAAAATAACGCTAGCTTAATAAAATATGCGTATTGTAAAGGAAATGATTGTTTATGTCAAAAGAAGAAGTTTTAGAATTTTCGGGTATCGTTACCGAACTCTTACCGAATGCGATGTTTCGTGTGAAACTCGAAAATGATCATGAAATTATTGCACATACCGCTGGAAGAATGCGAAAAAATCGTATTCGCGTGTTAGCCGGTGATAAAATCATGGTCGAAATGACCCCTTATGATTTGACAAAAGGACGCATTACATATCGTTATAAGTAGCTTTATGGAAGGGGTGCGCTTTTTTGTAAAAGTCACAATATTCTTTCTGTTATTTTTAACAGACCTTGAGGGTGCTTTCTATGTCATGAGAAAAGGACAATGAGTGACCTTGAATAAAGTGTAAAATCAGTGCGCAAAGTGTACAATAAGGGCAGTGCACAATAAAGAATAAGGAGACCCATGGCGCTTAAAATAGGGGAAGAAATAAGCCGATTGTAAAAGGGGTGGAAATGAAAATTATAAAAGAGTGGGGGAAAAAACGTTTGGCAGAAACTCTTGGGGGAAAAATACATTTGGGAGAAGAAATTCATTTGGTGCTTGCCTCCGCTTCGCCACGGCGTTTAATGCTCTTAGCGCAAATGGGCATTGAGCCCCAACAGGTTTATGCAAGCGATATTGATGAAACGCCAAAATTAAAAGAACATCCTGCAAACCTTGCCAAACGTTTGGCAAAAGAAAAAGCACTCAGAGCGCAAGAGAACATGCGCTGGTACGCTCAAAAATCCCAAGAAAATCAAAACCTCCAAGAAAAATTATCTGGGCAGAAAACGATTATCTTGGCGGCTGATACGGTGGTGGCGGTGGGGCGCACCATTCTTCCCAAACCAGAAAGCGAGGATGAGGCTTATGAATGTTTACGTTTCCTTTCTGGAAGGGCGCACAAGGTTTATGGCGCCATTTGTGCCTTGAATGAACAGGGAAAAATAACCGTAAAATTGGTTGAAACGCGTGTCCGTTTTAGACGTTTAACCTCTTTTATGATGAAGGCTTACCTTGCTTCTGGAGAATGGCAAGGGAAAGCGGGTGGCTATGCTATCCAAGGAAAAGCAGGGGCTTTTGTGGTCTATATTGCAGGCTCTTATTCGAATGTCGTGGGATTGCCTTTGGCGGAAACCGCTGATCTGTTGACTGCTTATCACTATCCACTTTACGTTCAGTGGACTGAAGAGATGTCGTAGAAAAATTTGAAGGTAAGAGCTATGCAGGGTAAAAAGCAGCAAAAAGTGTAGAAAAAAGTGCAAAGCAAAAATGAAACAAGGCAGTGTACAGAAAGAAACAGAAGAAAATTTAATGAAAGAGGAAAGAACACAAACGTCTCAAAGTCAAAAGAAGCTGCATAGCCAAAAAGAACGCTCTGAGCAACAAGAACCCCCTTTGCCAAAAGATACTCGTCCGCCACATCCTTGTCCTATTTGTGGTCAAATGTCACAAAAATCTGCTTATCCTTTTTGTTCTCCCCGCTGCCGCGCCATTGATCTTAATCGTTGGCTTTCGGGAGCTTATATCCTCCCGCCACCTCCGCAGGTTAGCGATGAAGAAGAATAAAGGGGCTAGAAGGTAGAGATTGCGTGCGTTTTGTGTAGTCAGGTAAGGCTTGGGGGGATTCCAGTTATTTTCTAAGTTGTGGTCCAATATCCCCAAAATCTGCTTATCCTTTTTG
>NZ_JADB01000023.1 GCF_000518165.1 Bartonella elizabethae F9251 = ATCC 49927
TAAGAACGCCCAAAGGCTGTTTTGAGTCATTCGATTTGTTTTGCCGGCGGATTTTCATCTTCTAAAGTACTAGAAGCCGCCGCGTCCCACCCTGCACACATAGATTTTATGCGCGCCTCTCAAACGAGAGTGAATGAGCAACAAATTGGCGAAAATTTCGGGCGTTCGTTCCAATGAGGGGGTTCAAGTTCCAATGTCGGTGTCTGAAGAGAAACTTTGACGATTTCTTTTTTTATTTGTTCTGATGACATTTCCCCTTCGCGAAAAGCCCAAGAGAATATCCTCTAAGAACGCCCAAAGGCTGTTTTGAGTAATTCGATTTGTTTTCCTACTGGATTTTCATCTTCTAAAGTACTAGAAGCCGCTGCTTCCCACCCTGCACGCATATACTTTATGCGCGCTTCTAAACGCAGTGAATGCGCAACAAATTGGCGAAAAATTTCTGGGAGTTCGTTCCAATGAGGGGTTTCAAGTTCCAATGTCGGTGTCTGAAGAGAAACTTTGACGATTTCTTTTTTTATTTGTTCTGATGACATTTCCCCTTCGCGCTCTGCCCGAAGAAGAAGGAGTTGAGAAGCAATTTGCATTAGTCGTGTACTTAAATACATTGCCTCTTTTGCATAGAGTGCAGAAATTTCTGTCGAAAGGGAACGCGCGACGACTTTCCCTTCTGAATCGATATAGGCTGCTGTTTTTTCAATCAGCGCCATTGTCTCTTCATAGAGACGATTAAAAGCATTTTCAAAAGCATTATGCTCAATCATGATAATAGGTTCATCATAAGGACGTTTATGTACGCTCACGCTTTTATACTCCAAGGATCAGCACAAAACCACACCGCTCAATATTATATCACTCAACGAACAGAGTCTTAAAAAGTTTCTTTTGTTGCTGTATAGAATGCTTTTTTTTGAAATGACTACCTCTTTTAATTTTTTTGTGCAATGCGCTTTTTATACTAAGGTTAACGCAGCCGCACAAGGACCGCGGGACCGCGTTTTTCTTATAAGCGGATCAGTTTTCTTACAAAAGCCTGCTGTGAAGACCGCCGTTTTTCACAATAATAGGCGACTCCAAATTGCAGAGCGATGCCCGTTATCATTAAGAGGCTATCGGAAAAAAACGTTCCTGTCATCACTGTTTTGACAATTTGTCCAAACATGGCAAAAATAGTTCCTGTTACAAAGACCGGTAAACTATGTTTTCCTAGGATTGCTAAAGGATGTTGCTGTGAAACAGCAAACCATTTATTGACGCGCGGCAACGAAAGAATAAGAAAAGATAATGCCAGAACATGGAGCAAACGTGGCAAGCTTAAAAAGGTTTTATTAAAGTTGAGCAACGGAGAAGACCAGCCGAGCCAACCCAAAACGCCCCACCAATTTAAGCGAACCCATAACAGTGCCAGCAAGAGATAGCCTGCTGCACAAACCACCCAAAAAGATTTAAAAGCGATTTTTTTTCCTTGTTTAAGCGCTAAAGTACTGGTCAAGCCTATAACAAACAAGAATTGCCAAGATAAAGGGTTTAAAAACCACTTTCCCTCTATAGGATAAGAAGGGGGTGCAATTTTATACAGTCCGCAGATGAGGTAAAGTATAAATGAGCCCAAAAGCAGCCACTTTGTCTGTTTACGTCCCACATATAGGATAAAAGGTGCAAAAAACATTAAAACCATATAAAGCGGCAGAATATTATTATAGCCTAATTGATGTCCCAAGCTGAAGCTATGCAAAAATGCTGTAAGCGGTTGTGTGACAAAGAGCCCCACATTGTTCATCGCTAACAGTTTTTCTGTTTTCCATAAGAAAAAGGCTCCTAAAAACAAGCTTAACGTAACAAAAGTAGTCAAAAGATATGCGCCATAGAGCTGCAAAGCCCTGTACCAAAGTTTACGCACAATGAAGGAAAAAGGCTTTTTCTGTAACCGCGCATGAAAGCTTAAGCCCAATGAGACACCTGAAAGCAAAACAAAAACTTCTGCAGAATCAGAAAAACCGAAGTTTCTATGGGTTATATGTTCATAGAGCGTTCCGGGAATATGGTTGATAAAAATCGTCAATAAGGCTAAAGAACGAAAAACATCAATGCGTGTATCACGACGAAAAGGCTGCGTCTTATGATCAACAACGGCTTGGTATTTCATAAATGGACTCCCACGCGTCACAAAACTTTGAAGTCACATAAAAATGGTGGTTACCTTTATCGCAAATAAGGTAGGATGAAACTTTAGCTTTTAAGAGTCAAGTTTCTTTTTAAGTATTTATTTTTTTTACAAAAATCAGAGATAGGACATGACACAACAAAAAAATAAACCGATTGACTCCCCTCTTTTTCCTCAATTGGTTTTAACACTTGATGTTCGACGCAATATTCCACACGGCTTTTTGCGTCCCATGTTGCAAACAAAGTCTTTTGCCTGTGTCATCATTTACGATTCTGAACAGCAGAAAGATGATGGCTCTTTTTTACAAAAACAGGCTCAAACTTACGCAGAAGATATTCAAAACAATGATGCTGCTTTTCTTATCGCTGGTGACAGCCGCATTGCTGGACGCATAAAGGCTGATGGATTGCACATAGAAGATGATCTTAATGCTCTTGAAAGCTTTAAAAACCAGCAAAAGGAACAAAAAATCATCGGCTTTGGCAATCTACGCAATCGCCATAGTGCTATGCTTGCCGCAGAAACAGGGGTTGATTATCTTCTCTTTGGCAAATTAGGAGCTGATAAAAAACCCCAAGCGCACCCACGCAATCTTCAGTTAGCCACATGGTGGTCAGAGATTATGGAAACCCCCGCCATTATTCAAGCAGGCAGCGACTTTGCAAATTTTGATGAAGCCTTAAAGACGGGCTGTGAGTTCATTGCCATGGAAGAAGTCATCTTTACCCACGCCTCCCCCTTGGTTCTGCTTCAACTTTGCCAAGAAAAATGTAAAAACGCCCCCTTGTAAAGCGCCTCCTTTTTTAATTGACTCTTGTAAAGGGAAAAGCCCCCAGACTAAAGCATACTCAAAACACGCGCCCCACCTCGCCACACCTTACAGACACGCACATTCTATAGACACAAAATTACCCCCACCCTTCTTCAAACAGCAAACGATTGCGCAGGTTTTGATGAAGAAACCGCCTGCGAATTCATTACCGTAGAAGAAGTCATCTTTACCTACGATAATCTTTTCATAGTGCTTGAAATGATTAAAGAAAAATCATAACAATGTATTATACAAACCAAACCATTCGCGGGGAATCATCATTTTTCATATTCATAATGAATATCAACAACCGATGATACGAATATGCAGGGGACATAAAATGGAATACAGAGGAACGATTGAAGACCTTAAAGATATAATTTGCAAGTGTGGATATGGAGAGGTAGACGCCAAACTTCTACCACATAAATCCCCTGGAACATATCAGATCAGAACTACTACTGGAGGAATTATTAATTGGTATGAAAAAACAGGAAAGCTGCAAATTCAAGGCAAAGAAAACATAAAACAAAAGTTAAAAGAAGATTTAACGCCATATCTAGAAGAAACATCAACGATTCCTTCCCCAAAAGCTTCTTCCAATGTCCCTAAAATACCTTCTAATATCTCAGAATCACCCCCTAAAAAAATCTTTATCGTTCACGGTCATGATCGTGGCTCCTTAAAAGACCTTGAAAATATTCTTCTCAAACTTAAGCTCGATCCGTACATCTTGCAAAACACGAGCGGTAATGGTTTACCTATCATTGAAACTTTGAAAAAAGAAATCTGTAAGGATTCTATAGGGTTTGGTATTGTATTGCTAACGCCCGATGATATAGGCTATGCTAGATCTGACGGTGAAACAAAAGCGCAATTTCGTGCGCGACAAAATACTACTTTCGAAATGGGCATGTTAGCCGCTGTGCTTCCTCTTGAGAGAATTGCTATTTTATACAAAGAAGGCGTTGAATTGCCTTCAGATGTTAATGGAGTTTACTACCTTTCTTTTAAAGAAGACATAAAAGAAGCATATCCCAAACTTATTAAGCGGTTAAAGGCAGCAGGCTTCTATCTAGATGCAGATGCAATTGCTGATGCATTATGAATTTAAAAAATGCTCATCTTTAATTTTGAAAGTACACGCCCAAACCACACGACACCCCACCATATCTCACAGACATACACATCCTGTAGACACAAAATTGCCCGCCACCCTTTTTTAAATAACAAACGATTGCGCAAGTTTTAATGAAGAAACCGCTTGTGAATTCAGCATCGTAGAAAAAATCATTTTACCGCTTTCAATAAACACGAGAGCTGGGATCATGATTTTGGGAGTCGTTTCAGAAAGGTTGAGAGGTAAGAATAACCTCTCATTCAATTAAAGAGAGGGAGGGAATTCACGTCGGGCATGTACGACAGCGACAATTTCGATCTGATTTGCAGCAACTCGATACAATATAAGGTAATTTGGATGTGCTACAATTTCTCGTAATCCTAATATCCTCTCACTCTGTCTGTACAGATATGGATGTTCAGCCAATAGTAGTACAGATTCTTCCAATAACCTTTTCTCTCAGTATGCAGCAAATGGATTTTCACGAGCAATGTAAGTTAAAATCTGACGCAAATCATCACGAGCCGAAGACAACCAAACAACTGGAAGCATCACTGTTTCTGTTCAGTTTCAAGCTGATTGATTATAACGTCCATTTCAGCCATAACCTCATCGTGCGGAATAGGAGGAGATGGATTTGCAAGACTTATCGCGACCTTATCGCGCAACCACGCCGTGTAGCTGCTTTCCTGTTCAACGGTTTCGAACTCTGAAATAAGCGGAGAAAGGGTAGTTTTCATAGCAGTATGTCCTTTCTATTCCTTGGTATTAAAGGTAATAACTATTGGTTATGTTGTCAATATTAGCGAATTGAAAATGTTTAACTTTTAAGCGTCCAAAGTTTTTTTTGATCTTTAAAAAAGCTTATTCGTTCTCTCAACAAACACGGGATCTAATGTCGTGATTTTGGTCATCATTCCAGAGAGGTTGAGAGGCTATTCTCACCTCTCATTCAAAAAACAAATTTTATAAGTCAAAAAACATTTTTATTTGTAAATCTTCTGAAATTACTTTACACATTAAAAGGTGTTTTGGTCGCATACGCGGGCGACCAATAGGGATTAAAAACCCGAAACCTCGTAAATTAATTTGTCCCACTCTGTGGGTATCTCGGAATTCCGGGAGATTTTGCACTGTCCAAGTGCGTCTTACGCACTAAAAGCAAAATGCTGATTTAGGTTCAGTGTTTTTAGACTCCCGGAATACGCATAAGAGGCGCTCGCAACCGGTGGGGACAATGCAATCTAACCTCATGTGATAGTACACACCACACTCTCGATAAAGTGATATGCACTGTTCAAAACCATACTCCCTCGATATGAATGCTTTTATTGCTTTCACGCAAAACACATCACCTTTCATTAAAAAAGTTGTTTTTTATTGCCAATTTTCTGAAATTACTTTATGAATGAAAAGTATTTTGGTCGCATACGCAACGACCAACGGGGATTAAAAACCCTAAGTCCGATACATAAAAATAAACCCACTCTGTGGGTATCCCGGAATTCCGGGAGATTTTGCTATGTCCAGGTGCTCTTTAGCACTAAAAGCAAAATGCTGACTCGGACTCAGTGTTTTTAACTCCCGGAATACTCATGCGAGGGCGCTCGCAACCGGCGGGAGGAAAAATGCAAACCAACAATCTTAATATTGATCTTCTGGTCGGCAAAAGAATTCGCTTGAGACGAAAAAGACTGGGAATGTCTCAGACAACTTTAGGAAACGCTTTAGGAATAAGCTTCCAACAAATTCAAAAATATGAAAACGGCTTAAATCGTGTAAGCGCGGGGCGTTTAATGCAAATTTCCGATATTTTGAATGTTCCGATTTCCTTTTTTTATGCGGATATCGCCACCAAACAACATGCACCCACCCCTCACGACGAAGTCATTTCGAACACTGAAGAATACCTGTTGCTCAAAAGATTTAGAACGCTCACCACTGTAAAAAGGAAAGCCTTTTTACAACTCATCATGGATGAACATGCAAGCTAACATCATTCGATAGCGGCACAAAACACGCTCTGTTCAAAGCCTCTCTCAATGTGGTTATTTTATTGCTTTCACGCAAAACACATCACCTCTCATTAAAAAAGCGGTTTCTTATTGCCAATTTTCTGAAATGATTTTATGACTTAAAAGGTATTTTTGATCGTATACGCAACAATCAACGGGGATTAAAAACCCTAAGACCCGATACATAAAAACAAATCCACTTTGCAGGTATCCTAGAATTCTGGGAGATTTTGCACTGTCCAGGTGCGTCTTACGCACTAAAAGCAAAATGCTGATTTAGGTTCAGTGTTTTTAGACTCCCGGAATACGCATAAGAGGCGCTCGCAACCGGCGGGAGGGAAAAATGCTGAAAATGTCTCAAACAACTTTAGGAAACGCTTTAGGCGTCAGTTTCCAACAAATTCAAAAATATGAAAACGGCTTAAATCGTGTAAGCGCGGGGCGTTTAATGGAAATTTCTGATATTTTGACTGTTCCGATTTCCTTTTTTTATGCGGATATCGTGCCAAAACGACAGCCCCACCATGATGAAACTATCTCCAGTAGAGAAGAATACCTGCTACTCAAAAGATTTAGAACACTCACTTCGATAAAACAAAGAGCCATTTTACAATTACTCTCTGACCCCAATGAAAGCTTTTAATATCACGTGAAGACAACAGGCTCTGTTTACCCTACAGACTCTGTGCATCTGCATACATCACAAACATCCCCGCAAAGAGCAGCGCTTGAAAATTTATTGGATCAATCTGCAGGAGCACCCCATGCAATCATTTGACTTTGTCTGTTAAGCATAAGTTTTAAAGACCATAAAAGATGATGGCCGTTTTTTAAATAATGTGTAAATATTGATAAATAAATACTTGCTGAGATACCGATACGTGATAGTATAACGATAGAGGAGTTGCTTTTCTTATCTTGTGCAAGAACTTTCTTAAGAAAAAACGAGTCAGAAAAAAGAAAAATGATCGAGGGGGGAATGAAGATGTTAAAATATTTATTTCTGTCACAACTTTTGTTAGTGGCTGGTTGTGCATCTCCAGGGAACTATGTGTCAAATTATGTTGATGAAAATCTTGCGGCAGAGGAAAGGATTAAGGATTTAGAAGTATACGATTTTTCTAACGATGTCAAAAGATCTTTACCAATCAATCCAACCACACTTCCCCTCTTATCAAAGTGATACAATAGACAGCTTTACGCCTTTATTTATCGATCTGTTGCGGCGAACAGGAGAGAATGTGATTTATACAGATCAACCCCAAAAGCGGCAAAATATGGGTGTGGGGTTGTTTTACACACGAACACCAAAGGATGATGGACGTATAATTTCTGTGCGTGAGGATGATTGATCGGGAGAACAAAGTTATTATCTACGTATTTATCAGAATAAAGAAACCCGCTCTTTGAAGATGGACATTCTCTCTATTTCGAACATAAAGACTTAAATTTTTTTGCAAAAGATCAAGAAATTTGCACCTCATTTTAACAGCTCTAACAAGTGCTCCTACACGCTCTCTTTTTCTCAACATTTCGCGTTTTTCATAAGCAATTTGTCACATATTTTAAAAAGTAGCCTCATGATAGACGCTTTTTTATTTTAGGGTGATAAAGTCTTGATAAGAGAAGGTCGTCTCTCTGGATCATTCTTTCATTATCGTTGTTTTAAATAGCACTGTTTAAAACAGTCTGGTTCTAATCAACGTTTATGCTATCTTTATAAAGGGACCCAAACCTCCCTTAACTGAAATGAAAAATAAGAAAGCCATGGGATTCTGATACGGCTTGTAATGATGAAAAAAAAATGTGAAAATTCTGATCGATAATGAGGAGGAGATATCGATGATCAAGAGAAGTGTTAAACTGCTTATCCTAGGAATAGTAGGGTTTACAAGTTCTGTTGTCAATTCTGCTGGCAATACTGATGAATCGGCAAGTTTTGAACACTCTTTCAATACAACTCAAGAATCTTCCCCTCCAGAAGAACCTTTTCAACCCTTAAAAGCTGGAGACTATGACCAAGCCTATGACTATTACATCCAAGGCTATTATTTAAAAGCTTTTCAAGAAGCTCTTCGACGTGCTGAAAAAAATGATCCTTTTGCGCAAACGCTTCTTGCCCGAATTTATATGGAAGGATGTGCTGTTCCTGTTGACGGAGCGCGGGCTGCTTTATGGTTTGAACGCGCCGCCAAACAAGGGGAACCCCAAGCGCAACTTCGCTATGGGCTTATGTTGTTTGATGGTCATTTTGTAAAACAAAATCAAGAACTTGGTGAACAGTATATTCAAAAAGCTGTCAAAGCAGGTGTTAAGGAAGCCTATTTTTATTATGGACAACTGCTTCTTTATAAAGCCTCTCAGGAAAAACAAAATCTTCCTGGC
Organism: Bartonella elizabethae F9251 = ATCC 49927; assembly: GCF_000518165.1. Taxonomy (GTDB): domain Bacteria; phylum Pseudomonadota; class Alphaproteobacteria; order Rhizobiales; family Rhizobiaceae; genus Bartonella; species Bartonella elizabethae. The sequence goes on from NZ_JADB01000023.1 coordinate 8,499, forward strand.
GTTTCTTCTCCAAGCCGTGAAAATGAAGCTATCGAGCAAGCCTTAAAATGGCACTTAAAAGGGGCTGCTCTTGGGGATGCTGAAGCGGCTTTTGCGGCGGCAAAAATTCTTTCTCTAGGCACATTAAATCGACCAAAGGATGATCGCAATGCCCGCAAGCTCATGGAAGTTGCGGCTCAAAACAACCACTTAGCAGCTCAACTTCATTTAGCACAATGGCTGATAAAAGGCCGTGGAGGCGCAAAAGATTTTGATCGTGCTTTTCATTTGCTGCTTCACAATGCCAACAACATGGTTGCCCCCGCCCAAATTTCTCTTGCAAGACTTTATCGAGACGGCATCGGAACAAAAGGCGATACGATCATGGCAGCAGCATGGTATATGCTTGCGAAAGAAGCAAAAATGCAAGCCCCTGATCTTGAAAGAATGCTCCAAGGTATGGACAACAAACAACAAGAAAAGGCACGCGAAGAAGCAATAAAGCTCCTTCCTGTTTTTTAAAACACCCTTAACAAACTTAAATTTTGCGGGGCACAAATTTCTTTCAAAAAGGCAGCATCAAAAGAATAAACAAAAGGGGGCTTTAAAGCATAAAAGGGCAACACAATAACAACGCGCTACTCTAACGCCGCCTAACGGCTCTGCCCGCTAAAACAGGCAAAAGCCCCTGATCTTGAAACAATGCCCCCCTCCTCACATATTCACCACCCATTCTCATCAAAACATCACATGTACAAAGTCTTATGCCTTACCACACAACATTTCAAACGATAGCATTTTACAACAAACAGCATAAGCACTTATTCATATTTTAAAAAAGGGAGCCTTTAAAAAGCAGTGTTTGAAAATTTATTTGGTCGATCTAGAGCAACACCTAACACATCATTGTTATAATGGTGCCAGAAAACGTCATCTTAACATACAAGCGCAAAAGATTGCTCTTTTATCGCACTCCCCAAAAGCAGCAGTTTATTTAAATATATGCTGCAAGAAGCACTTCAAAAAGCCTTAAATTCAAGCTAGAACCATTATTCATTCATGAATTACCGCTTGATTGGAAATCGATATGTTGTTAGTGTAGCTATGAGTGAAGTTGTTCTTATTCCTAATGTAGAAACTTCGCAGGAAAGCTTGATAATCAAGGTGTTGAACTAAAAGAGGGGGAATTAAGATGTTAAAGTATTTATTTCTGCCACCTATTGTAGTGGTAGCTGGTTGCGCGTCTGTAGGCAGTTATTCATCAAATTATGTTGATCAAAATCTTACGAAGCAAGAAGCAAAACTCGTCGCTAACAATTTTATGAGCGATATCAAACGATCTTTCCCACCAGCGACAACCACACTTCTTATAAAGAAAAATGATACAGCAGACAACTTTACGCCTTTATTTATCGATCTTTTGCAACGGAATGGATATCGCGTAATCTATACAGATCAACCTCAAAAGCAGCAAAACATGGGTGTGAATTTGATTTATAGAATAAAATTAAATAGTACAACTATAGTGTCTGTTTTTCAATATAGTGTGGCTGGAGAACCACGTACTCATATAAGTACTCGTCCTAGATTAACCCGCCATTAATGTGAACATTCTCTATTTTCAGACGTAAAGACTTAAAAGTTTTTGCGAAAAACGAAGAGATTTGCACCTCATTTTACGGCTCTAACAAATGCTCCTACGCGCTCTCTTCTCCTAAACATTTCGCGTTCTTCAATAAGCATTCATGGGGATTTTAGGTAAGAGCAGCCTCCGTTTAAGCACTTTATTACTTGTAAACACACCGCTTCTTATTCAAAAAACTGTTTTTTATTGCCAATTTCCTGAAATTACTTTACACATTAAAAGGTATTTTGGTCGCCTACGCGGGCGACCAATAGGGCTCTAAAACCCGAAAATCTAAGCATGAATTTGTCCCGCTTTGCGAGTATCACGGAATTCCGGGAGATTTTGCTATGTCCAAGTGCTATCCCAGCACTAAAAGCAAAAAGGCTGATTTGAGTTCAGTGTTTTAGACTCCCGGAATACGCATAAGAGGCGCTCGCAACCGGTGGGGACAATGCAATCTACCCTCATGTGATAGTGCACACCACACTCTCGATAAAGCGATATGCACTGTTCAAAGCCATACTCCCTCGATATAGATGCTTTTATTGCTTTCACGCAAAACACATCACCTTTCATTAAAAAAACTGTTTTTTATTGCCAATTTCCTGAAATTACTTTACACATTAAAAGGTGTTTTGGTCGCCTACGCGGGCGACCAATAGGGCTCTAAAACCCGAAAATCTAAGCATGAATTTGTCCCGCTTTGCGAGTATCACGGAATTCCGGGAGATTTTGCTATGTCCAAGTGCTATCCCAGCACTAAAAGCAAAAAGGCTGATTTGAGTTCAGTGTTTTAGACTCCCGGAATACGCATAAGAGGCGCTCGCAACCGGTGGGGACAATGCAATCTACCCTCATGTGATAGTGCACACCACACTCTCGATAACGCGATATACACTGTTCAAAGCCATACTCCCTCGATATAGATGCTTTTATTGCTTTCACGCAAAACACATCACCTTTCATTAAAAAAACTGTTTTTTATTGCCAATTTCCTGAAATTACTTTACACATTAAAAGGTATTTTGGTCGCCTACGCGGGCGACCAATAGGGCTCTAAAACCCGAAAATCTAAGCATGAATTTGTCCCGCTTTGCGAGTATCACGGAATTCCGGGAGATTTTGCTATGTCCAAGTGCTATCCCAGCACTAAAAGCAAAAAGGCTGATTTGAGTTCAGTGTTTTAGACTCCCGGAATACGCATAAGAGGCGCTCGCAACCGGCGGGAGGGAAAAATGCTGAAAATGTCTCAAACAACTTTAGGAAACGCTTTAGGCGTCAGTTTCCAACAAATTCAAAAATATGAAAACGGCTTAAATCGTGTAAGCGCGGGGCGTTTAATGCAAATTTCCGATATTTTGAATGTTCCGATTTCCTTTTTTTATGCCGATATCATCACAAAACAACAGCCCCCATACTTTCACGATGAAGTTATCTCGAATACTGAAGAATACCTGCTGCTCAAAAGATTTAGAACACTCACCTCGATAAAACAAAAAGCCATTCTACAGCTCATGATGGATGAAAATGCAAACTAACACCACGTGACAGCGCACCACATTCTCTATAGCGCGATACGCGCTATAAGGTGCTACACGCTCTTTTCTTACCTCATACACACGACATAAGCCCTTTCCCGATCCAATTTCTCAGCAATCCGGCTTCTCAGAACGAAACTCCGCTTGCCGTTCCATGGGATTGATTTCACAAGATTATTCGGACAAGTTTCCCCGCACATATCCACGCGTCATTCTCATAAAACAACGCCTCATAGTTTTACAAAATTTCTATCATCAATCTCAATGAGATTTTACAACACAACGGGATCAATTTCCCCAAAATCCTCAAAAGTCTCAAAAAATTTTGTGCAAATTTTTAAAAAGCTTGCGTCTTGGCACTTTTTATGGTCTTGCAAAGAACTGAAAAGCAAGAATACATCAAGGTCTTTTTTGTTCTTAAGCTTTTCTCTGCAAAGCTCATAAGAAAACTTATGAGAGAACCCCATGAGAAAATCCATGGTAAAACAGATGAAAAGCGCACAAAGACCATGAGGAAACCGCAAAACGAACAAGAAATTTTGAACCTAAAAACAACAAAAGAGTTTACACTGTTAAGGCAGCAAAGAAAAGCGCCGTAAGGACAAAGTAAGAGAACTCTTTTTGCAAGAAGAGAATTGGATAGAAACGATGAAAATTAATGGCAATGAAATTCGCCCCGGGAATGTGATTGAGCATCAAGGAAGTTTGTGGGTTGCCGTCAAATGCAACGCTGTAAAGCCTGGAAAAGGCGGTGCATTTAATCAAGTTGAACTAAAAAATTTGCTTGATGGTACAAAACTCAATGAACGCTTTCGTGCCGCTGAGACGGTTGAAAGGGTCCGCCTTGAACAAAAAGATTTTACCTTTCTTTATCAACAAGGGGATTCTTTGGTCTTTATGGATTCAGAGTCTTATGAACAGCTTGAACTCCAAAAAGACTTTGTAGGTGAACGCGCTGCTTTCTTGCAAGATGGGATGACTGTCACGGTTGAACTTTATCAAGAAAAGCCTATCGGCATCTCCCTCCCTGATCAAGTTGCTGTCACGATTGTGGAAGCTGATCCAGCTCTCAAAGGACAAACGGTGACCTCCTCTTATAAACCCGCCATTCTTGAAAACGGCATTCGTATTCTTGTTCCCCCTTTTATGAATGCCGGAGAACGGATCATTGTCGATACCAACGAGTTGATCTATTTGCGTCGTGCAAATGAAAAAGATAAATAAAGGAAGAACAAGATGGCCCATTCTGCAATCATGAATGTCATGGTGCAAGCTGCCATGAAAGCAGGACGCTCGCTCGTGCGTGATTACGGTGAAGTACAAAATTTGCAAGTCTCTTTAAAAGGTCCAGCCGATTACGTTAGTCAAGCAGACCGTAAAGCAGAAAAAATTATTTTCACTGAACTGAGCAAAGCACGCCCCAAATTCGGTTTTCTGATGGAAGAGTCTAAAGAAATTGTCGGAGAAGATTCACAACATCGTTTTATCGTTGATCCTTTAGATGGCACCACCAATTTTCTCCATGGCATTCCTTTTTTTGCCGTTTCCATTGCTTTAGAAAGCCAAGGCAAAATTGTTGCGGCTGTCATTTATAATCCGGTCAGTGATGAACTCTTTACCGCAGAACGGGGCAGTGGTGCTTTTTTCAATGACCGGCGCTGTCGTGTTTCTGCGCGGCGCAGACTAGAAGATTGTGTCATTGCTACAGGCATGCCTCATTTTGGGCGCCCAGGTCATGGAACCTATCTCATTGAACTGCGTAATGTGATGATGGAAGTTGCTGGCCTTCGCCGTTTTGGTGCAGCATCCCTTGATTTAGCCTATGTTGCTGCTGGCCGCACCGATGGCTATTGGGAAGACAACTTACAAATTTGGGATATGGCAGCTGGAATCTTAATGGTTCGCGAAGCCGGTGGTTTTGTCACCGATAAAGAAGGTGGTAATGACATATTCCGCAAAAAAAATATCCTCGCCGGCAATGAACACATTCGCACCAAACTAGAAAAAGTTCTCAAAAAAGGTATCTAAACCCTATAATCTTTTTAAAAGCCCGTCGTCCTAAAAAGCCCCTTAAAACTTGTCCCCCCACCTTAAAGTTTTATAAAATCTTAAAAAAAGCAATATGAAGAGAGGCTTTTCGACTTTCTTTACAGACACAACAGAAAATGATGAAAAAACACTATCATCAAACAATCAATGCCCCCCTAAAAATGCAATGACAGCTTATCTAATATTATTAAACCTGCTATTTTTCTCAATTCCCCTATAAACAAACTAGAAAACAAAGAACCCATCACAACAAAACGCTTCAAGAAGCAACAAGCACACCAGAAACAAGCCCCTCCTTCTCTTAAGAAATCACCCTTACACAGAAGCTTGCCTCCAAACCACCTCTCCTCTCTGCTAAGAGCCGTCACATATGCCTCTCAAGAGCCCTCACCCCTACAGAGCAACAGAAACCTCAGCAAATTCATTGCACTCCCCCCTTTATTCAACCATTATATCCCAGAATACCTGCCAAATAAGCGTAAGATTTATTGTCAGTTAAATATTTATTTGCGAGAATTGCTGATTGTATTTCATTTTCAAACCGTTCTTGTTCTTTATCAACAGCCTCTCGCAATGCTTGTACCTTCTTATCACCGAAAATAATTTTTAATTTCTCTTTTGAATTTCCTATTGTGATAAGCTCCTCCCAAAAAATCAACCGATCATCACATCTCTTACTTGCCCCCTTCATCCATTCTTTAGCACCTAATTTATAAGCTTCTTCAAATGTTGGCATCTCATCAGAAATGCTAAGGTCTTTTTTCTCTTCTTTATCTTTCTTTCTACAAACCTTCATTGCCCCTTCAACCGTGGAGTAACGACAATCTTCATCAAAGGCAATATATCCTTCTTTCACAGTATCAATAAGCATCTTATAGTAAATAAAAGTTTTTCTTGCCGCTTTATAATCACTGGAAACATCATACAAGAATGATAGAAGCACCTTTTTACAAATGCATAATCTTTTCCACTCACTAGGCCGACAACCAAATCCTTCTAGTACCTTGCCTAGCGTTTCATATTCTGTATATTTAGGTATATCTTCAAAGTAAATTTCCAGAGAGACTATATTTTTATAACGTCCTAAAGCTTTATCTTTTTGATACTGTTCATATTCAGCTGTAATCATATCATCAAGAACATATAGAAACCAATGAAGCAATAACATCGTAGGTTTGTACTGTTCTTGATTTGTAACAGGATTCACAAACTTTTGCAGAGAAATTCCATTCTCTTCCATTAATTGCACTGCTTTTACATAATATTCCTCAAAAAATGTTTCATTCAAACGACCACATATTTTTTCATAATGCTTTTCAGTCAAGTCTTCTTTGAGTGCCTTTTCGTACAATAAACACAATTCTCTCTCCCCATGCGCACAAATAGCCTTTACCAATGAAGGTCTATTGCCGCTGACTTTTATTCCTGCTTTAGGGTTTTTTATCCCCAATACATTCCTCTCCCATTGCTTGACTCCCTCATCCCATTGCTCAATCCATTCCTTTGATATTTCTTGCGTTTTTTCAAAAAGCCTTTGCTCCCCTTCTTCAATAATCTTTTGATGTATCTGATTCTCTCTATCTTTTTGCTTAAGTTGTTTAGTTAATTGCTTGTTATGATAAATTTGGGCTACCAGTATTATACCTCCCACACAAAACACTATTCCCATTGCAAAGCCTAACAACACGTTCGTTGAATATCCCCGATACCACAACCCACCCATCACTATGGCGAATACAACCAATCCCATACAAACAGATTGCTTCTTCCACTTTCGGATAAACTTAATTATAGTTATTATGAAACCAATTCTTTCTATCGTGGCAATAATTACGTCTATTATCTCCATCCATTATTTCCCTCTTTTTTAGCTAATCGTTTATGCAACCTTCTCATCAACACCTCAATATTGTATCATTATGTGTATATGCGATTCGAAACTATCTATATATTATATTTTAATGGATATAATATACAAAATATAGATGTTATTATTGATATAACACAACAGTTTGTATTTAATTATACTTTTCTGGAGATTGATGCACTTTAAAGAAAAGCCAGCCCTTAAAACTGCTAAGCCTACTTTAAAAGAGTGCTGTTTATTGCTCTTAAAGAGATGACTCTTATCTCAAGATCTCTTATTCGGGTGAAAATTGCAATTTAGCAAGGTAAGCATAAACGCCATTTTTTTCCACAAGTTCGGCATGGGTTCCCTCTTCCACAAGAGCGCCTTTATCCATCACAAGAATACGATCCGCTTTTAAAATGGTTGCCAAACGGTGCGCAATCACCAATGTTGTGCGATTTTTCATCAAACCCTCTAAGGCTTCTTGCACAAGCTTTTCACTGTTTGCATCTAACGCAGATGTTGCTTCATCCAGCAGCAAGAGCGGAGCATTTCTTAAAATCGCCCGCGCAATACCGATACGCTGCTTTTGCCCTCCAGAAAGCATGGTACCGCGTTCTCCTACTTGTGTATCCAAACCATCAGGTAAAGCTTCAATAAATTCAAGGGCATTGGCTGCTTTAGCAGCAGCAATCACATCCTCTTCCCTAACATTTCCAGTGCCGAAAACAATATTATCACGCAGTGTGCCATCAAAAATGGCAACATCTTGAGGAACATAAGAAATTGCACCACGTAAATCTTGTAGCGAGAGATGATCAATCTCCACACCATCAAGTCGAATTTTTCCACTTGTCGGATCATAAAAACGCAGGATTAAAGAAAAAAGTGTGCTTTTCCCTGCTCCTGAAGCGCCAACAAAAGCAACCGTTTCACCCGCTTTGATCGAAAAGGAAAGCGCGTGTAAAACCTGCTTTTGGGCTCTAGAAGGATAAGCAAAATCAACATGATCAAAAACAAGTTCGCCCCGAACAGGTTTTGCCAAAGAGACAGGTTTTTTGGGAGCTAAAATCATGGGTTGTTCCTGCAATAATTCAGCCAATCGTTCAGCAGCCCCTGCAGCTTGGATGAGTTCTGCCCCCAATTCTGATAACTGAGCAAAGGTTGAAGCGCCAAAAACAGCATAAAGAACAAATTGTCCTAAGGTGCCCCCTGTCATCGTTCCATTCAAAACATCACGTGATCCAATCCACAACACAGCCACCACACTGCTAAACACAAGAAAAATGGCAAAGCCCGTAAAAAAGGAACGCAAAATCACAGAAGCCCGCGCTGTCTGAAAGGCACGTTCAATCAATTGTGAAAAACGTGTCGCAACAAGTTTTTCAGCGGTAAAAGCTTGCACCGTACGAATAGCACTGACCTGTTCGGTTGCCAAAGCATTAGCATCTGCGACACGATCTTGTGCCGCCCGTGTGCGTGTACGAACCTTGCGCCCAAAAACCACTAAGGGAATTGCCACAAAGGGGATAGCAAGCAGCACCAGAGCAGACAATTTGGCGTTGGTGATCACCATCATCACAATTGCCCCAATCACCACAATGAGATGACGCAAAGCCGTAGAAGCAGTTGAACCAACGGCTAGTTTTATTTGTGTTGTATCGGTAAGAAGCCTTGAAACAAGTTCACCAGAATGAGACTTGTCAAAAAAAGCAGGAGAAAGTTTCATAATATGGACAAAAACATCACGGCGTAAATCGGCAACAATCCGTTCTCCCAAGGTGATGACACAATAATAACGGCAAGCCGAAGCAAGTGCGAGCAACAAAGCCAAAGCGAACAAAATAAAGAAATAAAAATTGATGTAACCATGGCTGGAAGTGGAAAAACCATGATCAAACATTTTGCCGATAGCAACAGGTAAAGCGAGCGTGACAAGAGCTGCAACAGATAAAGCAACAAAGGCAAAGATAAACAACCAGCGATAACGCAAAAGATAAGGACCGAAAGTTACAAGCGAAGAGAAGGAAGATTTTTTAGGGAAAGGCTTTGCAGATTTTTCTGAATGACGATATAATTTCATAAAACTTCGCTCACTATATTAGATGATTTAAACACGTGACACAATGATGCATCTTGAACACTTGTTTTTTGATGCGTGCTCAGCTATAGGAATAGATACTTTAATCAGTGTATCAAAAAGACAAAGGAAGCGCACTTAAAAAATCGAATAAGTGTTCTTTCATTCTATAAACGCAAAAGGTTTCACGCATGAAAGCGAATATTCATCCTAACTATCACAAAATTACCGTTGTTATGACGGATGGAACCCAATATACAACACGCTCCACTTGGGGAAAAGAAGGGGATACCCTTAATTTGGATATTGATCCAAGAACACATCCAGCATGGACAGGTGGGTCCCAGACACTCGTAGACCGTGGCGGTCGCCTTTCTAAGTTCAAAAATCGTTTTGGCAATATTGGTATGTAAAAACCTCATTCTCATGAGGCACAAAGATTTTAAACAAAACGATTGCCTCATTAAGCGATGAGGCTTTTTTTGTGCTATAAAGAGCGCACTTTAAAGATCAATTTAAAAACGCATCCAACAGAAATAGATCGGTCTCAAACCCTTATTAATCGTGATGGCTGCGTTCTTTAAATTCAAAAATCATTTTGTGAAGCTCTATCAAGAGCACCTAAAATACGCCTTAGTTGCTAAATATAGGTGCTTTTTCCCCTTATCGCGTATCAGTTTTGTAGAAGGCTTGCCCTTTTTAAATCAAAAAATCATAATTGGATTATATGCATAAAGATGCTTTCTCATTTTTCCATTTAACACACGATAACATACCATTGAGGCACCCTGAAAAGCTTTCCCCTTATATCATGACTTCATAAGCCGCGTGAAAAAGACAAAACAAGCCGTTTGGGTGTCTTAAGGTCAAGGACGCAGTGAGACCGCCCTACAAGATTTCCGCCCTACAAGACTTCCATTGAGCTTAAGGACCAAGGTTTGTGATAGTCCCTTCATTAAATGCAGCTCTAATGTCATGATTTTTGAGAACAATTCTTAAGAATTTGAGAGGCTATCCACCTCTCATTTTGATTTGTACACAACCAAAGTGCGCTCTCTTTATTCAAAAAGAATAAGATCATACCCTGGAGGTGCTAAACGGAATAAAAGAGCATCATACCCCCACATAGCAGACATGCAGCAAATAGAAAAAACACCTTCACCAATTGCTATGAGTAGTGTGAACGATAGAGCGGCTTCATCTGCTGTTGCTTCGCGGCGTTGTAAGTAGTATCCGACAAAAAAGAAAAAGCACGTGAGTCCACTCGCACCCGCAAAGAATTTTAGTACGATATGAACCAATCCACGCATGTTGAATAAGATAAGAAAAATTATGAAAAAAAACATTGAGAATATCCCAGAGAATACCCCACGCACGATATGGCAAAATTTCCGCATCATAATTGCAGAAACGCTCTGCTCTGCGTAACGATTTTTTTTGGTGCTTGTATTCTTAGAAGATATGCTGTCCACAACTCCCCCCGATTTCTAAGCTAAAATGCCACGAAATTAATTTTTTATAATGATATCATCACAAAATACAAGAAAAATTTATTCATTTTAATGAAAAAAGAGGGGTTTTATTGAGATGCAAATCTATCTTCTTTCGCAAGAGTTATTCAACCCGTCCGTCAATAAAAGACGCCCCGCTCATTGAAAAGGAAACTATCCTGACGCACAAAAGCTTCATAAGCTGTATGTCTAATCCATAGAGAAATCACAACTCTCTAATTGACCCGCTTATCCACCTTTGTGAAACTGCAATTAAATGGATTCTGCTGATGACAAGCAATGATAACATGAAAAAGAGAAAATATTACAATATCAAACTCTTCAGTATAATATCATCTTTATGATTTTTACTTAAAAAGTAAGCCCCCCTCATGAACGACAACACACTGCTGCGCATTCACGAATTTCCTTTAAAGCACCATCTCCCCTTCCTACAAACGCGCCTCTCCCGCAAACTTATCGCGCGATGCCACGCATAAAGACTTTTAAAATATGCAATGAGAAAACTTTCTAAGAAAGCTTTCAAACCTAAAACGCCCCCATCATTTTTATCATGATGAGGATCCTCCTACAACAGAAGCCCAGCGCACACACCCTCGTGGTAATTCAAATCTATGGCAATTTAAGCGCTCACCTTTTCTTGGTTCTTTGTCCATTGTCCTAAAGCTGCCAAATGGTTCATCCGCGCACGATGACAAAATGCCTTTTGTGCGAACCACAATATTTTCATGGCGACCAGCCCATGCTTTTAAAGCAGCCGCTTGCAATGCGCGTCGATTAAGAAAAGGTCAATTTCCAAGGCAATGCACCCAAACTATTCATGGCAGACAAATGGGCTGTCGCTTCCTCATCCGATTGCCCGCAAGACAAGAAAAGCAATTCTTAAGAACAGCGGAAGGGACAGTTTGTTTAAGCACATGGGATAGTCTTTTCAGC
>NZ_JADB01000024.1 GCF_000518165.1 Bartonella elizabethae F9251 = ATCC 49927
CTTTGAAGACTGATCGCTGTTGTTTGTTGCGCATGATCATTCGTCACAATCCCTTCAAGCGTTCCACCCACATCTAACAAGTATTCCTTGACACGCTGCATCATCACACGGGCGCTGTTATTGACTGTGCTAGGGTGCTGCCCTTCTGACCAATCAATCAAAGCATCCGCACGCGTGTTATCCGCCGCTCTTAGCGACCAATCATAAATCGTTGACATATCCTAGAACCCTAAACTCCGTAAAATGTCCGCATGAATTGCGTCATCAAAGGATTATCATCTTCACGCTCTTCTTCTTCCAAAGGCTCTTCCTGTGACGCTAATAATGCCCGTAAAACCTCCAGCAAGTTCTCTCTATTGCCAACGCCCCCTCGCGCGATAGGGCTTGCTCTATAAGGCTGTCCACCATACATCTGAGACAACATATTGATTTATAATGATAATCTAGCGTTATTCATATTGAATGAGAACCCCGAATAACGTAAGATTCTCTCATTTCAAATCTGTTTATGTTGCATCAATCAAAATCACTCATTTGCACATAACAAGCGGGATGAGTGTGTGGATCAAATTTATACAAGAAAGGAGTAAAAATGGTCCTTATGAACCGTCTTAATGCAAGGGCTGTCGCAACATTGGGGGCTGGCAAATATAATGATGGTGCTGGCTTGCTTCTTCATAAGCGTAAAGATGGAGGTGCTCAATGGATTTATCGTTATACCATTCATGGTCGGCGCCGTGAAATGGGCTTGGGAGCGTTGCGAGATGTTTCTTTAAAACAAGCCCGTGAATTGGCAAATGGGTGGCGCTCTATTCTTCGTGAAGGGCGTGACCCCATTAAAGAACGTGAGAAACAAAAGCGTGAGGCAATAAGTAATCTCCATTATTTAAAAGATATCGCGTTGGATGCTTTTGAAAGTCGTAAAGCTGAATTAAAAGGGGATGGAAAAGATGGAAGTTGGTTTTTACCATTACGCCTTCATATTCTCCCTAAATTAGGCTGTCTGCCGGTTTCAGAAATTACCCAAACAGAGATACGCAACACACTCGCTCCTATTTGGCATACAAAAGCTGGAAGAGCTCGTAGAGCTCTTATCCGTCTCAATCTTTGTCTCAAACATGCGGCTGCCTTAGGTTTGAATGTTGATTTACAAGCAACAGAAAAAGCGCGTGCTCTTTTAGGTAAACAACGTCATAAGATCACTAATAGACCAGCCATGGATTGGAAAGATGTTCCTGCTTTTTATAAAACGCTTTGCGAAGCATCAACCCTAACACAACTGGCTTTGCGTTTGCTTATTCTTACAGGCGTTCGTACCAATCCTTTGTGTCATATTCATAAAGATCAAGTTGAGGGGGATATATGGACTATCCCTGCTGAGAATATGAAAGGAAGGCGTGATGCTACAACAGAATTTCGTGTTCCCTTATCAACAGAAGCATTAGACATTTTGAAACAAGCGCGCTTGCTTTCTCGCAATGATTTCTTTTTTTCTGCAACTGGTCGGGGTCCCCTTAATGATAGTTGTATGGCAAAATATATGAAAAAAATTGGACTTGAAGCTTGCCCGCATGGATTTCGTTCTAGTTTACGCAATTGGCTCGCTGAAACAACCGATGCCCCCTATGAGGTCGCTGAAACTATTCTAAGTCATACGGTAGGCGGCAAAGTAGAGTGTGCCTATCGTCGTACAGACTATTTAGAACAGCGCCGTGTTTATATGGATAACTGGACGGCTTATGTCACCGGTCAATCTTAAGATATGGGGTGCATAACCCCATAATCTGTGGATAACTTTAGCTCTCTTTTCTCTCATTCTCTCTCAATAAGTATCATAAAGTATCACGTGATATTTTATATGATAAAATATTATTTTCTATGAATAAAATACCTTCAAAAATGAACCAAAATGTGTTTAATAAATAGGCATGATTTGTTCTCATTTTTTTACTTTTGAAAGGATTTTACTATGATAGAAAATGATGTTCTTTTAACAGACCGTGAAAGTGCAAAATTGCTTCATATGAGTGTCTCAACTTTCCGTCGTCATGTGACCAATGGCTCTTTACCAAAGCCTTTAAAATTTGGTTTTTTATCGCGTTGGTTACAATCGGATCTCTTGAATGTTATCGAACAAGCAAAACAGCAGCGTCAAAGTGATGCGGCATAAAAAAAACCTTGTCACATAAGGATGGACAAGGCTTTTCATTTTCACACGAAGCTTACAAATAGCAGAGTCCGTCCTATGATGCAATCATTATAGGATCAAAAAATGTCTTCTGATACAAATGCTCGAGGCATTACACGTGCTGTGCCGGGGGTTTGGCATGGGCGTTATGGAACAGCCCGCTGTCCAGCCCATGATGATCAATTGCCTAGCTTATCTCTTTCTAATGGACATGATGGGCGTCTCTTACTCACTTGTTATGCTGGCTGCTCTTTTAAAGAGATCATACAAGCGCTTAGAAGAATTGGCTTGCTTGAGAAACAAGCCTTTGTTGATAAAACTTATGATCATAGGCTCTCTTTCTCAAAACAGTTTTGTACTGATCTTAAAAGAACAAAACAGAAAGCAGAAAGAGCAAAAAAGATTTGGCAACAGAGCCAACCAATAAAAGATACTTTAGCAGAAACCTATTTACGCATGCGGGGGATCACATGTGAATTGCCTGCTGATTTACGCTTTCACGATAAATGTCCGCACCCATTAGGAATGACACTGCCCGCGTTGGTTGCTCTTGTTAAGGGGGCTGGCTCTTTTGCCATTCATAGAACCTTTTTACAAACCAATGGCTGCAAAACAGATCAGAAACTAGCAAAAGCCATGTTGGGATCTGTCATGGGCGGTGCTGTGCATTTAAGCCAAGACAATCCAAAACATCTGGTTATTTGTGTGAGAATTGAAACGGGGCTGGCGCTGCTGTCTGGTTTGTTATCAGAGCCCGTGAATTTATGGGCGTCTCTTTCAAGTCTATGAAAATGCAAAATAGATATAAAATATCTATTCTAACAGTAGCTATTGAAGAAATAGTAAAAATGTATTACATTAGAATTATATTGTAACACATTAAGGGGTGGTAAAATGGCTGAAACAACATTTACCTTTCGCGTTGATGATGTATTAAAAAATGAATTTTCTAAAGCAGCAAAGGCATGCGATAGATCTGGTGCACAATTGTTGCGGGATTATATGCGCGAAATCGTAAAAGAACAAAAAGAAAAAAGTGCACATGATTTATGGTTTCGAGAACAAGTTCAATTAGGGATAAATTCTGCTAATGTGGGCGATATAATATCTTCTGAAGAAATCGAAGCAGAAGCAAGGGAATGGCGCTTAAAAATACAAAGTAAACTAGATAGATCAACTTTATGAAGCTAATTTGGACACAAGTAGCACACGTTGACCGCAAAAAGATACGTGAATACATATCACAAGATAATCCTTCTGCTGCCTTAAAGTTTGATCAACTTTTATCTGAAAAGGTAGAAAAACTTGTTAAATTTCCTACTCTTGGTCGTTTAGGACGAATTGAAAATACACGTGAACTTATTGTAAATCCAAATTATATCATGATTTATGATATTTCAAATGGCGTTGTGCGTATTTTACGTGTGCTTCATACAAAGCAAAAATTTCCTTAATCAACTGTATTTTTATTTATTTGGTAATTGAAGCAAATTATTTTTTACAATACTGCGCTCTGTATCAGTAAGTAATGATAAATTATTATTTTTCTAATGTTGCGAATATGATTAGCATAATTACTTTGCACACCACTTAGTTTTTTACTCGTAAAAATGATGATGACACGCTTAATAAACGACGTCTTATCGTCAATGATGTCACGTTTGAAAAGCTTGGGGAACTGTTAAAAGAAAACCCCCGTGGTCTATTGTTGGTTCGTGATGAATTATCTGGTTTTTTAGCCAATTTGGAGAGAAAGGAATATCAAACAGACCGTTCTTTCTATTTAACAGCTTTCAATGGAGATGATCAATTTACCTATGACCGTATAGAGCGTGGAACCATTTTTATTCCCAATGCAACCCTTTCTGTTATTGGGGGCATTCAACCTTCACGGATTATTCCCATTATTCAAGCCATGCACCGTGGAATAAACGATGATGGTTTATTGCAACGGTTTCAAATGCTGGTGTGGCCCGATGAGACAAAAGATTGGCAATGAGTTGATAGACACCCTAATCAAGAGGCATGGAAAACTTATGAAGGGGTGTTTCATTCTCTTTATGATAAACCCCTTGGTTCTCCAGAACACCCGCTTGTCATGCGTTTTTCTGCTGATGCTCAAGAGATCTTTCGTGAATGGATGCAAAAGATTTTTAAAGAAGCTAAAGGGAATAACCTTTCTGAAAGCTTACAATCGCATCTTTTAAAAATGCCTAAGACCATAGCAAGCCTTGCCTTGATTTTTGAATTGACCGAAGGGGGGCGTTTTGAAATCAATAAAGGTGCTCTTCAAACAGCATTGCGTTGGGAAAAATATCTGTTAAGCCATGTCAAAAGACTTTATGCGGCGGGGAATGCCTCTATAGAAGATTGTGCAAAATTGATTGTCGAACGCTGTGATTGTTTACCCGATGGTTTTACTTTACGTGATATTCATCAAAGAAGTTGGAGTTCTTTAAAAGACAATCAAGCCGTTAAGCAAGCTTTAGAGCTCTTATACCGTTGTAACTATATTCGTGAAATAGCAAGTGATAATAGCTCTAAAAGCGGTCGACCTACCATACGCTATGAATGGAATCCTTTAGCCAAAAGTTATAAGACACCACAATAGACAATCTGGAAATCTTATAAAACACTACATTTATAACGTTATATTCAAAAATGAACCTTCAAAGTCTTCCTATCTCTTAGTTTTGAGTATTTTGAAGATTTTGAGGGTTTGAGAAACCTTCAAAATCTCTCTGTAGAATTTGTTATAAAACTTATCAAAATACTCATTATGATGTTTTAAAAGACCATAGTGTATTTGTCTGATTAACACATCAAACGATAAGCAAATTCCACTTCTTTGCTGATCTAACCATGCGTCATAGGCTGTGGATAAAGTGCCTTTTAAAAACCCTTTTGAAAAAATTTATCCGTTTTTTCGCATTTTTCTGCATTTTTTTCTCATTTCGCTCAAAATGGATTTAATAAGCTTCATTTTGATTCTTTTGATAAGAATTAACCCTCTCATACCAAAATGGAGCTCTGTTGTAATATGCTGCAATCTGTTAAGTCTGATAATGAACACGTCACGCTACGCTCTTTGTTGGAATATTATCGTAAACAGGCAAAATCACCCCGTGAATTAGGAACTTTGTTTGAAAATCTTGTAAAGACTTATCTGTCTGAAGACCCCTTGCAAAAGCAAGAATACGAAAAGGTTCAGACTTATTCGGAATGGGCTGAGGACCATGATGAAGATGGGCGTGATATCGGCATTGATCTGGTGGCTACAATCCGTGATCAAGGAGGTTATGCGGCTATTCAATGTAAATGCTATGATGCTGCTCACATCATTAAAAAAGAAGATATTGATAGTTTTATCGCTGCTTCTGGAAAAAAGATTTTTACGCGTCGTATTCTAGTTGATAGTACTGAAAGCAATTGGAGTGATAATGCTAACAACACTTGTGATGGTCAAGAAGTTCGCATTCAACAGATTAATCTGTTTGATTTAGAAAACAGTCAAATTGATTGGGGCGCTTATAAAGAAAGAGGACAAGCTGTCCTTAAAGAACAACCGAAAAAAAAGCTTTTAGATCATCAAAAGGAAGCGCTGAAAGAGGTCTGTGAAGGTTTACAAGAAGCAGACCGTGGCAAGCTGATTATGGCATGTGGTACAGGCAAGACTTTCACAAGCCTGAAAATAGCAGAGACTATAGCAGGTCAAGGCAAGCGTGTATTGTTTTTGGTGCCTTCTCTTGCTTTGATGTCACAAACCATTCGTGAATGGACCCTTGATACAGAAATCCCCTTGCGTTCCTTTGCGGTGTGTTCTGATACACAAGTAGGCAAGCGTCGTAAAGGCAAACATGATGATGAATCTGGTCTTGATGCTTCTGATCTTGTTTTACCGGCTACTACGGATGCTGAAGAGCTTGCGCGTAAAGCCAATAAAACCTCTCTTGATGTGATGACTGTGGTCTTTTCGACTTACCATTCTATTCAAGTGATTTCGGATGCGCAAAAAGAGCATGATTTACCCGAATTTGATCTGATCATTTGTGATGAAGCCCATAGGACCACGGGGGTTGTATTAGGAACAGACAAGCATGAATCTGAATTTATCAAGGTTCATGACAACAGCATCATTCAGGGCAAAAAACGTCTGTATATGACAGCAACCCCAAAGATCTTTGCTGATCATGCCAAAAAACAAGCCCATGAGATGAATGGCATTCTGGCATCTATGGATGATGAAGCGCTTTATGGAAAAGAGCTTTATACCTATACATTCTCTAAAGCCGTTAAGAATGAGCTCTTAGTTCCTTATAAGATTATTGTTTTGGGTGTTAATGAAGAGGAAGTGAGTGAATCCATTCAACATCTGATGACCGATGAGAATTATGAACTTATTCTTGATGATAAGACCAAGATCATAGGTTGTTATCAAGCCTTGAGTAAAATAGATCTAAAAGTTGATCTGAGTGATGACCCTAACCCCATGCGGCGGGCTTTGGCTTTTTGTAAAGATATCAAGACCTCTGAACGTATCCGTGACACATTTAATTCTCAAAACATACAGAAAGAATTGTCTGGTATTCATAAGCTCTATAAAGATACCCCGCCTCTTCAATGTACCTTTGCGCATATTGATGGAACACAAAGTGCCAAGAAGCGCAATGAAGCTCTTGACTGGTTAAAGGAAGATGCGGGGGAGCATGCCTGCCGTGTGTTGACCAATGTGCGCTGTCTTTCTGAAGGTGTTGATGTTCCTGCTCTTGATGCGATTATGTTTTTACACCCGCGCAAAAGCCAAGTGGATGTGATACAGGCAGTGGGGCGTATTATGCGTCGCTCACCAGGCAAGAAGAGAGGTTATATCATTTTACCCGTTGGGATACCGGCTGGGGTTTCTGCTGAACAGGTTTTAAAATACAACAAGAGATACAGTGTTGTTTGGCAAGTGATCAATGCTTTGCTTTCTCATGATGAGAACTTTGAAGTAACTCTTAACCAGATGATTTTAGGTCAAGACGTAAGTCATACTTTAGAGATTGCTGCCTTAAAGAGTATGACGACGATTGAAGATAAAATCCATGTTTATGAGAAACCAGAAAGCACGGGGCTTGATATTGGCAAAGCTGCCTATGAACCACAAAAATACATTCATAGCGTTACAGGAAGATTACCCTTTTATAAAGAGTTTCCCAATGCCCTTAAAACCCTTTTGGCTAAAAAATTTACCCTTGCGGATTACTGGGGCATTTGGGCTGGCAATGTTGCTGAAATTGCACAAAACCAGATCAATCATCTTAAAGATATCCTATCCGATGAAAACAGTGAAGCCTATCATGCCTTTGAGAGCTTTCATAAAGAATTACAAAACAACTTAAACAGCGAAATCAAACAAGAGGAAGCGCTTGAGATGTTAGGACAACATCTTGTAACGCGCCCCGTGTTTGAAGCCTTATTTGATGGCAATGAATTTGTGCAAAACAATGCTATTTCTCAAGCGATGGAAAAGATCTTAGCTGAATTGGATAAAACCAATATCAAGAAAGTCTCGAAAGAGTTACAAGAGTTTTATGACAGTGTAAAATTCCGTGCCTCTGGGATTACCACCCCCCAAGCAAGACAAAACCTTATTATCAAACTTTATGAAGATTTTTTTGCCAAGGCATTTAAGAAAACCACGGATAGACTTGGGATTGTTTATACCCCCGTTGAGGTTGTGGATTTTATCATTCACTCTGTTGATGATGTTTTACGCAATGAATTTGGCAAAAGCCTAGGATCACGTGGTGTTTCGATTCTCGACCCTTTTACAGGAACAGGTACTTTTATCACACGGTTGTTACAATCCAATCTCATAAAACCAGAGGATATGGAATATAAATTCCGTCATGATATCCATGCCAATGAGATTGTCTTGCTTGCTTATTACATAGCAGCTATTAACATTGAATCAACCTATCATAGTCTTATGAAAGGAGATTATATACCATTCAAGCATATTGGTTTAACTGATACGTTTCGGATGCTTGAAGAAAAAAAACTGCTACAAAAATTATTTAAAGAAAACAGTGAATATTTAGAACACCAGAAAAAACTGAATATCAAAGTTATCTTTGGCAATCCTCCTTATTCATTTGGACAAAAAAATGAAAATGACAATGCAAAGAATAGTCCTTATCCCATACTAGATGACCGTATTCGTGAGACTTATATAGCTAAATCGGAAGCAACTAGTACGCAAAAGTTATATGATAGTTATATCCGCGCTATCCGCTGGGCTAGTGACCGTATTAATAATGCTGGGGTAATCGGCTTTGTTACAAATGCCGGTTTTATTACTGGACATTCTACAACGGGCTTACGAAAATGCCTCGTTGAAGAATTTAGCAGCCTTTATATTTTCCATTTACGAGGAAATGCTCGGACTTCTGGAGAACAACGCAAAAAAGAAAGTGGTGGAATTTTTGGAGAAGGTTCTCGAGCCCCTATAGCTATCTCTATTCTCGTGAAAAATCCAGAACCTCAACAGCGTGGGAAAATATATTTCCATGATATTGGGGATTATCTCACGAGAAAAGAAAAGCTTACGATAATCGAGACCCTTGGTAGTATTGATGGTATTACACGGAGCAAAAAAGGTTGGCAAATAATTACACCAGACAAGCACGGTGATTGGCTTGGACAACGTAATGAAAGTTTCAAAACATTCTTAGCTATAGGTGTCAAAAAGGGGCATGATCGAAAGCTCTTTGAAACTTATTCTCTTGGTGTTTCAACCAATCGTGATGTTTGGGCGTATAACTCAAGCCGTGAATCTGTAAAGAAAAATATGAATAACATGATTGCCTTCTATAATAGTGAGGTAAAACGTTTAAATAATACCTATTCACATACTGATCGTACAGCACGTGCAAAGATCGTGAATGATTTCGTCAATTCCGATGTAAGAAAGATTAGTTGGAGCAGTACTCTTAAAAGAGAATTATTAAGAGGTAATTTTTCCGAATTTGAAGATAAATGTCTTATTCAAAGCCTATATCGCCCTTTTACAAAACAATGGCTTTATTACAATAGCGTCTTTAATGAAGCAGTTTATCAAATGCCGCGTGTATTCTCTATGGAAAAATCCGTTAAAAATAGAGTAATACAAATTACAGGCATAGGAGCAATGAAAGGTTTTTCTGTACTTATGGCTAAGGATTTACCTAATCTTAATATGATGGAAGGTGGTAGTCAATGCTTTCCACGCTATATTTATGAAGGTACTACGGTTTCAAAAAGTAAAAATGAGGAACAATCCTATTTATTTGCAAATGCTACAGAAGATAGCAAAACAGCTGGTTTACAAAGACGTGATGCCATTACTGATGAGGGATTAGCACATTTTAAAGAAGCTTATCCTAATGAGATTATCACTAAAGATGATCTATTCTATTATGTTTACGGGCTCTTACATTCAGAAGATTATCGTTCCCGTTATGCTGATAATTTATGCAAAGAACTCCCTCGTATCCCTTGTGTAAAGACGGCTGAAGATTTTTGGAAATTTGTGACTGCAGGGCGTGAATTAGGGCATTTGCACGTAAACTATGAAGATGTGGCCCCCTATCCAGTGACCTTTAAAAAAGGCAATCCGAAACAAACTGATATTTCTAATCCTGAGGAATTCTATTACGTTAAAGAAATGAAATTCGCAAAAGTTAAGAATAGTAAGGAAAAGGATAAAACCACTGTTATTTACAACAGCAACATCATTATAACAGACATTCCTCTTGAGGCTTATGAATATATCGTCAATGGCAAGCCCGCCCTTGAATGGGTTATGGGACGTCAATGTGTTAAGACTGATAAAAAGAGTGGTATTGTGAATGATGCCAATCGCTATGCTGTTGAAACCGTTGGAAACCCTGCCTATCCTCTAGAATTGTTTCAAAGGGTTATTACTGTAAGTTTAGAAACAATGAAAATCGTTAAGAACTTACCAAAATTAGAAATTAGAGAAACTGAATAAACTTATAAACCATGCTCACATAATGGGGGTGCTAATCTCATAAGGGGTATAGAATATAACTATACCTCTTTTATTAAGCTGATTACCTATTATCTTAAAAGGAGTGTTTATATGCGTTCTTCTAAAAAGAAATCATTTGCACTTTTAAACACTCTACTTTGGATTGCCTTAAGACTTTTAAAAAATCCCATTTAAATAGAATACGCTTCTTTTGGATTGGCTTTAAAAGATTATACCGTAATCTCAAATGATAGATTTATCCTTTTCAAAAGCTCTGTTTAAAAAGAGTTATGTATATTCATTTTGCTATAGGTTTTGAAGGTTTCTCAAACCTTCAAAATACCTTCAAAACATATATTAAAAGTTGATTTATAGGTTTCTATATCACTATAGATTGTTTTTTGAAAACTTGATAAAAATTAACCACTTGAAATATAACGTTTTTATTTTTTACTATTTTTTTTATCTAAAAGCAGCAACCTTCAAAACTCAAAACCCCTTCAAAACTCATAATCATAATAATCTTGATAGCATTTCTTATGATTATAAATCGTTTCTTTTGAAAGGCTTTAAGGGAACACATGCTTTCATAAGACGTGTTTTAATCACTCACTAAAATGATCACTTTTGTCGGTTCAATTTACTGACAAAAATGACAAATATATATTTACAGTTGTATTTAATGTTGTATTGTCAATATAGATTGTGTCATTAAAATACTAACATATTGAAATAGAATGTTTTTAATTTTTATCTCATTAAAAAAAACACTATAGGGTCTAAAAACAACTGACAAAAATGACAAAAGTCTATTAAAAGCGATTTTGCTAATCTCTATAGTTATCAATCTCTTTTTAGATGTTTTCATAAAAAGCTATAAATCACAATTATTCTTTCTCTTGTGAAAATGAAAAATGATGCGGTGGCTATAAAGAATATAACAGCTATAGAGAATGCGTGAAAAAGCAGGCTTTCATAATTACAATGCAAATGAAAGCATTGGTTATAAAGATAGTTCCTACAAAAGGCTGTTAAGTTGCAAATGTGTTATTAAAAGAAATTAACAGAAATCTTTAAAACCATTTCGTAAAAAATATGATAGGTTATAAAGTTAAAAATACGCATGATGAGAGCGTTTATAAATATTATAAATGTATAGATTCAAAAAATAACGCAATCGTTTAAGAAAGCCTATAATATACCTTTAAGAGCATATAATACAAAAGAAGCACTTAATAAGCATATGATAAACATTTACACATAATGCGTTTTAAAAATCATAAAAAATATCAAAAAAGTGCATAAATTAATTGACAATAAATACGTATTTTGTTATATAAATAACCAAGTGATCAAAACACTTAATAACTAGCGGATAGGTTACGAAACAGCCTCTTCCATGTCCTTTAAAATACTGACTATCTTTTATGCTGTGATTAGCATATATGATGACTTTGTCGGGTGTAGTTACGCTATACAATACCCTTATGGGAAAAGCGTAGCAACGGACTAGTTACCGTGTTTTGAGCGCCCGACGCCCTTATAGGGTGTCAATTTCAAAACTCTAAATAACTAGGAATCTTAATATGACATATATCTCAAAAAACACCCCCGTTATCTCTAAAATTGCTAATAAAACTGTACCTGCTAACAAACAAGAGCCTGCAAAAAAATACGAATTTATTAATGATGGTGACTATGTAGATGGTCATTTCTTAACGCGAATTAGAGCTTTAAGAGATTTTGATGATGTCAAAAAAGGTGACCTCGGGGGGTATATTGAAAAGGAAGATAACCTCTCTCATGAAGGAAATTGCTGGGTTTATAATAAAGCGCGGGTCTTTCAAAATGCACGGGTCTTTGGAAATGCTAAAGTAAAAAGCTTTTTTGTAGACGTTTATGGCAATGCACAAATTTATGGCAATGCTATTTTTGAAGGGATGACATTAAAGGATAATGCAAAGCTGTCGGGCAATGCACATGCTAGCAACGCCGTGGTTATTGAAGGCAATGCACAAATTTATGATAATGCCCGTGTCACTGACCATGCTCATATTTCGGATAATGCTGTCATTTGTGATGATGCTCATGTCGGTGGCAATGCGAAAATAAGTGGCTCTGCTTACATTTGTGATGAATCGCGTGTTTTTGATGATGCCGTTGTTTGTGATGCTCTTATCTCTGGCTCTTCTTATATTCATAGCAATGCCTTTTTAGAAGCGAATGAAGATATCTGTGATAATGAATATCCTGAATTTGGTAGCGAAGATGATTATTATCGTGATGAATATTATGCTGATTTTGAAGGCTATTATGATAATGATGATGATAACAGCGAATATGAAACTGATGCTGCTTAAATAATGACGCGGGCGCGGCGGGGGCGCCTCTCTTTTAAATTTCCCATTCCAAATTTTAGAAAATGTGTATCACATATCAATTGTGAGGGTATCCTTATGTCTCAAAAATATAAATTAACCAGTGAAATCAAACAAATTAAAAATATATTTACTAAAGAGATTACAACTCTTTATCGTATTAAAGCTTTAAAAGACTTTTCTGATGTAAAAGCTGGTGATCTTGGTGGTTTTATCGAAAAGGAAAGTAATCTCTCTCATGATGGCATTTGCTGGGTGTATAATGAGGCGCGTGTTTATAATAATGCCCATGTTTCTGATAATGCTACAGTTTGTGATTACGCTAGTGTTTTCGATAATGCGATGGTTTGCGATAATGCAAAGGTGTTTGATTTTGCTAGTGTTTATGACAATGCAAGAGTTTCTGATCATGCTAGAGTTTGTGGTTCTTCTTACGTTTATGATCATGCCTGCGTTTTGAATCATGCTGAGGTATCTGATAGGGCTGTTATAAAAGGGCATGCTAAAATTTATGACAATGCTCAAGTTTGGTTTTTTGCTGTGGTTTGTGATGATGCTTGTATTTATGAAAATGCAAAAATTACCGGCTATACATACATTTGCGATAAAGTGAGTGTTTTTGGTAATTCATATATAGATACCCAAAAATTGAATGGTCATATCAATATTTGTGATCAAACCATAAAAGACGCTGCGTAAATCATATGCGGGTGTTTGCGGGGGCGCCCCTCTTTCAAATTTTCCATTCCAAATTTTATCAAACGTTTATCACATTAGATTGTGAGGGTATTCTTATGTCTAAAAAATATGAATTAACTAGCGAAATCAAACAAATCAAACATGCGCTTACTCGAAATATTATAAATCTTTATCGCATTCGGGCTTTAAAAGATTTTGATGATGTTAAGGCGGGTGCCTTGGGCGGCTTTATTGAAAAGGAAGTCAATTTATCCCATGATGGCAATTGCTGGGTATATGATGATGCTTGTGTCTATGGTCATGCTCGTGTTTATGAAAATGCAAAAATACGGCATTATTCTCAAGTCTGTGGTCAAGTTTATGGGAATTGTGAGATCTATGGCAAGGCTTTTATCTCTCAATATGCAAAAATTTATGATCATGCTTTTGTTTATGGTAGTGCTCATGTTTATGGGAATATTTATGGCAATGCTCATGTGAGTGGCGGCGCCCGCGTTTTTGCTGATGCTCATATTTATGACCATGCGCATGTTTCTCATGATGCTGCAATTTTTAGTTATGCAAGGGTTTATGGTCATGCCAATGTTTCTGGCTCGGCTTGCATTTATAGCCATGCCAAGGTTTATAATTATGCTGTTATTAAGGGGCGTGCAAAGATTTATGGGAAGGTTTATGGCTCTGCTAACGTGGGGGGCTCTTGTGAGGTTTATGGTTCTGTTTATGGCAATGCAAAACTCTCATATTGTGCAACGGTCTGGGGTCGTGCTTATGGGAATGCAAAAATAAACAAAAAAAGCAAAGAAAAGTTGGTACCAAAAAATTGTGAAGTTTATGAAAGCGATCATGTTATCAAGATTATTGATAAAACAGAATAAGGAAGGGCATGGGGGGGCGCCTTTAACGCATTATAAGATACATTGTTTAAAACGTATTATAAAAGAGAGAACTCCAAAAAAAGAAAGCCGTGCCAATTGATATGACGCGGCTTTCAAATTTTGATTCTAATGATTTAATAATCACCTACAATGGAGTAATGAATGCGTATATACAAAACGTATTATATTGCAAGCGCTTTATTGTTTTTATGAAAACTTAACAAAAGAACCGTAAACGATGGGTATAATCTTGATAGCATTCATTTGAATGAGAAAGTCTATAAACGCTTGTTATGGCTATCAAACGTATCAATAAAACGCCTCTTTAAAACGTTTTAAAATACTAAACTCAAAATAGAGCTGAGTGAATTGAAATAACTTACATTCTATAAGCAAAATGCTTGGTAAGTAATATCAATAATCGAAGCGCAATGCGTATGAAGGAAATATCTGTAACAAATCCGTTTTTTACAGTTATAAGCGTTGGTTTTTAAAAGCAGCTTTTATACGATGTAAGTTTTTTAAGACTTTCTCTGCTGTGAAATCTAGATCTTTGTTTTTTCGTAAATGAAACGTTTTTTATAATCATCTCATTTTATGTTTCAAACGTTTAAACGTTCCCTTAAAGAGGTTCTCATAAACGTATTTTCACTTTTCTTTAAAAATTAGCCGGCTCAATTTTGAGGGCGTTATTTTTAGAATTAAGCATTCTTTAAATATTGTCGCTTTTGACTCCAAAATTTAGTAAAATCCTATGCCTTTATGATCTTACAATGGTTTTGAACTTTGCTTGCTTATCTTTATCTAAATAGCTGCCCCCAATTTTGGGGTGACTCCATTTGATTTCGTATTTTTAAACGATAACTTTTAAAACGTTTTTTATACCATGTCTAAGGTATATAGTATTCTACTTCTATGGCATTATGCGCCTCCATTTTTTTATGGAAGCGAATATAGTTCTGTTCTTCAAAAAAACTTGATTTTCTACTCCGGTAAAAAAATACCGTGGTTATAAAATCATTATTTTAAAATCCTTTTGTGCAATCTTTAATGAACTCAATCTATAAGCTTATGACAGTTTTAAATGATTACCCTCTTATAGAATGATCTAATATTGCTATAACATTTTTAGATTTTGCGCTCGCCAATTTTGGCGAACGTTAATTTGTTCCTTTTATATGATTAGCAATCCAATCTTTAAAACAAGCTGTGTTCTTTAAACGTATGTTATTGAAAATTTCAAACGACTAAATTTTAAAACAATGCGATTTTTGAGTGATAAAAACGTATCATAAAATTTATGAACTGTTATGAATGATAGCTGCTTTTCATTTCATTTGAATGCACACATGCGTTATAATATTTACATCATGATTTGCTTTTTATGCTCTATTCATACGTGACAATCTTATATAAAAAATGGTCAATTTAAACATGCATAAAAGGATGGATTCTTAAGTGGATTCATATAAAATAATTACACTCAACATATTGACTTTGTTGTGTTTTTAGGTATACTGTGGTCTCCTCGTTAAACCAAACAGAAGGTAAAATACGCCGCACTGCCTCTATTCGCATTTTGACAGCACCAGCTCCTTGATTAGGAATGACTTGCGTTTCAAATCCCGCATCATTGAGAGCACTTTCAAAACTTACATTGTGCACACGGTCTCTGGTCGCACCATCATGCGGCAAAACCATCAGTGCCTTCTCATAACCATTTTGCCGTAACCAGCCGATATGTTCCGATAATGGCTGCCCTTGTGCCTCGTAATAATCCAGCACTCTGATCTCTCTACCAACAAATTGGGCTATCCAAATCGCTGTTGCATCTGCCTTAGCGCCCGTTCCCCCAATATCCCAAAAGGCGCGTATCTGCATCAATGGATCACGTGCAACACGCCCTATCCGTCCCTCTTGCTCGGCTGCCAACATCTCTTTTTGGTAGTAAGCCCCTTGAACCGCTGTAAGATAAGCCCCTTCCCAAATATGTTTATAGGTCTCTGGACGGTTTTTAAGGTCATCAAGCCGCGCTTCATTCAAGATCTTAGGAAAATATGGATTATCTGACCAGTTGATCTCAACACGTTTAATGGCTTCATTATCCGAAAAGCGAAATCGTTTCTCAACTGGTGCATTATCCCGTAACGGGTTCCATGTTACCCATAACTCTGCACGCCAATCCTCCCCCTCTTCACGCAATGTTGGAATAAGCGTCTGCCAAGCTGTCTCTGTAACCGGCTCTGCCTCATCAACCCAACAGAGCAAAATGCGCCCCATCGATTTAATACTCGCAATATTGCGATCTAGTCCAGAAAACTGAAAAGAAATACGACCATCTTTCGACTTAATCGAAGCTTCCCCGACCTTGTAATAGCTCTTTAAAAAATCGTGCGATTCAATAGCACGCTTAATTTCCTCCAATGAACTCTCTGCTAGCGAATTTTGAAACTGACGCGCACAAAGAATAGTCCCCGATATCCCTTTCATACCAAATTGATAGCCTCTTAAAGCTGCCATCAAAGCAAATGATCTTGTCTTCCCAGACCCTCTCCCTCCCCAAGCTGCACGCACTGACGCTTTTCCTAGAAATATGGGAATAAGCTTCGGACCTATGGTAACTTTCGTTACAGTCATCTTACTCTAAAGCATTTTCCTCAAAATCAGGCGCTACAATTTCTATACGCGTTATTGCCTTAATTGCATCCCCATCCTCCCCTGTTACTTGCAAAGGCAATACCTTACCAAGCAATGCTAAATAAGCAGCGGGGCATTTGACTGCTTGCTTTTCCAAATAAGAGATTAGCCCTTCCTTGCCATACTTATTGCCTGCCAATTCAGCTGCTTTAATAATTGCCTCTTTAAGAAGACGTGTATTCTTGTTTGGAACCCCTTTAACACGCCCCATACCTGCCCTTGCTGGTCTCAACTTTCTTTTTGGTTTTGGAGCCTGTTCTGTATTTTCGCATGTCATAAAATACGCCCTCCAGATAATAAAAAACCCCGCATTTGCGGGGATTTTCGACTGTACATCACCCTCTCTAGACACAATACGCCTAAGTACAGCAATGTCATTAAATACGATTTGCTACACTTTGTCAACACTAAAATAACACATATTGATAATTTTAAGGGGCATCGATTATAAAAAACTCGTAAAATTAGCTTTTATATATATTTTTTCTATGTCCAACAGCCAAAACTAAAACGACAAGCTCCTTATCATAAAGCTCGCAAAGTATCCTATAATCTCCTACACGATATCTCCACAAACCTGATAACTGGCCTCTTAAAGGCTTTCCTATTGTACGCACATCTTCAAGAGAAGCAATCTGTTGATCTAAAAAATCAACAATCCGCCGCGCTTCTTTTTTATCGCATTTTTTTAAAAAACTGAGAGCTTTTTTTTCATATCTAATCGTCCAAACCAAGCTCTTTCCTCACCTCTTCAGAGCTATAAAAAGTAGCCTCTCCTCTTCGAATGCGCTCTCTTACTTGTGAAGCTAAATAATAATCCTCTGCTTCCTCTATTCCACGTTCAATAATCTCACGCAAATAAAAAGACTTTGTACGTCCTGTCTTAGCAGCTAAATTATTCAAACGTGTTTCAAGTTCGCTAGGCAACCGAATAGATATTGTCATAACGTAATCCTCATATTTGTATTCACTGTAATACAAATATAACGAATTGTACAGAAAAACGTTTCACGTCATGCTACAAAAAATACATAAAACATTTATCATTTACTTTTTTGATCAAAATACTTCTGAAGCGCATTAAGAGCCACCCGTAATGAGCTCACAAGATGCGATAATTCTTGATCTTCTATAACGAGGGACTGTAGCGCAGCATAAAGATTGTAATGTCTATAGAGGTGTTGCGCTTCTTTTATTGCCTCTTGCGTGTTTAAAAACTTCTCTGTTGCAAATTTTACCCATTTATCCCTTGCCTTATCATCAGAAGATGACGGCATTTCGTCATAAATTGCATTAGGCAATCCCTTTGCACATAGGTAGTCGTTTCTGATCTGTAGGTACTGTTGCGCAGTGTCATATTGCTCTTGTGTAAGTACACCTTGCAAACAAAGCCGCCCTATGTAAGTACCTGCGAGTGGATTTTTTGCGTCATATAAATTTAAACCAAAGCGTTTTGCACGCATTTCTATAGCTAATTTATCAATGGCTTCACGCGGTTCTTTTGCACGTGATATACGACCATTAGCTTCTCTTATCTGCCCTGTGATTCTAGGGCGTCCCCTCTTTTTATTTGCTTTCACAACACCGCCTTCTGTTTAAAAAGGAACATCATCATTTAAAGAGTTTGTAGGCATATCAAGAGGTCTGTGAATGCTTGCATAAGCAGATGACGGCTCTTGATCATCATTATTTTTGTTGTCTAAAAGCTTTAACTCTCCTTTGTACTTAGGCAAAATGATCTCTGTTGTGTAACGGTCAATACCGTTTTTATCTTGCCATTTACGGGTTTGAAGCTGCCCCTCGATATAGACTTTGCTGCCTTTGTTTAAGTATTGAAGCGCTATTTTTGCAAAATGTGGATTAAACACCACAATGGAATGCCACTCTGTTTTGTCTATTCTCTTATTGGTTGCCTTGTCTGTATAGCTTTCAAACGTTGCCATGCGAAAATTAACCACCTCAACACCGGAGGACATTGTTTTGCTTTCAGGATTTGCACCTAAATGACCAATTAACATCACTTTATTAAGCATGTGCTTTGCTATCCTTTTTATGGGAAATGGTACTTAGAAACGAAAATAACTGATACATAACAACAATATAACACATTATGCTATATTATTACAAGCAAAAATGGTTTTAATAAACTGAATCTAAAGAATGAATCATGTTTTTATTTTACTTATTTGCTTGCGTTTTGACACGATTTGTGCAACAAAAGAGATGTTCGTAATACTTATGAATGATGATAATAGAAATACATCGCAAAACAGAAGCCGCGTTCTTAAAGGGCGCGGCTTTATCATATGAACAATCATCATCAAATATTTGAAATAAACTTGTGTTTATACACAAAGTATGTATTTTAGTAGTGAAAAGATTTTTCAGTTCCCCTTATTCTTTTCAATTTTATTTT
>NZ_JADB01000025.1 GCF_000518165.1 Bartonella elizabethae F9251 = ATCC 49927
TTGCAAAAATAGCGCTTCAATACTTAAACAAAGGCAGCAAAGTCTATATCGAGGGGCAGCTTCAAACCCGTAAATGGCAAGATAAAAACGGTATTGACCGTTACACAACAGAGATCATTTTGCCTAAGTACAAAGGAGAGTTAAAGCTTTTAGACAACAAAAATAATGATGATCAAGAGCCGTCATCTGCTTATGCAAGCATTCACAGACCTCTTGATATGCCTACAAACTCTTTAAATGATGATGTTCCTTTTTAATAAGAGGGGCATTATTGAATGAAGAAAGCGATCATGTTAAAGCAATTCTGTAAAATTGTATATTTTGTAGGGTATGAATAATATGTACCAAGTTCAACAAATTGCTAACTTCTTTCTTGAAAAGGGGCGTGAAGAGAATATCCCAATTTCTCCTATGAAGCTTATTAAGTTGGTTTATCTTGCGTATGGGTGGATGTTAGCAGCTACAGGTAAACGACTTTTTTCTGATCGTATAGAAGCATGGCAGCATGGTCCCGTGATTCCGGCTCTTTATCATGAGTTTAAAGATTGGGGAAGACGTTTTATCGATTGCTATTCTCGGACAGTTGATTTAGAGACAGGAGAAATTTTTATCCCTAAAATTCATAAAAACTCAACGGATGAATATACTTTCAAATTATTAGAGAGCGTTTGGAATGCGTATAAAAACTTTTCAGCTTCTTACCTGCGTAATGAATCTCATGAGAATGGCTCCCCATGGGAAAAAGTTTATAATTGTAAGCGATTGGGTGTGAAGCTAAAAGATAATGACGTCAGGGAATACTTTACAAAAAAAATTAACGGATACTTACAAGAAGCGAAAAAAAAGGAAAAAAAAGAAATCCCTTCATATTGAAGAGATTCAACGCGCGAGTGATACTGCAAATGATATTGTTGAAAATCAGTCTATTAAAATTATTGCAGATTTTCTTCCGAGAAAGACTGTTCATTATGCTGTTTCAGCACAAGAAATAAAACTGTTAAAAAGTTTTGCAACATCTGCACGTCGTTATGAAGCAATAATGGGTACTTTAGGAGGTGCATGTTTAACTTTGTTCACAGAACTATTTGAGGATACAAATCATTTAAAAATTAAGCTAATTCTTATGGTTATACTATTCATCATTCTGGTTTTTCTATTTTTTTATAGTCGAAAGTACAAGTCACAATCAGAGGAAATTTGGGAAAATATTAAAAAGGAATCTGGTCAGTGAAAGCAAATAAAAAGAGGGGACGCCCTAAAATCACAGGGCAGATAAGAGAAGCAAATGGACGAATATCGCGTGCAAAAGAACCGCGTGAAGCCATTGATAAATTAGCTATAGAAATGCGTGCAAAACGCTTCGGTTTAACCTTATATGACGCAAAAAATCCACTCGCTGGTACTTACATAGGGCGGCTTTGCTTGCAAGGTGTACTCATACAAGAGCAATATGACACCGCGCAACAGTACCTACAGATAAGAAATAATTACCTTTGTGCAAAAGGATTTCCAAGCGCGATTTATGATGATGTTTCAACTAATTCAGATCCTAATAGCTTTGAACAGTGGGTTGAAAAAGCGACCCGTCATTATCAAGCCATGCAAGAGGCAATAAAAGAAGCGCAACATCTCTATAGACAGTACAATCTTCATTCTGCGCTACAGTACATCGTTATAGAAGATCAAGAATTACCACATTTTGTGAGTTCATTAAAGGTTGCTCTTAATGCGCTTTATAAGCATTTTTTACAAAAATAGATACTACCAACCAAATATATAGGGTATTGCAATAATAGATAATAGAGTGGCTGTTCCAAATAAACATGCGGAAATCTTGAATCTGAAACGCCAAAGCAAGCTGATTGGAAGAGACATCATGGTAATTATTATAAATCCTATTACAAACCATTCCTTGATATGATTATTTATCAACTTTTCGTATTCATGCGATTGCTGAAAACGGTATTTATTTTCTTCTTTATGGATGCTAAGTAACTTATATTTTTTTAGCCAATCTGGTACATTTTTTTCACTATCTTCTTTTGAAACACATTTAATAATAGAAGAACCGTGATAAACAGGAATTTCACCATTTTCGCACTGAACAATAGAAGAATAAGGAGTATAATTTGTTGATTGTTCACTATTTGCGTGATTAGAAAATAAAAGAGAGGTTATTGCTATAGTTAATAATATAAATCGTTTAAACATAGGTTATCTCTTGTTTCTTATTGTCACTAACTTTTATAATTGATTCCCCTTAAAATTATCAATATGTGTTATTTTTGTGTTGACAAAGTGTAGAAAATCGTATTTAATGACAATTACGGCACTAGTCGTATTGTATCTAAATGAGGGTAGGATACAGTTTAAAGCCCCGCAAATGCGGGGTTTTTTATTATCTGGAGGGCGTATTTTATGACATGCGAAAATACAGAACAGGTTTTACAAGCGACAAAAAAGCCTATGCCTCCTAATGCTGGAAAAGGGCGTGTGAAAGGTGTTCCGAATAAAACAACAAGCCTTTTAAAAGAGGCAGTCATAAAAGCTGCTGAATTAGCAGGTAGTAAATATGGAAATGAAGGTTTGGTTTCTTATCTAGAAAAGCAAGCAGTCAAATGCCCCGCTGCTTATTT
Organism: Bartonella elizabethae F9251 = ATCC 49927; assembly: GCF_000518165.1. Classification (GTDB taxonomy): domain Bacteria; phylum Pseudomonadota; class Alphaproteobacteria; order Rhizobiales; family Rhizobiaceae; genus Bartonella; species Bartonella elizabethae. The sequence goes on from NZ_JADB01000025.1 coordinate 2,637, forward strand.
AGCATTGCTTGGTAAGGTGTTGCCTTTGCAAGTAACAGGGGAGGATGGGGGCGCCATTAACATGATAGGGCGTGTGGAAATAGCACCTTTAATTAATGACGAAAAGACAGATTAGGATTGTACCAAAGCTTATTCCACTTTTTGCAGGGGATGCTTTGGTTCGAGCAGCTTGGGGTGGACGGGGGTCTGGCAAGACAAGATCATTTGCTTTGATGGCGGCTTTAAAAGGCTATCAATTTGGCATGCAAGGGATATCAGGGACTATCCTTTGTGCGCGTCAGTTTCAAAATTCGCTAGCAGAGAGTTCATTGGAGGAAATTAAGCGCGCCATTGAATCCCATGACTTTTTAAAGGGTTATTACAAGGTAGGAGAGGCTTCAATTAAGTCGATTGATGGTCGTATAGCCTTTCAGTTTTGTGGACTGGACCGTAACATTGCAAGTATCAAGTCCATGGGGCGTATTTTACTCTGTTGGGTTGATGAGGCAGAGCCGGTTACAGAGACAGCTTGGCAGACGCTTATTCCAACATTGCGTGAAGAAGGAGAGGGTTGGCGCGCTGAGTTATGGGTAACATGGAACCCGTTACGGGATAATGCACCAGTTGAGAAACGATTTCGCTTTTCGGATAATGAAGCCATTAAACGTGTTGAGATCAACTGGTCCGATAATCCGAAGTTTCCCAAGATCTTGAATGAAGCGCGGCTTGATGATTTGAGATCCCGCCCCGAGACCTATAAGCATATATGGGAAGGGGCTTATCTTACAGCAGTTCAAGGGGCTTACTACCAAAAGGAGATGTTGGCAGCCGAGCAGGAGGGGCGGATAGGGCGTGTTGCACGTGACCCTTTAATGCAGATACGCGCCTTTTGGGATATTGGGGGGACGGGTGCTAAGGCAGATGCAACAGCGATTTGGATAGCACAGTTTGTTGGCAGAGAGATTAGAGTGCTGGATTATTACGAGGCACAAGGGCAGCCATTATCGGAACATATCGGCTGGTTACGGCAAAATGGTTATGAGAAGGCATTGATGGTTTTGCCGCATGATGGTGCGACCAGAGACCGTGTGCACAATGTGAGTTTTGAAAGTGCTCTTAATGATGCGGGATTTGAAACGCAAGTCATTCCCAATCAAGGGGCTGGTGCTGTCAAAATGCGAATAGAGGCAGTGCGGCGTATTTTACCTTCTGTTTGGTTTAACGAGGAAACGACAGTAGCAGGTCGTAAGGCACTGAATTGGTATCACGAGAAATGGGATGAGAAGCGGAATATAGGGTTAGGGGCAGAGCATGATTGGTCGAGTCATGGGGCGGATGCTTTTGGATTAATGTGTGTGGGTTATGAGCAACCGGTGCAGAAACATAAGAGACAAGCTTACAGCGGTAGAGAAGCTTATGAGAGTACGTCATGGATGGCAGAATGATGCATGATGAAGAGCATTTAGAGCAAAATAGCAACGCTTCAGATCTGTCGACAGAAGGCTTGTTTCGCAAGCTTGTGAGTTGGTATAAAGAAGATGTTGAGCATGTGAACAAATGGCGTGAGCATGCAAGGGAGGATTTTCGTTTTTACAATGGAGATCAGTGGAATGAACAGGATTTAGCGGCATTAAAAGAGCAACGCCGCCCCGTGATGACATTTAATCGTATTGCCCCGCTGGTCAATGCGGTTGTGGGGTCAGAGCGTAATAATAAACGTGAAGTGCAGTTTATCCCCCGTCAAATAGGGAAAGCGTTGCCAAGTGAATTGCTTACAGGGGCGGCAGAATGGTTTCGCGATATGGCACAAGCCGAATATGCGGATTCCGATGCTTTTCAAGATGCTGTCATTTGCGGTATGGGGTGGACTGATACACGTCTTGATTATGAGAATGGCCTTGATGGCGAGCCAGTTATTAGGCGTTTAGATCCATTGAAGATGGTTTGGGATAGCGCGGCAGTGCAACCGAATTTAACGGATGCACAACGTATGTGGTATGTGGACCGCAAACCTTTGGAAGTTGCAAGGCAAATGTTTCCAAAATCCCATTGGAGTGAACTGAGTGCAGATTGGGCGAAGGATGGGAATATTTATGAAGGGGTTCATCATAACAACTCAGAGGCTTATGATGATGAGAGGGGCATTGATGTTGAAAACGGTCGCCGAATGGTCACGCTCGTTGAATGTCGTTGGTTTGAAAACGAGCCATATTACAAAGCACCCGATTTAAGCACTGGAGAACTTCGTGATTATAGCAAAGAGGAATTTAAGCAACTCCAATGCATGATGCCCGATATCCAAGGGGCGGCTTTCAATAAAAAGGTGGTCAAGCGCGCTTTTTTAGGCAGAAAAGTTTTACTATGCCCCGATCAACCGATGGTTCCTGCTGGTCAATTGGGGTGGGAATGTATCACGGGGTATTTTGACAAGGTAGAACGTCAATTTTATGGGGTTGTACGTCCTACAAAAGATCCACAACGGTGGGCGAATAAATATTTTAGTCAAGTCATGCATATTCTCAATAGCCAATCCAAAGGCGGGATTATGGCAGAACGAGGGGCTTTTGAAGATGAAAGAGAAGCAGTAAAAAGTTGGAGCAGGACAGATGGTATTACGTGGACAAAACTCAATGCTTTAGCTAATAAAAAGATACAACCCAAGCCCGTAGCACAATTTCCAACGGGTTTTTTCCAGCTGTTTAATGAGGCGAAAGAAGCAATTAATCAGGTCACGGGATTATCGCCAGAGTTTATAGGGACGAGAGAAGTCTCACAAGCAGGGGTTTTGGAGGCACAACGGCGTCAATCCAGTTTAAACCTGCTTGCTTGTTTGTTTGATGGCTTGCGTTTGTATCGCAAAAGGCAAGGCAAGCTTATTTTGCACTTGATCCAGAATTATCTGTCTGATGGTCGTTTGGTACGGATTTCTGGAGAAGAGAATGCGCAATATATTCCGTTGACGCGTGAAGCGGTGATGAGTGTTGATTACGATATTGTGGTCGATGATGCGCCAACCAGCCCGAATGAGAAAGAGCGGACTTTTGGCATTATTACGCAATTGTTGCCGTTGCTTCAAAATGTAATCACACCGGATATCCTTCTTGATTTTATGCGTTATTCTCCATTTCCTGCGTCACTGCTTAATCGTATAAGTGAGAAGGTACAACAGCAGCAGCAAATGGCGCAACAAGCGCAACAACAGATGACTCCAGAACAAGAAATGAAGTTGCAAGAAAAGCAGCAGGACATGGAAGTCAAAAGCCAACTGCAACAGATGGATTTACAAGGAAAGCAGATTGAATTGTTCATGCGTCATCAGAGGGCACAAATGGACGCAGAGATCATGCAAGAGAAACATGAGCTTGAACGACAGCGTATTTCCAATGAGCGAGAGCAAAATCAGATCAGGCGAGAAAGAGCGATCATGTATCGAGGAAGAAGCATTTGAGAAAGGTGAAAGAATGAATGCAGAAATGAATGAAGGATTAAATGAGGATTACAGAGTTGGAGCACCAGTCTTTGATGATGAGGGCTCTTTTGATATTGATCACGAGGTAGAAACGGTTGAAAGCCATGATGATATCACGTCTCAAGAGCCGGTTGCAGAGCCCGTTGAACAGCCTTCAGAAACCGTTCCTATAAATCGGCAACGTTCAGAAGAACAACTCAAGCAAGCCCGTGAAGCACTTGTTAAGTTTTATGAACAGCAACCCCAAGCGCCAATGGCTGAAGGGGAAGGTGCGCCTCCAGATCTACGTGAGGACCCTGTTCGTTTAGTATCGTGGATGTTAGATAGGATTCAAAAGCAAGATGCGTATATTAGGGAACAGAAGGAAGCGATAAGACAAGCTGAGGAACAGCATCAACATGATATGCGTCTTGGTCAGTTTTTCAACAGTTCTGTTCAGTCGTTTCAAGATAAAACCCGTGATTTTGATGCTGCGGCAAATTTTCTTTATGAGGCACGTGCAAAGGAATTAAGTTCTTGGTCGTCACTTTATCCAGAGTATGCGCAAAAGAGTACAATAGATGCGATTATAAAAGATCAATTGCATGCGCTTGTAGCGACTTGTGCACAAAGAGACCTCAATCCAGCAGAAGAGATTTATAGGATAGCGCAAAATCTAGGTTACCAAAACCAAGCGGTGCAAGCCAATGATCAGATTGCAGCGCTTCAAAGTCGACAGAATTCTGCGAGAACCTTAACGGCATCTGGTGGTGGGGGTGTAACAGGTCCTATGACCAAACAAACTCTTGACGCTATGCCACAAAAGGAATTTGATGCGTGGATATCCAATCCGAAAAATGAAGCACTTTTTTATAAAATTATGGGTGCAGACTCCGATTAGGCAATAAGTTTTACAACATAATCCGCCTTTGATGCGGGTTTTTCACCGGCTTAGAGCCGGTTTTTTTATAGCAAAGAAAGGTGAAAAAATGGCAGCAACACATATAGAAACCCATGATCCACTAGCGGTGAAATTGTGGTCACGGAAATTAGGCAATGAAGTTTTGAAGGCGACAAAAATTGCTCCCTTGATTGGCAAAAGTTCAAACAGCATTATCCAGCTTTACGACGAAACCCATAAGAGTGCAGGGGATAGCGTTACATTCAGTTTGCTGGTCAATCTGTTTGGGGATGGTGTCACTCAAGGCGAAACCCTAGAGGGTAATGAAGAATCACTTCAATTTATGAATGATAGGCTGATCATTAACGAGCTCTTACATGCAGCGCGTGTGGCGAATGATGACTCGATTGATCAACAGAGAATACTTCCGAATTTACACAAGAAAGCCAAAGAAGGACTGGTTCGCTGGTTTGCCAATCGTTTAAGCATTATGTTCTTTTTACAGGTGTGTGGTTATACAGCCCGTACAATCAATGTTGATGGTCGAGAAATATACATTAAACCAGTTTATTACGGCTTTAATGAAATCATGGCACCCAGCAGTGAACGGATTATCCGTCCCGATGGCAAAACCAAAGATGAAGATCTTACCGATAAAGCCAAACATAGCTTTAGCCTTAAATTGATTGATGAAGCGGTTAAACAAGCCAAACTAGCCAATCCGCAAATTTCTCCAGTTCACATTAATGGTGATGATGTTTACGTTCTTTATTTGCATCCCACCCAAGTGATGCAGTTGCGAACCAATACAGCAGCCGGTGAATGGTTAGATATTCAAAAATCGGTTTACGCAACCTCTCGCGCGAAGAACCCAATCTTTGATGGTTCTCTTGGTATGTATAATGGTGTTGTTTTACGTGAGGCAGTTCATGTCACTCATGGTGTTAAATCAACAGATCATACAGCCGTCAAAAGTGTGCGTCGTGCGGTGTTCTTAGGAGCCCAAAGTGCAGTTATAGGTTTTGGTAAAAAGTACAGTGAAACGCATTACACGATTGAAGAAGAGTATTTTGATTATAAACGTGAATTGGGTGTTTGCGCTAAAACATTGATAGGAATGAAGAAAACACGTTTCCAAATGCCAAATAGTGCACAAACAGCACAAGATTTTGGAACGATTGTCATTCCTACCTACAGCGGTGAAGCAGCAGCATAATGATTAAGGAGGAAAAAAGACATGGCAAATCAATTACCACCTCCCTTGCAGGGGAGAAGTCTTCATACTCAGCAGGTCAGCTTTTTGCGGTTGAATATTACGCATAAAGATAAGCATCTCACTGAAAAAATCGGGATTTTGCCTCGAGGTGCTTTGATCACTTCGATGAAAGCGTTTGTTAAGACGGCGTTTACGGAAGCGAAGTTGAAGATAGGCAGTACCTATGGGGGCAATGATTTCAGTGAAAAGGATATCAAAGCCCAAGGAATGCAAGATTTTACACCAACCGATCAAAAGGTTTTTATTGCGAATGATAAGGAAGTTACCCTTTATGCAACCCGTGATAAAACCACGGATGCTGGTGAATGTGTTGTGATTGTGCAATTTGTGACAAATCATTAAGGGGACAAGATATGGCAGATCATTTACCACCTCCCTTGCAGGGGAGAAGCCTTCATACCCAACAGGTAAGCTTTTTGCGGCTTAATTTTAGCTACAAAGATAAAGAGAATGCCCTGAGAATAGGCATTTTGCCTCGAGGGGCTTTAATCACCTCGATTAAGGTGTTTGTGAAGACAGCATTTTCGGACACGAAGGTAAAAATAGGCAGCACTGCTGGAGGGAAAGAGTTTGGTGAGGCAGAAATCAAACAACAGGCAGTCAAAGAGGTCAAGCCCACTAACCAAAAGGAATTTGTTCCTTATGATGAAGAGCTTACTCTCTATGCTAAAATGGACAAGACAGTCCAAGCAGGTGAAGCAAGCGTGGTCGTTGAATTCGTGACAAATTGTTAAGGGGAGAAATCATTTAACTCCCCTTATATTCATGAGTTGCAAGGTTGTACAGAGAGTTGCAAATTAAGGGCAGATAAGACAGCGACTAAGGTAGAAAGCTTAGGGTCACCCGTTTTACTTAAGGAGCGATATAATCCACTGCGTTCGCGATTGGTTTCTTTTGCTAAGGCACTCATATTTTGGGCTCTGGCAACGATACCAATAGCATCTGCGATATGAGCGGCATCACCGGTTTTAAGAGCTTCATTGAGAAAAATTTGTTGTGATTCAATGTCTTTAAGATATTTTTCAGGTTCAAATGGGGTTATTTTCATCACTGTACTCCTCTTTTAACTTTAATGCTTGTTCAATATCCCTTTGCTGCGTTGATTTATCTCCACCGCATAACAAAAGGATAAAATCAGAGCCTTTTTGGGTAAAATAAACTCTGTACCCAGCACCATAGTGGATACGTAATTCACCTATGCCATGAAAGAATTTAACATCACCCAAAAGTCCTTGTTTTAAGCGTACAACACGTTGAAGAATAATAGCTTTAGCGGTTTTATCTTTAAGCTTCTCAAGCCAAGTATCAAATTCTATCGTTTTATGAATGAGCATCATTGGTGCACTATAGTACACATATTGTATCATGTCAAGTTCGTTTCAATTACAGAAAGGTATTTTAATGGCACGTCATTATATTCGGGTTAGGACCGGCGGACCAATACCTGCTGGTCAAAATGTTTATCGTCATCGAAAAACGCTTTCACACATGGTGTCAGTCATTCAAGATGAGATTGATGACGTTGCGGATGAATATGTATCTCAAATCCAAGAAAGTATTTTTGCTGCTATTCGTTTTTGTGAGAGAGAAACTTTTTACTTTAACGAAAGCCGTGATGTGGTGTTTCAAACAAGGGAGGGGCAAGGGGCTTATGACGCAACCGATACCCACCATATCGAAACAGCTGTTAAAATCAAAAGCGTTTACTTAAGTTCTGATGAACATCATAAGTTTGCATTGGAGTGTAAGGACCATGTTTCCTTAGAGCCTTTGTTGCGATCAGAACAGCAAGGAACGCCGGTTTGTTACAGTTACTTTGATAGGAAATTGCATCTTTATCCTACACCGGACAGAGCCTATCAAATTCAACTCATTCTCTCTCCACAGCGGTTATCGGAGATAGAGAGTGTTGATGAAGAGCATCTATGGTTTGTGCACGCGTTTGATTTGATTAAGGCGCGTGCAAAATATGAGTTGTACAAGAATATCCTTAAAGAACCCGATTGTGCAACGGCAGCTTATAATGACTTTAACGAGCAGTTGCATGAATTGCGTGCAGAGACGTCTCAACGCCATAACGTGACAAGAATAATTCCAACGGATTTCTAACATGGTTTATTTTCCAATCGCTGATTACAGACCGGATGTTGCGGTTGTTAACGGCAGCTTTACAGACAGCCTTGTGAATGTTTTACCGGCAGATGGTGGTTACATTCCTATGCCTAGTGCAATGGTTGTTTCTAAGATTCCTTTGGAAGAGAAACCGTTGGGTTGTATAGCCTTTAGAAGTGGCAATGGTGTTAAGATTATTGTTGGAGGCAAGCAAAAGCTTTATAGTTATGATAGCCAAACGCAAGGTTGGAAGGACATAAGCCAAACTGGTGTGACCTATCATGCAAATGAAGATAATCAATGGTCATTTGCTTTGTTTGGTCAAAGAATTATTGCGGTCAATAAGAATGATAAACCGCAAGTCTTTAATACCCATAGTTCTGAACGATTTGAAGATTTAGGCGGCAATCCACCGAAAGCAGGATTGGTGAAGGTTTGGGGACCTTTTGTTTGTTTAATGCAATTGACAGATAATCCCAATCGTATTCATTGGTCGGGTCTGAATGATGCAACCCATTGGACCGTTAAGCAGAAAAATTGTGATTTTCAAGATTTTCCAGATGGAGAATATGTACAGGGGGCAACAGAAACGACCAATCCGCTCATTTTTATGCGTTCTGCTGTTTATGCAGGGACGTTTGTTTCGGGTTCTAAGATTGTCTTTGCTTTTCAAAAGATTCAAGACAAGCGAGGTGCGCGCAGTGCAGGCTCTATAGCTTGTCGAGGCAGTGACGCCTTTTTTGCGAGTGATGGTGGCTTTTATCAGATGAGTAGCGATGGTCAACTTTTGCCGATAGGCTTTGAGAAAGTTGATAGAACGGTTTTTAAAACATTTGATAAGTTTGCTCTTGATGAGATGCAAGGGGTTATAGACCCCGTTGATAACCGAATTTACTGGTCTTTAAAGAAAGCTAACAACGAGCAAACGACACTTGTTTATGATTGGGGTTTGCAGAAATGGTCGACGATACAGGGAAAGCCTTTCACATTCTTTCCAGTCTTTACGACAGGTTATACTTTAGAACAGTTGGATGAGATCTCGATCAATCTTGAGTCCTTACCGGCTTCTTTAGATAGCCCCCGTTGGCAAAGTGGTGCGCCTATCCTTGGGGCTTTTAATGATCAAAATCACCTTGTTATGTTTACAGGAGCCCCAATGGAGGCAACGGTTGTTTCACAAGAGTTGGGGGCACCGGATGGAAGTTTTAGTTTTATCACGAAGATGTTTGCAGAGGTTGATACGACGCAAGGTCTTTTAAGTATTGGGGAAAGAAGATTACGTAATCACGATACGCCGATCACATGGCACAAGGAGAGGATATGTTCTTATGTCACGGGTGCTTACCATGGTCGCTCACGCAATCGTTATCACCGCTTTAAATTACGTATTCCAGAACATGAACCTTGGACGATGATTACGGGCTTTAATGTGGATTTACGTCCTTTAGGCAGGGGATAATGGCAAAAGTCTATTTGACCAGTTCTTGGGATCTGGAGCGCATAGCCCCGTATTTTGAAGAGATATTTGCGTCATTGAGTGCGTATGTAGAACGTTTCAAACATGAAGTTACGTTGCAAGAACTGATGGAAGCCATTTGTACGGGCAAGAAACAGTTGTGGCTTGTTTTGGATGACGATGAACGATTTTTAGCGGTAGTTACAACCCAGATACAAGAGACAGTTTTAGGTAAGAAGCGTGCCTTGATTTGTGAATGCAGTGGCAAAGGCGTTCTTGATCAGATTGACAATTTGAAAGTTTTAGAGGATTGGGCGCGTGAGAATGGCGCCTTCGAGATAGAGATTTTAGGGCGTCTTGGTTGGAAGCGCGCCTTAGACAAGCAAGGTTATGGCATAACGATGCTTTATTACAGGAAGGAATTGTGACATGGGGAGCGAAACACCATCAACAACACAACAGAAGCAGGTGCAGACAAGCGCCCCACCTGCTTGGATGGAGAAGGTTTTTAAACGTGGTGGTGCAGATGCCTATCAAATGTATAATACAGGGATTGGTGGCAATGTTTACGGCGGACCTCGTGTTGCGCCGTTAAGTGATCAGACGCGCTATGCTATTGGTGGACTTGGAAGTATACCTCATCATTATCAAAATCGTTCTTTGATGAATACGATCTACAATCCAACGTCGGCAGCAAATAATCTTGGAAGAATGGCTTCGGGTGGTATGGTTGGACAAAATCCTTCTTTTAATGCCGCTCTTCAAAATAGCTTAGACCGTGTAAGAGATACGATTAACAGTTCTTTTGCAGGAGCAGGTCGTTATGGGTCCGGTGCACATACAGGTGTGTTGGCAAATGAACTTGGTGCTTTGTCCACAAGTGCTACAGCGAACCAGTATAATCAAGATGTACAGAATATGATGCAAGCCAATGCAATGGTTGACCAAGCCAATCAAAATCAATTGGGTGCTTCGAATAACTTCTTACAAGGTTATGGTAATGCTTATTCTAATGCGATGCAGGGTGGAGGTGTGCTTGATAATTACAATCAGAGAGTTGTTGATGCCAATCGCGAACGTTGGCTGGAGCAAGACAACAGCGGTTGGAACAGACTGAATATGTTGATGAACGCGGGTCATGGTTTTGCAAGAAATTACGGTACGACGACAAACAATCTGACAGGTACAATGATGCAAGGCAATAATCCTTGGCAGAATTTAGCGACAGCGATTTATGGAGCAAAGAAAGCAGCGGAAAAGTTTGCGGGAAAATAAACAGTTTTAAAGGGGTAATATAATGGTTTTTATGAATTTTAACCCGAGCGATAAACGGTTCGCACTTAAACGTCCAAAAACGATAACAGAACGATTGCAGGAGGCAATACAACAAAATCAAAGACCGGAATATCAACTACCAGTTTTTCCTAGTATGATTTCTACGAATAATCCTTATAACATAGGCTCTTTTTCTCCTAATCCAATAGGCTCTATTTCTCCTATTGAAGAGAATAAATCCACTCCGATTCCAAGAGAGGAAATCGCACCTAGTGTAGAAAATCATACATCTGTTCCAGCAGTACCAATTACACCACAAGAACAGCGTCCCGCACTAGAACCTAGTTTTGGGGATAAACTTTCTCGTTTTTCACAGTCTGATGTTAGTAAAAATATTGATGACTTTCTTTTAGGAGCAATGACGGCGAGTCCAGATTCGTCTGGATGGCAACTTTTTGCCAAGGGTCTGAAAAACTTGCATGAAGGCGATAAACAAAGAGGGCAGGTTAATCAAACCGTCGAGTATCTGAAATCTAAAGGTTACAGTGAAGAAGAAGCTGCTGTTATGGCACGTAATCCTCAAATGCTTAGTGCATTGCTAAAAGGTGGTGATAAACCTACACTTTCTCCTGATTACCAGCATGTTTACAATCCTGAAACTGGAGAGTTGGAAGCAAAGGTTATTAAGGGATCTAAGGCATATCAAGAGATACAACAGCGTGAACAGTTGAAAAAATTACAAATAGTAGATGCCAAAATTATGAGGGAGAGTACAGCGTATACGATAAACGAAGCACTTGAGATACTTAAGAAAAATCCCAAAGCGTCTACTGGTGCAATTGGTCAATTTTTACAGTATTTATGGAATACACCAGCATCACGTTTGAAAAATCATCTTGAAGCTATCAGGGGCGGAGTGATGCTTCATAAATTAGAGAGAATTAAAGCATTATCACCTAATGGCGCTTCAGGATTGGGTAATTTGACTGATAGGGAAGGTAAGACATTAGAAAGTGTTTATGGTGCTTTGCAACAGAGTTCATCTCCTAAAGATCTTATAAAGAATTTGCAACGTTTACAGGAGATTTATAACAAAGCGACAGATGCTCAAATAGCTATTTTGATGAATGATAACATAACAGCTGCGGATGTGGATGAAGCATTTGGAAGAAGTAGCGCGCAGCATTCTATAGATTCGCCAACTCTTACGGGAAAGTATGCAGGTGTATCGTTTATTACTACAAATGAAGAGATACAAAAACTTCCTAAAGGATCAAAATTTGCTGTTCGTACTCACGACGGCATAAGAATTTATGAAAGGTAAGCTGTATGACGTCTTCTCCAAAAGAACACAGTAACCAGATACCGAATTGGCTTAAAAAATATAAATTAATCGATACTATTCCAAATACTTCAAGTGCTACGGATTTGGGTGACAATAAAACTCAATCTGTACCGGATTGGCTAACAAAATACAAATTAATTGACACCATTCCGAATACTTCATCTTTTGTAGAAATTGAAGATAATCAAGGACAACAACCTACCACAGATGATTTTTCATTTGATGATAAAGATCTTACGTGGTGGGATGCACTTAGAAGTCATGGTGCGTCTGGTTTGACAGCAGGATATAGTGATGAGATACAAGCGGCGAATGAAGCGGGATTTAAGGATTATTGGAGTGGCGATAAACGAGCAGAAGAGATCTATAATAGACGGGTAGCTAAGGAACGTGCTTACCAAAAAGCCTTGGAAGAAAAACATCCAGTGTTGTCTTCTATTGGTTATATTGCTGGTTCGCTTGTACCAACAGCACTTTCATTTGTCCCTGGGCTTGGACTTTTGAGAGTAGGTGCTGCGGCATCAACATTTGGAAATCTTGGTAAGGCGGCAGTTTTAGGAGCGGGTTCTGGTGCTTTACATGGTTCTGGTGCGGGAGACGGTCTTTATGACCGCCTTACTTCGGCAGGGATTGGTGGTGGTATTGGATCTGTTGCTGGTCCTATTGGTTCTCTTGCAGGTACTGTTGTTTCTTCGGGATTGAATAAAGCGTTAAGAAGCATGCAAACAGTTCCTTTTGTAAGAAGGCATTTTAATCCTGCTCATAAAGACATTCAAACCAGAGCAGTCAGAGAAGTTGCAAAAACATTATATGATGATGGTGTTGAGAATGTTGCCGAACATCTTGCAAGTGCGCCACGTCATGCATTTTTGACAGACATTAGTCCAAATTTAGAAGTATCACTTGCGAATATAGGGAAAACCAATACGCGTGTTTCTGAACTTTTGAAAAGAGCCCATGAAGGACGGATGCAGGGGGCAGTTCAGCGCCTTGGTCAATCGGCAGATGAAAACATTACCCCTCTCCAAGATACGAAAGTTTTAAAAAGGTTGCTTAAAGAGCAAGGGGAAGCAGCACATGGTCCTCTCTATGCACAAGCCTATCGTACTCCAATAGAAAAAAGATATTATCCAGCTCTTAATAGACTTTTTAAACAAGAAGGATTTCAAGATGCTCTCAAGCATGCTGTCAAAAAATTAGAAAGAGATCCCCGCAAAGCAATACCTCAACGATTTTATGCAAAAGAGTTTAGCCATATCAATTATAAACCTACAATGGAGTTACTAGATCGAAGCAAGAAATCGCTTGATGTTTTAATCAGAATGAATCGAAAGCTTGGTGATGAAGAAGGGGCTTCTACATATCAAATTTTAAAGAATAATTTGGTAAAAATAACGGATAAGATTTCCCCTACTTATAAAGCAGCACGGGGTAGCGCAGCAAAATACAAAGGCTTTGCAGAAGCCATAAGCCAAGGCAAAAACATTGCAGAAAGAGATGTATCTGGAAAGGAGATTGCAGAAGGTCTTCGTAAAGGAGCGATGCCGGATGGTTTCAATACTTATCGCGTTGGGATAAGAGATTATATCGATGACATATTAGAACAATCCCGCCCTATTAATAGACTTTCGGATATTTTACAAACAGGTAGCGTGTCTAAAAATCTTGGCAGGTCTTTAAGCCCTAAAAACATTAAGGCATTTAGAAAAGCTGTAGATGATGAAAGATTTTATCAAGATGCAGCGCAAAGAGCACTAAAGCCGTTTCAAGGAACACCAGAGGCTTCTCCTTTAACAGGTGTTAATATTCCCTACGGAACAGTTAGTACAGCACGTGCTGGGGCAAAAATTACTCAAAATATTTTATCTGATACGATTAGAAAATTGCCTCAAAAAGAGAGACAAATATTTGAACGGGATATAGCAAAATTAGCAACTTTTGGCGTTAAGGGTATGACCCAGCAGGAAGTAGCTCAAATGGTACAAAGATTTATACGATTACATAAAGCAGGAATTGGTAATGAACGTTTCTGGCACTTTGTTTCTTCGGCATTGATGGGGGAAGCTGGCAGATTTGCAAGGAGCAAAATCTATGGCTAGATATAACCCTTCAGTTGATCAAGCGATCCGTCAAGCAGCGGTGCGGTATGGCTTGCCGGAAAGTTATTTATACCGTGTTGCGCAAGTTGAAAGTGGCGGTAATCCCAATGCAAGGAATCCAAGGTCCTCTGCGGGTGGGTTATATCAGTTTATAGACAGCACCGCGAAACAATATGGTTTGCAAGACCGTTTTGACCCTATGCAGGCAGCCGATGCCATGGGGCGGTTGACCCTTGACAATCGCAACCATTTAAGCCGTTTGTTGGGAAGGGCGCCTACAGATGCGGAATTGTATTTAGCACATCAACAGGGAGCAGGGGGCGCCGCGCGTCTTCTCCGAAATCCCCATGCCAATGCAGCGCAATTGGTTGGCAGCAATGCGGTTGGTTTGAATGCAGGCAATAACGCAATGCGCGCAAGTGATTTTGTTAATCGTGTATTTCAGATGTATGGTGGACAGCCTTATAGAGCAAGCCCTATCGCGCGAGGGGGCGTTGGCAATAGAGAGAACTTGCTGGAGGTTTTACGGGCATTATTAGCGTCACAGGAAGAGCCTTTGGAAGAAGAAGAGCGTGAAGATGATAATCCTTTGATGACGCAATTCATGCGGACATTTTACGGAGTTTAGGGTTCTAGGATATGTCAACGATTTATGATTGGTCGCTAAGAGCGGCGGATAACACGCGTGCGGATGCTTTGATTGATTGGTCAGAAGGGCAGCACCCTAACACAGTCAATAACAGCGCCCGTGTGATGATGCAGCGTGTCAAGGAATACTTGTTAGATGTGGGTGGAACGCTTGAAGGGATTGTGACGAATGATCATGCGCAACAAACAACAGCGATCAGTCTTCAAAG
>NZ_JADB01000026.1 GCF_000518165.1 Bartonella elizabethae F9251 = ATCC 49927
GTGCGCTCTGCTTTGTCTCGTTGGGTGCGCGGCAAATAGGGCAGTTTCTTGTGTTGGTTGGTTACCAATTTATTTGGACAAGCAAGATCTGACCGCGATTAGTCCCAATTTAGCAAGAGATATATTGAAGCATAATCAACAGGGAGCACGCTTATGTGATTGGCAAAATGAGTAGAAAACAAAGTAATCAGGAACGAGATCTCTCAGAGACAGAACAACGGCTTCTTCATGAGATGATAGAAACGTACCAAGGCTTAAAGATGATGTCACGCATCATGAAGTGGATAGCCCTTATTGTCTTTATGTGTGTAATCGATTTTGCCCGTTTCATGGACGCGCTAGGGAATAGCTTCTCACACTTAAAAAAATGGATAACCAAGAGTTAGAGAAAATCTATGTTTGATATACCGCATAGAATTAGATTTTTAAAAACTCATAATGGAGATGCAAGCTTAGAGCAAGACTGCCTCTTAACATCAACAATGAATCGTCAATGGCAAAAATTTTTTGATAATCTTCTCATAGCTAGCTATCATTATCGTAAAAAAAATAAAGCAAAAAATCCAGATATTAGTTTTCAGAAGGATGTGATTGATGTTTCAGATGATGACGTGATTGAACAACGTATTGCGTTGATTAATTATTATTTGTCTGATTACCTCTTTAAGGAGGATTTTGATGAATGCTATATTACAAAATGCTATAGTTCTGGTAGTTTTGATGATTTTTATTTCGTGGCAAAAGTAAACGGTTTTAGTTTTCCACTTCATTTAGGAAATAAAAAATACCGTAAGATTTTTCATTCTAAAATTATCCAAACCTCTCCTTAAAAAGAAGTTTTGATTCGCAATTGCAATATATAGATGATGATGTTATTTGGTAGCGCTGTGGATTCTATATGCTAGGTGGTTCAAAAGGTGGTTTGATTTTTTAATATTTTTATTAACTTATTGAAAAATAGTGAGGAATTATTATTAAATGGCTCTCTCCATCCGCACCAAAGCAATCCCTTAAGTGCTACGGATTTCTACGTATCTGGAATTCCGCTTCATGGTAATGTAACACTTGAAGTGTTAGAATGTAATGATGATTAGAGTGGGTTTATCCCTCTCCTTAGAAAAATGAAGGTGTTTAATGCAGGTTACCGAGACGCTTAATGAAGGACTGAAGCGCGAAATTAAGATCGTGGTTCCAGCGAAAGATTTAGAAGAAAAGTTGAATGAACGATTGGATGATACCAAGGGTAAAATCAAGCTTAATGGTTTTCGTCCTGGTAAAGTGCCCAGTGGGCATTTGCGAAAAATGTATGGTAAATCTTTCATGGCAGAGATTCTTAATGAGATACTCGCTGATGCGCCACGTTCTGTTTTAGCGGACCGCAATGAACGCCCAGCGATGCAACCGAAAATTGATATAGATGAAGATGAGAAAATTCTAGATGGAAAAGCCGATTTTACTTTTAGTTTAAAGTATGAAGTTTTACCAAAAATTGAAATTAAAGCTTTTGAGCATATTGAAGTTATTCGTGAAATTGCAGCTATTCCTGAAAAGGATATTGATGAGCAAGTCAATCGAGTCCTTTCTTCTACACGTAATTATTCCCTAAAAGAGGGGTCTTCCGAAGAAGGTGATCGTATTACCATAGATTATCTAGGTAAGCTTGAGGGGGTTCCATTTGAAGGTGGGGCCGATAATGATGCACAACTGATTCTTGGATCAAAACAATTTATTCCTGGTTTTGAAGAGCAATTGGTTGGTGTAAAAGCTGGAGATGCAAAAACGATTTCTGTTAAATTTCCGGATAATTACAGTGCAGCACATTTAGCAGGACGGGAAGCAGAGTTTGACATTACTGTCAAAGCTGTCTTTAGACCAGATGAATTAAAAATTGATGATGAGGCCGCGAAAAAAGTCGGTTTGGAATCTCTAGATCGTTTGCGCGAGGTTGTACGTGGACAGATTGAAAGTCAATATGGTTCAATGACACGTCAAAAAGTTAAGCGTCAAATTCTTGATGCTTTAGATGCTGATTATAATTTTGAGATTCCTGAAGGACTTTTAGAAATTGAATTCAATAATATATGGGCTCAGGTTAATGATGATTTGAAAAGGGCTGGGCGTAGTTTTGAGGACGAAGGTGTTACAGAAGAAAAGGCGCGGGAGGAATATCATGTCCTTGCACAACGTCGTGTCCGTCTTGGTTTGGTGCTTTCTGAAATTGGAATGAAGGTTGGTGTTAAAGTTAGTGAGGATGAACTAAAAGCAGCCGTTTTTGAGCAAGTTCGTCAATATCCTGGACAAGAAAAAGAGATTATGGACTTTTTCCGTAAGACTCCGGAAGCTGTTGAAAATCTACGTGCTCCGATTTTCGAAGAAAAGGTCATTGATCATTTGTTAGCGCAGATAAAAGTCACAGATAAAGAAGTGACGATTGAAGAGTTGATGAAAGAATATGATGAATTAGATGTCTCTGAAGAAAAGCCGGCAAAGAAAAAATCTGCTGTGAAAGAAAAAGAAAAGTCTGCAGAGAAGACATCGGCTAAGAAAAAGGCTCCTAAAAAAGCTTAATATTTACCCAAACAGAATGAGCCCGATAGAATTGGGTTTGTTGTGGTATTATATTATAAGCTTGCACTGTGAATGGTTTGAGATAAGCCATGAGATATGTTTTAAAATATTGGTAGTGGATTGGCAATGAACATCATTGATACGCGTACTCCTGATTCTAAGCGTTTTATTTCTGGCGTTACAGGTGATTGGGAAGTCATCATTGGCATGGAGGTTCATGCGCAAATCATATCAAATTCGAAACTTTTTTCAGGTGCATCAACCAAGTTTGGTGCAGAGCCGAACAGTCATGTATCTCTTATTGATGCGGCTATGCCAGGGATGTTGCCTGTTCTTAATCAAGAATGTGTTCGTCAAGCAGTTCGGACAGGTTTGGGATTAAAAGCGCATATTAATTTAAAATCTGTTTTTGATCGTAAGAATTATTTTTATCCAGATTTACCGCAGGGGTATCAGATTTCTCAGTTTCGCTATCCCATTGTAGGAGAGGGAAAAATTACCGTATCTGTTGGTCCAGATTCGAAAGGCCAATTTGAGGATATCGAAGTAGGGATTGAAAGATTACATCTTGAACAGGATGCTGGAAAATCGATGCATGATCAACATCCGACGATGTCTTTCGTAGATCTCAATCGCTCTGGTGTTGCGCTTATGGAAATTGTTTCCAAACCTGATATGCGCTCATCAGATGAAGCCAAAGCTTATATGACAAAATTGCGTACGATTGTTCGTTATTTAGGAACCTGCGATGGCAATATGGATGAAGGTTCTATGCGTGCAGATGTCAATGTATCCGTTCGTCGTCCTGGTGAAGCGTTTGGAACGCGTTGTGAAATCAAAAACGTTAACTCTATACGCTTTATTGGTCAAGCGATTGAGTATGAAGCGCGTCGTCAGATCGCAATTTTAGAAGATGGAGGCGTCATAGAGCAAGAAACTCGGCTTTTTGATGCCACTAAAGGAGAAACCCGTTCTATGCGCTCAAAGGAAGAAGCGCATGACTATCGTTATTTTCCTGATCCTGATCTTTTACCATTAGAATTTGATCAAGCATTTGTGGATGCTTTGGCCGCGGATTTACCAGAATTACCTGACGCTATAAAAGCGCGTTTTGTTAAAGAAATGGGATTGACAGCGTATGATGCTTCCATTCTTGTGACAGAAAAAGCTATCGCTGATTATTTTGAAGAAGTAGCGTATGGGCGTGATGGAAAAATAGTGGCCAATTGGGTGATTAATGATCTTTTAGGGGCTTTAAATAAAGATAATCGTGAAATTGAGGAGTCACCAGTATCGCCAAATCAATTGGGAAGCATTATTGATCTTATAAAAGAAGGCGTTATTTCTGGAAAAATTGCCAAAGATCTTTTTGAGATTGTTTGGAATGAGGGGGGAGATCCGCGCCAAATTGTAGAAGAGCGCAATATGAAGCAGGTAACAGATACAAAGGCTATTGAAAGAGCTGTTGATGAGATCATTGCTAATAATTCTGATAAAGTTGCGCAAGCAAAGCAAAAACCTGCTTTAGCAGGTTGGTTTGTTGGACAGGTAATGAAAGTAACAGGTGGTAAGGCAAATCCTCAAACTGTTAATGAATTAGTTAAGATGAAACTTGGCATAGATTAAATTTTGTGGGGTAGAGAAGAATTTATAAATATGATATCTTCTCAAAATTAAGGGATAAAAAGTTATCCTATTAATTGGAGTTGTGCTGAATTAACCGGTAATTAAAGCATTAACAAGTTTATTCCAGTGATTGATTTTCATGAGCATACTGAAGAAATGGAATAGAAAATGGCTCGTTTTTTTAAGCAAATCTTTACCTGGTGGAATGGTAATACCATTGGTACGCGTTTTTTTACATGGCGCAAAGGTAAGCGGATAGGGGAAGATCAATTTGGCAATATATATTATGAAGGGGGATTTCATAAGGATGGTTATCCGCATCGTTGGGTTATTTATAAAGACTATTCTGAGCCTTCTACTATTCCACCAGGCTGGCACGGCTGGATTCATCATCGCTGTGAGTGTCCTCCAACACAGGAGGATTATCATCCCTATGAATGGGAGAAGCCGCACGTTGCAAATATGACAGGAACAAGTGAGGCCTATCGACCAAAGGGGGCTATTCCTTACAATGATGAGCGTCCTTGTGTACGTGAAGATTATGATGCGTGGTCACCTAAAAAATAAAATGTTTTAATGGGCGCGTGTATTTTTGTCTTATTTGGCTCTACGTTATAACAAGATTTATTTTTAAGGTGCGATTGGTTTTGATATGATAAGGTTTTTTTTATTGTTGAGGGTGAGAAATTTTATATATATTTTTTTAATGGAAATTTTAGTGTTTTTATCCTTAAATAGTGGGGGACGGGCTGAGCGTATTAGCAATGGAGTTGCTGTATTTGCAGGCCTTGATAAAATAACGGGGCGAACGACGCGTTTTGAAGTTTCTCTTGGTGAAGTTTATCAGTATGGTGCATTACAGGTAACACCCCGTGCTTGTTATACGAGCTCTAAAGATGAACCAACGCGTACAACAGGTTTTGTGGAAGTCAATGAAGTAACATTAGATAAAAAAATACGGCGTATTTTTGCAGGCTGGATGTTTGCGGATAGTCCTGGTTTGAACGCTGTTGAGCATCCTATTTATGATGTGTGGTTAAAAGATTGTAAGCAGAGTTCTCAAAACTTACCTCTTCAATAATAGTGCGTTATTATTTTGCAATTTGAATGAGATTCGAATTTCTATGATTTTCTCATTGCAGATTTTCTTACATTGAAACGATCAAAAGGATTGCCTTATTCGTTATAAGCGGCGGGTATATAGATAAGACTATTTAAAGAGCCTTTTCTTAAGGCGCGTGAAATCCATTTCGCTATGGCATTTTTTTGTGGTATAATGATAAATCCATTGAGTATTCCCCATCTTTACATTTGTAAAGGAGAAAGCAGACACTATCACACACTTGGGCCTGCTCTCAATGTTTCACGACAGTTTTTATCATCGCAACTTTTCTTCCTTGTAACGTGCAAGCGAATGGTTTTCCTTGATCTAGTATAAACTAAGTTTGGATTGGAAGAATCTTACGGCATTGAAAGATCTAACTCAATATAAATAAAACTAAATTATCATTATAGATCAAAACATTGCCTTTATGGGGAAACAGACTTTCAAATGCGTAATTTATGAAACACCAATGATGATATTGAGACAAAACAAACGTGTTGGTAGCCTTTATGCACATGGAGATTTTTTTTTCATTTAAAGAGTAGAAGTAATTCAAGCTCTGTTATTGGAACAAGAGAGGTTTAAGATTATTTAGAATTGAAGTATAATCGGATTTAAAAAATGCAAAAACTGGGATATTTCTGGCAAAAAGCAACATGTATGTATTTGATATTTTTATGATAGAGTGCCTCATAAGTGAGTTTGTTATTCATAAGTTTTTATACATGGCATGATAAACTGCACATTTTAATAAGAAGGATATCACTCATTTTGTAAATTATATTTTTAATATCCATACTTTTTAAAATCTTTTGTATAACAGACAGATATTTTTTACGGTGAGCTATTAAAAATTTAACAGAAATCTCAGGGAGGCGTTAAAAGATTTTGTATCACTGGGAGTGGTGTCTTTACTTTGTGTCAAGAGTAACCAGTTATTTCTAAAGAATAAGAGATTTTATCCAATGAAAGCTTCTCGTCATCAATATAAGAATGTTTCCCGATTGCCGAGACAACCCAAAGAACCCTTATTGAATATTCCGTTGATTATTGTTGTCTTGATCGTATTTTGTTTTTGTCTTTATTGCATTCCTCAGTATTTTTTTTCTCATCATCATTATATTGAAGGCCTTGAGTTTTTTTCATTCACACCAGCATTGTTTAAGACCAATCCTATTGCATTTTTTTATACCATGGTGAGTTATTCATTTATGCATGGTAGTTTTAAACATGTTGCTCTTAATATGGTTTGGCTTTTGATTTTTGGCTCTCCTTTAGTAAGGCATTTTGGTGTTTTACGTTTTTTAATTTTTTGGGTGTTAACGGCAGTTATTTCTGTTTTGACTTATTTTACATTTCATCAAGAAAGTATTATATCACTTGTTGGGGCGTCAGGTGCCGTATCTGGAATGATGGGGGCTATTGCGCGTTACGGATTTCCCAGCGGTTTAGGTGTCAATGCGCAGCGTGAAAAACCTTTGGGGTCTTTATTATCTATCAAAAAAGCCCTTTGTTCCAAGAGCGTTCTTATTTATATAAGTGTATGGCTGGCGGCTGATGTTATCATAGGTATTTCTTCCGTTCTGTTTGAAGAAAATGGTATCTCAATAGCATGGGAAGCACATATTGGTGGGTTTCTCACAGGTTTTTTGTTGGTTGGCTTTTTTGATGTTTCACAAAAAATAAAGACTAGAATCTAAGATATTTATGTGTCACATAAAGTGCTATTGTTGCTGCGTTTGAAACATTTAATGATTTAATATTTCCAGGCATATCAAGGCGCGCTAAAGCGTAAACGGTTTCGCGTGTTTTTTTTCGTAAGCCTTTCCCTTCTGCTCCTAAAACAAGAGCAATTTTATTTCCTGTTAATGTTGTTTCTAAAGGTTGGTCCCCTTCTGAATCGAGGCCAAAGCTCGTAAAACCTGTTTGATGGAGTTCTTGAAGAGTTTCAGCGAGATTTCGGACGGTGATATAATGAATCATTTCCAGAGCTCCTGATGCGGCTTTCGCAAGAACACCGCTTTCTTGGGGAGAGTGGCGGCAAGTGGTAATAAGTGCCTTAGCTTTAAATGCAACGGCAGAGCGCATAATAGCGCCAACATTATGTGGATCAGTAATTTGATCCATGACAATGACCAGATCAGTATTGGTGAGTTCCGATAGTTTGCATGGTTTTAGAGGAGAAGTTTCTAGAACAATTCCTTGATGAACGGCTTCACTTCCAACGAGCGAATCAAGATATTTTGGGGTACATAATGTAACAGGACAAGGATAATCTGATTCGGATATATTTAATCGTTTTAAGGCATTTTGTGTAACGTAAAGACATTTAAAAATTCTTTTTGGGTTTTTTAAAGCAGCCTGGACAGAATGAATGCCATAAAGATAGATAATTCCTTGCGGTAAAGAAGCGGCTTCCTTCTTAAGATGTGTAGAAGATTGAGAAGAAAAGCCTTTTGCATCGCGATATCGGCGACGTAAACGAGCATAATGAGAATTTTGTGATGTTTTTTCTTTCATAACTCCTTTATAGCGTTTTAATAAGAAAAATAGCTAGAAAAAATCTATGATTTAACGTTATGAGCAGGAAATTTGTACAGAATTGTATTTATTCTGTTGACAGATACAATCGTAATCGTCATAACCACTTCGCAATCAGATTGAATTGAATGGGTGTTCAAGATGATTGTCGTGATGCCTCATCGCGCGACTTTGCCGGTGTAATGGAGGGGTGCCCGAGTGGTTAAAGGGGGCGGACTGTAAATCCGTTGCGTATGCTACGTTGGTTCGAATCCAACCCCCTCCACCATTCATCGAAGGAGAGTTAGTACGTGGGTCATGCGGGTATAGCTCAATGGTAGAGCAGCAGCCTTCCAAGCTGAATACGCGGGTTCGATTCCCGCTACCCGCTCCAAATGGTTGTTGATGATTAGGCAAGTAGGTATAATGGAAAATATTCCATTATTTAAAAAGTGGGCGGGATTTTCCGTCTAAGAGTTGTGGTGATTGGGCTTGTGTAGGGTCCAGTTGAATTCAGTTCTGCGGGCCTGTTTCTAGGTGCTAACAAAGATAGAGAATAAAACAAGAGATTAATAGCGATGGCGAAGAGCAAATTTGAACGAACAAAACCGCATGTTAATATTGGTACGATTGGTCACGTTGATCATGGGAAGACTTCATTGACAGCAGCGATTACGAAATTTTTTGGTGAGTTTAAAGCATATGACCAAATTGATGCAGCACCAGAAGAGCGTGCGCGTGGTATTACCATTTCTACAGCCCACGTTGAGTATGAAACGGAAAGCCGTCACTATGCGCACGTTGACTGTCCTGGACACGCAGATTATGTTAAAAACATGATCACAGGTGCAGCACAGATGGATGGAGCCATTTTGGTTGTTTCTGCAGCTGATGGTCCGATGCCACAGACCCGTGAGCATATTTTGCTTGCTCGTCAGGTTGGCGTTCCAGCGATTGTTGTT
>NZ_JADB01000027.1 GCF_000518165.1 Bartonella elizabethae F9251 = ATCC 49927
GATGAAGAAGAATAAAGGGGCTAGAGGGTAGAGATTGCGTGCGTTTTGTGTAGTCAGGTAAGGTTTGAGGGATAGGGCTTGGTTGGTTCTGTCTGATCCGTGTTCTGTTGGGGGCGTGATTTGAGAGAGGGGCGTGGGGTGAGAAGTTGGATTGGTTTACAGATCTCTGTTTACAAGAGTGGTCTGGCAAGCTTTGTCCTTTGGGGGAATTTGCTTTTTGAAGGGAGATTGTTCGCTGGTGGGGTGGAGTTTCATTGGCTGCTTTTGAGTAAAATCGTAAAATCGTAAAATCGTGAAAACGTGGAGCCGTAAAAGGAGGAGTGGAAGTTCAAGGACGTGAAAATTTTTATGCTTTGTTTATGTGTTGTGGAGGCTTGGGGGCGTGGTTGGGCTTGTGGCATGGTATGAAATGGGGAGAGAAGCTTGGGGGTGAAAATCTTGTGAATGGAGCAATAAGTTGGCAGAGAGAGGGGACGCGCGTAGTGGTGCGTTGATGGGAGAGAAGAGGAACCAGAGAAAGGAAGGAGACAATGGGATGAAGGGAGTATGACTGGAGGAGAGAGTTTGTCAATGGAGGGTAAGTTGGGATCGAGAAGGGCGCGCACGTATTGGGGTGTTGATGGAGGGAGGGGTGAGAACGATTAAATGTTGGGTGTGTGTTGAGGGAAGAGGAGCGCGTAGGGCGGGGTAAAGTCAATTTTTGAGAGGCGGCGGCTTTCATGTTCTTCTTAAAGGCGCTCTTCTGTGTGTCTTGGGCGATGGGCAATTTGTCGCAAGGGATGAGATCATTTTTGGGGGGGCGCTGTTTTGCAAAACCTTTTATCTTCTGGTTTTATGATGCTTTTTTGCACGCGTTTCTTCACTTTGTTTTTTCTTTCATGTTTTGCTCTTGCACTCGTTTAGATCATAACCCATATTCATTTTAACACGACAGTTCTTCATGCTTCAACGTTTCTGGTGTTCGTGTGGTGGGGCGGTCTTTATGACATGCTGGGGAGAGCTTTTGGTTTAGTGTTTTGAGAAAACAAAAGGGCTGGGGCGATACTAAAAAAGAATGCCTAAGAGTTGCCGCAAGAAAGGAAAAAAATGCACTTGGAAAAATATAGCGAACGCGTGCAGGGGTTCTTACAATCAGCACAAAATAACGCGCTGGCTTCTGATCATCAGCAGTTTATGCCGGAACATTTCTTGAAAGTCTTGTTAGATGATCCGCAAGGATTGGCTGCGTCACTGATCCAAAAAGCAGGGGGAGATCTCAAGCTTATTCAAAAGGCGCTTAAAGAAGCGCTTGAAGCTTTGCCAAAAGTGCAAGGGGGAAATGGACAGCTCTATCTCTCGCAGCCGGTGGCAAAAGTCTTCGCAACCGCGGAGGAGATCGCACAAAAAGCCGGTGATCAATTTGTCACTGTGGAGCGCATGTTGCAAGCGCTGTTGATGGAAAAGTCCGCAAAAACAGCCGATATTCTGACAAAGGCGGGCTTGACCCCGCAGGCGCTTAATCAGGCAATTAATGATCTGCGCAAAGGAAAAACAGCGACAAGTCCCCATGCGGAGGGCCAATATGATGCCTTGCAAAAATATGCCCGTGATCTCACAAAAGATGCCCGCGAAGGAAAACTCGACCCAGTCATTGGGCGGGAAGAAGAAATTCGACGCACCATTCAGGTGCTCTCACGGCGCACAAAAAATAATCCTGTGCTGATCGGTGAACCCGGTGTGGGAAAAACCGCTATTGTCGAAGGGTTGGCGCTGCGTATTATCAATGGCGATGTTCCAGAAACTTTGCGCGATAAACAGCTCTATGCACTCGATATGGGCGCGCTTATTGCGGGCGCAAAATATCGCGGGGAATTTGAAGAACGCCTTAAAGCCGTTCTGGCGGAAGTGCAAGCCGAAAATGGGCAGATTATTCTCTTTATTGATGAATTGCATAACCTCGTGGGCGCTGGAAAATCTGATGGTCCAATGGATGCTTCCAACTTGTTAAAGCCGGCTCTTGCCCGTGGAGAACTCCATTGTGTGGGTGCAACAACCCTCGATGAATATCGAAAATATGTCGAAAAAGATGCTGCTCTTGCTAGACGTTTCCAACCGGTCTTCGTCCCTGAGCCCTCTTTGGAGGATACGATTTCTATCTTGCGTGGGATTAAAGAAAAATATGAACAGCACCATAAAGTGCGCTTGGCAGACAGCGCTTTAATTGCCGCTGCACGACTCTCTTCTCGTTATATTACTGATCGTTTCTTGCCCGATAAAGCTATTGATCTGATCGATGAAGCCGCTGCACGCTTGCGTATGCAGGTCGATTCAAAGCCCGAAGAACTCGATGCGCTTGATCGGCGCATTTTACAATTGAAAATCGAACGGGAAGCTTTGAAAACAGATGTTGAACCTACAGCAAAAGAACGTTTGAAAAATGTGCAGGAAGAACTCAAAATTTTGGAACAACAATCCGCCGAGATGACAACGGCTTGGCAGGCTGAAAAACAAAAATTA
This sequence comes from Bartonella elizabethae F9251 = ATCC 49927, assembly GCF_000518165.1. Taxonomy (GTDB): domain Bacteria; phylum Pseudomonadota; class Alphaproteobacteria; order Rhizobiales; family Rhizobiaceae; genus Bartonella; species Bartonella elizabethae. The sequence goes on from NZ_JADB01000027.1 coordinate 2,497, forward strand.
GGGCATGCAGCCGATTTGAAAAAACAACTCGAAGAAGCGCGCAATGCTTTGGCAATTGCACAGCGGGATGGACAATTCCAACGCGCGGGCGAACTGGCTTATAGTGTTATTCCGGAACTTGAAAAACAATTGACTTTAGCCGAAAATGATGACCAACAAAATCATCTCGTTGAAGAAACGGTGACCGCTGAACATGTTGCGCGGATTGTTTCACGCTGGACCGGTATTCCTGTTGATCGGATGTTGGAAGCAGAACGCGAAGCGCTCTTGCGCATGGAAGATGAAATTGCTACCCGTGTTGTGGGACAGGGTGAAGCGGTTCAAGCTGTTGCGCGGGCTGTACGGCGGGCGCGGGCTGGCTTGCAAGACCCCAATCGTCCCCTCGGGTCCTTTATGTTCTTGGGACCTACCGGTGTGGGAAAAACAGAACTCACCAAAGCTTTGGCGGCGTTTCTTTTTCAAGATCCCAATGCTATGTTGCGGATTGATATGTCGGAATATATGGAAAAGCATGCGGGTGCGCGGCTTATTGGGGCACCGCCCGGATATGTCGGATATGAAGAAGGGGGCGTGCTGACAGAGGCTGTACGGAGAAGACCTTATCAAGTTATTCTCTTTGATGAAATTGAAAAGGCGCATCCAGATATCTTTAATCTGCTGCTGCAAGTGTTGGATGAAGGGCGCTTGACCGATAGTCAGGGCAGAACGGTTGATTTTCGTAATACTTTGTTGATTATGACTTCCAATCTTGGTGCTGAATTTTTAACCGCTTTGCCGGAAGGACAAACGGTTGATCAAGCAAAAGACGATGTGATGAATGTTGTGAAAGCCGCTTTCCGTCCAGAGTTTTTAAACCGTATTGATGAGATTATTCTTTTTCAGCGGTTGCAACGCAAAGATATGGAGGCGATTGTTGATATTCAGATACAACATTTGCAAAATTTGCTCAATGAACGCAACATAACCTTGCATATCAAACCAGAAGTTCGACAATTCCTTGCCGATAAAGGCTATGATCCCCTTTATGGGGCACGCCCCCTTAAACGGATTATCCAAAAAGAAATTCAAGATCCGCTCGCAGAAAAAATCTTATTTGGAGAAATTCATGACGAGACGGCGGTGACAGTTACAAAACAAGGGGATCGCTTGGAATTTTCGCCTGAAACATAAGTGGGGGGAAATTCCACGGGAGAGAAGGGGCGATAATCCTCTTATGCCATAACACGGTTGTGGTTAGGGGCGCTTACGCTGTGCTGCTCTGCTTGAGTGGTCAATGGTGAAAATCTGCTAGGAAAGCATTTGGATTATTTACGCACACACTGTTATTTATAGAGCAGTGTGTGGTGGTTGGTTTTGTCTTTTGGGGGGGATTGTTCAGTGGCTGGGTGGATGTTTCATTTGGCTGATTTCTGTAAAGCTGTAAAAGCGTAAAAATGTGGTTCTGTGAAAATGAAGTGGGTGTTCAAGAGCGTGGGGGGATTTAGGCGTTGTATAGCCTTTGGAGGCGTATTGGGGCTTTGTGTGATGTGTTGAGAGGTGGAGAGGAGAGAGGGGATTGGAGGGCGAAGAGGAAGCGTTTGTCAATGGAGGAATACGTTGAGATGAAGAGGGGCGTATGGGCGTTGATGGGAGAGAAGAGGAGGCAGAGAGAGGGAGGAGAGAATGTCGAAATGGGAGAGAATGGGATGAAGGGGGTGTGGTCACTATAAGAGAGGGAGGAGAAAGTGAAGGGGGAAAGGTTGGTTTTTATGATCATAAGGTATGGAGCGTTATTTTGCAGTGCACTGTCGTGAAATGGCAAAAGTAGTAGGCATGTTTTTTCAAATTTTTTCAAAAACGTGTGAATGAGCAACATAATGATGGTTTATTTTGTGCTTTATGTTTTGGGCATTCTGGTTGCATGAGAGAGATGATTATGAGAAAGAATGACACGAAATATTAAAAGAACAATATAAAAACTTGACAAGGTTAATGTAAAAAGGTATCATAATGACACAATCGGAATTGTATCTTTAAACCAGAGCAGATAAGAGCCCCATAAGAGCCATCGGCAAGACGATGGGTGAGAAGATAGCGGGGTGAGGGTGCTCAAGGTTTTTTCCAAGATTTTGTTGCTTGTTGCTCTCTGATGCTGTCAAAGGAGGGATGAACAAGGGGATGTTGTTTGAAGTGGGGGGATGTCCTTCTCCATTGGGTGGCTGCTGTACATTATTAGAGGCGGGTGATATCCGATATCAAAAGCTTTAGGTGCAGGGGGAAAGCAAAGCGTAAAAACGTTGATCTGTAAAAAAGTAAGGCTAAGTTTTAGGTCGTGGAGGATTTACACGTTGTGTGGGTTTTTAGGGCGTGTTGTTCTTTTGTTATGGCGTGGAATGGGATGAGAGGTTTGAGGGGCAAGGAGTCTGTGTATGGAGCAGGGGGCTTAGATGAAGAGGGATGACGAGAGAAAAAATATTTTAGGGCTGGATGGACAAGTTTGATAAAACACTCTGCTTTGAGGGGGGATCTCGAAGTGAAAAATCCGGCTTCTTCTTTAGAAGAAGCTAGACTATTCAAAAAAATGGCGCTGGATGAAGTCTTCGTCCTTTAAGGTAAGGGGAGTGGACGTCAAAATTCAGGCAATTAAAGATCAGGTCTTAAAGTTTTTTAATCCAGTGGACAAACACGAATAAGATGACCGTCGGGATCTTTGATGAGGAAGGTTCGTCCAAATACGTCCGTATAGGGTTCTTTCAAGACATTTATCTCAACGGTGGTTTGTTCTTGCCATTCTGCATAGAGTTTATCTACGTCCTCTCCATGAGGCAACATAATGCCGATTTCTGAAAAACGAGGCACATTTTCCTCCGGCGTATCGCCTCCAGACCAGAGAGCAAAGAGGGCATCACCCGAAGAAGTAAATGCAACATAGCGTGGCGAGATGAAAATAGGCTCTTTTTTGAAGATGAATTTGTAAAAAGTGGTAGAATGCTCGATGTTTGATACGTATATCAACTGTAGGTTCGGGGTAACAGGATAAGAGGGGATCGTGCTCATAAATTCTCCATTAATAGCGGTTTCCTAATACGGTATACCTCTATAGAGGATATTTCAACAAGAGATTGTGAAACTTCCGTTTGCGGAGTGTTTTATCCCATCATGCCGTAAAACACCGTCGTTTAGGGCGGTGATATCAGGCATGGGAAACTTTAGGCGGGGGGGGTATTTAAAAATTGATTGGGTGTTTTCCTTTGCTGTTTAAGCAAAGATAGAGGATATGTAAAACGCACTGCTTCATCATTTTTTAGATGATGAGCGTTTTTCTGCTTTAAAATTTTACTATCAAACAGCGTTGTTTGAGGGGTGGTAATTTGAAGCACATGAAGTGGGAAGCCAAGGGGGATGGGCAAGATTTTGGTTATCGTTTAGTGAGAAAGGTCGAGGTCATTTTTCGTAAAAATGCAAAAGCGTAAAGGCGTGGATCTGTATGAAGTAAAGGATTGGAGCTTTGTGGGCGTTTTTATCTAATCGGAAATTAACCACCAAATTGCTTTTTGTTTTTTAGGGTGGAGTTCTCTAAAAGTTTTCACAAGGGTTTGTTCCTTTTCACTATAGATTTCTTGATCATTGTGTGAGAGATTTTCTGGAATATCTTCTTTTGAAATATCCGCATAAAAAAAGGTAATGGGAACCTTCAGTAGCTTGGCAATTTCTTGTAGCCGTCCTGCGCTTACACGATTGAAGCCTTTTTCGTATTTTTGGATTTGTTGAAAACTGACACCTAAATGGCTTCCTAACTCCTTTTGAGAAAGCCGCATTGAAATTCTTCTATGACGAATTCTTTTGCCAATAGAAATATCATTAAAATGTGAATTTTTGGTTTGCACTTCAAGCCCCCTCCGGTTGCGAGCGCCCTCGCATGGGTATTCCGGGAGGTTGGATTCACTGAACTTAAACAGTCTCTTGTTTTTAGTGCTATTGCACTTGGACATAACAAAAGCCCCCGGAATTTCCGGGATAGCCATAATTGTTTATGTGTTAAGTTTTAAGGAATCCAACTCCCTATTTGACCGTTGCGTGGACGATCAAAAACACGCGTTAATCAATAAAGTAATTTCAAAAGATTGGCAAGAAAAATTAAAACATTGGCTATGCTGCACACTCATAAAAGAGTGCTGTTTTGAGGTGTGGTGAAAAGAGCAGGAATATTCAGGATAAGGCGTGCTTTATGAAGTTCTATCCGTTTGAAGGGTGTTGATCTGAAGATCGTAGGGGATATTTTACTCCATAAGAAGCCCGATTGTTCATAGATCAGTGTTGACTAAAGTGGTGTGGGGTGTTGGTTAGAAGGCTTTTTCGTATTTTTGGATTTGTTGAAAACTGACATCTAAATGGCTTCCTAATTCCTTTTGAGAAAGCCGCATTGAAATTCTTCTATGACGAATTCTTTTGCTTGATAAGAAATATCATTAAAATGTGAATTTTTGGTTTGCACTTCAAGCCCCCTCCGGTTGCGAGCGCCCTCGCGTGAGTATTCCGGGAGGTTGAAAATACTGAGCCTAATCAGCCTTTTGCTTTTAGTGCGTGAGATACACTTGGACAGAGCAAAATCTCCCGGAATCCGAGAAGCCTCACATAGTAAGCTAATTTTTTTAGAACTTAGGGCTTCAACTCCTTTATTGACCGTTGTGTGGACGATCAAAGCACCTTTTGAGTGATAAAGTGATTTCAAAAGATTGGCAAGAAAAATTAAAACATTGGCTATGCTGCACACGCATAAAAGAGTGGTGTTCTGAGGTGTGGTGAAAAGAGCAGGAATATTCAGGATAAGGCGTGCTTTATGAAGTTCTATCCGTTTGAAGGGTGTTGATCTGAAGTCCGTAGGGGATATTTTGCTAGAACCAGAGGTTGTGTTGTTAATGGACCAGTGTTGACTAAGGTGGTGTGGGGTGTTGGTTGGGAGAATTTTTCTGTAAAGATTTAAAAGCGTAAAGGCGTGGATCTGTAAAAAAGGAAGAGAAAACTCAAGGAGCTGGAGAATTTACACGTTGTGTGGGCTTTTAGGGCGTGTTGCCCTTTTGTGAGGGCATGGAATGGGATGAGAGGTTTGGAGTTGAAGGTTTCGGCGTTATGGGAGCTTTTGGCTTTTTACTTGGGGCTTTGAGCTTTGGGCTTGCTGGGGGTGGTTTTCCTTTTTTCATTGTGGAGTGCTTTTGAAGGTTCGTTGCTGATTTTTATGGCATTGTTTCATGGCATGGAATGGGTTTTTCTTGATTGAAAGGAACATGATGATGGCTGAGAAAAATTGTCTTCCCTTACGTCGAAGAGGACGCAAAAAAGGGACTTTGAATAAAATAACAAAGCGGTTTAATGAAGCCTTACTCACAGCTGCTGAGCAGGCTGGATCTCAGTATGGGGAGGATGGGCTGGTGTCTTATCTGCAATATCATGCCCTGAATAATCCTGTGCCTTTTTTCTCACTGCTGGCAAAAGTTTTGCCTCTGCAGGTGACCGGAGAAGGAAATGTCAAAACAATTTC
>NZ_JADB01000028.1 GCF_000518165.1 Bartonella elizabethae F9251 = ATCC 49927
AAAACGGGGATTTCTGGAGCAAGTTTTTCAGGCGGAATACGCTATCAGTTTTGAAGCAAAACTTTAACAACAGGTGTATTGTTATTCTATACACTACATCAAACAAAAAAGGCAGTACAATATACTGCCTTTTTTATTCTTGATACTCTTTCATTAAAAGGTCACTTGAATGGGCTTTGTTATTTATCCCCTTAACATCATCTCCATCAAGATTTATTGATTTACAAGGCTAAGTATTGTTTTTGAAACCTATCAGATTAAATGCATTCATCTCTCTTAAACAAAATGTCACAAAGCACTTCATCATCCACGTGAGAGAAAACCAAAACGCTCAGAAAAAACACCTAGAGATAACTATACTCAGCCCAAATGTTATCGATATAATCTCGCTTGCTTCATAAAATCCCCTTCCCTTTTTTTAACAAAAAATGTCAGGTATTTTTATCGAGAATGTATCAACAGCCCAAAATAATGAAAACCGAGACCTTTTAATACAAGACATTTGAATAAAAGCACCCTTTCTCATAAAAGTGTACTTTTAGAAAACCAAACATCATTCATTTCAAAGCCTTCAACATGAAGCTCTTTATGAATTACCCTTTTCCACTTAAAATAGGCTTTTCCTCCTCTTCACACGAATTCCGCAGCATGTCTATTCGTGAATTTATCCATAAAGTTAAGAAAAGTGCATTTTTAGACAATAGACAGATAACGATATCTAAAAAGATAATAATAAAAAGCTCCTTCTTTACACCCTTGACCGATTGATACCCCTCTATTCTTTCAATTAATGCGCTTATTACACCATCTATAAAGCTTCATTGACACTTGCTTATACCATTTTAGGTAACCAAATTGAAAAAGTTCATTCTCTTATACCAATTTCATCTCCCTGAAAGAAAATAAAACGATAAGAAAATATTAAAAGCAGCATAATGGAAATGAATTTTTAAGAGCAAAATGCTGCTATCAATCTTAAGATAATCCTATGAAAACAGGACCTATTTATTCTATTCTCTTGTAGTAAAAATGCTATTTTTACAGTATTTAATTAATTCGCAAGACCATTAAAACTTATAAAATTGCAATATATTTAAGTAATTTTTATATATATTTAATCTGTAATAAAAGTATACTATTCTTATATAAATAAAATTAATGCTTATTATTTTTTTGTATTTAGAAAATATTCTATCGTGCACAGCAGCTGTAAAAACTTTACGATTTTCCACCTATCATGCAGAAACTAAATCCCTAAAAATTTTTAGTGCAAAATATATCCAACGGAACTTATGAAATACTTCACGCAAAAGGTGATAAAAAAATCACCAACGAATATTTAACAATAACGAGAGAATAAATATACAAATTGCTGTCCCGAAAAATGCTTCTACGGCTGTAAAAACTGAAGAAACAAACAGCATAATCGAATGACTGAATAGAATAATTATTATAAATATAAATAAATTCAATAATTTATAAAGATTCCTAACTATTTTTCCTGTTAAATGAGCACCCCAAATATCGTACAAGATCTCATTTCACCTCCGCCCCATGTTGCCTCAATCCCCCCGTCTCTTGCACTTTACAAGCAGGTAAACCATGTGAAGAAACCATAAAAACAACCTTTTTATAAACCATCTCAAGTGCCAAAAGCTGTCAAAGTGTGTGATGGACTTGCTGTTTTATCAAGCGTAAAAAAGTCTGCTTTCTCCTTCACAAGCATAAAGATGATAGAGTTCACAAAAATTTTATCATTATATCATTCATAAGCACTGTACAGACTTCAGAAAATGAGCTTGAGCGCCTTAAAAAAGATCTCTTTGAAGATCCCCCTCATCTCTTCTTCTTATAGCAGATCTTCTGCTAGGACAGAGAAAATTGACAGAGATTTTTTCTGAATACAAAAAAATCCATTTTAACGCTATAGATCTTTTATAGCGATTATACTGAAGTGCCAATTTTTAAATAGCGTGTTTTAAAATAGCTTCATCCTGGTTTTAGTATAAGCTTATCAAGCTAGATTTGGGGGATTCATTGTTTCATTGTATTTTATGATCATGAAAAAATCTTTTCTGAAATAAACCTTCAAATTATAGAGAACAGCACAATATAATTCGTTTTGTTATTTACAATAAAAACATAATGATATAAAAGCTGATTGGGTACTTGCGCCATCAGGGGAATGAAGTAAGCATCAAAGCATACCAAATACTAAAGGCATATCTATGTGTAAGAAATATATTTATAAGAAAAATCTTTTGTTATGTACAATTGCTGGAACTTTCATTTTTTCTCATTTCGCTCCAACTTATGCAAATACACAACCTCCTGAAATTATTGATGAGTTCAAGCTGGAGAATGGAGAGGAAAAGACTCTTAATAATGTTTTTATCCGCAATGGATTAAGCGCAGTGTACGCCTCTAAAAAAGCAATTGCTACAATTACGAACTCAACAATACATTCAGCTTCGTTTGCCTTTGCTGTATCACAAGGGGGACGTATTAATGCTAAAGAAGTTAAAGCCAATGCCTTGTATACTGGTCTATCAATTTCAAACGGTATCATTAACATTGAAGATTCATTTATAGAAACCAAAAGGAAATCCGGTATTATTTTTCATAGCATTTTAGATGCTTTTGTAAAAGATGGGGAAGAAGTTATCAATAAGGCAATTCTTACCAATACAAAACTTCTTGTAAGAGATGGTGTTGGTATTTTAGGGCCTTCATCTTCAAAGTCTATTGCCGAAGTTCAACTTAAGGACTCAGAAATTCGTGCTGATGTATTATTACAAAATAATGTAAAGAAGAAAACAGATTCAGATCCTCATCCTGTGACTTTTATCTTAACTGCCGATAATTCGATTATGGAAGGGAGAGCAAGAACCTTAGCCGTCAATACGAGTGTTTTTAATTTAAATAACAAGAGCAAATGGTATTTAAATGTAAGTCAATACGACGTAAATCATGATTTCAGTACATTTAATTATGCTCTCCACGACATTGAGCAGCGAGCACTGTCTACCGTTTCAGTCCTGAACCTTAATAATAGTTCTATTGTGTTTAATGCGCCCCATACGCTGGCAAAGGGTCAATATCAAACCTTGAGTGTAGGACAAATCCTTGAGGTTCCTCATTCACAAGAAAATAGGGACTCCGCTAAAGAAACTATTTACAATGCAACAGGCAATGCAAGGATTTATTTCAATACACAATGGAGTGATGGTCTGACAAAAGCACAGCAAAAAACGGACCGCCTTCTTGTTCACGGAGATGTCTCAGGTACCACAACAATTCATTTCAATAGTCTCTCAAAAGCTGAGTCATCACAGGCAGAATCTTCTATTCCGGCGAATATGCGTGGTCTCTCACTCATACAAGTATCTGGACAGGCAGATAAAAATTCCTTCAAACTAGCAAATGGCTATGTCACAATGGGTGGTTTGCCCTATAAATATGTTCTAAATGCCTATGGACCGGCATCAAGTCTTGGAAAAGCAGAGAACGCACAAAGCCATTTAGGGGAAGTTTCTCAACAATCAAAAGACAAGAACGCAAAAACCGACACAACTCCCGTTGTATTAGGGGGAGTGATTTTAGGAGTTGAGAATAATATAAAAGGTGAATCAACATTAAATTCTGGACAAGCAGACAACGAACAAAACCAGAGAAGAAATCAGAATTTCTGGGATTTCCGCTTGCAAAGTGCAACGCTTGATGATGAAGGAAAGATCAAGGCTCTCGTTCCTCAAGTAGCAAGCTATTTGGTTATGCCTAACGCTCTATTCTCAGCTGGGTTGGCTGATGTAAACAATCAAAACACTTTGCTGAACACGATGCAAGAAACAGGCTTTGAGACAAAAGATCATAAAAGCAAAGGGATTTTCTTCTCGACGTATGGCAACAAGATGACATTATCCTCTCACCGTACGCCATTACAATATGGTTATGGTGCTGATATTCACTATGTTGCTTTACAAGCAGGCTTTACATTGATCGCTCTAGAAGATCAAAATGCGACCACCAACTTTGGTCTTTTAGGAACATATGGAAAATTGGCTTTCACCCCAAAAGATATGGAAGGTGCTGACAAGAGTACACTCGATAAGTGGTCACTGACTGGATATAGTGACCTGCATCATCATAATGGGACATATGTCCATGCCCTCGTCTCCTATGGAATGCTCAAGGGAAATATCACCACAGCTCTCATAGGAAAGACAGCGGAATTGACGAACGCTGATACATTCAGTGCATCGGCAACCATTGGAAAAAAATTCGAAACCAGTACGAAAGGATTGTCCTTTGAACCACAAGCACAAGTTGTTTATCAACGTCTTATGCTTGGCACATTCTCAGATGTTGATGGTTTTGATGTGGATATGGGCAATCCTCATCAATGGTTGGTTCGTATTGGAGGACGTTTAACGCAAACAACAGTTCCCACTGAAAACAGTGGTATTTTTTCTTTCTATGGGAAGTTGAATATTGTTAAAGCTTTTTCCGATAATAGCACTATACAGATTGGTGAATCATTCCGTCTTGATTCTATGGGAGCAGCTATTGAAGGTGGATTTGGTGTGAATGCACAATTATCACAAAATATTGCCCTTCATGCTGATGTTCATTATCAGCAGAAAATTCAAAAAACAGGTATATCTGGAACAAGCTTTTCAGGCGGAATACGCTATCAGTTTTAAGAACAAGCAAAACGCAACTTATAGTCTTATTTAATTTAACAAAAAAGGCAGTACAATATACTGCCTTTTTTATTCTTGATACTCTTTCATTAAAAGATCACTTGAATGGGCTTTGTTATTTATCCCCTTAACATCATCTCCATCAAGATTTATTGATTTACAAGGTGAATATTATCCTTTGAAGCCTACAGATTAAATTGCGTTCATCTCTCTTAAACAAATTGCGTTCATTGCTCTCAAACAAAATGTCACAAAGCGCTTCATCCCCAAGTGAGAGAAAAACGCTCAGAAAAAACACCTAGAGATAACTATGCTCAGCCCAAATGTTATCGATATAATCTCGCTTGCTTCATAAAAGCCCCTACCCTTCTTCTCAAAAAAAATAAAATGTAATAGTTTTATTATCGTAAGTAGATAAAAAAAACATAACCTACGATTATTTTCCTCTTTCCATGGAAAACATACTCCAAAACATCCCTTTACGCAGTCAATTGAATGAGATGAAATAAAAACAAAAAAGACATCAACAAATTTATCAAAACACTCAAGAAGAGTAATAAGGTTTATAAAAGCACCAATCAGAGCTCTTTAGCACATTTATAAAACACATTACACTTAATATAAAACATATCAAATCGAAAATTAAGAAAACTTTTTTTAATTTTTTCTGACAGCTAGGTCACTATGCTGTCTCCCCTTTGTTTTCTCTAATATATCAAAATATATAACGGTATAATAGTACCATAAACGAAAGTACAAACACACAACAACCATCTACTTATCATAGCTATAAATATTATTTTGATACTTTTTTAAAATATTTTTATACATAATAAATACAATATGAATTAATTTTAAATAATTTGACTATAAGTAAATTATAAAATAATAATTACAAAATAATAAATAGTAATTAGCCATTTTTTATTTTCTTATATTGTTTGTTCTTCTTATGTAACAAGCGGGGATATAACAAGCCAAGAAAACATTTGCAGCTTAGTTAAGTGAGGAGAACATAGATGTCCAAAAAAATTCTTCTATCATATACAGCAATTTCAGCAATCCTATTGTTTGGCACCTATCCCAATGCACAAGCAAAAGAACTTAGAGTTTCTGGTGGGAAAAAAATAGAAGTCTCTAAAGAAAGCTACAATAATATTTGGGCAGAAAAGGGTGGAAAAATCATCGGCAAAAATTTAAAGCTGGGGAGTACGCCTCCGGAAGGAACATCATTTGTTGCAACCATTGTCGTCGTTAAAGGATCCGATAGTTTGATTGAATTATCGGAAAATACCATTGTTGGTGCTCCACTTGGAAATGATCCTTTCTATGGATATGGCGTTCAAGTATCAGACAACGCTACATTCAAGATGACAGGAGGTTCTATTAATGTTTCTGCAAGCGGTGTAGCTCTCTTTAATAGTAGTAGCGTACTGGAAAATGTCACAATAGCAAGTTGTTACAATAAATATGATAACGTTCTAATATGGGGAATAGATGCTAATGGAAAAAGTAAACTCACTTTGAAAAATGTAACCATTAAAGAAGCGATGTACGGCGTAAGGGCAAAGAAGAATTCTCAAGTAACAGTTTCAGGTGGATCCTTTGGAGGGAGAATACACGCAGAAAGTGGCAGCACTATTATTTTAAAAGACAATGTTGAAGTAACATCATTCAAGGGTGAAAATCCAGGTGCAGATGTCCATGAATATGAGCCCGGTGATGGATTATATGCAAGCGATTCTCAATCTAAAATCACCATGACAGGAGGAAAAGTCACTGCAAACGGATCGGCTTTTGTCTTAAAAGATGGTGGAAAAATTGATACGATAAATATATCGGCAAAGGCAGAAAGGAGTGGTATAAGATTTGAAGACTCCCCTAATGATAAGACTTCAGAAATCAATTTAACGGATACAAAATTGCTTGTTGAAAAGGGTGTTGGAATAAATACCAATGAATCAATTGGTAAAGTTAATCTTAAAAATTCAAAAATCCTTGCTGATACGTTATTCAAAAACGACATACAGGAGACAGAACCGGTTGAAATGTTTACTTTAACCGCAGATCACTCTGTCTTACAAGGCGGTGTAAGAAATAAAGAAAAGGGAAAAACAAGCTTTGATCTTAAAAATGAAACAACGTGGACGTTGAAAATCAGTGAAAATGAAAAAGACGCTGAGGGAAAATTGCTTGATATTGCTCAAAGAGCACGCTCTGATATTTCTGTCTTGGGTCTTAATAACAGCTCTATAATTTTTGACAAACCAACAGAAGGTCATTATCAAACATTGCATATAGGTTCCGGAAAACCAGAGACTAAAGCCGTCTATAATGCAACAGGTGATGCAAAAATTTATTTCAATACAAAGTGGACTGATGGCACACCAATCACAGAGCAAGAAACCGATCATCTTCTCATTCACGGCGATGTTTCAGGCTCCACAACAGTTTACATTCAAAGCGATTTAGGAGATAAAGAGAGCGTCATAAATGCTTCCGATCCTTCTAACATAGGCGGACTTTCACTGATCCAAGTTTCCGGAAAGGCTGATGAAAATTCTTTCAAATTAGCCCATGGTTATATCACAAGGGGTGGTT
>NZ_JADB01000029.1 GCF_000518165.1 Bartonella elizabethae F9251 = ATCC 49927
TGCTGAAGTTCGTATCTACTCCTGCAAATGCAGTGCCTACATCATTATAGGTCTTGCTTGTGCCTTCATTACCATCTTCATTGAACATTTTTAGGATAAAGCTTGGTGCAACCCATTGACCATTCTCATATCCAGCGCCACCACCAAAAGTCTTTGCAACACTGCTCCCTAAAGCATGAAGCTGGTTACCCGCTACGGCATCACTTGAGCTAGAATTAATCGCTCCATTGGCAAGTGACGTGATCTTGCTATTCGTTTTACTACCTTCTTTGCCATGCTCTGCTACAAACGCACCTTTAGTCTCATCCCACAACAAAGCATCACTTTGAACTGTGCTGATCTCTTTGCCAATTTCATCCTTAATATTCGCAAACTGATCTTTGACTTTCTCGAATGAATCTCCAACTCCCGTAAAGGCAGAGGTTACATCATTATAACTCGTGTCAATGATATCACCATTGTCGTTGAAACCCTTAAAATGGAATGTAGGAGCAACCCATTTGCCATCCTCATAGCTAGCACTACCACCGAAAGACGTAGCAACTGCAGTGCCCAGTGAATAAAGTTGAGAACCATTAACTGCCTCAGTGGAGTCTGCTGAGAGCTTACCAGCAGCAAGATTAAAAATAGTCCGAGCTTGACGCTCACTATTCATAATATTTATTGATTTTAATGGTGAGTTGGCAGCAATAGTTACCGCCCTTTCTTCATCATCCCCCCGAGCTAATCCACGGGTTAAGTTTCTTATCAAAGGAAAGCTGTCTATATTCTCATGCTGATTATTCCCTTGAGATAGATTATTTTGTTTTTCCCCAATAACAGCAGGGACCTTTATCTCAGCAACCTGACGATTCTCATTTGTGAAAACGCTATTAACACCAGAAAATGTATTTACACCATTCTTAGCTCCCTCCCTCCCCGCAAATGCAATATCAAAAGCAGCTTTAGTCTGAAACTTAATATTAGATCTTAAGTTTTTGAAGGACTCTTCTTCACCCCCCATAAATGCAAAGCCACTAGCTGCATACAATTTACTGCCAAATACATAAGCTGGTGGAATAGCTTTAAACAGATTTGTACCACCACTAAAATTGTTTGATATGTTATTTAAAATCTGCGTATTAGCAGACACAGGAGAAATATTTGATAAAAAGATAACCACTGCCGCCAATGAAAGCGCTTTCACAAAAAGTAATCGATAAAGCGAGAAAGAATTTTTAAAATCACTCACCACTTGCGCTTTTTGTGTGGTATATAATTTTTTCATAACAAATTCTCCCAAGTAAGAAAAACATATTTAGAACATTAAAAAGACACATTTCAGCGCTAGAGGTGATTTAGGGATGTGAGTTTTACTTGTTCTCTGTAGAGTTTGGTTTTTTTTGCAGAAGCAGATAGAATTGATCAGAATTTCGCTAAGGTTGCGATTGATGTTGGTTTGCAATCCGGTTAATGAGGTTTTCTACTTTTAAGCAGAGTGTTCTTTCTAAAAAGATTTCCTCAATTTGAGCGTAAGAAAAAAGATGAAAAAGATATGTTTTCGCGTTTTTATTGCGCGTGTTCTTTATGGTTTTTGAAGTAAAAGAGCTCATTTTATATATTTAAGAAGAAATAAGTGCTTACTGTGAGAGGGGTTGGGTTATTGATGATTTTCTTGGTGGGATTGTTGCACTTCTTTTGTGAGAGTGTGCAGTTTATCCTTAACCCTTAGAGTTCTCTATTTAAGGAACTTTAAAATAAAATGAGTATGGCTGTGTGATTTCTTCATAACTGCTCGCACCTCCCTTTGCGATAACTCTTTTCTGTTTTTACCAGAATGAGTCTTATTCAATGCTCCTTTGTTTTTTTATAGACTATTAAGACAAAAGGCAAGAAGAAAATGAATTTAATTATTTTTACAGAATGAGTCTTTTCGATTTAGGCAATCGTGGAATATCTTTATTGTATATGCTACAGACTTAAATATAGAGGTTCTGTTTCATTACTTCTTTTAGGTATCCTGTTTTGTTCAAAACGAGTCTTATCTAATCATTGCGGCTTCTATATAGCTCATGATTGCTTCTGTTGTGTACAGAGCAAATAAAACAAAATAATAAATGGGATTTTTTATTTTTTTAAACATATCCCCCCAATGGATATTTTCTAGTGATGAAGCTGTAGAACATATGCTTTAAAATAGTGCGCGATTATGCATCCTATTCATTTATGTGAGAGCATTACTCTGCATTTGTAAAATTTTTGTTAAAGTGCTTTATTTCTCGCTAAAATCAATCTCACTAAAAATATTATGAAATTTTATAATGATACGACTCTATGGTTTTCTCTGTAAAATATCACTTCTTTATAATAGAAAATTTCACCCTTGTCTTATAAGGCAAGGGTGAAATTTTAGTTAAATTGTAATTTCTTTTATTATCTGGTGTTATTTTAATTTCAGAGTTATTCCACCCCCTACACCCCAATGACCTCCAGCACTGGTTGCTGATAAATTAGAACGAATCTTGCCATCTTCAGATGTATAACCTGCACCAATAGCAAAAGCAGATTGGCCTCGCCACAAACCACTACCAAATGAAACACTTAAAGATCCCGGATCATCGAAGTAACGTAAGTTAGACACTGCCAAACCAATCGCTGCTGCTTGTCTTGCCTCTTTACGCACATTTTCTATGTTGTAATTTAAAGCCTCAAACTTCATATCTGTATATTGTTTGGACTTAACCACAGCATCGTCGATTGCATCAACAACAATATTGTTTACTCGTTGATCTGTATATTTTTTCGATTCATCAAGAACAATTTTCGTCTGCTCATTGGTATAATTATATAACTGACTACCATTCACTGCTTGCTTAGAATCTGCTTTAATTTCACCATCCTTTACATTGTTTATCAAAACAGGTTCACTTTCATTTCCACCTGCTAACGTGATGCTATTGGTTTTCTTTCCGTTTTTATCGACATCATAGCTAACCGCAACATCTACCTTTTTTTCAACTTCTGTTACCCTTTTTTCAACTTCTGTTACTTGGTCTTCAACTCCTCTTACATTGCCATTCGTCTTCTGAAGCTGTGCACCATTGATCGCATCGGTTGAGTTAGCAGAAATCTTACCAGAAGAAATAGATATCATATCCCCATTTTTCCTCTTACCTAAAGCTCTAGGTACCATTCTCATAAAAGGAAAGCCTTCGGTAATAATATTATTATCATTTCTTACACCAATACCGTCTTTAACCCGCTGATTCAAACCCAGTAAAGCATTATTAACGCCAGCAAATGCATCCGCAACACTCATATATGTGTTCTCAGACTCATTACCATACTGATCAAAGGCTTTAATTGTAAAAGCAGGACCTGACCATTGTCCATCTTTATCATATCCAGCACCACCGCCAAAATAACTTGCAAATGCCTGAGACAACAAATAAAGTTGGCTACCATTTACTGCTTCGGTTGATGTTTTTGTAAATGCCCCTCCCTTAACACCAGAGAGAACTCGTGGGGTACCCATATCGTTGGCAATATTTATTCTATCACCGCCTCTGCTTGCACCAATGGTAATAAGCCCAGTGCTATTTTGCTTAACAAGACCACCGTCTGTTACATTTTTGATCTTTTGATTAAGATTTGTAAAAGAACTACTTACACCAGAAAGTGCATCCGCAACATTGTAATAATACATCTCAGTCTCGCTACCATTCTCAGTCACGACTTTAACTGTAAAAGTAGGAGCATTCCAGTGTCCATCTGCATCGTATCCAGCATCACGACTAAAATAGCTCGCAACTTCATTGCTCATCGAATAAAATTGAGAACCATTGATCGCATCCGTCGATATTGCTGTAATCGAGCCAGCATTAACACCAGAGAGAACTCGTGGTGCATTCGCTCTGTTTGCAATACTTACCCTCGTTCCATTTACTTCTCCACCAATGGTAATCAGACCTGTAGCCTCTTCTTGCTTAACAAGGCTATTACCCGCCACATTGGTCGCTACATTTTCAATCTTTTTATCAAGATTCACAAAAGAAGTATTCACCCCAGTAAATGCATCTGCAACATTTGCATAGTGCGTTTCAGTCTCACTACCATTCTTATCAAAGACTTTAACCGTAAATGTAGGAGCATTCCATTTTCCATCTGCATCATATCCAGCATCACGACTAAAATAACCTGCCACTACATTGCTCATCGAATAAAGTTGAGAGCCATTAATCGCATCTGTAGATGTTGCTGTAATCGAGCCCGCATTAACACCGGTCAGAATCCGCACTGCATTATCAATATTTGCGATACTTACCTTCGTTCCACTTACTTTTCCACCAATGGTAATCAGTCCCGTATCATCTTGCTTAACAAGACTATCCCCCGCAACATTGGTCACTACATTCTCAATCTTTTTATCAAGATTTGCAAAAGAATCGCTTACACCTGTGAAGGCCGCTGCAACACTATTATAGCTCTTGTCAACTTCATTACCGTTTTTATCAAAGGCCTTAACCATAAAAGTAGGGGCAGTCCATTTTCCATTGTTATCATATCCAGCACCACCACCAAAAGATTTTGCCACTCCAATGCCCAATTTATACAGCTGGGAACCATTGACTGCTTGCTTCGATGTTGTACTAAGGAAAGCATCATGAACACCAGTAAGAACCCGCGCTTCACGAGAATTATTTGCAATATCTACTACATAGCCATCTTTGTTTGCACCAATTGTAATGGTCCCGCCAAAATCTTGCTTAACAAGACTATCACCCGCAACATTGGTCACTACATTTTCAATCTTTTTATCAAGATTTGCAAAAGAATCGCTTACACCCGTAAATGCCTCTGCAACACTATTATAGCTCTTGTCAACTTCATTACCGTTTTTATCAAAGGCCTTAACCATAAAAGTAGGAGCTATCCAGTTTCCATTTTGATCATATCTAGCACCACCCCCAAAAGATTTTGCTACTCCAATGCCCAATTTATACAGCTGGGAACCATTGACTGCTTGATTTGATGTTGGATCAAGCACAGCATTACGAACACCAGTAAGAACCCGCGCTTCACGAGAATTATTTGCAATATCTACTACATAGCCACCTTTGTTTGCACCAATTGTAATGGTCCCGCCAAAATCTTGCTTAACAAGCTGATCAGACAAGATTTGTTCAAATTTCTTATCAACCTGCTGCTTCCATGTTCCCCAACCTATAAACGCAGTATCAAAAGCATTTTTTAAACTTTTGAATTTACGATCTACCCCTAAAAACGCAGAACCAACATCTCGATATATATTACCGTCAATTATATAGGTTGGTGCAATACTTTTATGTATATTTGTACCAGCACCAAAATAAGTTTCTACATTACCCCAAAGATCACAAGCAAAACAAGCAGAAACAGGAGAAGCATTTGATAAAAAAACAGCCACTGAAACCAATGAAAGTTTTTTAATAAAAGAAAATCCATAAGGCGAATAAGAGTTTTTAAAATTACTTACTGCTGGCATTTTTGGTGTGGTATATATTTTTTTCATGATAACTTCTCCAAATAATAAAAACATATTAAAAACATTAAAAAGACATATTCTGGCGCTAGAATTCCTTGAAAGGTCTTTTTTATGAAAGATTAGGGTCTATAATGGGAAAAAAGACTATCTGAGCTTTCAATGAAATTGTGGTTGACATTGATTGATAATCCGAGTAATAGGGGTCGTTTTTCCGACTTTAAGGAGGTGTTTTTCTGCAAAAACCTCTTGGATTGGGGTATGAGAAAAACTGATATGAATATTGAAGAAACATATTTATGCTATTTTTTAAATGTTTGTGTTTAAGAGGCAATAAAGGGTATTTATTGCAAAAAAGGGTTGGATTATTTGCTGAGTGATTTAGGATATTTATTGTAAGATCATTGCGCTTTTATTGTAAGGATAAGCGGATATTCATAACTCTAAAGTTGCTTACCTTAGAGTTAGGTAGAGTGAGCTTACAGTTTCTGTATGATTTTTTCATATGCATTTCCCCGCGTTTTGTAAAAGCGTCTTTTGACGACTCGTTTACTTTTTATATACTATTAAGAAAAATAGCAAGAAAAAAATGAATTTAATTATTTTTTCATAAAATAATTCTAGAATTCACCGCCTTATTATTTGCTCTGTAAACGTTTATAGAAATACTTATGCATCGTTGTGTTTTAGATATCCTCGCTGTGATCAATGAGTTGCACTCAATCGTTACCGCTGCTGCATACAGAAATAATTAAAGTCGTCAAAAATAGAATGTTTTAACAATTTTAGTAGAAATATATTACTGTGGATTCCAGCGTATTTTTTTATCAAAACAACTATACGATATATTGCTCTCTAAATTACAATTTACAGCTCTGTTAAATATGTATGTTAACCTAAATATTATTAACTTACATTGCGCACTGCTAAAGTAAAAGTTACAGTTTATTTTTCTTCTTTTTTGATATCCCTAATATCATAATTCAACACTTAAAATTTTATATTTGTATAAGATTTAGTATCATTAACGATACCCTTGCTGACTTGTACACTTTTTGCATCTTCAAGAATGATCTTCATCTGCTGTTCGATGATAATCATGCAACAACTAACCAATCCTTCTACTGCTTCTGTCAAATTTGCATAAAATACACCACTCTTTACATCTTTTTTCTTTTTTATTTTTAGCATTGAAGCTGACAATTGTTATTTGTGGATACCGTTTCTTTAATCCTGCAAAACTTTTCGTCCCTGCCTTAAGTAGACAGGGACGATTTTGAAAATAATATTATTGGTAAATTTTATTAATTTAGCGTGAAACTTAATCCTACGCCCACACCCCAGCGACCTCCAGCACTTGTAACAGACAAGCTAGAGCGAGTGTTTCCATCTTCAGACGTATAACCAGCACCAACAGCAAAGGCAGTCTGATTGAGCCATATACCACTAGCAAGGGCAACACTTAACTTTCCTGGTGTATCATTGTAACGCAAATTAGATACCGCTAAACCAATAGCTGCAGCCTGTCTTGCTTCTTTCCGAACATCCTCAACGGCATAATTTAACGTCTCAAACTTCATATCTGTATATGCTTTGGACTCACTAACACCATTGTTGACTATATCAGTAATATGTTCATCCGTATACTTCTTCGCATCTTCAAGAACTAGCTTCATCTGCTGTTCCGTATAATCATGCAATTGACCGCCATTGATAGCTTCCTTCGAACCACTTTCA
>NZ_JADB01000030.1 GCF_000518165.1 Bartonella elizabethae F9251 = ATCC 49927
GTTGCTTCTGATTGCTTGGACGCAAAGTCATCTGATCCGCTAAAACTCGAGAAGAGGCTGAAACTGCCATCTGTTGTTTGTCACCAGAAAGAAGATGTGAAACTGATGGTGGCAACACCACACGTGTCTGATTTTCTTGAGAGGAAGATACCGAAACACTAGAGACATTTTGTGCTTCTCTTAAATGACGTGGAGGCCGTTTCTTAGGTGGATGTTTTTTAAAAGACCTTGGAGTACGGACCTTTTCACCTACAGAAGAAGAACCTTGTTCAGACTGTGTCCCCATATCAGCAGACAATGCAACAGAATCCTTCGTTTTCTTGTTTACACACTGTACTTCAGCACTAGAACGTTCTGTATTTTCAGTGGCTCTAATTAAATACCAAATTTTAGAATGTCCACTAGAATCAGCACATCTTGTTCTCTTCTCCAAGCGATATTGATAGGTTCCACCATCAACAGCTGTAATGGCCCTCCCCGAAAGATCTGCCAGAGTAAAGTTAGCTCCTTCACCTTCGCTTCTATCGGTAATCAAATTGACTCCGCCAACTAAACTATTTCTTTGTGAGAGAGCGTCTGTAATCTCTCGCCCCGAATCTGTAACACTTACTTTGTGATTACCTGAGCCATTATCGATCAACAAATAATCGCTATTATGATCTCCCGTAGCATTGATATTAAAACGAAAATGTAAATCACCCGAAAGCTTTTGAACATAAAGTGAAATATGACGTGGATCATACGGAATAGAAGAAAAAATAACAGTACCATCTTGTCCCCCTAAATCTTCAATTTTAATCTGTGGTTTATGTTGGATATTCCGTTCACCAACCTCAAATATTATTTCAGCAGGTTTTCCTTCTAGAGGAATATTTTTCTTAGTCGTATGATTTGTCCCATCACCCGCAAATAAATAAAGTTCTCCGCCACCATTAACCCTTACCGCCCCAACGACATCTTTTACGCCAACATGTAGCCAAGACCTAGCATAATCCGTAATTGTTAAAGTATTCACCAGCCCTCTAGGATAGACAACTTGAACAGCTTGATCCCTCAAGGTTGTTTCTACAGACTCCCCTAGTGCTAAGACGTGCTGTCTGCCATTCTCAGAGACTTCTGTACCCATTGCTCTTCCCCCTTCTTTTCTTTGCCCCGCATAAAGATTTTGTTCTCCATTTTTTCCCACTTTCGTATACCAAGCCCCTCCCGCATCATACACATTCTGTTGTCCTACTACTCCATCTCCACCCGTAACTGTGGAATTATACGCATTACTTCGTCTAAGCACGCGCGTAAGATCAATATTCGGCTCTTCATGAACAAACTGCTGACCTCCAACAACTTTAGCTTCCAAGGCAATTCCTCCGCGTGTAACGATTTGCATCCCCCCTTTTTTAACAGTGGACCCCACGGAAGTTTTTCCATTTTCAACAAGCTCTACATCACCATATCCAATCGTAATATTATTTTTGAAAAGACGAGCAATCAGTTCTAAATTTTTTCGTTCCTCTTCTCCATTTCTCACTTGGGTTGCTCTTGTTAGTCTTCTACTCTCACTCTCAACTGCACTTGTGGGTTGTACAAGAAAACTACTGATCATCAATACTGAAAAACTTAACTTGTATTTATACCGCATTATCCACACTCCACTCTCAATTATTTAGAAAAATATCCCGCGGCTACGTAAGCAGCAAATTTTAGATTGTATCATAATGTGTTTTATTTATGTCTAAATGCAATTTTTTAGTGTATTTTTTTAATTTAGACAACTATAGGTTGTTGTTTTATCAAACACTAAAAACGCTAACTGAAGGGAAAAAACTGTATAAAATTCAAACTGTTTATTTGAGTTCAAGGAATAATTTGCATATTTGTATTTCAAATTATGGAGGGAAAAGTGCCCATGCCCTTTAACGAGGTCCCACCCCTTATGTAAAATAGAGCGCCCTTGGATTATATTCATGGATCTGTTTTAAAGAGACATCTCTCAATATGCCGTGAATCTATTTCCTCACGTCGATAATGAATAATATAATAAATCCATTAAAGACTTCCATCTTTACGCTTATGGTAAAGCAAGTTGACTCCATCACACACTTTACCAGCTCTAAAATGTTGCGATAATCCTTAGCACTTGAAGTGATTCATCAGAAGCATTTTGAGTGCTTTCGTGCACAATTTTGTTCTACACGGCTCTCCCCCTTGTGACGTGCAAGCAAATGGTTTTGATTGATTCAACATGGAATAGATTTAAAATGAAAGAATCCTACGATGTTCAAAACTTTCATTCAATATACAAGACAATGAACACTCTATAATAAATTAATACCTTGTCTTAAAAGAGAGTATAAAAGCATCCTTACTGTTTGAAAAGGGCTCTATACTCTCAAAAAGACGTAGTGAAGCGTTATCTGTTTAAAGTTATAAAATTAATCAGCCGTGTAAAGGTGTACTTAGAAACTATAGCGTAATCCTAAAATACCTTGAAGAGCATTTTTAATCTTATGTCCTTTTAGATAATATGCTTCCGCATAAAGTGTTAGGTTATCATTGACCGAACTGTTTAAACCAATTCCTAATTTACCCGCACTACCCGATAAGTCTGTGATAAATTTATGCTGGTTATTAATTATCGCATGATTATTATTTATATTCTCACGCAACCAAGCTGCCATTATATAAGCTGTTAATGAAGTTTCTGAATTCACAAAGAATGCATGTCCTGCTGTCAATCCAACTTCACTACGGAATGAAACTAATGGACTTAAATCACCGACCATTCCATTGGAAAGTTTTATTTTTTTACCTTGAACCTGGAGACCTGTTAGCTTGATATAAGGCTGCATCCAAGTATTTTGCGCCGGTTCAAAATAACAACCAATTTCAAATGATCCACCGATTGCCCATTGATTGTAATGACTTTGAATTGCTAAACCATTTGTTGAGATGGCTTTCAAATTATCTTTATAATAATTATATTTCAAAACACCATCCATATACCATCCACGGTGATCAAAATAAGTTGCGTAAGTTCCAATGCTATAAGAGCTTAAATCACTGTCCCCCCCTCGCGCATGGGAAACACGTGCTTGATCATAACTAGCAAAACCTCCAACATATAATTCTCCATGCCTTAATTCATTCAGCTGATCAGCACCAAAGACTAAACCTGTCTGCCCAAGCTTAAAGTGTGTATGGCCTGTCGCAATGCGTTCTCTGCTCTTAATCCCATAAGTCCATAGCTCGATATCTTTTCTATTTCTGTTCCAAATTTTTCTACCATTCCGTACACTTTGCAATTCATTGTTAAAAATAAGTCCAGGAACGACGGATAACGTTAACACTGCATCCGTAGAAGGAGTAGTTAATGCTCCGCCAGGAATGAACGGATTGGTAGGATCTGGAATAGAGTTTTCCGGTCCACTGAGGCGGTCTGCAGATAAAAACCAAACTTTTCCATTTTCATCCTTTCTTTCTTTCAGACCATACATATAAGTTCCACCATCAAGGGCATTAATATTTTCACCCTTAAGATCTGTCAGCGTAAAATGCGCTCCACCACTTTGATCCGTAATTAAATCACGTTTATGTGAAAAAGGATCCGTGATTTCAACGCCAGAATCAGCAACAGTTATCGTATGATTCCCTGCGCCTTTCTCAACGAAGAGATAATCTCCACGGTCTTGGGCAATTGTGGTATTGAATGCGAAATGTAAACTTCCTGAAAGATTATTCACATGAAGCTGAGAATAATAGGGATCAGAACCCGTAAATGCAAAAATAACACTCCCCTCACCACTTAATTTTTGTATCAAAGAGCTTTTTCCATCAGACTCATCCGCAAGTGAATACAGTTTTGTCTCTTTTCCATTTAAAAGAATATCTTCTACTGTGGTGCGATGTTCATCATTCCCAGCATAAAGATGAAGCTGTCCAGAATGATTTACTTGTGTCTTGCCTTCTAATGTCGCTCCAGCATGTACCCATGATTTTGTTTCATCATTCATTGTTAGATTTTTTACAGATCCATCCGTATATATTTCCTGAATAGCGCTCTCATTTAAAGTGACTCCAATAGCCTGACCGCCTTTTAAGATACGCTGTTTACCACCAGCAAAAACTTCTGTATCAAATGCAAAACCACCATTTTTTGCATCTTCAGACTTTGTTCCAACCTCTTGGATGCCCCCTCGCATAACTTTTGTATTCCAAACTTTACCCCCGTCATATACTTTTTGTTGACCGAATGTTTCCTCTTGACCATAAATGACTGTATGAGAAGCGCTACTCCCTTTAAGCTCTCCTCCAACATCCCCCTCCCCAAAAACAAGCTGCTCCCCACCATAAATTTTAGTCTCCTCTACTTTTCCTCCATTTCCAACACTTTGCTGTCCGCCTTCTTTAACGACAGCATTTTTCGAAAAGCCTTGTTTTCCCTTTAAAGCCTGAACATTCTCAATTCCACCATGTTCAATTTTACTATTCTCACTGAGACCTCCTGCATACACATAAAGCTCCGCACCATTCTTTACCGTATTATCGATAGACCGCCCTGGACTATCAATTTCACCATCATTTGAAATGTATGCTTTACCTTCATGATCAAGGACATAATTTTCGAGCAGTGCCCCATCTTTAATGAAGATAAGCTCAGGTTTTTTAAGAAATGCAGTATTTTGTGCTCGCACATTATCTCCAACATTGTCACGATGATTACTCTCAAGCTCCTGCTGGCTTGCAATTCTAGCACCCTTAACAAGGGTAAAATCGCTAGGCTTTTTTAAAAAGCCTAATTCATTGTGTCTTCTTACAATGAAATCATTCGATGCTCCAAGGATGCATCTTCCTGTTTTCATATCTTCATGATATTGATCGTGAAATACTTGATCATTTTCATAACTCGAAGATTGACAGAAAAGAGGTATTCTCCCCTCATTTGCGGCAGCTGCCTGTACAAAACAGCTGCTAAACAAGAGTACCCAAAAATTGCGTTTCCATTTGTATTGTGTAGCCATATCCTCCCCCCTCTTTACGCCTGCATAGACACCAAACGTAACTAGCTCTACAAAACATATTTTCAACCTTAGATTGTAACAATTCTTCTGAGTAGCCTCATTACTTCTCTCAAAGAACTGTTCTTTACCATCTCTTCAATGCGTTTTTGACCAAAAATATAAGGAAATTCCTACATTTCTTCAAAGTTTTTTCATCAAAGAAAAAAGTAACACATCATAAACTATAATATAAAAGAGAGTGTACAATCTGTCATGAAAAGCGAGTCTGTAGGCTCTGAAAAGTTATTTACGCTTTATTAAAAACTTTCAAAAACAATTATAGATTTGAAAGATAACTATACTCTTATCATTAGAAATGATAGCGTACCCCTATAATTCCCTGAAGAGATTGTTTTGTTTTACGCCCTTTAACATAATGAGCCTCACCATATAACTTCAACTTCTCACTCACAAAACTGCTCAAACCTATCCCTAATTTACCCGCATTACCCGATAAATCGCTCGTAAATGCATGGCGTTCATTAATCACCGTTTGATTCTCATCTTTATTCTCACGCAACCATGCTGCTGTAATATATGCCTGTGAGGAAGAAGCCATGCCAGAGCCAAATTCATACCCTAAAGACAGACCAACCTCACTGCGCAATGAAGTGAAGGGACGCATATCACCTCTCATGTCATTCGATAACTTGATTTCTTTTCCCTCAACTTGCAACCAAGTAAATTGTCCATAAGGCTGCAACCAACTGCTCTTAGACGTCTGAAGGCGATAACCTGCTTCAAAAGAGGTTCCAACCGCCCATTGCTTATAACTGCCTTCAATCCCCAAACCATTCGTGGAAACCGCCTTCAGCGTATTTTGATAATGATTATATTTTAAAAGAGCATCCAGATACCATCCACTATGATCTAAATAAGTGACATAAGCCCCAATGCCATAACTATTGATACCGCTGGTGCCCCCCCGTGCATGTGCAATACGAGCATGGTCATAACTGCCAAATCC
>NZ_JADB01000031.1 GCF_000518165.1 Bartonella elizabethae F9251 = ATCC 49927
CCCTATCGCTGCTGCTATTATACTGTTGTGCTTAGCAATTGGTTATGCAGGACGCTACATCGGAAAGGATACTTTCGTGCGCTGGGCAGTCGGTGTTGTCATCGCAGGTTCTGCGACCCAGCTTGTTACAATGCTGTTTAAAGCAGCGTAATAGTAGCATTAATCATAAAACACAATATGTTTATTAATATAAAATAATTATTTAGTATTTTAACTTACAATTTTAATAAGAGTAAAACATGCAAAAATTAATTAGTCTTCAATCAAAAATTAATAAAAAAATCACTGCAATTTCTACCGCTTTAACTGTGTTTTTTATGGACACTTCTGCTTATGCCGCAGCGAAAACTTTACAAAATGCAGAGAACGCTCTAACAGAATTGCAAGCAGATATTAAAGTAATTATTCCTATTGCTGCTGCTGTTATACTGTTGTGCTTAGCAATTGCTTATGCAGGACGCTACATTGGAAAGGATACATTTGTACGGTGGGCAGTTGGTGTTGTCATAGCAGGTTCTGCTGCTGAACTTGTTAAAATGCTGTTTAAAACAACGTAATAGTGGTATTAATAATAAAATACAGTACATTTATATAGTGAACAATCGATATTATATTGGGCTCTAAAACTAAAATTTCTGTAGTATTATTGAACGATAATTTATGAGTCTGTATAATACATAATGTTTTTAATATTCATCGATTATAGGTTTGTACCAGTAATAACGTCGCTTATACTACAAAAAAGGAATATTATTTATAGCAACTTTTATTAAAAGGGGATAAAAGATATGAAACGATCAAATACGCTTAGGGTAAAAACGTGCAATAGGATTAGTGTTATTGTTACCACTTCAATGATGTTATTAATAACGCAATCTGCATATACTCAGACGGAAACAAAGAGCTTAGACGTTTTTATAGGCATGCAATATGGATTCAGTATACTTATTCCTATCGCTGCTGCCATCATTCTTTTATTTCTTTTGCTTATTTATATATTTCGCATCATCGCAAAAGCTACATTTATGCGATGGGCATTTAGCGTCATTATTGCTGGTGCGGCCTTCTATATTAGCCACATATTATTTCACCTCCAGTGACAAGAGCATCCCATGAAATCACAAGAACAAAAAGAATTCCCCCTCTTCAAAGGAGCAACACGTGTTCCAACGATATGGGGTGTCCCCATGATGCCATTTATCGTTATGCTTATGGGAGTTGCTGTTATTGCTATGACGGTAAGTATCTTTTTGTGGATTATAGCACCACCATTATGGTTCATTATGGTGCAAATTACTAAAAATGATGATAAAGCATTTCGTATCTGGTGGTTATGGATTGATACAAAATTTCGTAATCGCAACAAAGGTTTTTGGGGCGCATCAAGTTATAGTCCCTCTGATTATAGTAAAAGGAGATAAACATGACAGCTGTTGAAAGCAGCAAACGTCTCGCATCAGAGACACCTGTAAGCCTGTTCCTCCCTTATTCCCATCATATTACAGATACGATTATCTCTACGAAGAATGCAGAATATTTGTCAATTTGGAAAATTGACGGTCGTTCGCATCAAAGCGCTTCAGAAGAAGATATTTTTCAATGGACAAAAGAGCTTAATAATACTCTACGGGGTATTGCATCAGCTAATTTATCATTTTGGACACATATCGTGCGCCGTCGTGTTTATGAATATCCTGATTCAACATTTGATCAAATGTTTTGCTATCAGCTTGATGAAAAATATCGGCAAAGTTTTGCGGGTTATAATTTGATGGTCAATGATTTGTATTTGACTGTCGTCTTCCAGCCGATAGCGGATAAAATTATGTCGTTCTTTTCTAAACATGAGCGCGAAACGCTTGATCAAAAAAAGATGCGACAAGATTCATGTATCAAAGAACTCAATGACGTCAATCGTACTTTAGGCCAATCTTTAAAACGTTATGGTGCAGAACTTCTTGGTGCTTATGAAAAAAATGGACATGTTTATTCTTCTGCACTTGAATTCCTTGGAATGCTTGTCAACGGTGAATATCGTCCTATGCCCATTTGCCATGACCGTTTTGCTGACTATATGTCAATCAATCGACCATTTTTCTCAAAATGGGGTGCTCTTGGTGAGCTACGTACAACCAGTGGAACACGTCGATTTGGAATGTTGGAAATTAAAGAATACGATGCAACAACTAAACCAGGACAACTGAATTCTTTGTTGGAAAGTGACTTCGAATTCATATTGACGCAGAGCTTTTCGGTGCTCTCTCGGCATGCTGCTAAAGATTATTTGCAGCGACATCAGCGTAATCTTATTGATGCACGTGATGTGGCAACAAGCCAAATTGCACAGATTGACGAAGCCTTAAACCAGCTTATCAGTGGACATTTTGTCATGGGGGAACATCATTGTACATTGACCATATATGGTGATACAATTCAACAAGTTCGCGACCATATGGCCAAAGCAAGTGCAGCATTATTAGACGTTGCGGTATTACCCAAACCCGTGGATTTGGCGATAGAAGCTGGCTATTGGGCACAACTTCCTGGTAATTGGAAATGGAGACCCCGCCCTGCCCCAATTACATCACTAAATTTTTTATCATTTTCATCTTTTCATAATTTTATGTCAGGAAAGCCCACTGGAAATCCGTGGGGACCAGCGGTCACAATTCTTAAAACGACCAGTAAAACACCGCTTTATTTCAATTTTCATGCCTCCAAACTTGAAGAAGATTCGACTGACAAGCGATTGCTCGGTAATACCGCACTCATCGGACAATCCGGATCTGGTAAAACTGTGTTGCTCGGCTTTTTGTTAGCACAAGCACAAAAATTTAAACCAACGACTGTTGTTTTTGATAAAGATCGTGGCATGGAAATTGCTATTCGGGCCATGGGAGGAAGGTATTTAACATTCAAGGCTGGGAGATCGAGTGGCTTTAATCCATTTCAGCTTCCTCCCACACAAGATAATCTGATTTTTCTTAAACAATTTGTTAAAAAATTAGCAGAAGCAGGTGGTGAAGTCACACATCACGACGAAGAAGAAATTAATAAAGCTGTTATGTCTGTTATGAGCAGTAACATTGACCCATCGCTGCGTCGTTTATCTTTTCTGGTGCAATTCTTACCAAATCCGCGTTTAAGTGATTATAATGCGCACCCGTCTGTTCACGCTCGTCTACTCAAATGGTGTGAAGGTGGTGATTATGGTTGGTTATTTGATAATCCCCATGATGCTCTTGATCTTTCAACCCATCAAATTTACGGCTTTGATATCACTGAATTCTTAGATAATCCAGAAACGCGTACTCCAGTGATGATGTATCTTCTTTACCGTACAGAGGGTATGATTAGCGGACAGCGGTTTATGTATATCTTTGATGAGTTCTGGAAACCTTTGCAGGATCCATACTTTGAAGATTTGGCAAAAAATAAACAAAAGACTATCCGTAAACAAAATGGTATTTTTGTTTACGCAACACAAGAGCCTAGCGATGCTTTGGAAAGTAATATTGCCAAAACACTCATTCAACAATGTGCAACTTATATTTTTCTAGCTAACCCCAAAGCAAATTATGAAGATTATACAAAAGGCTTTAAATTAACAGATACTGAATTTGAACTCGTCAAAGGACTTGGTGAGTTTAGTCGTCAATTCCTCATTAAACAGGGTGATCAATCTGCGCTTGCAGAACTGAATCTTGGCAAATTCCATGTAACAAGCGATGGAAAAACTATTGAACATGATTTTAGTGACGAACTCTTGGTGTTATCAGGTACGCCGGATAACGCAGAGTTAGCTGAAAGCATTATTGCAGAAGTTGGTGATGATCCAGCGATATGGTTACCAATTTTTTTACGGCACGCCAAAAATGACAGGAGGGAAACATGAAGAAACAGGTCATTTCAATAGCAATAGCAATAACTTTGGGAATTTCAAATCCAGCGAGGGCTTTTATAGTTGGAGGGGTCGCCGATTCATCCTCATTACAGGATTTTTTTGGTTGGCCTTCATCATACAAAAAGTCAACTCCTCCACAACCAAAGCCAGTTCCTCCACAACTAAAGAAAATAAGTCCTAGAGAGCTCCTTGAGGTTGTAAAAAAACAGCTTGAGGAGGTAAAAAAGATACACGAATCTATAACGGGCAGCCAAAAACTTAAAAATGCGCAAATAGACCACAGCAGTTTTTTTCTCAAAAATCCAGAACTGCTCTACAATAGAAATAAACCTTCTGCTCTATCTGCATCCCTTGAGAATATTTTAAAAGAAGAAGAAATTCCTGCCTCTATCCATGAATCTAGCAGTTTTATCAACAACCGCACCCAATATGCAGCTATTACTGATAAAGCTGTAAGTTTAAAGACTTTTCAGGAAGCAAGCTATCGTTTTCAAAAAATTGAAGAACTATTAAACGAAATCAAGACAACAAAAGATCTAAAAGGCATTGCAGAGTTACAAGCACATATAATTGGAATGCTCGCTATGCTACAGAATGAAACAGCAAAACTACAAATGGTCGCACATTTACGTAACGCTGAACATACACTTATCAAACAGCAGAAAGATAAACATAATATAAAAATTTTGAACAGTAAAAACACAAAAATGCCTACCATAAGATTTATTAGATAGAGCTTTTATAATAACAATTTGTATATTATTTTTTCTATATGCTCGTAAAAAGCAAAAGTAAATGCGTAATATTCAGTCCTCTATCATAACTGAAAAAGTCTACAGAGACTAATTACATTCTGAAAAAATCAACGAAAAATGTTTTAAAAATCATGATAAAAAATTGAAAATTCGTTAAAGAGGAATGCCATGGACTTCACTGTGTTTACGCAACTTTTCAATAAAATTGATCAGATAACAAAAACATATGTCACGGATATTTCCTCAAAAGCCATTGTGACAATCACACCCTTTGTAACAATCGGTCTCACAATCACTTTCCTCATCTATGGATGGCTCATTATGCGTGGCGCTATCGATATGCCACTCTCCGGATTTGTAAACCGTTTCCTGCGTATCAGTATTATTACTTCAATCGCTCTTACCACAGGACTTTATCAA
>NZ_JADB01000032.1 GCF_000518165.1 Bartonella elizabethae F9251 = ATCC 49927
AGATTTGAAAGAGTGTTCTTTGGATGAAGCTCTTTAGAGGGCGTAAGGAGGAAAGCAGATGAAGATCCCCGATCATAGTCATGAGTATCTGATACCGGTAGCGACTGAAGAGGAAATCAGAGAAGGGCTTTCGCAAGATGTGGTGGTTGTTCCGAAATTGTTAGGGACAGCCTCTTTATATTCGTATGAAACGTTTGCACCGTTAGAACAGGTTGTCAATGCAAGGCAAGAGGCAGAAAAAGCGATGGCGCGTGCGAATGGTGCGCAACAAGTTGCAGAAGAAGCTAAGAGCGTATCGGAACAAGCGCTTGCAGAGGTGACGAAAACGGGTGAAGCGGTTACAGCAGTGACGGCAACTGCGAATGTTGCGAAAGATACAGCGGATAGCGCTAAAGGCTTAGCCGAAGAAGCCAAAAATGCCTCTGATGCTGCAAAGCACATGGCAGAAGAGACCAAAGCAGCCGTTGATAGAGCCACAGGAGAAATCAGTAATACAAAAGGTTCTTTAGCGACGGCATTGCAAAGTTTTGCAGAAGTCAAGCAGGTAAGTGACAGCGCAATGAATGTCTCAACAGAAGCCAAGAGGTTAGCTGATGCATCAAAAACGATTGCTGAACGTGCAGAACAAACAGCGCGAGAAGCTTCTCAAACAGCGACAGAGACGACCCAAGTATCCGCAACAGCGGTAGCGACGTGTCATGAAGTAAAGACGGTAGCGACCCAAGCAAGTCTTAAGGCTGATGGAGCCAAACAGACAGCTGATGATGCCAAGGATATGGCGAAAGAGGCAAAAAGTTTATCGGAACGGGCGACGGATTCAGTTACAGAACTCACAAAAAGAGTATCTCAAGTACAAACGTCCGTAGAGACAGCTTTAACAGAGGTCAGAGAAGGCAAACAGACAGCAGAGACTGCGAAAGAAAGGGCGGAACAAGCGAAGAATATTGCAGATGCAGCCAAGGGGCTTTCGGAAGAGGCAAAAGGTTTATCGCAAGGTGCTACAGTTTCTGTTACAGAATTGACAAAGATAGCACAGCAAGTTCAAACGCAATCTGATGAGGCGTTGAAGGATGCAAGGGAAGCGAAAGAGACAGCAGATAGAGCTTCGTTGAAATCAGAACAAGCTCAACAGGATGCTTTAGAGGCTTCTAGATTAGCTAATGAAGCAAAAGTAGTGGCAGAACAAGCCTTACAAGCCGATAGACAAGCGATTCGTGAAGGTGATGAAAACACCAAGAGTTTGGTAGAAGAAGTAAGTAAGAAGGTTGAAGAGGCACGAGCGCTTTCGCAAGAGAGTAAGGGTATTTCTGAAACTGCTAAAGGTCTAGCGGAAACAGCAAACACGGCATCTACAGAGGCGCAAAAGACATCAGAGCAAGCGTTAAGAGAAGCGAATACAGCGAAAACAACGGCGGATAGTGCGTCTAACACAGCTATGGATGCGAAGGGGAGTGCTGAGGAAGCTAAAACATTATCAGAAGAGGCAAAGAAACTTGTTGAGGACAATAAGAATGCTTTTGATGAATCGAATAAAACCCTTGAAGCAGTTAAAGGATTAGCGGAAACGGCATTATCAACCGCCAATGAAGCCAAGCAGAAGGGCGAGGAGATAAGCCAACAAAGCTCAGAAGCATTAATGAAGTCTGGTGAAGCCAAGAACTTAGCAGAGGAAGCGAAAAGTTCTGCGGATAGTGCGTCGGCAAAATCAGAGCAAGCGCACCAGAGTGCAACTGAAGCAACGCGAATAGCCAATGAAGCCAAAGCAGCGGCAGAATCAGCGGTGCGTTCAGGAGAGGCGGCAGGGCAGGCTGATGTAGAGGCGGTGAAGGGTATAGCGGAAGCAGCGAAGAGTAAAGCTGAAGCAGCAGAGAAGGTAGCAGAAGAAACGAAAGGTGCTTTGGATGGTATCAAACAAGTCGCCAATAGTGCGAAGTCGACAGCGGACGAGGCAAAGAAGGTAGCCGATGGTGCACAAAAGAAGGCATCACAGGTAGAGACAGTAGCGGATGAAGCCGAAAAGATAGCAAAAGAAGCCAAACAGACGGCAGGTTATGCTAACCATGAGGCGGCACAAGCGCGCAGTGAGGTAGAAAAGGCAAAAAGTACAGCTCATGAAGGGTGGAGTAATGCCAATAAAGCTCAGGAAGTAGCAGGTGACGCTAAGACTATAGCAAGTTTAGCGCGTACGTACGCAGATGAAGCCAAGAAGATAGCGGAAAATTCAGGCAACAAAGCTCATCAAGGGTGGAGTACAGCTAACAGCGCGAAGGAAGTAGCCGATAACGCTAAGACTATAGCAAGTTTAGCGCGGACATATGCAGACGAAGCCAAGAAAAAAGCGGAAGTAGCAGATTCACAATCCTATCAAGCCAAGGGTGAAGCCGAAAAAGCCAAGGAAACCGCTGATAGAGCGAAAAGAACAGCAGAAGAAGCCAAAACAACAGCTGATACAACGAAGAAAGAGCTTAGTGGTATCAAGAGTTCTCTAGAAACAGCGACAACAGCTCAGACAGTAGCCACACAAGCAAAAAATCTCGCAGAAAAGATAAACACTTTTCTAAAACAGTCTCATTTAACGGTTTTATCAATTTCCACCCCTTTTCTTGTTGCGACGGGCAAAGCGCAATTAACCGTGAAAAAAGGAACCTATCTAACTTTGCCACGAACTCATGATATTTTGGTTGTAAGTTATACGGCAGATGCCAGAATAAGCATGCCGCCTCTATCGGCGGGCAAGGATTATTATCTTTATTTGGTACCGGAGGGAGGTTCTCATAAAATTGTTGGATCAGAAAACTCTACGTATCCAAGCGGTTACAGCGTCAATAATTCGCGCAAGATAGGAGGGTTTCATACGCTTTGTGCGGATGTTGGTACGATTTCTGGTCACCCCTTGTCTGGTTATAAGGCAGGAGATATTTTACCCAATTCAGTTTGGTGTTTAAATCACCGCCCTTATAGTTCACCAGAGGGAATGGTCTACGACCCCTCTACAGATCTTTGGGTTGATATTTATCTTCAATCAGGGACGGGTGAAAATACGAAATCAATGTATCGTACCAATATAACAACAAACCGTAATTATACCGAACATGTAACAGATATGGCGCGTGTTAAAAAATCTTTACTGAGTGATGAAGCGTTTGCTTCTGCTATGTATGGAAGCAATGAAAAGACACATATTGTTGGCAAGAAAGAACCAACCTCTAAGGTTTCAGGTGGATATAAGGATACGGCGAATCGTCGTATGATCTCGCATATCGGTTGTGAGGATGGTTGCGGTTATGTTTGGCAATTTTTATCGGGCACGTTTCCTATACCCATAAGCCGTACGCAAAATACGTTTGAAATGAGAGCATTGTTAGGGGGTGGTAGCTGGAGTAATACAACGGATAATGGACGTTTTACTCGAGCCGCCATGATTGTCAATGGTGGAAATGAACAAGTTGCGGCGCGTGGATGTAGCCATACGCGTCATTTTGTTTAGGAGGGAGAGATGATAGAAT
Source organism: Bartonella elizabethae F9251 = ATCC 49927 (assembly GCF_000518165.1). Lineage (GTDB taxonomy): Bacteria > Pseudomonadota > Alphaproteobacteria > Rhizobiales > Rhizobiaceae > Bartonella > Bartonella elizabethae. The sequence continues at coordinate 3,507 of NZ_JADB01000032.1, forward strand.
ATCCAGAACATTTAAATAGCAAAGAAGATTATCTGAACATGCTTTCTTTTGACAAAGTTGAAACAGTAAGAAGGCTAGAAATGCTTTTATCAACGCGTTTTTATTGGGTCTTTGTTAAAGAGCTTAGTGAAGGTGAAGAGGGGGTAGAAGATGATACGCATAAGGTTGTTCTCACAACAACCATGCCGGTTGATTTAGAGGATGATTTTGTAGAAAAGCGTTGTCAGTATGAATTACAAGAAAGCGAATATGCGCCGCTTTTTCAACTTGGCTTTTGCGTTGAAGAAGTCGAACAGTTGATCAAAGAGCATAGCCAATAGAAGATCATAAAAGAAGAGTTTTATCCAGCCCCGCGTTTGTGGGGCTTTTTTTATGGAGGATTGAGATGAGAAAGATATCAAAGGAAGGATTAGAGCTTATCAAACAATGGGAAGGCTTGCGTTTAGAGGCATATAGAGATGTGGCATGCATTTGGACCATTGGTTATGGTCACACCAGCAATGCTGGTCAACCGTTTGTCAAAAAAGGCATGCGTATTACGCAAGAGGAAGCAGAAGCAATCCTTTGTGAAGACTTAAAGAAATTTGAGAAGACGGTCGAGGAATCGGTAACGGCTTCGTTAACGGATAATCAATTCGCGGCATTGGTGTCGTTTTGTTATAACGTAGGAACGAAAGCCTTTTGCAAGTCAACATTGTTGAAGAAGCTTAATCAAGGGGATTATGAAGCTGTTCCTAGTGAATTACAGAAATGGAATAAGATAGGGGGTAAGCCTTTTGTGGGATTATCCAACCGTCGAGCCGCCGAAGCCGGTTTGTGGGCGAAAGGATCTTACATTGCTTCGAACTATCACAGGGTAGAAACACGTGAGGCAAGAGGACTTTTAAAGGTAGAAGCGCTAGCCCCAATTATAGGGTCTTGTTCGGGCTTTGGAGGCTTTTTGGTTGGTAATGGACCGATTCAGTGGGCGTTAGCAGGGATTATGGTTTTAGCCGCTTGTACAGGACTGGTGATTGTTGCCAAGCGGTTTAAGGAGCAGCGCTTATGATTTTTTGGTTCAAAAGAAATCTGTCTGTTTTGTTAGCGGCTTTAGCCGTTTTTTTTATGGCATTAGCCAAGGCTTTTTATCTTGG
>NZ_JADB01000033.1 GCF_000518165.1 Bartonella elizabethae F9251 = ATCC 49927
AATTCCTCCATTCACCGTTGCTTGCGAGTTCAACCCCCAAGCTACAGCAGCAGAAGCAGATGCAGATGCCCCAGAGCCTATAGCAACTGAAGATTCCCCATCAGCGATAGCATCTTTGAAATCGCCGCCAGTCTTGCTAATTTTCCATCCTTCGGCCAATTCTTTTAGCTGTGCAAAATTTACAGCGTCGGTGCTTTTAGTACCAGCTTTTACACCAGAAAGGATTCGTGCCTTGTCCTCTCTATTGGTAATATTGATTTCACTGCCTGATACTTCTTTACCAATCGTGATGAGATTTGTTTCTTTATCTTTCTTAATAAGGCTATCACCTTGTACATTGGTAATCGCATTATTAATCTGATTGGTAATCTCCTTGGTAAATTTATTCTGAACGTTTGTAAAAGAAGTACCAACACCTTCAAAAGCAGCTGCGACATTCTTATAAGTCTTCTCTTCTTCCTCACCCTCTCCGTTAACAGTTTTCACTGTAAAAGTTGGCGCACTCCATTTGCCATTCTCATAACGAGCACCACCACCGAAAGACTTCGCGACATTGTCACCTAAAGTATAAAGCTGAGAGCCATTGATTGCATCGGTAGAGGTAGCGTTAATATCACCTTGTGCGAGAGAAGTGATCTTGCTTGCAGTTTTTGCTTTACCTTCTTCATCTCCTGCCTTTTTATGCTTAGCTACAAAAGCTTCGGCATCATCACTCCATAACAAGGAATCGTCCTGAGCCGTTTTGACGACATCTGCTACTTTTTTATCAAAATGGTTGAGAACATTTTCAAAGCTTTGACCAATTCCTTCAAGTGCAGACGCAACAGTTTGATAGCCATCTTTGGTTATATTTCCATCAGCATCAACACCATTAGAATAGTAAACGCTGCTTACAATAATCCCATTTTCATCGATATGTACATTATTACTACCAAGAGTCCCAGCAATCGAATTAGCAAGAGTGTAAAGCTGGGAGCCATTGATTACATCTTTTGAACTTGGAGAAATTTTTCCATCTGCAACAGCTGTGATTATTTTTTCTCCGGCATTAATACCATCAGTCGTTATTTGCGGACCATTCGCAATTTTGAAACCTGTTGCATCTAGAGTATTAGATCCTAGTGTTATCTTATTAAGTGTAATATACTTCGCGAGATCAAATTTTACCTTATTATCGCCCTCACCTTTGGTAATTTCAAAATTTTTACTTCCAGCTGCAAAATCTACCGTATCATCTATTCCCACAACCTTAGCATTTTTACCGTCAACAGATAGTTTCCAACCTTTGTCTACATAGGTTTGTAATGACTTTAGCTGCGCAACATTCACTGCATCAGTATTCGCACTACCCGCCGCGACTCCTCCAATTTGTCGTGTTTTACTGTTAGCAAGATCACCAACACTCACGGCACCATAAGTACTTTTCCATGTAAAGGTCGTATCTGTCGCTACACCCTGTAAAAAAGGGCTATAACCTGCAACACCAGCTTCAACGGTCGCTATAGAATCAGCACCTAAAGCAACAGCGTGATCTGCTTTTGCTCTTGAATAAAATCCTATAGAAACTGCCTCTTTTTCCGCTGCATAGGAACGATGACCAACGACTGTTGAACCATACCCCAAAGCTTTAGAAACAGCACCCAAAGCTGTTGAATAATCACCCTTGGCGGTTGTATAATCATTCTGATTTTTTTCATTATATTCGGAACCTAGTGCGGTGCTGCTTTTCCCCAAAGCATGTGCCATGCGACCTATAGCTATGCTATCTTCTTTTGCCACTTGCGCCTGAGGACCTATAACAATCCCATACAATGCATCCTTTGTGACCTTTGAGTCATAACCAATAGCAATCGCCTGCTTAGTATAACTATGCGCTTTACTACCTAAAGCTATTGCATATTCAGCACCTGCAACTGTTCTATCTGATTCATTTGCAGAATAGGCTAGAGCGGAACCTATCGCAATGCTATTCTTACCCCCAGTAGATAAAGCAGTGAAGCCAATAGCAATTCCCTGTTCAACCTTCGTCTCTGCCACCGGTCCTAATGCTATGGTATCATGAAGCTTTGCATGCGCTTGAAAACCCATCTCAATAGGGTGGCCAGCATCATAGTCTCTTGCATTTACATCTCTTTTAGCTCTTGAAATTACCCTTCTCACAGACAAATCAGGAGCATCATCAGAATCCACATCGTCAATGCTCATATTTTTTGCATTAGCGCTAAAAATTATCGGTTGTATAGCTCTTGCTTTCTTATTCGTGGAAGCTAAAGGACTCAAAAGTTTTGTTTCTCGATTAACAAACTCAGACCTGAATATATTTTTTCCATCTTGCTGTGTAGAACTATCGTTTCCAGCCAAAATATTTATGATAGGCTTTCTTTTCTCATAAAGTGTATTATTTAAAAAATTTGCATAATCACTAGAAGCATTCACTTTTGCTGCTAGCTTTGTATTCACCGCCGTTAAATAACCTGCCGTGGATGAAGGATAATTGTTAAAATTGTTCTGATTATCCTCGCCTTGAGAATAAACTGCTGTTGCTTTCTCTATACTTTGAAGGACTTGTTCTATTATATCAAAACTTTTCGCATAAACAGGCGAACTATTTGATAAAAATGTAGCTGCTGCGGCTAATGAAAGTGCTTTAACAAAAGAAAAACGAGAAACTTTGAAATGACTCGCTCTTTGTGTGGCATATAATTTTTTCATAACAAACTCTCCAATGAAAAAATCTGAAAACACATCCAAAACATAAAAAAGACATATTTTTCTGTTAGCCACTCGGTTGGGTATAATTGGAAGTTGAGAGTGCCTCTTTGAATAAAGACGTTTTAAGTGTTTTGTGTGTGCTTTCTGTAATGAAGTCTAAATGAGAAGTTTGGGAAATATGTTTATAAAAACATAAAAGGGTACATTTAGATTCTAATGGAATTGGACCTGTGGTTTATCACCTAGGTTTTTAGAAGAAATCTTTAAGGGATTTAAATATTACAGGTGTTTTTTTAGATGATTAATCACGTGATAAGACCACAAAGGATATTGTTTTCTGTGAATTTCTTCATATTAAGAAGTAATTTTTTTGTGATTTACAAATAAAGAGCCGCAATACTTAAGGGAATCCTAGATTATGTAAGAAGATGGGAATCTTTTAGCTAGTATGCTCTTTTATTCAGCATAATGCAGCAATATAAATCTTGTTTTTTTATATATTTCTGATTTTTACGCATTACTTCCCCCTTTTTGAATTGTTATTTATCAAAATGAGTCTTACTAATATACTTTATGAGTCATATTCTTTCTGTAATAAAATAGCAACAAAAAAATAACAATTTTTATCAATTTAAATATTTTTTACAGAAACATGTGATCTTTTTTCAACAATTTAAGTAAAAAATTTTAGAAAAATAATGAGAATTCATAAGTATGTTGCTCTATAAAGCTCATTCTAAAGCTAAAATATTCCTTATTCTGCATAAGTGTAAATGTAGAACGCATCAGAAATCTAAACTTATCATTATCAATTCAGTTTCACTCTTAAATCTTCTCCTATACCCTATGCCTACTAGAACTCATTGCGGATATATTAGAGTGCATTCTGCCATTTTAAGACATATAACCTGCTCCAACAGCAAAAGCTGATTGATTGCGCCATGTCCCCGTTCCTATCGATAAAATTAAAGAACCTAGCGTATCTTCATAACTCAAATTTGATACCGCTAAACCTATCGCTGCTGTCCGCCTGGATTCTTTTTGCGAACTTCCTTAATTTCATACCTTAATGCTTCAAACTCTTTATATCTGTATAAGATTTTACCTCATTAACATTGACAATATTGTTAAAGCATTCATCCGTATAATCATACAAAGGATCTCGAGTGAAAATAGCAACTGATAATACTTGCCCCCTGTAGTCTAACCATCAGCAACATTATAAAAAACGCATTGCATATTTTTATCAGCAAAAATTATACCCTTATGATTAAGGGCACTATTTTATTTCTTTCTTTGTTATAATGACAAAAAGACAACCTTTAAAGTTCCAAGGAATACTCTTTATAAAACAATAAAAGTCAGAGAAAATACAGCATATTCAAATCGCTCCACTTTAATATGATAATTGATTTTTTCACAACGCACTTACCAGTGAAAAAGTAAAATAAGCATATCTGTTGATAATACTCCTTTATTCCCTATCGGTATTCGTAAGTGTTTAAAGAAATTTCCCTTCATCTTAATTTTAAGAGAAGGGAAATTTATTTTTGAATTTTTTACTGTTAGTTCAATGTAATCCTAAATCCAGCACCTACGCCCCAATGACCTCCAGCACTCGTTGCTGACACATTAGAACGAATCTTTCCATTTTCAGACATATAACCAGCACCGATAGCAAAGGCAGATTGGCTACGCCACAAACCACTACCAAATGAAAAGCTTAATTTTCCTGGCGTATCATCATAACTCAAATTAGATACCGCTAAACCAATAGCTGCAGCCTGTCTTGCTTCCTTGCGGACATCCTCAACGGCATAATTTAACGTCTCAAACTTCATATCTGTATATGCTTTGGACTCACTAACACCATTGTTGACTATATCAGTAATATGTTCATCCGTATACTTCTTCGCATCTTCAAGAACTAGCTTCATCTGCTGTTCCGTATAATCATGCAATTGACCGCCATTGATAGCTTCCTTC
>NZ_JADB01000034.1 GCF_000518165.1 Bartonella elizabethae F9251 = ATCC 49927
TTGTTTTTCCCTTTTCTTTATTTCTTACACCGCCTTGTAAGACAGAGTGATCTGCGGTTAAAGTAAACATTTCAACCGGTTCTGTCTCCTGTATGGTGTTTTGGAATAACGTATCAGCAAGGATTTTTGAATTTTTGAGATTAATTTTACCAATTGATTCATTGGTATTTATTCCAATACCCTTTTCAACGATAAGATCTGTATTGGTCAAATTAACTTCACTGTTTTTTCTATTTTGTGAACTACTTGGATTATTTGAATTATCTTGGGAAAAATTTGCAAATTGCACACCAGCAGTCCCTGCTGTTGCAGAAGTATTTACGAGATCAATATGTCCGTTATTGCTTATGAATAGCGCAATTTTTGTTGCTTCTATTTTGTTTTCCTTTGCAGTGCCATTGACCATCTTAATCGTGCTATTGCTGGTTGCGGCAAGACCAACATTAACTTTTTCAATCGTTGTTTTTCCCTTTAATTCAATGACAGCTCCAAAGGCATTTACACCAGTGCTGAGCGTGCCGTCTTCATAATCATCTGTTTCTTGCCCTGTTATCGTTAACTCTTCGCTGGTGATTTTGCTTCCATACATTGCCAAAAGACCACAGAAAACATTCGTAATCGTTGTTTTGCCTTTTAATTCAATTACACTGTTTATATCATCAGCGAATGCGCCTGCATGTTTCCTTTCACCATTTGTTTTGAGTGTAACATCTTTAACATTAATATAGCCACCACCTTTTGCGTGTAGCACCTTATTGCTACCGGTAATGCTTCCCCCCGTCATGAAAATTTTTGATTTCTCACCAACTGCATAAAGCCCATCACCCTCAGATGATGTAATTTTAGCATCATTGTTTAAAGTAATGGTACTGCCGTTTTGCGCAAATATTGCTGCTTCTTTTGCCTCAAAGGTTCCACCAGAGACCGCTATTGTAGAATTATCATTTGCAAAGATAGCAGTCTTTGCTTGCGTGAGGGTTACATTGTCTAAAGCAACAGTGCTTTTCTTGTCAGCACTTATTCCTTTTTCTATAAAAAAGCCATCTTTACCGCTTGTGATCTTTACATCTTTCAGCATGTTTTCTTTGCTTTTTGTGTCAAAGAATAATGCCCCTACTGCTTCGCCTCCTGTGATTTCAATAGATCCTCCTGTCATCTTGATTGTTGCATTCTCACTTTGGGCTTTAACACCGACAAAAGCATTTTTAATCGTCGTGTTTCCATTCAGTTCAATGGTGCTGAAAGCTCTTGCTAATGCGCCGAATTTTGTTCCATTGCCATTTGCTGTGAGTGCAACGTCTTTAACATTAATATAGCCGCCACCCCTTGTGTATAATACACTATTGCTACCGGTAACGCTTCCTCCTGTCATAACAACTTTTGATTTCTCACCAACGACATGGAGTCCATCACTCTCAGATGAAGTGATTTTAGCGCCATTGTTTAAAGTAATGGTACTGCCGTTTTGAACAGTAACCCCATTTTTTGTTTCAAAAGATCCACCGTTAACTGTTATTTGAGATTTGTTATCTGCAAAGATGCCATTATTTGCTTGCGTGACGGTTACATTATTCAAAGTAATAGTACTTTCGTTTTTAGCCAGTATTGTTCCTCCAAAGGAGCCATCAGAGACTGTTATATCAGAATGATCGTCTGCTGTTATACTCGTGTCTTTTGCTGTTGTAACGGTTACATTTTTCAAAGTGAGTTTACTTTTTTCAGAAGCTATTATTGCGTTTCCTAGTGCTTTATTATGTTCTCTGTTCTCACTCGTTATTGTGACATTTTCCAGCTCGCCATTCCCACCATTTAGTTTAATAGCCGTTGTATCAACATTGATAGAACCTCCTGTCATCTTGAATATAGCGTTGTCTGATACGTTAACGCCGTATGCATAGGAAGATTTAGTTCCAAGTGGAGCACCAATGATGGTATTTTCCGATAACTCAATCAAACTATCGGATCTTGTAACGGTGACAACGACTGCAGAAGGTGATCCTTGTGGAGGCGTACTCCCCAGCTTTAAATTTTTGCCGATGATTTTTCCACCTTTTTCTGCCAAAATATTATCGTAGCTTTTTTCAGAGACTTCTGTTTTTTTCCCATCAGAAACTTTAAGTTCTTCCGCTTGCGCGTTGTGATTGGCACCAAACAATAGAATTACTGCAATTGCTGTATACGATAAAAGAGATTTTTTAGACATCTATGTTCTCCTGACTTACGAAGCTACAAATGTTTTCTCGGCTTGCCATATCCTCGCTTGTTACATAAGAAGAACAAACAATATAAGAAAATAAACAATGGTTAATAAAAATATTTTTACTATCTATTATTTTAAAATTTACTTATAGTCAAATTTAAAAAATTAATTAATATTATATATAATTTTACTTATTATGTATAAAAATATTTTAAAAAAGTATCAAAATAATATTTATAGCTATGATAAGTAGATGGTTGTTGTGTGTTTGCACTTTCGTTTATGGTACCATGATACCGTTATATATTTGGATATATTAGAGAAAACAAAGGGAAGACAGCATAGCGAGGCGTAGCTGTCAGCAAAAATTAAAAAAGTTTTCTTAATTTTCGATCTGATGTGTTTTATATTAAGTGTAATGTGTTTTATAACTATGCTAAAGAGCTCTGATTGGTGCTTTTATAAACCTTATTACTCTTCTTGAGTGTTTTGATAAATTTGTTGATGTCTTTTTTGTTTTTATTTCATC
>NZ_JADB01000035.1 GCF_000518165.1 Bartonella elizabethae F9251 = ATCC 49927
GAAGAATTTGAAGGTGGTCAGTATCATGATCAAGATATGCCTTTGAAAGTTGATTACAGCACGAAGGCGCAAGTGAAAGCTTGGATATACGGTGGCAAGTTACCAAAAAGCGTATTGAATTTTGAAGCGTTAATAGACGAGGTAAATGTGAAAATTAAAGAACGTACAAAGGATGATCAGTTGATTTGTGAGATAACGAATGATGGTGAATGGGGCTACCCATTGTCTTGCGATGAAATGGATAGAGAGCTAGCAAAAGCCGTTGATATTCAATTATGTAAGCATCAAAATGAAAAAAAAGTGAAAAAAATAAAAAATACGTATTGACTTTAAGGAAAAGGTCGTTTAGAAGGACCAATAAGTGCTTGAAAAACACTTAAGCGAATAGCGGATAGGTTACGAAACAATCTTTTCCTGCTTTAAAATTTGACTTTATTTTTGTGCTATGATTGGCATATAAGGATTTTGTCGGGTGTGGTTACACTATACAATACCTTTTTGGGGAAGGTGTAACGACGGACTATTCGCCGTGTTTTTCAGCACCCGACGCTCTTATGGGGTGTTAATGAAAAACTTTCTTACGAATAGGAGTTCCCTATGAACAATTTAGTAACAGTCAACAATAATGGTATTGCTGTAACAACTTCTTTAAAGATTGCTGAGGGCGTAGGTAATACGCATAAAACAGTTATACAATTGGTTCGTAAAAATATTAAAGATTTTGAAGAATTTGGAAGGGTCGCATTTGAAATGCTACCCTTTAAAACAAAGGGTGGCAGACAAAAGAGAGAAGTTGCCATTCTTAATGAATCGCAAGCAACTTTACTGATGACATATATGCGCAATAATGACACGGTGCGTGCATTTAAAAAGGCGCTTGTTAAAGCTTTCTATGAATTAAAAAGCCAATCAAAAAGTCGTGATTTGTTTTCTACAGAGCATGATTTATTTTCTTATGAAAGTTTAAAAGCTCCTGAGGGAATTGGTAAAGTTTTAGGAATGATTGCAGCGCGTTTATCGTATGTAAATGATTTACAAAAAGAGCTTGATCATTACAAATTAGTAACAACAGAAGCCAAGCGTGTTTTAACAAACGCTGTTGCAAAAGCAGCATAAAACAGCAGCGGCGGTGCGGGGGCGCCTCTTTAAAACATCTCATTTAAAAATTTAACAAATATGAACTTAGGGAGCTACCTATGACCACCACAACTGTATCTAAAAAATATGAACTTATAAATGAAAGTCGCGGTAAAGGGATTACTTTATACCGTATCCGTGCTTTAAGAGATTTTGATGATGTTAAAGCAGGGGATTTAGGGGGCTTTATTGCAAAGGAAGATAACCTCTCTCATGATGGCAATTGCTGGGTATATGATAATGCTTGTGTTGTAAGATCTGGTCGTGTTTATGAAAATGCAAAGGTCTATGGCAATGCTGTTATTGGTGGTTTTGTTTACGGCAATGCTCATATATGTGGTAAAACCCGCGTGTATTTTGGAGCTCATATTTATGATAATGCGCATATTTCTCATAACGCTTGGGTTTATCAATATGCGCGGGTTTATGGGAATGCAAAAGTATCAGGAAGTGCACGTATTTATAGCAAGGCTGTAGTTTATGACCATGCTGTTGTAAGTGGTGCTGCAAAAATTTATGGCAAAGTTTATGACAATGCTAGCGTGGGTGGGTATGTTAAGGTTTACGGTTCTGTTTATGGGAATGCAAAAGTGACTGGTTATCACACCATTAGAGGTTTGGTACATGGCAATGCAAGATTAAAAAGAAATGATTATTCATATGTTGAACAAAACGTTTACTATGCATATGGGATTCCAGAAGATTGTGAAATTTATGAAAATGATACTGTTGTAAAGATTGTTAAAAACAAAGCAGCGTAAATAAGGGGCGGGGGCTGGTTTATAGCAAAAAAGAAAGCCGCGTCCTTTGAAGACACGGCTTTCAACGATTCAAAGTTTAGAAGAAATATATCTATTCAAGCTTATACCATTTTCCGCTGCTTGAATTGCAAGTTTTCTGTGGAGTTCTGGTGGAATCCTTAATTGAAATTTACCAGTATATTTAATATACGACAAAGGTACGGGAACTTCTTCTCCGTTATGTTGCATATCTTCAACAACTTCTGAAACGAGGTCCATAATGCCTTTTAAAGCTTTTTCCGCTTTAGAAGCTAGCCATGAAAGGGATGGAAATTCGGCACACAGTCCAATATATTCACCATCTTCTTGCGACCACAAAACACGATACGTATAATGATTATTGTTCATGTTTTATCCTTTCTATCGCTTGCAAGACTTGTTTCACTTGGTAGGCTTTTGCCTTGTTACCGGAATCTTTTTGAATATTCACACGGGGGTCACCAAACCACGGCGTCTTAAAAACAAAGTGGCTTGTACCATTGTTCCGCGCTTCTCCAAAAAAATATACACATACAGCCAACAAATCTGAAAACTTGATATTCTTTGGCGATGCTTTCATCAAGCTGATTATTTTTTCAATTTTATCGCTACCACTCATAGCTAATAATAGTATCATTATTAATACTGGTCAATCGTTTTATGAGCCTTTCTGGTTAACATTTTAAAGCTATTGAATAGGAACTTTATCCATTTAATAGTAAAAAAGAAAGCCGCGTCCTTTGAAGACACGGCTTTTGATTCCAAAACCAATCCAAAACTACTTTTTGATAGATACAAACAAAAAGA
>NZ_JADB01000036.1 GCF_000518165.1 Bartonella elizabethae F9251 = ATCC 49927
GTGCATGGGTTTCTGGCAATAACTCTATTTATGGGGATGCCAAAGTAACTGGAAATACAAAAGAACCCGAAAACGACATCGTTTTAAGGTAGGGGAAAATAATCATGGAAAAAAAATACGAACTGACTGATGAGACAATCGAGCTTGGCTTTAAGACACTTCATAGAATTAGAGCATTGAGAGACTTTGGAGATGTTAAAGCTGGTGATATCGGCGGCTTTATAGAAAAAGAAGAGAACTTAAGCCATGAGGGTAACTGTTGGGTTGGGGATGATGCCTATGTTTGTGCTTGTGCACAGATTTTTGGCGATGCCAAGGTCTATGGCAATGCCAAGGTTGGTCGTTATGCCAAGGTTTCTAATGATGCCCGTGTTTATGGGAACGCATGGGTTATTGATGATGCACATGTTTGTGGTAATGCCGAGGTTTATGGCAATGCACGTGTTTATGACAATGCAGAGGCTTTTGGCGGCACCAAGATTTATGAGAATGCTAAGGTTTATGGCAATGCCCGTGTTGGTAGCAGGGCTCGTGTTTTTGGAAATGCTAAGATTTTTGGTGAAGCAAGGATTTTTGGTGACGCCGAAATAACTGGAAATACAAAAATATCCATAATGGACCCTCTTTTAATGGAGGAGGAATAATCATGGAAAAGAAATACGAACTGACTGATGAGACAATCGAATTTTATGGTCACACTTTACACCGTATACGCGCCTTAAAAGATTTTGGAAAAGTTAAAGCCGGTGATCTAGGCGGTTTTATAGAAAAAGAAGACAACTTAAGCCATGAGGGAAATTGCTGGGTAGCTGATGATGCCTATGTTTATCGTAATGCCCGTGTTTATAGGAACGCATGGGTTTTTGATGGTGCACATGTTTGTGGTCATGTCCAACTTTTTGGTGATGCACAAGTTTACGGAGAAGCATGGGTTTATAATTATGCTTGGGTTGGCGAAGAAGCCAAGATTTTCGACAAAGCCAAGGTTTATGGCAATGCCCGAATTCACGGAAATGCCCGTGTTTTTGATGATGCCGAGGTTTATGATTTTTCCCGTGTTTATGGGAGTGCCAAGGTTTTTGGTGATGCCAAGGTTTTTGGTGATGCCAAAGTTGCTGGTGATGCTTGTGTTTTGGACTATTCTTGTGTTCTTGAAAATGCACGTGTTTATGGTGACGCAAGGATTTTTGGTTATGCACAAGTAACTGGAAATACAAAAATATCCAGAAGCGATACTGTTTTAGAATGTCCGGAAACGACACTGTTTTAAGGTAGGCGATAATCATGTATAGATATGAAATTAAACCTACTTGGTGTGTACAGACAGTTGTGAGAAGTGATCAAAACCCCGGAGAACTTTGTATAACTATCTCTGGATATGAAGATGACCCCTATGTTGATACCATAATTCCTAAAGACGTAATCAATGACCTTTTAGGTGAAGATAATTTTAAGAAAATGATATCAAATCACACACCTAGATGTACATATGCATCATACGCAAGCAAAGTATTTAGATGTATTGGATTTGAAATAGGACGATTTTCTAATGATAAAGACAAAATCTTTATTAGACTTAAGTCTAATGATGAACGTATATTTACGTCAGTATTAGAAATTGATGACATCATACCGCCTCTGAAATTCAATTTCTAACAATCAAACCAAACAACTTTTAATACATGCGTGATTCACGCCACCGGTGAGTTGCGCTTTAATGGAGGAAATCAAGATGAGTGAGTTAACTATCACGAAAACCGAATTAGAAAAACAAACCAATGATGGTGAAAATCAAACAACGGCTATGGACCGCATTTTAAACAGAGCTTTAGAAAACGATGTCGATCTGAATCGTCTCGAACGTCTTCTCGAATTACGCGATAAGGAGATAGAACGACAAGAGCGCCAAAATTTTGTCCGTGATCTTTGCGCTGCGCAAAAGGAATATAAAACAATACATAAAAACGAGACTAATACCCATACCAAGAGTAAATATGCAACACTTGATAAGTATATTGATGCAATCAAAGAACCTCTTGAAAAACACCATTTCGTCTTGTTTTCTCGTATCAAAGAGCAGAATTCAAGTGGCATAACCGTAGAAATGACTTTGAGACATACAACGGGAAATGAAATATCAACACAAGGAACGTTTCCAATTGATGGACAAGGTAGCAAAAATAGCACTCAATCTGTTGGTTCTACAATCACTTATGCACGCAGATATCTCTTAGGCATGCTTCTTAATGTCGCAAGCAAAGAAGATGATAATGATGGAAATAAACCTATTGAAAAAGATTGTCCGCAGCACATCAATGAACTCAAAAATCTTATAGAACAAACTGGTGCAGAAGAAGCAAGGATACTTAAGTATGCTCAAGTCGAGAGCCTTGAAGATATTCCTGATGAAAAAGCACAAATAGTTATTAGAATTTTGCAAGAGAGGTTAAATCCTAAAGCAGAACAATCTCACCCACAACAAGAGCAAATATACGCCTCTATACAAGATGCCGAATATATTCATATCCAAGATATCGAATATGCTCCAACGTCTCATGAACAACAAAGGGCGGTGTGAAATGGAACAAAGATCAGCAGAATGGTTTCAAGCACGATTAGGTAAAGTCACCGCTTCAAATATTTACAACGTTATCAGTAAAACAGCAAAGGGGACTCCTACAAGCAAATATGAAGACTACAAAAT
>NZ_JADB01000037.1 GCF_000518165.1 Bartonella elizabethae F9251 = ATCC 49927
GTAGGAAGTGAATCGGGAGGGGGAGAGTCTAAAGGATGAGATAATGAAAACGAAGCAGGTTTACCAAATGGACCATGATAAGAACCCAATCCAGAATGAAGATAAATCCCTTCAAGACGGAAATCCCAAAAATCTCCCTCACCCTCCACTAATCTTTGCCTAGCATCCGCTTCTCCAAAGGGCGAACCTGGACCATAACCACGAATACGATATTGATAAGGAAAACCTTTCACCGTAGCATAACCATCATAACCATTGGTAAGTCGAAAAGAACCTGCCTGCGCTTTTCCAGCAACTTGAATGAGCGAAATACTTTGATTTCTTCCCTGATAGACTTCTTTTTTTGCAATTTTTGGAAAACTTTGTACCTGAATGAATGTCGTTCCCACGACATCACCAGAAATCAATATACGATCGGTTTTTTGGGAATCAAACAAACCCTCATCACTCAAAAATGCACTCAACCTAATCTGAGCATTTCCCTCAGCGCTGTAGACTTTTTTATCTTTTGATGCCAGAGTTTTATCTTCTGCTTCTATGCCTATTTTTCTCCCAATGCGCAAGATTTGATACCCATTTGATATATCTCCATCATCAAAGATCAGTGTACTATTGGAAAGACTTAAAGAAGAAAGTGATGAAACAGATTCCTGTAAACCGTTGTATTTACTTTTGGTAATATACCATTTTGAGTAACGACTTAACTCTAAATCAAGAGTTGATTTATCGTCAACACGCGTCCCTCCTGTAAGAAAAGAAAAATTCGCTTTCACCAATAGAGAAGCATTATTTTCAGCTTTTAGCAACAAATCACCAGAAATCTTTGTTTCATCTGATAATTCAAGAGTGCCTTTTACTTGATAGTCTTTATTTCCCTTCGCATAAATTGCAACTTCATCTGGAACTGTCATATCCGTCTTTGATAAGGAAACAAACGCCTTCCCGGTAATGACTGTTTTGCTTTTTAAAAGTTTTTCACCCTCGCGTTGTCCCGACATTTTAGCAAGCTCTTCTGGAGTTAAAACACTAAAATACAGACCATATGCCCCCTCTCCTTTCACAGAAATATTGTTTTTTTCTATCTTAATGTTTGTATTTTTAAAGCCATTCGGTGAAACATATTTTTGAATTATCTTGCCATTATCACCAACATAACCTGAAAAATTTTTAATCAAGAATGCATGCATAGAGTTAAGCTGAAAAAAACCGTTTTTCAAATAAACATCCCCTCCTTGAAAAACCTCAAAAGCTTCCGGCAATACCCCCATAGGACCATCATCATCTGTTCTCGCTTCCTCTCTTCTCCCCTGTCCTATAATCCCCATATTCTCGAGAAGATAGCGCCCCCCAAACTGCGTTGAAAATGAGCCAATCTGGTTAAAATTAATAGTACCATCTGACATTCTAACCATTGCATCAAAGCCACTCATAATACCGACCCCTTTTACATTCAAATTATCAGGCTCAATATCGATATTCACGCTCACTAAAGAAATATCGGTCTCTCTCCCCCATGCATAAACAGCATGTGATGTTCCTTTAATTTCTCCTACTGTCATACTAATAACGGCATTTTGAGCACGAAGAGCAGGTATATACTTAAAATCTGCGGCGGTTAGATTAAGTCTCCCACCATTTCTTGCGTATGCTCCATAGGCAGATATTTTATCTGGATTATCACCATAAACGGTTACCTGAGATGCATGAACAATAGTGCCTGGTTTTTCTACATAGAGAGCTGCAATAGGTGCAAAACTAGCAGACTCCTCCTGAGAACTTTTTAAGTAATAAACTTTATTTGCGAGAAAGTGCATTTTTCTATCATCGCATTTATAAAAGGCATCTCCTAAATCATTTAAAGCTCCTGCAGCACTCACATAAGTAACCTGTAGAAAATAAAGAACAGCTGTTGTAAACTTACATAAAAATACATGTCTTTGAAATACATAAACCATAACGCTTCTCGACTCCTATTCCCCTACTTGTCTTCATTGAAGAATAAAATATATATTTAAGTAAACAAAATTCCTAAAATACAATAAATATAAAACTAAAGAGCCATTTTTACTTAATATAACATTATATACTTATATATAAGTTACTATATAGTTTATGTATAGCTAAAAATGATAGCGCAATCCAGCAGAGAAACTCGCACCAGAAAAGCCAACTTTTTTAAGCCCATGCTGATAACTAACATCCCCATGAAGAGAAAGTTTTGAAGAAA
>NZ_JADB01000038.1 GCF_000518165.1 Bartonella elizabethae F9251 = ATCC 49927
GTGCATGGGTTTCTGGCAATAACTCTATTTATGGGGATGCCAAAGTAACTGGAAATACAAAAGAACCCGAAAACGACATCGTTTTAAGGTAGGGGGTAATCATGGAAAAGAAGTACGAACTTACTGATGAGACAATCAAAGTTGGTAGAAAAACACTTCACCGAATTAGAGCATTGAGAGACTTTGGAGATGTTAAAAAAGGTGATCTAGGTGGATTTATTGAAAATGAAGACAACCTAAGCCATGAGGGCAATTGTTGGGTTGGTGATTATGCTAGGGTTCATGGTCAGGCACAGATTTTTGGTGATGCCATGGTTAATGGCAATGCCAAGGTTTCTGGTGATGCCAAAGTTTTTAATAAAGCTTGGGTTTTTGGCAATGCAAAGATTTTTGATGAAGCGCTAGTTTTTGAAGAAGCTAAGGTTTTTGGTCGTGCCAATGTTTATCATAAAGCGTGGCTTCGTGGAAAAACTGCTATTTTTGGTCGTACCGAGATTTTTGCCCTTATGTCTGGTAATAACATCATTTGTGACAGCGACCAAGTACCCAGAAATACAGAAGAATCCGGTAACAATACTGTTTAAGGTAGGGGGTAATCATGGAAAAGAAATACGAACTTACTAATGAGACAATCGAAGTTGATGGATACATTAATCTTTTCCGTATACGTGCGTTAAAAGATTTTGGAGATGTTAAAAAAGGTGATCTTGGCGGTTTCATAGAATATGAAGATAATTTAAGCCATGAAAACGATTGTTGGATTTATAATGATGCCAAAGCGTATTGCTGTGCCAAGATTTACGATAGTGCTAAGGTTTATGATAACGCACAAGTTCGTTATTCTGCCGAGGTTTTTGGCAATGCCAAAATTTATAATAACGCCAAAATAGATGGTGGTGATATTTTTGGACACACACAAATTTATGGAGATGTCATTATTTATGCCGATTCAAGAATTTATGGCAATACAAAAATTTATGATAATTCAAAAGCTTGTAAAAAAACTATGACAGCCCAAAACGGCGGTTCTTCAAAAAAGGATATCATTCCTTTCTAGCAAACCAAACAACTTTAACACATGCGTGATTCACGCCACGGGTGAGTTGCACGTAAATGTAAGGAAATAAGAATGAAAGATTTACCATTAGACACTATGGCAACAAAATATGGGTTTTCTCCTTCAGAATTTAAAAAAGCTCTTAAAAAAACTTGTACTAGTGATAAAAATGCCGAAAAAATCACTGATGAAGAATTTGCTATTTTTCTTTTTATTGCAAATAAGTACGGTCTCAATCCTCTAACTAAAGAGATCTATATAATCCCTAAAACGGGCGGCGGCATGATACCCGTTGTCTCTATTGATGGTTGGATTAAGATCATTAAGTCTAATCCGGACTTTGATGGCATGACCTTTCAAGATCAACTTGATAAAGATGGTGGGATCATTGCCATTAAATATGCCATTCATCTCAAAGGCATTACAAACCCTGTCGAAGTCACCGAACATTTAAAAGAATGCCTACAAGAAAAAAGTGAAGCTTGGAAAAAATACCCAGCACGCATGTTACGTCATAAAGCCACTATACAATGTGCACGCTACGCTTTTGGTTTGTCCGGTATTTATGAAGAAGACGAAGCTAAACGTATTAATAACATCACACAAGTAGAACTTATTTCTTATGACATGCTTGAACAGATAAAAGGGCTAATTGAAGAAACTGGAACAGATGAAAATAATCTTCTCTTTTACGCGAAGGTAAAAAATCTAAAAGATTTGTCTTGTAAAAAAGCGCAAGAAGTTTTGGGACTGTTGAAAAGAAGAAAAAACTTTCAAATAGAAAGAGCTCTACAATCTCTCCCACAACAAAAGCAAACAGACGCCTCTATACAAAATGCCGAATATATTCATATCCAAGATATCGAATATGCTCCAACGTCTCATGAACAACAAAGGGCGGTGTGAAATGGAACAAAGAACAGCAGAATGGTTTCAAGCTCGTTTAGGTAAAGTCACCGCATCAAACGTTTATAACGTTATCAGTAAAACAGCAAAGGGAACTCCTACAAGCAAATATGAAGACTACAAAATCAAACTCATTACAGAGCGTTTAACGGGTCAAACAAGCCCCTATTATGAAACCGAAGACATGAG
>NZ_JADB01000039.1 GCF_000518165.1 Bartonella elizabethae F9251 = ATCC 49927
ATCATGAGATACCGTATGAGGGGATACCGGTTTGTACAATTAAGAAAGTGACGACGGGCAAGGGGAATGCGTCGAAAGAAGAGATTATAGAGGCGATGCGTGCAAAAGGACACGCGCCTTGTGATGATAACGAAGCGGATGCTTTAGCGATTTTACATTTAATTAAAGAGAGGGAGATCTTATAGCGATGCCCAGTAACAAAGTGGAATGTGTAAAGTTTAATTCAGATCAGTTTTTAAAAGAGCTTATGGGTTTAAAAGCAACAGAGAAGGCAGTTTATACAACCCTTGTGTTGCTTATGAATGATAAGAAAGCGCCTCTTATCAATAATGCATCTTATTTATCAAGTTGGTGTGGGTGTTCAGTAAGAACGTTTCAAAAGACATTAGAGACTTTAATAAGCATGGGTTACATCACGCGTTTAGAGAATGGGAACTTATGGCATAGGTCATTAGCTTTTGATTATAGCATCAGTAAATTTTCAGAAAGAGCTTCAAAAGCAGCGCATATGAGATGGAGTAAGAAAAGAGAGGAGGCAATACATGTCAACTAAGTTGCCATGGACGAGGCTTTTTGCAGACAAGTGGCTTCTTGATCTTGCGCATTTGCCCGCTTTTGAAGGTTTTATATATGTGAAGTTGCGATTTCAAATGCTTCGCACTGGAGAACCGCTTAAGAATAATTTTCGAGTATTGTCTTTATTGGCTGGTTGCTCAGTTAAAAGATTTCAGAAAGCATTAGATCTTTTATTAGAAACTGGACACATTGTTTTTTCAGAAGATGGTCGTTTGTGGAGTTTACAAGTTGAGGAAGAACTCAATAACTCAAATGAAAATTTAAGTAAGTTTTCAGAAAGAGCACAAAAGGCAGCGAAGGCAAGATGGGATAAAAATAAAGATAACAGTGATGATGATGCTAAGGATGCTACAAGCAATGCACAAGCAATGCTTAATGATGCTATTAACAATAACATTAACATTAACAATAACAATAACAAAAAAAATAAAAATATTATTTTATCAAAAAGAGAAATTGAATTTGAAAATTTAGAAACAAACGATTTTGTTGACGAGCCAATCGAGTGTGATGATGTTCAATCAGAAGAAATCAAAACGATAGAAACTAAACAACCAATCATTCACGAGCAAAATAACAACATTTCAAACGAAGCTAATAATCGATGGCAAAGTAACGAAGCAATGATTGAGAAATTGCCACCACGAAAAGGTAAAAAGGTTGGCAAACAACTTTCAGAAATCGTTGACAAGATAATGCCTGCTTATTTTCCAGAGAAAGCAAACTTTTTTGAGAAAGACAAGAAAATGAGGGAAAAACAAGAAGTTGAAAGCATGTTAGAAAATTTCAAACCCGATTTGCAATACGCAATCGATCAAGGATTAACGCATGATGAAGCGTTATCAGAATATGAAAAATTTGTACGCTTTTCAAAAGCCAACCCATGTCGAAATGCTCATGAACGCGATTGGCAAAAGGCTTGGTACAATTGGATTACGCATCCAAAATATGGATTGGTAATGAATAAACACGCAGAATTAGAAATGAAAGAACTATGTACAATCACATGTTGTGAACCACTATCAGACACCTTGGTAAAATATCTCAGAAATATAGAGCCTATCAGTTCATTTGCAACATAATGAAATCGTATTTAGTTGCATTTGAAAAAACAGCAAAATAGTGAAAAGTGCTGATTGTTTTGAGAGTAGATATGGGTTTAAACAGCTAAAAAAGTACCGTACAGAGCGATTTTAGATTTTTATGATAAAAACCACATTGAAAATAAAAATGCTACTGTACGGTCCA
>NZ_JADB01000040.1 GCF_000518165.1 Bartonella elizabethae F9251 = ATCC 49927
CTTAAGGCTGATGGAGCCAAACAGACAGCTGATGATGCCAAGGATATGGCGAAAGAGGCAAAAGGTTTATCGGAACGGGCGACGGATTCAGTTACAGAACTGACAAAAAGAGTATCCCAAGTAGAAAAGTCAGTAGAGACAGCTTTAACAGAAGCAAGAGAAGCCAAGGAGAAATTAGAAGAAGCAAAAGGCACAGGCGAACAAGCATTGCAAACAGCTTCAGAAGCTAAGGGTTTGGCGGAATCTGCGAAAAGTGCAGCAGATAGTGTAACAGAGAAAGTAGAGCAAGCGCTAAAAGAAGCTAATGATGCGAAATCTAAAGCAGAAGGCTTAGAAACAATAGTTGATGAAGCAAAATCTACGAGTGATCAGGCAAGCCAAACCGCCTCTAGCTCTAAAAATTTATCAGAAGAAGCCAAACAAGAGGCAAGTCTTGCGAAGACAGCTGCGGAAGAAGCGAAAAATGCATTGACACAAGTGCAAGAGAAGGCAGAGAGTAACAGTGATAGTATTTCCAAACTTCAAGTCAATGTGAATTCTCTTTCCACTGATTTTTCAGAGAGTGCGCGTTTTGTTCAACCACAAAGAATTCTTGAAGCGGATTTGCAAAAAAGAAGAGGTATTATAATCAACAACGGGGCATTTTTTCGCTGTTATCATGGTGAAGAGCATGGGAATAGGTACACCTTGCACCGTCTTACAATGGGTATGAGTCTCCCTATTATACAACCTCTTGAAGCTGGAAAAGATTATTATATTTACATTATGCCAACCCTCACTGATGATGATGAGAT
This sequence comes from Bartonella elizabethae F9251 = ATCC 49927, assembly GCF_000518165.1. GTDB lineage: Bacteria > Pseudomonadota > Alphaproteobacteria > Rhizobiales > Rhizobiaceae > Bartonella > Bartonella elizabethae. Next base: position 795 of record NZ_JADB01000040.1, read on the forward strand.
TAGCTTTAGTATTTCGGACAATCCAACGGCTCCTGATGGTTATACAGAGGATAATTCTGAAAAAATCGGTGGATTTCATACGCTTTGTGCAGATGTTGGAGAGATTGAAGATCATCCGTTATCGGGTTATCAAGCGGGGGATATTCTCCCTGATTCTGTTTGGTGTTTAAATCACCGTCCCAGAAGTGATCCAGAGGGAATGGTTTACGATCCGTGGAAGAATATTTGGGTTGATATTTATCTTCAATCAGGGACAGATGAAAATACGAAGTCTGCCTATGGTGTTCCAATTACAAGCAATCGTAGCTATTCTGACCATCACGTGGATTTTTCGTCTGTTAATAAGAGATTTTTGACGAGTGATGAGTTCGCGTCTTGCATGTATGGAATCAATTCTGGAACCAGTATTATAGGCAATAAAGCGCCTTCTCCCAAAACGTCTGGAGGACACGTTGATACAGCCAATCGTCGTATGATCTCGTATATCGGTTGTGAGGATGGTTGCGGTTACGTGTGGCAATTTTTGTCTGGTTGTTATCCAGTGACTAAATGGCATACAGGGGAACAAAGCAGCAGTTTACGTGTAGACGTAAATGTTATGTTGGGAGGAGGCGATTGGTCTGGTGATGCTAGTAATGGTGAATTTGCGCGGAACTTTGCGCATTCTCGTTATGATTAAGATGAAAAAATAGGCGCCCGTGGATGTAGTGATCCGCTTTATTTATCATATTAACGCTAGACTGGTTAGAAGATCATTTTATTTAGCCCCACTGATGTGGGGCTTTTTTTATGGAGGATTGAGATGAGAAAGATATCAAAGGAAGGATTAGAGCTTATCAAACAATGGGAAGGCTTGCGTTTAGAGGCAT
>NZ_JADB01000041.1 GCF_000518165.1 Bartonella elizabethae F9251 = ATCC 49927
GAAGAATTTGAAGGTGGTCAGTATCATGATCAAGATATGCCTTTGAAAGTTGATTACAGCACGAAGGCGCAAGTGAAAGCTTGGATATACGGTGGTAATTTGCCAAAAAGCGTATTGAATTATGAAGGTTTAATAGATGAGGTTAATGTGAAAATCAAAAAACGTACCAAAGATGATCAGTTGATTTGTGAGATAACGAATGATGGTGAATGGGGTTATCCATTGTCTTGTGAAGAGATGGATAGAGAGCTAGCAAAAGCCGTTGATATTCAATTAGGTAAGCATCAAAATGAAAAAAAGTGAAAAAAATAAAAAATACGTATTGACTTTAAGGAATGGCTGGTTTAGAAAGTCGACAAGTGCTTAAAAAACACTAAATCACAAGCGGATAAACCACGATAAGGTTTCTCCCATTTCTTAAAATACTGGCTGTCTTTTATGCTTTGAATGGCGTATGATGATTTTGTCGGGTGTAGCTATACCATACAATACCCTTCGCGAGGGAAAAGTATAGCGGCGGACTTGTGACCGTGTTTTTAGCGCCCGACTCCCTTATGGGCTGTCAATTAAAAACTAATAATCACAAGGAAAACAAGCATGACTGCTACAGTTAAAAAACAAGAATCTTCTTTTTTTATTACAGATGATAATGGCTCTTTTAAAAATAGAGAGTTCGCAAAAAAATACGAATTTACAGGTGAAACAAAAGAAGTTAAGGATACTGAAACTCATCAACCTAGAAACTTTTATCGCATTCGTGCTTTAAGGGATTTTGATGATATAAAGGCGGGGGATTTAGGGGGCTTTATCGAAAAGGAAAGCAATCTCTCTCATGAAGGCAATTGCTGGGTTTATGATGATGCTATAGTTGCTATGAATGCTGTTGTTAGTGAAAATGCAAAGGTACGTAATGAAGCCATTGTTGCTCAAAATGCTAAAGTTTATGGGAATGCTATAGTTCGTGATAAAGCTAAAGTTTACGGGAGTGATACCCATGTTTATGGCAATGTCCATATTTATGATAATGCTAGTGTGAGTGGTAGCATGTGGTTTCGTGGCAAGGGGTGGGTTTATGGCAAGTGCGTAGTTAGTGATAATGCTAGGGTCTATGGGAACGCAAAAATTTGTGGTCAAGTTTGTGACAATGCCGTGGTTTATGGCAAAGCCTTTATTTCTATAGAGGCAAAAATTTATGACGATGCAAAGGTTTGGCATAGTGCTTATGTAAAGGGCTTTGTTTATGGGAATGCAAAAGTATCAGGGTCTGCTTATATAGATGAGAATGTTCATATTTTTAATAATGCTAGGGTTTATGGGAAAGCGGCTGTTTATAAAGATGTCAAGATTTATGGGAATGCCCGTGTTTATGAGAATGCTCGTATTTATGAAAAAGTAGAAATTTATGATGATGCGTGCGTTTCCAAAAGGTCTATTATTGCAGAGGGTGTAAAAATTTATGGCAATGCCGTTATTAATGGCAAGCAAAGGATTTGTCATGATGTTTGTAGTAATGACAAGAGTGAAAACAAAGCAGCGTAAATAAGGGGCGGGGGGCTGGTTTATAGCAAAAAAGAAAGCCGCGTCCTTTGAAGACACGGCTTTTGATTCCAAAACCAATCCAAAACTACTTTTTGATAGATACAAACAAAAAGA
>NZ_JADB01000042.1 GCF_000518165.1 Bartonella elizabethae F9251 = ATCC 49927
CCTTCCGGCAAACGCTCCATTGCAAAAGGACCGATAAAACCAGACGGTAGGCGTTTTAAAGAAGAAACTTTCTCTCTTGTTGGATTGAGAATTTGCCAACCACTTATCTCTTCATCATATATAACAGTATAAAGACACCCCTCTTGGATTTCGCCTCCCGATAAGGCTAATAAACCGCTTTCTGTCCCCTTATAAACGGGCTTAGCAGCCAAATTATCCAAAGCAATCGTGGTCGCTCCAACATTCTTACCTCTCGCTTTAAAACAAACCGATATCCCATTCTTATACGCTAAAAACTGAGATTGACTTTGAAGACGTATTCCACTGGTCTTTTGTTCTTGATTAACCGTAACAATCCCTTCAATCACACCCCCCGTATCCGATAAATACTCTCTGACCCTTTGCATCATAAAACGCGCGCTATTATTGACCGTGTTAGGGTGCTGTCCTTCTGACCAATTAATTAAGCTATCTGCTCCACCATTCTCAGATGCCGTTAAGGACCAATCGTAAATCGTTGACATCTTGACCTCACGTCTTAATCCCAAACACAACACTCATATTAATCGGACGCGTCTCACTGACACCTGAACGAGCCCAAACAACATCACGCATCTGAAGATGAGAATGGGGAAAAGCAAGCCCATGATGCAACCGTATATCCTCTGCACGCACACCCAAACGTTCGGCAAGCTTTTCCCTTTGCTTCTCATTGAGCATATACCCCCAGATAATCATCATATTTCCATACCAATTCTCTTCCTCATTGGCATCATTCAAAACCGTAACCGAGTGACCTCCATGATCATGCTTTCTCATAGCGTCATGTTGTAATGTGCCAAGATAACGAAAACGGTCTATCTCGCGGTCATCATCAACACCCCGCAAAAACACGCCACGCAAATCGGGAACATTAAACTTCGTCCAACTATCACTGCCACCCCATCTTGTTCTTATCGCTTCATAAAGTGCTGGATAATCACTACGCAAATAAGCCGCCCCATCACAGACTAACCAGCCTTCTGGCAAAACCTGCATCCCAAAAATCCCTATCGTACCAGTAGGATAAACCGAAGTCTTCGAATCTTGTAATAAAGGCAAGGGGGTAGGATTTAAAACATGCCAAGCATCATCCCGATAAACCAAACGATAAATGCACCCCTTTTGTATCTCGCCTCCTAATAAAGCACTCATGCCTAATTCTGTCGCCTTATAAACCGGCTTTCCTCCTAACGCATTCAAAGCAATTGTTGTCGCTCCAACATTCTTACCCTTTGCTTTAAAACAAACCGATA
>NZ_JADB01000043.1 GCF_000518165.1 Bartonella elizabethae F9251 = ATCC 49927
ATTGAAAAGCTTACACAAGAGCTTAAGCAGCGTGATGCATCTGTAAACAAGCCAACTCAGAAGAATAAGAAGAAAAGTAAGTGAGGTGAGAGGGATGAGTCCAGAAGAAATTCAATATTTGTCTAAATATATCACATTAATAATTTGTAACGTAGTGGCACTCTATCACGTTTATTACTTCTATAAAAAAACACAACAATTAAGAGATGAGATAATGGAAAAAGATAAAATAATACACGAGCAAGAAAAGATCATCAAAAAATTATCTTCTTTTTGATGATTTCTATCTTTAATAATTTTAGAAATAAATAAAAAGGAATTTAAAGTGACAAGCTTTGGAAATATGGATGTAATTGTATAATAATACTAATCTTTGAATCTATTCCAAAAATCGCTGTTCTGTTCTTCTGTCCAGCGAAAAAATCCAAGACAAAAAGTAGCTTCAAGCGTTTCTTCTGGATTATTAGGAGCGGTGTGTTCAACTATAATGGTTATAGGTTTTCTGATTTGTGGTTGTTCAGGATTCAATGTTAAAATGATCGAAAATTCACTGTCACCATTCATACTAAACAGATCAAAAAAGTCTTTCGGCTCTGGTCGTAATATGGGGTTTATTAAATCAATATGTTTTGAGTTTTGTATGATGATTTTAAATGCATTTTTTTCTCTCGCAAACTTTTGAATGTGAAGAGGAGAGTCAAGATAGTATGCTTCAATAAATTGAAATGAGCTGTTTTCTGCTATCCTGATGCTATTTATTTTAATTATTTGTTTTGTAGAATTATAGAGGACTAATCCCATGTTAATTTCTATATCATTAGGATATTTTGGACCTAGATCATGTACTCCTCTATATACATTATATACTTGTAGTTTGGATCCTAATTCTCTCATTTTTTTTTCAGACAATAAAACAGAGAGGTGTTTTTTTGCTATTTCATTTTGGTCTTCAAGATACTTAAATTGTTTATCTATTCTTTCTAAGTCTTTTTTTCTAAACCAAAAAAGGAAAATTCCATTAAAAATAGCAATGACAGTAGTGTCCAATGCACTTATCCATTTAAGTATTGTTTCCATCATATCCTATACACTCTTCTTTTCTTCATTTTCGGAAAAAAACAATCTTATAAAACACGTTATGTATGGA
>NZ_JADB01000044.1 GCF_000518165.1 Bartonella elizabethae F9251 = ATCC 49927
AAGCAAAACCAAACATCACGGCGTCGATAAGTAACATTGCAAAAATTGCTATTGATAAAATTTCATTTAAACTCATTCTGATCTCCTTAAGGCTGCAAAGTCTCGCCGGTGTTCTCAACACCGCTGCTCTTGCAAATTTTCGTAATTGGGGGGCGCTGCTCTTGCATTAATGTCTGTAAGCGCTCTGGATAAAAAAAATCTTCTGGACGTAAATCTATCCCATGGTCACGTGCGTAATTTAATAATTTTTGTTGGTGCTTTGCTGGTATAAGAGCACGCCATCTAGAAACAGATGACGCATCTCTTTGCACTATGGCTGCTACAGTTTTGAAACCACCTAGATATTTTATAATTGTTCTCGAAGCCATATGTAATCTCCATAACAGCGCAATAAATAATTGCACTTTTTACATATGTCAACAAAAAATGCACCTTTTGCATTTTTGCATTTTACGTATTTTTAGGGATAATAATTAGATTATGAGTAGCAATATTGAAAAAAGTATCCAGCAATGGCTAGAAAAAAAATTAGACGAACGTGGACACGGTGCACAAATAGAACTAGCCGCCTACCTAGGAATCCATCAATCCACTATAAGCAGAATGATTAATCCTTACAAAAATGGAAAATCAAGAAGCATAAGTATTGGGGAATTAGTTAAAATAGCTGAGTTTTTTAACGAGCCCCCCCCAAATTTCTTCAATGATGTTGATCAAGAATTGATGAATTTTTATCGTGATCTTTCTGAAGAAAACAAGAAATCTGTGATTTTATATATTGAGTTTTTAAGGCAATCAAAAGATAAGTAATAGTTTCTTTTTCTTTCTGAGAAAACCCTTGTAAAATGTTAGAATCTTGTTCTGCGATTTGCATTTTGTATCTCCATAAATTGTGGATAGTGCATTTTTTAAAAAAATATACCTAACATAAATATGCACTTTTTACATTTTTATGTTGATACTTGCACTTTTTACATATATTCATCTCCATATCTTAAAAACCAACCGTTGCCAATAGGCTGTATGGAGGTAGTTGTGAACAAACCAGTGCTTATAAATTCTCATGAAATTTTATTAGTTGTCTGTGAAGATGAAGAGCAAAATCTCGCTAAATATG
>NZ_JADB01000045.1 GCF_000518165.1 Bartonella elizabethae F9251 = ATCC 49927
AAGCAAAACCAAACATCACGGCGTCGATAAGTAACATTGCAAAAATTGCTATTGATAAAATTTCATTTAAACTCATTCTGATCTCCTTAAGGCTGTAAAGTCTCGCCGGTGTTCTCAACACCGATGCTCTTGCTAATTTTCGTAATTGGGGGGCGCTGCTCTTGCATTAATGTCTGTAAGCGCTCTGGATAAAAAAAATCTTCTGGACGTAAATCTATCCCATGTTCACGCGCGTAATTTAATAATTGCGCTTGATAAATCGAAGGGAATAATCCATTAGCGCCGCCTTTTTCCTTAGAATAAGTGATACGATAAACAGCGCCTTTACATTTCTGTAAAATGCGTGAAACATTAACAGCACCCCCTAAATATTTTATTATGGTATACGCAGGTTCTTTTTTCATAATGATAAAATTTCATATTTTCTGAATTTTATCAAGATAAAATTTCATATTTTTTTTATTGATTTTTCATTTTATATGAAAGAGCTTGTATTTTATGGAATCAGATCAATTAAAGGTATGGCTTAATACGCAATTGGCTAAAAATGGTCATGGTAGTAAGAAAATGCTAGCCAAGCATTTGGGAGTGTTACCATCTACCTTAACTAGTATGTTAAGTGATTCAGCTACAAACAGATCAATAAAAGCAAGTGAATTAATAGAGATTATTGATTTTTTTGGTGAAATCCCCCCTTTTCTGATCAAAGAATCTGAACAGTTTATTCAATTATATTATCAAGCAAAGCCTGAAGTTCAGAGAGCTGTTTTAACGATTCTTCAGAATTCTTGTTCTTCAAACAAAAAATAATAGCAGCCATCACTTTTTTATCTCCACAATTCCAAAGTTTTTCTAACGTTAACTTATCCATAATTAACCTACATCTTATTTAAATTTCATATTTTCTGAATTTTATTATTGACATTTTTCATAAATGATGAAATATTTTACCTCATATCCTATAAAATAACGGTTGCCAATAGGCTCTATGGAGGTAGTTGTGAACAAACCAGTGCTTATAAATTCTCATGAAATTTTATTAGTTGTCTGTGAAGATGAAGAGCAAAATCTCGCTAAATATG